>JBBRWR010000076.1:0-38909 GCA_038249085.1 Opitutales bacterium
AAGTTCCGCCACCACCGGCGAAAGAAAATCGCTCAGATGCTTGGCGCTGCGCTGAAAAAGCGGACCGGACCATTCCATGGCCGGAAAGTCCATGGAAAGGGCGCAGAAAACGCAATCTTTTACTTAACGTAGTAATACTAGGTGGGCGGCGGATCGGATTAGGGCTTCTGCGTTTGCTCACTCCATGATGTTTTTTTTGGACTGAAATCCTGACACTTCCCCGCTTTCTCCCCCACTTCCTGCGATCTCATGCACCCCTCCGTCCGAGGCAGCCACTCCGCGCCGCGACTCAACCGCCTCTTTCTGTTTATCACCCTGGGTTGGTTGGCGCTGGTAGGAATTTCGCTGGTCTGGAATATCGCTTCCGAGCGAAAACAGCTGCTGGCCCACGCCCTGATCGAAGCCAGGGCCAGCTATGATAAAGACCTCCTCTATCGGCGTTGGGTGGCGGAGCGCGGTGGGGTGTACGTGCCTCCCAGCGCGCAGACCCCCCCCAATCCGTACCTCAAGGATTTGCCGGAACGGGATGTCGTGACGACCGACGGAAAAGCCCTGACCCTGGTCAATCCGGCCTACATGACCCGGCAGGTGTTCGAAATGTCCGGAACGATGGGCGGCGTACATGGCCACATCACGAGCCTCAACCCCATCCGGCCTGAAAACTCCCCGGATCCCTGGGAGCGGACGGCCCTGCAGGCCTTCGAGCGCGGTGTGAAGGAACTCAGCGCCGTTTCGACCATCGGCGGCAAAGAATTTCTGCGTCTGATGCGCCCGATGATCGCCGAACAGAGCTGCCTCAAGTGCCACGAAAACCAGGGATACAAGCTCGGTGACATCCGGGGGGGCATCAGTGTGTCCGTGCCACTCTCGCCGTTGTCGGCGAACCTGCGAAGTCACCTTGGAGTTACGACGTGGATTCACCTGTTGCTCGGAGGGCTGGGCCTGGTCGGGTTGTTCCTGGGGCACCGGTGGATCAGTACATCACTCCGAGCGCAGTTGACCTCGGAGGAGGCGCGGCGGTCGGCGGAGAGTCGCTGGCGCGTCGCCCTCGAGGCCACCGGTGACGGTTTGTGGGTGTGGAATGTGGAGACGGCGGAAACCTTTTATTCCAGCTCGTGGAAAGCGATGCTGGGATACGGACCGGACGAATTGGATGCGCACGTGGACGTGTGGAAGTCCCTCATCCATCCGGAGGACGCCACCGCCACCCTGGCGGTCTTGCAGCGCTGTCTGGACGGCGAAACCGCGGCTTACGAGTCGGAGCACCGCCTGCGCTGCAAGGACGGCTCGTACAAGTGGATTCTCGATCGCGGCCGGGTCGTGACCCGCACTCCCGCGGGGCGCCCCCTCGTCATGTTTGGCACCCAGACGGATATCGCGGTGCGCCGTGCGGAGGAGGCCCGGCGACGCAAGGCCGCCGAACAGGCGCGCCAGCTCCTCGATTTGTATACGCAGGCAGCGACCCTGTCGGAGCAGCAACTCTACGATCACGTCGTCGAAATCGCCGTCAGTCTCACGGAGAGCGAAATCGGTTTCCTCCACTGCGTGACCGAAGATCAGGAGCACATTGCACTCACGACCTGGAACCATGAGGCGAAGCAGCACTGCACGGCGGCCTTTGAGCAGCATTATCCGATCAGCCAGGCAGGCAATTGGGTGGAATGCGTGCGCCAGCAGCGGCCCGTGGTCTATAACGATTTTGCCCATTCACCCCACCAAAAGGGACTGCCCTCCGGCCATTCCACCGTGCGGCGTTTCATGAGCCTTCCGGTGCTCGAAGGGGGCAAGGTTCGCATCATTTTTGGCGTCGGGAACAAGGCATCCGATTATGGCGATGAGGATGTGACGCGGCTGCAATTGGTTGCCGGCGAATTGCAGAAGATCCTGGCGCGAACCCGGGCGGAAAAACAGCTGCGCCTCGCGCACGATCGTGCCGAGAGTTATCTCGAGGTCGCCGGGGTTATTCTGCTTGGCCTCTCGGTCGATGGCACGGTCAACCTGATCAATCACCTGGGGGCCCAGTCTCTCGGCTATGCGCGGCAGGAGTTGCTGGGACGGAATTGGTTTGAATCCTGCCTGCCGGCGGAGGAGCGCGCAAGGAGCCGGACGGTATGGCAGCGGCTGATCGCAGGAGAATCGAGTGAACTCGAACAAGTGGAGAGTGCGGTGGTGAACCGCGTTGGGCAGGAGCGAATGATTGCCTGGCGCCATGCCCTGGTGCGCGGTTCGGACGGACAGGTGATTGGCACGCTCAGTTCCGGGGAGGACATCACGGACCGCCGCCGGGCTGACGCGGCGCTCCGCGCCAGCGAGGAACGCTATCGCCTGCTCGTGGAAAACGTGGTCTTTCCCGTCACCGTCACATCGGTGAGCACCGGACGCGTTCTGTTTGTCAATCAACGCGCGATCGAGTTCTTCTCGATGGGCGGGGCAAAGCAGGAAGACGTCAACGCCGTCGATTTCTGGGCCGATCCGACGGAGCGGGGATCCTACCTCAAGGAGTTGCTTGCGCTCGGCCGCATTGACCGTCGCGAGATGGTCATGCGCAGCCAGTTGGGCCGGCTGCATTGGGTGGAAATATCCGCCACCCTGGTCGACTTTGAAGGCGAACGGGCCGCGTTTTCCGTGTTAAATGACATCAGCCGGCGGAAGGCGACGGAGGCGTCGCTGCGCCACAGTGAAAGTCAGCTGGTCATGGCCATGCGGCTGGCCCGGGCCGGTAGCTGGGAGTTCGATCTCGGTACCGGTCGGTTCACGTTCAACGACGGATTCTACGCTTTGTTCGCCACTACTGCCGAACGCGAGGGTGGATATCAGATGAAGGCGGCCGACTATGCCCGGGAGTTTCTCTTTCCGGAGGAGGTGGAAATGGTGGAAGCGCAGGTGGCCGCGTTACGGGCGGCAGTCCCCCCGGCTGCCGAATGGGCGTTGGAGCACCGGATCCGCCGCCGCGATGGGGCGATTCGTCACCTGGCCGTGCGCATCTCTGCCGTGTGGGATGACACCGGTCGCGTCCTTGGTTCTCGGGGAGTGAATCAAGATGTCACCGAGCGGGTGAAAGCCGACAGTGAAATGCGCAAGCTCTCCCGGGCCGTGGAGCAGAGCCCGGTGGCCGTGGTCATCACGGACAAGTCCGGCGCCATCGAATACGCCAATTCGCAATTCATTAAGTCGTCGGGTTACACCCTTGACGAGTTGATGGGAAGAAACCCGCGCCTGCTCAAGTCAGGGGTGCAGCCGGAGAGTGTTTACCGGGAGCTCTGGTCCACGATCAACGCCGGGAGGGAGTGGCACGGTGAGTTGTGGAACCGGCGCAAGGACAGCTCGCTGTACTACGAAGACGTGAGCATCTCGCCGGTTTTCGACGAGAAGCGCTGCATCACGCATTTTCTCGGGGTCAAGGAGGATATTACGCTGCGGCGCGAGGCCCAAGCGGCTCTGGCGCGAAGCGAACAGCGCTTTCGCTCGTTGGTGCAAAGTGTGCCCAATATCGCCGTGCAGGGCTACGATCGGGAACGCCGGGTCGTGCTGTGGAACTCCGCCAGTACGGCCATCTATGGCTACACGGCGGAGGAAGCGATGGGCCGCCGGTGGGAGGACCTGATCCTCCCGCCCGACCTGCAGGCCGACGTGATCGCCGCGGTGGACCGTTGGATCCTGCGGGATGAGGCCATGCCGGCGGTGGAAGCGGTCCTGCGCCGGAAAGATGGCAGTCCCGTGGTGGTGTTTTCGAGTCGGGTCCTGCTGCGCGATACGGCGGGCGGGGTCGAACTGTACTGCATCGACATTGACCTCAGACAGCACAAGGCCGCCGAGGCCCGCGTGAGCGAACAGGCCGCGCTGATTGAATTCACGCGTGACGCCATTATCGTCATTGATCTCACCGGCCGCGTTAAGTTCTGGAACCATGGGGCCGAAGTGATTTACGGGTGGACGACCGCAGAAGCCAAGGGGTCGATCTTCTCCGCCCTGGTGAATGACGAGACTCACCCCATGCCGTCATTGCCGCTCGCCACCGTGTTGGATCGTGGCGAATGGTCCGGCGAACTGCGACAGTGCACGAAGAGCGGCGCGACGATTCGCGTCCGCGCCCAGGGAGTGGTGATGTGCGACCCGCACGGCGCGCCCCATGCCATCCTGCTGACCGCGAGCGATATCACAGAGGAGAAGCGGCTCGAGGACCTCTTCCTTCGCGCCCAGCGCCTGGAAAGCGTGGGGGAACTGGCCAGCGGAGTGGCCCATGATCTCAACAACGTACTTTCACCCATCATGATGTCGGTGGAGTTGCTCCGGCCGCTCGCCGTCACCTCGGACGATCGCGAAGTCCTCCGCCTGCTCGGCGACTCCGCCCGTCGCGGCGCCGACGTCGTGCGCCAATTGTTGTTGTTCGGCCGCGGGGGGGACGTACCGTCCGATAGCATGGACGTGGGCCATGTGCTGAGCGAGATCCTGCGCATGATGCGGGAGACTTTTCCCCGCAGTCTCACCATCAGCGGCCAGGTCCCGCGCGACCTCTGGCCCATCCGCGGCTACTCGACGCAGATCTACCAGGTCCTCTTGAACTTTGCGGTCAATGCCCGGGACGCGATGCCGGCGGGTGGTCAGCTCACGATCTCGGCGCGCAACTTGCACTTGGACGAAGATTTCGCCCGGCACAATCCGGGTGTGAAACCTGGCCGCCATATTGAGCTGGCCGTGATTGATTCCGGCGTGGGCATCCCGGACGAGATCCTCGCTCGGATTTTTGATCCGTTTTTCTCGACCAAGGAGCAGGGCAAGGGTTCAGGGCTGGGCCTCTCCACCGCCATCGGCATCGTGAAAAGCCTCGGCGGTATCATCACCGTCTCGAGTCGCTTGGGGGTTGGCAGTGAGTTTCGAGTGTATTTCCCGGCGGCCGGCGAAGGAGCGGGTCGGGATGTTATCGACGAACCAGTCGCCCTGGCGGGCCGCGGCGAAACCCTGCTCGTCGTCGATGACGAGGCCAGTATTCGCAATATTCTGGGTCGCTCGCTGACCGATCACGGCTATCAGGTGTTGGTGGCAGCTGCCGGGGAGGAGGCGCTTTCCCTGGCGGACAAGCATCGTGGGGTGTTGCGGGGGGCGATTCTCGACATGATGATGCCGGGCATGGATGGCCCCGAGTTGGTGCGCCGCATGCGCGGGCTCCTGCCCGATTTGCCGATCATTGCCTGCAGCGGTCTCGAACACTATCGCGCTGACTTGGCGGCATTGGGATTATCCCGCGTTCGGTTCCTCCGAAAACCATTCCTTCCAAGCGATCTACGCGCGGTTCTGCGTGCAGAACTCGATTCGGCGCCAGCGTCTGATCCTCCGAGCCCGGACTAGATTTTCCTTTGCACAAGATCCGCCTGTACCTCGTCGACGACCACCAGATCATGCGCGAGGGATTGCGCCTGATGTTGGCGCGCGAGCCGGATTTTGCCGTGGTGGGAGAGGCCTCTGACGGCATTGAGACGCTGCGGCACTTTTCGGCGGTAAGTCCGGACCTAGCGGTGATTGACGTCGAATTGCCCGGCCTCAACGGCATCGAACTCGCCGGAAGGATCCGGGAACTTCGTCCGGAGACCCGGGCGTTCATGCTTTCGGCGGCCGCCGACGTCCCGACCGTGCACGCCGCGCTCCGGGCGGGTGTATCCGGATTCATGATTAAAACCGGAGCGGCCCGGGAATTGGTCGGCGCGATCCGGGCGATCATGGCGGGCGAGGTCTATTTTTGCCCCCAGGTGACCGCCCTCCTGGCCCAGGATTACCGGCGGGCGATCGGCGTGGGACCGAATACAGCCCTCGCCCTGACGGAACGGGAAGCGGATGTCCTCCGCTGGATCGCCGACGGGGCGAGCACGAAGGAAATAGCCTTTGCCCTGCAGGTGAGCCCCAAGACGGTGGAGACTCACCGCGCCAACCTCATGGCCAAACTGGGGCTGTTCAGCATCGCCGGCCTGACCAAGTACGCGATCCGCGCCGGCGTGTCGAAGCTCTGACTTCCCGCGGGGCGGCGGGCAGTGAGGTGCCCCTGCGCCTCGCGGCCGCTGCGGCCGTTGGGGCAAGCGGGCTTCCCGGGCCAGGCAGAGATTGACGGAGGCGGCTAAAGTTCGCGCGTAGTGGGACGATAATTTGCATGCGGGACGAGAGTACCCGGCGGCCGCGCGATCTTCTTCAATGGCCGCTTCCGCAAATCTGCCCTCAACGCTGTTGCCATGAAATTGCTTCGTTTCCTCCGCCTCCTCGCCCGCGCCTTGATATCGACTGGCGTGCTGGGTGCCTTCGCCTGGTCCGAGGAAAGCGCCAGCGCGGCCGAGGAAATGAGCGCGCAAACCGAGGCGCTCAAGGAAGCGGTCACCGATTTGCTCACCCTGGTCAACGGGCGCACTGCCGCCCAAGGCGTGCCGGATCGGAACCACCGTCGGGCACCCGCGGCGAAAATCGCGGCGAACGGTCGGCGGCCTGCCCCGACCGGCGTGAAAGCGGGATCGGTTCGGACCCATGGCGACTCAGCCCCGACGGTTTCTTCCCGTGGCAATGTCCGGCGTTCAGCGCTGATGCTCACTCCTGGGGGTTCGTCTTCGATGGAGATGTTCCAGGACTTCAAGGACTGAACTGCCCCGCCACCGCGCGCCGGCAGGTCCGGGAAAGGTCGGCGGATTTCCGCCGACCTTGCTGTTTCCAGTCGCAGGAAGGCGCTTCGGGGTCGTCCGCGGGGTGCTACGGTGCCTGCCACCCTGCGGGAGATCTGGAGGCAACGGGAGGAAAGGCAATTCCGGCGCGCGCGCCAGAGTCGACCGTATCCGGACGCCGGAGGGCGCGATTCCCCCTTGGGTGGAACCAAATCGGCACTCGCGTGACCTGCCGGTGAGGAGGTTGGGTGTCGTTGCTGAGGGCTTGACCCCAGGGAGTCTCAGGTAATGCGAAGTCAATGGCCGTGAAGTATCGCTTGGATTGAGGCTGCGTTGACCGATGTAGGCACCCATGCCCGCCGCCCCGTCGCTTCCTGCCGTTGTTTCCGAATCCGCCTCCGCCCGCCCGGGCAAGTACCTGACCTTTCAGGTGGGCGCCGAACATTACGGCATTGCGGTGGAACGTACGCGTGAGATCATTCGGGTGAGCACCATTACTAACGTGCCGCAGATGCCGGAGCACGTCAAAGGGGTCATCAACCTCCGAGGCCGCATCGTCCCCGTCGTTGATTTGCGGATTCGTTTCGGGATCACCCAACCGGAGCAACATGAGCGCACCTGTATCATCGTGGTGCAGATTGGCGAGGCGCGCGGCGGCGTTGGCGTTCTCGGCCTGATGGTCGATGCCGTGGATGAGGTCGCAACCCTCACTGCGGGCGACATCGAGCCGCCGCCGGAGTTCGTTTCCCGGCAGGACACCGGCCACATCACCGGGATGGCGAAGATCAAGGGCACGTTGCAAACGCTGCTCGATCTCGACCGGCTGCTGGCCGCCTGACTCGCGGCCGCCTCAGGCAATTTCGGAGACGCCCCGGCGAAGTCACCTCTTACCCGGAAAGAACAGAACGCTACCTGCAAGAACAACCATGAAAAACATGACCATCGGTAAACGCATCACGCTCGGATTTGCTGTGATGATCACCCTCATCTCCCTGCTGGCCGCGACCAGTTGGTACCAGTCGATCAAGATTGGCGAAGCTGTGACGTCACTCACGAAGGACAGCCTGCCGGGAGTAAAGATGACGGCGGAACTTCAGGCAGATACCCTCAGCTACCGGGTCCTGAGCTTCAAGCACCTCGTCACCACCGACGTCACGGAAATGACCGATTTGGACAAGGAGGCCGACGTCCTGGCGCAGAAGATTCTCACTCTCCTGACGGCGTACAAGACGACGATTGTGTCAGCGGCAGAGCGGCAGCTCGCGGAGAGAATCGAACCCATGCTGAATGAATACCGCGCGGCCGCCAAACAGATGCGTAAGCTGAGCATGGAGATGAAGAACGACGAGGCCAGGGCCATCTCCAACGGGGCGGCGCGGACGACCTATCTCGCTTTTGAGGCCGCGGTGAAGGCGTGCAAGGACTATAATGTGAAGGCGGCCGATGAGATGAGTGCCAGCGTGGCCGCGACACTCGTCTCCGCCAAGGCCTTGACGATGGTGGTCTTGGGACTGGCCTTGGTTCTGGGCATCACTTTCGCCATCGTGATTATTCGCAGCATCGGCAACGTGCTCAAGGCCGTTGCCAGCACCTTGTCCGGAGGGGCCGACCAGACGGCGGCCGCCGCCGGCCAGGTCTCGGCCTCCAGTCAGAGTCTGGCCGAGGGTTCCAGCGAGCAGGCGGCTTCGCTGGAGGAGACGAGCTCCTCGCTCGAGGAGATGTCGAGTATGACCAAACGCAACGCCGGCAACGCGCAGAAGGCGAACGAACTGGCCCGCGAGGCCAGCACAGCCGCAACCGCCGGCGCCTCCGACATGCAGGCGATGGCCGCCGCGATGAACGACATCAAGGCCTCCAGTGACGACATTGCGAAGATCATCAAGACGATCGACGAAATCGCGTTCCAGACGAACATCCTCGCGCTGAACGCGGCGGTTGAGGCTGCCCGGGCCGGCGAGGCCGGCATGGGTTTCGCGGTCGTGGCCGACGAGGTGCGCAACCTCGCCCAGCGCAGCGCCGTCGCCGCCAAGGAGACCGCCACGAAGATCGAAGGCGCCATCGGCAAGAGCGCCCTGGGCGTGAGCTTGACCGAGAAGGTGGCGCAGCGGCTGCGGGAAATCGTCACCAAGGCGAAGCAGGTCGACGAGCTCGTCTCCGAGGTGGCCACCGCCTCCAAGGAGCAGACGCAGGGCATCGAGCAATTGAATACGGCGATCGGCCAAATCGACAAGGTCACGCAGAGCAACGCGGCCAACGCCGAGGAAAGCGCCAGCGCGGCCGAGGAGATGAGCGCGCAGACCATCGCGTTGAAGGAGGCGGTCAGCGAACTGCTGGCCCTCGTCAACGGCCGTTCCGGCGTCCGGGGAGCTCTGACCGGGAACGAGAGTGCGGTTCCCGTCGCCGGGTCGTCCAAAGCCGGCCGGCGGCCCACGCCGGCTGGATCGAAAAACGGTTCGTTGCGGACCCGGGGTGGTCACATCCCGAGCTTCGCGACCGGCGGGAATGGCAGACATTCTGCGCTGGCGGTGGCTGGCAACGGCTCGGCCGATGCGCTGGAGATGTTCCAGGATGTCAAGAGCTGATCCGGGACGCTGAAGGTACGAGCATACAGGCGAAAGGCCGGCGGACTTCCGCCGGCCTTTTTGTTGGGGCCCAGTCGTGATAGCCGAGCTCGCACGCGAGGCCGGGTCTCCGGGATAGCGCCGGCAGATAGCGGTGCCGATGGGGTGTTGCCCCTAGTGGCTCTAAGGAAAAAAGAAGTTCCGATGCGCAATGTGCCCCTTGGGTCGGCGCGCCTGCGACCGATAACAAAAGCCATGGATGCTTCTCCGCCCCTCTCCTCTCCCGTCTCTGACGTTGCCCGCCCGGGCAAGTACCTGACCTTTCAGGTGGGCGCCGAACATTACGGCATCGCGGTGGAGCGGACGCGCGAGATCATCCGGGTAAGCACGATCACCAACGTGCCGCAAATGCCGGAGCACGTGAAAGGGGTCATCAACCTGCGGGGCCGCATCGTGCCCGTCGTTGACTTGCGGATCCGCTTCGGGATCGCCCAACCGGAGCAGCACGAGCGCACCTGCATCATTGTCGTGCAGATTGGCGAGGCGCGCGGCGGCGCCGGGGTCCTCGGTCTCATGGTCGATGCCGTCGAAGAAGTCGCCACGCTGGCGGCGGGCGACATCGAACCGCCGCCGGAATTTGTCTCCCGGCAGGCGACCGGCCACATCACCGGCATGGCCAAGATCAAGGGCACGTTGCAAACGCTGCTCGATCTCGACCGCCTGCTCGCCGCCTGACCGTTGGCCCACCCCCTTACTCCATCCCTATCCCTTAACTTCAACCTGCTCACACTCTCATGAATAGAATGAAACTCGGCATCAAGATCGGTCTCGGCTTCGGATCCCTCGTGCTCATCGCCTGCCTGCTGGGATCCGTGGCGGTTTGGAACATGAACCTGGTGAAAGGCCAGGCGACCCGGCTGCAGAAGGAAAACGTGCCCGAAGTCGCCGTGGCCAACAACGTCGAACGAGCCTCGCTGCTCACGATGTATGAGATTCGGGGTTACACGATGACGGAGGATCGAGAGATGCTCAAGCGGGGTCAGGCACATCTGGCGGACGTCAAGACCCACCTGGCTGAGGCGAAGAAGCTCGGCGGCAGTTCGGCCACCCTGGCCGGCCTGAAGACCGCCGCCGAAAGGGCGGAGGTGCAGGTCCTGGAATATGAGAAGCTCGTGGGAGATACCATTGCCACCGACGCCGAAATCGCCCAAAACCGCAAACAGATGGACGGGGCGGCACAGGCTTTCATGAAGGTCTGCTACGATTACCTCGCCAGCCAGGACAAGAAGCTCACCGAGGAGATCAAGGCAGGGGTGGCCGCCGACAAGCTGGTCGAGCGCGTGCGGAAACTGGCCCTTGCCAACGACGTCGTCGACGCGGGCAATGCGGTCCGGCTCGTGGCCTGGCGGGCCCAGGCCGAGAACAATGTGAAGAATCTCGACGGCACCAAGACTCACTTCGCGACCATCAAGGCCAAGCTCGATGAACTCCGTCCCCTCAGCCGCGAAGCGGTGAATCTCGCGCAAATTGCCGCGTGCCAGAAAGCCGCTGACGATTACGGACTCGGGGTACAGGGGCTGGCCGCCAACTGGCTGAAAAAGGACAACGTGGCCGTCAAGCGGGGCGAAGCCGGCAATGCGGTTTTGAAGGAGTCTCAGGCCACAGCCAATTTTGGGTTGGAGGAGACGGCGAAAGTCAGCGGAGAGGCGACCAGCTCACTGAACAGTGCAAGTGTGATCATGCTGTGGGGCCTGATTACGGCGGCGGGTCTCGGTGGCGCCATTGCGTGGGGCGTGACCCGTTCGATCACGAAACCGATCCTCGGAGTGGCGACGACGCTCTCGAGCGGGGCCGAACAGACGGCCGCGGCGGCCGGTCAGGTCTCCTCGTCGAGCCAGGCGCTGGCCGAAGGGGCAAGCGAGCAGGCCGCCTCGCTGGAGGAGACCAGTTCTTCGCTCGAGGAGATGTCGAGCATGACCAAACGCAACGCCGGCAACGCGCAGAAGGCGAACGAGCTGGCCCGCGAGGCCAGCACAGCCGCTACCGCCGGCGCCTCCGACATGCAGGCGATGGCCGCCGCGATGAACGACATCAAGGCCTCCAGTGACGACATTGCGAAGATCATCAAGACGATCGACGAAATCGCGTTCCAGACGAACATCCTCGCGCTGAACGCGGCGGTCGAGGCCGCCCGGGCCGGCGAGGCCGGCATGGGTTTTGCGGTGGTGGCCGACGAGGTGCGCAACCTTGCTCAGCGCAGCGCCGTCGCCGCCAAGGAGACGGCGTCGAAGATCGAAGGCGCCATCGGCAAGAGCGCCCTGGGCGTGAACCTGACCGAGAAGGTGGCGCAGCGGTTGCAGGAGATCGTGCTGAAGGCGAAACAGGTGGATGAACTGGTCGCCGAGGTGGCCACGGCTTCGAAGGAGCAGACGCAGGGCATCGAGCAATTGAATACGGCAATCGGCCAGATCGACAAGGTGACGCAGAGCAATGCCGCCAACGCCGAGGAAAGCGCCAGCGCGGCCGAAGAAATGAGCGCCCAGACCGAGGCGCTCAAGGAGGCCGTCACCGAGCTGTTGGCCCTCGTCAATGGCAGCGGCAACGCCCGGCTGGGCGGGTCCGCGCTCGGCGTCGAAAGCAAGGGGTCCCCTCTGCCGGCGATGTTTGCGAAGTCCGGACGCGCAAGCAAACGAGGGGCTTCGAACGGCACCCAGGGTGGTCCCTCCTGTGCTCCGAGCCGGGGAGCGGCGGAAGTCTCGCTGGGTTCGAATGGCCACCAGACCGCGCTCGTCGCGCCGAATCGGGGGGGATCGCCGTCCCTTGATATGTTCAAGGATATTGGGAGCTGAAGGAGCGACGGGCTTCATCGCCCAACCTTTCAAGGGACCAGCGGCCGGCGGATTTCCGCCGGCTGTCTGGCTTTTATGGCGTGAGGACCGCAAGGGACCGGGCGCGACAGGGTTGTAACGGATGGTCCGGTACGTGCCGACCCGGCGGCTTGTCGCATCCGTCGCGGGGTTCCGCCGGCCGCGACACCCGTCAAGTTGCCGGTGAGGCGTCGGTCCAAAAAGATCCATCCTCCAGCCTCGAGTGTTGGCCTCGACCGTCAAGTTTGCCCGAAGATGGCCGATAGATCCCGGGATGAAGCACGACGGAAATCCAGGGGGTTCCCCGCGGAACGTGCGGGTCGATCCGCACACGCGGTGCCGCGTTTGCAGGATGACGGAAGAAAGAGGTTCGCCATGACGCGGGGGATCGCACGCATTTGGTTCCTGGAGAAAATCGTGATCGTCATCGGCTTTTCCGGTGGCGTCCTCATCGATGGCGTGGCCTGGTGGTTGCAGGGGGCCCAACTCTGGCATGTGCTCCCCGCTGGCATTCTCGCGGTGAGTGGCATGGCGGTTTTTTCGTGGCTCAGCCATCAAGGGGAGCGGCAGTTGACGGCTGCCTTGGCGGCGGCAGAGGCCCGGGAGGCAAGGCTCCGGCAACTGAATCAGGCCGTGGAGCAGAGTCCGGCCACGATCGTCATCACGGATATTCATGGCACCATTGAATATGTGAACCGGAAGTTCACCGAGATTACCGGATATACCCGGGAAGAAGCCCTCGGCCAGAATCCGCGGGTGCTCAAGTCGGGCGAACAAGGAACAGACGTCTATCGGGAGCTGTGGGCGACCATTATGGCGGGGCGGGAGTGGCGGGGGGAATTGCACAATCGGAAAAAAAACGGCGAACTGTACTGGGAGAGTGCTTCGATCTCGGCGCTGCGGGACGCCTCCGGGCAGATCACCCATTTCCTGGCCGTCAAGGAGGACATCAATGGGCGCAAGGCGCAGCAGGTAGAACTGCAGGTGACCAATCAAGCGCTGGAGACGGCGATTGCCCGGGCCCAGGAGATGGCGGTGGCGGCCGAGATGGCGAACATCGCGAAGAGCGACTTTCTCGCGCGCATGAGTCACGAGATTCGCACCCCCATGAATGGGGTGATCGGCATGACGGACCTCCTGCTCGACACCGAACTGAGTGAACAACAACGCCGCTATGCCGGGATTGTTCGCTCCAGCGCCCTGGCCCTGCTGGACATTATCAACGACATTCTCGATTTCTCCAAGATCGAGGCGCGCAAGTTGCAGCTGGAAACCCTCGAATTCGACCTGCCGGAAGCGCTCGGCAACACGATCGAAATCATCGCCGAGCGGGCGCAAGCCAAGGGACTCGAGTTGGTCTGCGTGGTCGGGGCGGACGTACCGCGGACCCTCCGCGGAGACCCTGGACGGCTGCGGCAGATTTGGATCAATCTCCTCGGCAACGCCGTCAAGTTTACCTCGCAAGGTGAGGTGGTCCTGCGCGTGAGCCTGGACGCCGAGGGGACCGAATGGGCCCGGGTACGTTTCGAGGTTTCTGACACCGGCGTGGGTATTCCCGCCGAAAAAACCAGTGAATTGTTCACGGCTTTCAACCAGGTGGATGGATCAATCACCCGCCGCTACGGTGGCACCGGGCTGGGCTTGGCGATTGCCAAGCAATTGGCCGAGCTCATGGGCGGGGAGGTCGGATTGAGCAGCGAGCCCGGCCGGGGTTCGACGTTCTGGTTCACCGCCCGGCTGGAAAAGCAGGTCGGAGCCACGGGTCCGGTCGGTGCGGGGAGCCGAGACCTGCGGATGGCCCGGATTCTGGTCGTGGATGACAATCAAACGAGCTGCACGCTGCTGCTGAACTGGATCACCTCGTGGGGTGGTGATGGCCTCGCAGTCGGCAATGGGCCGGACGGGCTCGAGCACATGCACGCGGCGGCGATGCAAGGCAGGCCCTTCCAGCTGGTCATCATTGATCAGATCATGCCGGACATGGATGGGTTGGCGTTGATTCGTCGGATCAGAAGTGAGCCGCTGGTTCAAGCAACACCGTTGCTCCTGATGACGCCGATCGGTGGCGCGGGCGGGGCCCTGCCGCTGGCGGATTTGGCCCTGGCAGGAACGCTGGCCAAGCCCTTGCGCGTCGGTCACGTCCGGTCGGCAGTGGCCCAGGCGCTGGGGCAGGAGAGCGGTCAGGGCGGGGTCGCTCATCGGAGTCCGGTCGCCGGGAGCCCGCCGTCCGCGGAGATGGGCCAACGGTTCCACCTGCTGGTGGCAGATGACAACCGGACCAATCAGGCGGTCGCGCTCGGCCTGCTCAAGAAACTTGGCTATCAGGCTGACGTGGTCGCCAACGGACGAGAGGCGCTGGAGCGGCTCCAGAGCATGACGTACGATCTCGTCTTGATGGACTGCCAAATGCCCGAGATGGATGGTTTCGAGGCGACGTGCCGAATCAGACAGACGGAAGCGACGCAGCGATCCCGCCGCCTCCCGGTCGTCGCCATGACGGCCGATGCGATGGAAGGGGCCCGGGATGCCTGTCGGCTTGCCGGCATGGACGACTTTATCTCCAAGCCGGTTTCACTGCAGGCCATGGCCGCGGTATTGAACAAGTGGCTGGCCCGGCGCGAAGATCCCGTCGATGCCAGTCGGACACCGCCGGCTGAGCCGGCGGATCGGGCAGATCTGCCGTCGCTGGTGGTGCCAGCCGAATTGGGGGCGACCCGACCGTGGCCGTGGGGAACCGTTCTTCCGCGCCAGCCAATCCGGACCTTTCGCTAAAGCGGCTCCGTGCCGTGTCGATAACCCGACCGGTGGCGACATTTCCGTCGTTGCTGCCTAGGCCTCATCTCCCCATGCACACTTCACGCCCGACCGAAAAGACCGGGATCTGCGCTTGCGCTAAACTGTACCACCGGGGGCCGCGGCGAGCCGGCTTGGCCGTGTGGGCAATGGTGGCAATCCTACCCGGGTGGGCGGCTGATTCGCTGGAGACGCGAGTGGCTCTCCTGGAACGTCAGCTCGAAGCCCTGGCGGGCCAGAACCAGGTGCTGCGGGAAAGACTTGGGACCGCCGGCGACACCTCGGCGCCCGTGCAAATCCGGCCCGCGGGTCGGGAAACCGGGATCTCCCTGGGAGGATTGATGCAGGTGCAAAGCGAGCACGGTGGCGCCCCTGACTCTCGCTACCACGGCATCAACGATCGCTTCCAACTCCGGTGGATGCGCCTCGCCCTGGCCGGCTCCTTTGCCGAGGCCATGGCGTTCAAATTCGAGACCGATTTTGGCAACGGTGCCGTGGCGAACCGAACCGGCGCAAGTGGTCAACTCACCGACGCCTATATCATCTGGACGCGGTACCGCGGGTTCAACCTGAAGGCGGGCCAGTTCAAGACCCCTTTTGGCTTCGAGCAGCTTCTCCCGGATCCGAAAACGATCTTTATCGAGCGCACCCTGGTGAACGACCGGCTGACGGTCGGCCGCCAGATTGGAATGCAGGCATCCGGCGGAATCGTGCCGGAGGTCCTGGACTATGCGGTTGGGGTCTTTAATGGCTGCGGCACGAACAACGGGGGTAACGACAATGCAAAGTACATGACGGCGGGTCGATTGGTGGCGCAGCTCTACCGGCGAGAGATGGGGGATCAGGAGGTGCATTGGACGGCGGCGACCCACTATTTTACGTCCCTCGACCAGGGTGGATTCACCGGGCGCCGCGAGGGAATCGGTGTGGATTCTCAATTGGGTTGGGGGCCGGCGCAGATCGGCGCCGAATTGCTCCGTCAGGAGATCCATTCTTTCGCGGGTGCGCCCGTCGCGTCGGAAGGCTGGTATGTCTTTGGCGCGTGGAATTTCAGCGGCCACTGGCAAGGGGTCGCGCGTTATGAAGCGTACGACGCCCGCACCGCTGATCCCGACGCCGTCACCCGGGAGTGGACGGTGGGTTTGAATTGGTTCCTGAAGGGCGACGACCTGAAGTTGAGCTTCAACTATCAGCTGGGCCGCCCACCGGTTCCTCAACCCCGGGCCGGTCGCCTGCTGAGTCGGATTCAAGTTGTCTTCTGATTTTTCAGTACCCCGCGATCCCGCGGTCGCCGCCCCGGTCCTGTGCCACGATGAAATTGCAAACCAAGATTCTGTTTTCCCTGTTGGCCGGAGTTATCGCGGTTTACCTGGGCTCCCAGGTGCTGCAGCAACTATACAACACGCGTTTGATGCAACGCCTCGCGGCGGAAAATCTCGCCAAGGAGGAGACGACCCATTGGGGGTGGATCGAGGATCTGGTCCATGCCAGCCAAACCTCGCTTACCGATACGATGGCGGCCGGCGAGATGGACCGATTCCGTGAACTCCTGACCGCCCACAAGGACATCAAGCAATTGCGGAGTTTGTCGCTCTACGACTACAAGGGGAGCGTACGCGAATCGCTCGATCCGGCGCAACTGAAACGCCAGCTGGAGCCCGGCCTCAAGGCGCAGTTGGAACAGACCAAGGCCGCCGTGAAGCGGCGAACCGACACCGCTTTTGAGATCTATCAACCGCTGCTCGTGACGGCGACCTGCCTGGAGTGTCACAACGAATTCAAAAAAGTGGCGATGGGCGGCGTCCTCGCCTTTCAATATCGCACGGATGTGCTGAAGGAGGCGACGGCCGAATGGACAGGTTTTGTTGGAGCGCTGTCCCGCTCGATGCTCAATACCGCGCTGATCACGGCGGCGGCGCTCATGGGAGTGGTGGGGGTGCTCGTGCTGCTGCTGGTCCGCCGCCAGGTGGCCCGGCCACTTGCGGGTATCAGCGGGGCCCTGACGCAGGGAGCGGTTGAAACCAGCGCGGCGGCCGAAACCATTGCGGCGGCCAGTCATAATCTTGCTGAGGGTGCCACGGCCCAGGCGGCCGCCCTGGAGGAAACCAGCGCGTCGCTCGAGCAGCTGGTCGGCATGACCAGTCGCAATGCGGAGAATTCCGGCACGGCGACGACCCTCGCCCGACTGGCTCGCGGTGCCGCCGACAGCGGGGTCACCGGCATGCGGGAAATGCGACAGGCGATGGACGCGATCCAAAATTCGTCAGGTGACATTTCCAAGATCATCAAGACGATCGATGCGATCGCCTTTCAAACGAACCTCCTGGCCTTGAACGCCGCCGTGGAGGCGGCGCGGGCCGGCGAGGCGGGCACCGGTTTTGCGGTGGTGGCCGAGGAGGTGCGCAACCTGGCCCGGCGCAGCGCGGACTCTGCCCGCGAGACCGACCGCAAGATTGAAGACGCGGTGGAAAAGAGCCGGAGTGGGGCGCAAATTTGTGAAAAGGTTGGAGAGTCGCTGAGCGAGATCCTCGAAAAGACGCGACAGGTGGACGTCCTGGTGGCCGAGATTGCCCAAGCTTCGCAGGAACAGCACCATGGGCTGGCGCAAATCAGCACGGCCATTGCCAAACTCGACGAAGTCACGCAGGCCAACGCCGCGAGTGCGGAACAATCCGCCGGTGCGGCTGCGCAACTGGCGAGCCGCGCCGACCAGCAGAAGGAGTCGGTCGCCGAATTGGTTGCCCTGGTGCAGGGACGGGAGGCGTCGCCGGGTGTGCCCGTATCGTCGCGGCTCTCCGCGGGTGCAACTCCAAGTGGCCGGGCCGTCGTCCGCCGACCGAGTTCAATTGGCACCGGTCTCGCCCTTGCCCCGGCCGCCACCCGACTGCGCAAACCCCAGGGTGCGGCGGTGGTAGCCAGCCGGATCCGGCACCGCGAATCGGTGTCTTGAAGCAGGGGGCGACGTCGCTTGGTCGTCGGCGTCGCAGTCGGCCCCGCTCGCATCTGCAGATGGGAAAGGCCGTGGCAGTAGGCGGTGTTTGGCGGTCGGCCACTACGCGTTTCGAGGCGGAGGACTCCGGCATCGCCCGCGGCAGATCGGAAGCGCGGGCTGCTAGGGCGAGGTCGGGAAGCTACCGGCGCGGACGGTAACGCGGCCGACGGTCGCCCAGCCCGTTTCGTCATCGACCAACGCGAGTTCGGATGGCGCGCCCAGTCCTGATCCCGGACGAAGGAGTGATTCGATCCGCCGCCGGGAGTCGTCCGATTTCCATTCGGCTGACAGAGGCAGATCGGGTGGGCGCCGCCAGGTGAAGCGGGTTGTTTTCTTGGTTCCCGCAGTGAGCCCGGGTTCGTCGGGCGGACCTTCCGCCGCGATCCAAAACCAGCAGCGTACCGCCGGGTCCGCCTCGAGAGACCAGCCCGCCGCGGAGGGATTGGCGCTCACCCGCGCGATGACGCGGCCGGTCCCGTCTTCGAGGGTGTAGGTCGGGTTGGGCGATGGCGGTGAATCAGCTAGGTCGATTGCGACGCCACAGGTGGAAGCGGTGGCGGCTCCGTGCGCCGGAGCGTCAGCCGTGTGCCAACGGGCGCGGAAATTGCCTGCGCGGTCGGCAGGAAGCTCCCAGCGCAGACCGAAGTGAATTTTTGGGTTCCGGATCGATGCGGGCATGAGTTCGCGGAGCCGTTGCCGCACCTGAGCGCGCAATGCTTCCACCTCGACCTTTTCGCCCTGCCGCACAATCGGCGTCGGCAGGATTTCATCGCGAACCAGTCGGGAAATCCAATTGCTGATTTGGAAGTGCAGGCGAATTTTTGTCAGAGTCGGGTGGAGCGGGGCGATCACATCGTCGCCCTCAACGGGCTCCTGCAATGACGGCGCCGTGTTCGCAGCGGCGGTGGAACCACCGGAGACTGCTCCACCGCGATCATCGTTGGACGCGGGAGGTGGGGGGAGGGAACGGTCTGTTTTCGCCTGCGCGGCCCGGTTGGATTTGGGGGCGGGTGGCGGCCGGGTGGGGGGCGCGGAAGGGAGTGGTTGCACGGATGTTGTCGTGGCGGATCCCGTCGGGAGTGGGCGGCCCGGTTGGACCGGGGCAGCGGGGGGGCGGGAAGGCTCGGTCCTCCCGTCGGAGAGTGGGGAGGCAGATCGTGACATCGAGTCTGATGGGTTGGGGGCGGCCCGGTTGACGCCCGGGGCGTCGGGGGCGGGGGTGGTGGCCGCGGGTCGCTTCAGATCCGCGGTGTCGGGTGTAGCAGCGTTGCCCAAGGCGGCGCGTCGGCGTGGGTCGGGGCTGGCTCCGTGGACCGTGGTGGTCGGCGGGAACACGGGTGGCTGGTGGAGCGACCTGGGGCTTTCTTCTCGTGCCGCCGCCACCTGGGAGCGGGAAGCGTTAATCCGATCTACTCCGCGGTCGGGACCTTCGACAGCGGGGGCGTCACGCGGTATTCTTGACCTGGCGACAGGCTGAGTGACGGAGGGGCGAGTTAGTCCCACGGTGGAGGGGGCGGCTGACCATCCGGAGTTGCCGGCTGAAGTTTCCGGGTGACTCGCGGGAAGGTTGGACCCCGGGGCGAAGGGCGCAGGCATCAAACTCCGAAAGAAGGCAGGCGGGTTCCGCCAGGTTTGGACCACGCCGGTGATGGCAATCACGACGAAGAGAAAGAGGGAGAAGAAGCGGACTCTCCTGCGGGTTCGATGGGGCGGGTTGACGCTGGTGAGAGTCGGGAGGGAGGGCGGCGACGGGGCGACAAACGACTCCGGCGCGATCGCCATCGGCGGGTCGGTCCCGTTCGCTCCAGGCTGGCGGGCCACCTGGAGCGAGCGACTACGCAAGACGAGGCCCGATACCGCCTGGCGCTCGACTACGAGGTCGAGGCCATGCACGGGAAAGTCCAACCGATCGGAATTTACGCGCACACGGTAGGTGCCGGGATGGATGCCCGCGAAGACAAAATTCCCCCGCTCATCGGACACCGCGTGCGCCAGGCGGGTCCCTTTGCGATTTTCGATCACGACCTCGTACCCGGCGGCGGCCGAATCGCCGGCCAGAAGTGTGCCGTGAACCTCGGCTCCGATTTTGTCGGGAGAATAGGGCCGTCCGCCTTGAGGGGCGCCCCAGCTGTGGATTTGGAGGCCGGCATCGGTTCGCGCGACGAAGGTCGAAAACTGTGGGTCTGATTTGGCGCACAATTCCCCGATGATCGCCTGCATGATCGTCATCCAGGTGGCTTCCGCGGGCTTGGCCTCGGCCGCGTCCTCCGTCAGGAGTCGGCTGGCCTCAACGAGGTGGCGGCGGAGGTCGGCAAGTTCTGCGGTCGAGGGAGGAGGCGCGAGGGCGGGCTCGACCCAGGACCAGCTGATGGCGCGGTCATCAGGTCGGCGGCGCGGGGCGAGCAGGAGGGCGTGTAAAGCCGGGGTCAGACGTTTCCAGTATTGGTGGATGGAGCGGTTGCCCACCGTCGGAATCGCCTGCCGGGCGTCGGTAGTGGAGATTTCCGCGACCACCCGACGCTCACCTCCCGGATTCATCGTGAACTGGGTGCGGGATCGAGTTCGGCGTCCCCGGGGGCCGGCGACTGCAGCGTGGCGAGTTGCCACTCGTAGTGCCCGCCCGCCGCCAACGGCGTGGAGAGTCGGCGCGGACCGGGAGTCACCAGCGCGAGGTCGACGGCGGATTGTTCGAGCTGATAATCTCCGGCGGGTACGACCACTTTGGGCGTTGCGTGCGGCGGTACTCGCGTGGTTCGGCTCCGACCCTCGCGGGTCGGCCGGATCGTGATTTTCCACTCGCAGTCGCTGAGATTTACGATCCTCACGATCGCCCCCCGTGCTGAGTTTTCAGGTCCGCTGCGCTGGGCCGGTGCGCAGCCGCCGCCAATGCTGCCGATGACGCCGAGCGCATGGAGTGCCGCCATCCAGCGCGGCGCGCGTTCCCGGAGCGAAATTCGGCCGCGCAGTGCGCCTCGCCGCACCCCATTTGCGGCGATCGTCGGCAGGAAAGATTGGGTGGATACTGGATGGGCGCCCATGTTCATCGTGCGCTCAGGCGCGAGCTTCACACCCGTATCGGCACAACCGGCGCCCCGCCGAATAACGAATTCACTGCATTCACGGGAGGACGCCCTGGTGCAAGGTGAGCGCTCGGGTGGGACGGGACCGGGGGCTGCGGCTTCGCATTTCCTGATCGGCTTCCTGCGATTTTCCCGAGTTGGCCGGGAATGGAGCCTTTGGCGCCTCCACCGGCTTTACTTCCGGTGCGAGGGCGCCTAGTGACATGGCCGATCTGCAGGCGACGAGGCGACCGAGAGTGAGTTCCACGCTCCTTCGGTCGACCCACCTTCCCGTCGGTCGGATTCGGGTGCAGCCGTGACGGTGCCCCGGAGTTTACCATGCCAACTTTCAAACCAGATCCATCTCCCCTCGAGCCCGGTTTCCGGACCCTTGCCGGCCGGCTGTTCCTGTTCGGCACCGTGTATCTCGTCGCGGGGATGACGGGGCACTGCTGCACTTGCTCGCGCAACAGCTCAAAGGTACCGCAGCCCTGGCCCCCGGTCCGGGGTGTCGGCGGGTCATTGAGTTTCCGAAAGTTTGAACTCACCCCAGATACCCTCGATTTCGTGCCGATAATCCGAACAAACTCCCGGCGACCCTTGCTCTCTTCATCCCCGGCCCAGCTTTAGACCGATCCATGTCCGCCAGAATTCTAATCGTCGATGACGAAGTCATCGTTGCCGAGAGTGTAAAGGTGACACTGGCGCAGCTTGGTTACACTGTCGCCGGTGCCGCTCATTCCGCGGCCGGAGCACTGACGGCGGTTGAGCGGGAACGCCCCGATCTGGTGCTGATGGACATCAATCTCAGCGCAGCAGGGGAAGGGATTGAAGCGGCAGACACGATCCGTCGGCGCCACGGTGTGCCGGTGGTCTTCGTCACGGCCTATTCCGACGACGACACCGTGGCGCGGGCCAAGCTCAGTCATCCGTTTGGATACGTGACCAAGCCGTTTGCGGCACGCGACCTTCAGATCGCCATCGAGATCGCCCTGCACAACCACGCCCTTGAGCAGCGCCTGCAGCGCAGCGAGCAGTCCCTGCGGGAGCGCGAGCGCCGGGAGCGCGCCATCCTCGACACCATGGCCGACCCAGCTTGGTTGCTGGATCGCGAGGGCCGCTACCTCGCCGTCAATCGCGCTTGGTGCGAATTTTTTGGGCAAGCCGAACCTCAGGCGATAGGCCGGACCGCGGTGGACGTGTTTTCGGGCGCAGGAGCGGCTCTGAATCACGAATTGACCATGGGTGTTTTCGTCTCGGGCGAATCGGTTCGCCGGGAAGAGGCGATCGCAGGTGCCGACCGCCAGCTGGCCTGGTATGAGACCTGCCGGTCTCCGTTACGCAACGAGAGTGGGGAGATTGTCGGTGTCGTGGGCATTGCCCGCAATATCACACCGCGCAAGGTGGCGGAAGTCGATCTGGCCGACCAGGCCGAGATGTACCGGACATTGCTCAGTACCACCCTCGACGGCATGATAGAGACGGATGAGGACCAGCATCTGCTCGACGTCAACGCTGCTTACTGTCGATTGACCGGCTATACCC
The DNA here is from genome assembly GCA_038249085.1 of Opitutales bacterium. Taxonomy (GTDB): domain Bacteria; phylum Verrucomicrobiota; class Verrucomicrobiia; order Opitutales; family Opitutaceae; genus ER46. The sequence continues at coordinate 22,453 of JBBRWR010000076.1, forward strand.
GGGAGGAATTGCTGCGGATGCGAATTCAGGATCTGGAGTTCAACGAAACTCCGGCAGAAGTGGCGGAACATACCCTGAAGATGATCCGGGAGGGGGGCGCCCGGTTTGAGGCGCAGCATCGCACCAAGGATGGCTGGCCCATCGATCTCGAGATCAGCATCACGCACCTGCGCGCGCGCGGCCGGTTTGTGGCGTTTTTCCACGATATCACGGAACGCAGGGCCACTGCGGAGACTCAGCACTTTCTGGCCAGCTGTGGCCAGGCCCCGGGAGAGGAATTTTTCGCCGCGCTGGCGCGGTTCCTGGCCCAGCAGCTCGACGCGGACCACGTGTGCATCGACTGCCTGGAAGGCGACGGGGTAACGGCGCGGACGCTCGCGGGATGGACCGAGCACCGCCAGGCGGAGAAATTCACTTATGCCCTGAAGGACACGCCGGGTGGCGCCGCGATCGAGCAGAACGTCTGCTGTTACCCGCGCGCAGTCTGTCAGGCGTTCCCCCATGATGCCACGCTGCGGGAACTGCGGGCGGAGAGCTATGTGGGGATTGCGCTGCGGGGGCACAAGGGTCAACCGATCGGCGTGATCGCCGCGATCTCCCGTCGGTCGCTGGTGCGGCCGACCCGCGCGGAATTGGTGCTCAAATTAGTCGCAGGCCGGGCTGCCGGGGAGCTCGATCGGCGGCGGGTCGACGAGGCGTTGCGGGCCTCCGAGTTGAGGTTTCAGAGTGTCTGGGAGCATTCGGTCGATGGCATGCGGATCACCGATGCCGAGGGCAAATTGGTGGCGGTCAATGGGGCCTACTGCCGCCTGGTTGGCCGGTCGAAGGCCGAGGTCGAAAACCAGCCTTTCACGGTGGTGTACGATCCGGACGCGATTGGTCCGCAGGCCGAAGTATTGCAGCGATACCGGGAGAAGTTCGCTGCACGGAACATCCCGGTTCGCCAGGAGCGAAAGGCGAAATTTGCGGATGGGCGGACGGTGGAACTAGAGGTCACCAACTCCTTGCTCGAGTTGCCGGATGGTCGGGTGCTGTTGCTGGGACTGCACCGCGATGTCACCGAACGCAAACGCGCCGAGCGGGAAGTGGTCATGAAACAGGCGCGGCTCCGCCAGGCCCAGCGCCTCGCCCAGCTTGGGTTCTGGGAGTGGAATCCCACGACGGACGAAACCTTCTGGTCCGACGAAATGCTGCGCGTCTACGGGATCACTCGGGAAGAATTCACCGGGCGCGGGCAGGACTACCTGGAGTTTACCCACCCGGACGACCGGGCAATGCAGGCCGAGAACATCCGGAGCGATTTTGAACAGGCGCATCAACGAGCGCAGGTCATCCGCACCGGCGTTGATGGCGTGTCGGATCCGAAAGAGTTTCGCATTGTGCGTCGGAATGGTGAGGTGCGCTGGGTTCGCGGCGATGCGGTGGAGGAAGTGGACGACCAAGGCCGGCCGTTGCGCATGGTGGGAATCTTGCAGGACATCACGGCGCGCAAGGCAGTGGAGGACGAGTTGCGACGGACCAGTCGATGGCTGCTGGCCTCCCAGCGGATCAGCGCGACCGGAGGTTGGGCGCTTAATCTCAACACGGGTGAAGTCTGGGCCTCGCCCGAAGCCCGCCGCATCTATGGCACCGGCGACGGCGTCCTCACGGTGGAGGACATCGTGAAATTCCCGCTGCCTGAGTTCCGGCCGTTGCTCGATCGGGCGATGCGGGAATTGATCGAGCAGGGCAAACCCTACGATCTCGAGTTTAAGATCATGGCCGGCGCCGACGGGACCACGCGACACGTTCACTCGCAGGGCGAGTTGAACCGGGAGGAAAACCTCGTGCTCGGCGTCGTGCACGACGTCACCAAGCGCAATCGATCCGATGAGGCGCTGCGCGAGAGCGAGGAGAAATTCGCCAAGGCGTTTCGGGACTCGCCCGTGGCGATGGCGATCCGGGATCTGCAAAGTGATCGTTATGTCGAGATTAACGCCCGTTGTCTTTCGATGCTGGGCTACGACGAGAAGGAGGTGATCGGCAAAACCCCGCTGGAGGTCGGGTGGATGGACGCCGCCGATCGCTCCAACAACGAGCGGGTGATGACGACACCCGACGTATCGGAGCAGGAACTGCGGTTACGCCACCGGGACGGCCATCCCGTGACAGTTTCGTACACCAGCCATCAGGTGCGCATCGGTGGGCGACCGTGCCTGCTCTCCATCACGCTCGACATCACGGAACGCAAGCGGCTCGAGCAGGAGCGCGAGCGTTTGATACGTGCCCTGGAACGTAAAAACCGCGAATCGGAAAACCTCGTTTATGTGGCGTCCCACGATCTGCGCACGCCGATGCTCAACATCCAGGGCTTCAGCGGGCGTCTCGCGGAAATCGGCGTGGAATTGTCCCGGCTCATGGCCCGGGAGCCCGATGCGGCCAGTCGCGCTGCGATGACCGCGCTCTTGCAGGAGCGCATGCCGCGGGCGCTCGGCTTCATTGGCACGAGCGTGACAAAGATGGACCGACTCATCACCGGGCTGCTGCGGCTTTCCCGCCTGGGCCGCGCCGGGCTGGTACCGGAGTCCGTCGACCCGAATGCAATTTTCGCTGAGATTCTGGGCACGATGGCCTTCACCCTGCAGGCAGCCGGGGCGGTGGTGGAGATCGGTTCGCTGCCGCGGTGCTGGGGCGACCCTGGGCAAATCAACCAGCTGTTTTCAAACCTACTGGACAATGCGATCAAGTACCGGGATCCGGCGCGGCCCCTCCATTTGACCGTGACCGGTTGGCAGGAGGGGCAACGCTGCGTCTATTGCGTGGCCGACACGGGCATTGGCATCGCGGCGAAGGACCTGGAGAAAATTTGGGAAATCTTCTTTCGGGTGGATCCGGGCGGCGCGGTGTCCGGGGAAGGCTTGGGGCTCAATCTGGTGCACCGCATTGTCGAACGGCACCAAGGTGAGATTTGGCTCGAATCGGTCGTGGGTGAAGGCACGCGTTTTTATGTGGCGCTGCCGACGCCCCGCCACCCCGATACGCCATCGGAGGGGCTGGCGTGAGGGCGCCGAGGTTCAACCGGGGTGAGCAGCAATTGTTGCTGCTCTTGGGGATTTTTACCGTTGCTCTTGCCGCGGTCGGACTGGTGGTCCAGGGCCTGCTGAAGGAAAGCATTCGGGAAAGGGCGCGGGGCGAGTTGGAGGCGATTGCCCGCCTCAAGGTGGAGAGCGTCCACCGCTGGCGACAGGAGCGGATCGGCGACGCCCGCTGGGTGGCCGAATCCTCAAATTTTGCGCGCGAGGCCAGGGCGTTTTTCGATCATCCGGAAGACCCACGCTCCCGCGCCGACGTCGAACTTTGGATCGAGGGCTGGATCCAGGCGCAGAATTACCACCGTGTGCTGCTGTTGGACGCGACCTCCGAGGTGCGATTTGCCAACCCCGCGACGGCCGAAGCCTTGGAGGCAGTCACGGCGGAGACGGCCAGGAAGGTGTCGGCTAGCCGCCAGTTGACGATGACGCCGCTCTATCTCGATCCCGCGAGTGGCCAGGCAACGATGGATCTAATGATTCCCCTCCTCCAGCGGGGCGATGCAGCTGAATACGTGGGGGCGGTGGTATTTCAAATCGATCTGCAACGGTTCCTCTTTCCCCATATCCAGACGTGGCCTACGCCCAGTCCATCCGCGGAAACGCTGCTGGTGCGCCGCGACGGTGAAAATGTCATTTATCTGAACGAATTGCGGCACCGGCGTGGCACCGCCCTGCGTTTGAAGATGTCGCTGGCGCAGACTCAGCTGCCCTCCGTCCGGGCCATTCTCGGGGAGCGGGGAGTGTTCGTGGGCGTCGACTATCGCGGCGTGCCGGTGCTATCGGCGCTGGCGGCGATTCCGGATTCGCCGTGGTTTATCGTGGCACAGCAGGAGTTGAAGGAAGTCGACGCTCCGGTCCGCCAATGGGCCTGGATGCTCGGTGGAGTCATGTTTATCATGATGGTCGCGGCGACGTTGGCCGTCGGTTATGTCTGGCGCACCCGTGAAACGCATTTTACGCGCGAAGAGATGGCGGAACGCCGGCAGGCTGAAGAAGCGATCCGGATCAGCGAACGGGAACTGCGTTCCCTGTATGCCGCCATGACCGAGATGCTGGTCGTGCACGAAACGGTAACGGACGGCACGGGGCGGGTGGTGGATTACCGCATCGTCGAATGCAATCCGGCGTTTGAACGGGCGACCGGGTTCTCCCGGCAGCGGGCGATTGGCAGTCTGGCCACCGTGTTGTACGGCAACGATCCGCCGCCTTACCTCGACACTTACGCGCGGGTGGCAGCCACGGGCGAGGCGACGCAATTGGAGGTGTTTTACGCTCCCCTGGAAAAACACTTCGACATCTCGGTCTTTTCGCCCCGCCCTGGCCGGTTCGCCACGGTGACAAGTGATGTGACGGAGCAGAAAAAGGCCGTCGAGGCGCTGGTGCGGAGCGAGGCCATGCTGCGGGAGACCGGTCGGATTGCCCGGCTGGGAGGCTGGGAGATTGAAATCGCAAGCAGTCGGTTGACCTGGACGCGCGAGGTCTACGAGATCCACGAAGTTGAAGACGGTTTTGAGCCCACCGTCGGGAGGGGCGTTGATTTCTATACCCCGTCATCCCGGGAAATCATCCGGGAGGCGGTGGAGCGGGCCATCCGTGATGGCCAGCCTTACGACCTCGAACTTGAGATGCAGACTGCCCGGGGGCGACTAATCTGGGTGCGGGTCCAAGGCAGCGCGAGTTGGGAAGACGGCAAAGCGGTGAGGATCGCCGGGACCTTTCAGGACATCACGTCGCGAAAGGTGACGGAAATTGCGCTGCGGGATTCGCGACAACGCCTGTCGCTCCACTTCGAGCAGACTCCCATGGCGGTCATCGAGTGGGATCTCGAAGGCCGGGTCGCGAGGTGGAACCCGGCGGCGGAGCGAATTTTCGGCTATGGCGCGGTTGAGGCCCAGGGCCGTACGGTGACGGAATTGATCGTACCGGCATCCGATCGGGAGGACTTCGAAATTGCCCGGAAAGCATTGATCGCAGGTGGCATCGGAAGACGACGAACCCAGGAAAATCGGTCCAAGGACGGTCACATCGTATTATGCGAATGGTACGACACGCCCCTGGTCGGCGCCGACGGGCGCGCGGCGGTTGTGGCCTCGCTGATTCTCGATGTGACGGATCGACGGCGGCACGAGCTGGAGCGTGGCCTGCTCCTGGCTGAACTGAAGCGCAAGAATGACGAACTGGAGAGCATGATTTATGTGGCATCGCACGACTTGCGCGGCCCGTTGATCAACGTGCAGGGCTTCGGCAAACGTCTCGCACGGGAGTGCCAGGCCCTGCTCGCGGCGGGTGGGAAATCTGAACCTGAGTCCGGGGCGGGGGGGCGGATCACCAAGGCCCTCGGATACATTCGCTCCAGCGCCGACAAGATGGATTCCCTGATTGCCGGTATGCTGCGGGTTTCGCGCTTGGGCCGGGTTGAACCCAACGTTCAGTCCGTCGACATCGCCGGGCTCATTCGGGACGTGGTGACGACGATGATGTTCCAGGTGCAGGACGCGGGGGCGGAAGTGATCGTGGAGGTGATGCCGGTCTGCCCGGGAGATCCGGTGCTTTTGTCGCAGGTCTTCGCCAACCTGATTGACAATGCGCTGAAGTATCGCGACCGCGATCGGTCGCTGGTGATTCGCTGTTCCGGTCGACAGGAGGGCGCCATGCTCCTCTACTGTCTTGCCGACAACGGGCGGGGTATCCGGCCAGAACACCAGGAGCGCATCTGGGAGATGTTCCATCGGCTCGAGCCCAACGGACGGGTGCCCGGCGATGGGCTCGGACTCAACATCGCGCGCCGAATTCTGGATTGCCATCGCGGCCGAATTTGGGTGGAGTCGGTGTTGGGTGAGGGCAGTCGGTTCTATTTGGAGTTGCCGCGCCTGGATCCCGTATGATCTTTTGACGAAAAAATGCATAAAGATAAGACCATCAGTAATATTCCCAATCACGTAACCATCCTTATCGCCGAAGACGACGATGGTCATGCTGACCTTATCCAGGAGTTGCTGCTGGAAGTCGGACTAAAGAATCCGATGGTTCGTCTGCGGGATGGCCAGGAGGTGATCGATTTTTTCGACGGGCCGGTGGCCCAGGTGGAAAACGGCTGCCGTTACCTGCTCCTCCTCGACATCCGCATGCCGCGTGTGAATGGGATCGACGTCCTGCGGCATCTGAAAGCCCACCCGCAGTGGCGGGAAATTCCGGTGATCATGCTCACGACGACCGATGATCCGCGCGAGATTCAGAATTGCTATCAGTACGGCTGCAATTGTTACATCACCAAGCCGGTCGAGTTTGGCCGTTTCGCCACAGTGCTGCGTCAACTCGGCCTGTTCATGCTTGTGATGCAGCTGCCGCAGGTGAAAACCGCGACCACCTGAAACACCGGCCCGATCCAAGAGGCCAGTCACGGCTTGGCGTTCGCAGTGTCCACGCTTTCCTCCTCCTCAATTCTTCCCTCCATGTCCGCCCTTCCCCATCGCCTGCTGATCGTCGAAGACGACGCGGGCCTCGCCGAACTGCTCTCCGATGCGCTGAGCAGCGAGGGCCGGCAGTGCGCGACTGTCGGCACCGGAGGCGAGTGCCGGGAATGGCTGACCAGCCACGAAATCGACCTGCTGGTCCTCGATTTTTCGCTGCCCGACATGACGGGCGCAGCCGTGATTGCCGAGCTGCGCGCCGTGGGCCGGCTGCCGCCGTTTGTCATCACCACGGGCCATGGCGACGAGGAACTGGCGGTGGAGTTAATGAAGCTGGGGGCGCGCGACTACTTCGTGAAGGACGCGCGCCTGCTCAAGCGATTGCCGGGGGCGATCGCGCGGGTGCTGCAGGAGGTCGCGACCGAGCAGCGGCTCGCGGCGGCCGAAGGGGAACTGCGGCGGAACGAGGCGCGCTACCGCGCGCTCTTCAACCAGTCGGGCGACCATATCCTCTTGCTGGAACTGTGCGGGGACGGCGGGCCGCGCATCCTCGATATCAACGAAGCCGGTTTGCGCATCCACGGCTACACGCGGGAGGAAGTCATCGGCCAGCCCCTCACGCTGCTCGATCCCGAAATGAAACCAGAGCAGGTGGCGGACCGCCTGCGGTTGTTGCGGCAGAAGCGCGAACACACCTTTGAAGTGCAGCACCGGCGCAAAGACGGCTCCACCTTCGATGTTGAAGTGCGAAGCACCCTGGTGGAAATCGATGGCCGGGATGTTGCCCTCTGCATTGAGCACGACATCACCGGGCGCAAGCGGGACGAAGCGGCGCTGCGGGCGCGCAACGAGGAACTGACCCGTTTCAACCGGGTCGCCGTTGGCCGGGAGTTGCGCATGATCGAGCTGAAACGGGTGGTCAACGAACTGGGCCGCCAGTTGGGCCTGCCGCCGCGCTACGCCTTGGAGTTCGCTGCGGCCCGAACGGATAATGGACTGGCGGCCCCCCCCCGGAGGACTTTCCCATGAGTGAACCGGACAACGCCGCGACTGCGTTGTGGTCAGAGCAGTTGTTGGCCACGATGCAGGCGGCGGACCGCGGCAGGGCGACGGCCGTGGTCGATCAGGCGTTCGCCGCCGGGGTGGGGCCGGCGCGCGTGCTCGCCGAGGTGCTCGATCCCGCCCTCATGCAGATCGGCCGCGCCTGGGAACAGGCGTCGATCTCGATGGCGCAGACCTTCGTGGCCGCGAAAATCGCCGAGGACGTGCTGCTGCGCTGCGTGTCGGAGCCGGGCGCTGCTCTGCCGCCGAGCAAAGGCGCGGTCGTCCTCGGCAACATCGAGGACGACTTCCACAGTCTCGGCCGCCGGATCGTGGCGGTGTTTCTGACTGCCGCCGGCTGGGAGGTGCATGATCTCGGCAACGACGTGCTGCCGGAACAATTTCTGGACAAGGCCGCCGCCGTCGGTGCGCGTGTGGTGGGAGTGTCGGCCATGATGCAGTCCACCGCCCTCAACGTCCGCAAGCTGCGTGACCTGATCGACGCGCGCGGCTTGCGCGGCCAGGTGAAGCTGGCGGTTGGCGGCGCGGTGTTCAACTGGCGGCCCGACCTGGTCGCCGAGGTCGGCGGCGATGGCACGGCGCCGAACGCGGCGGGCGTCGATGCGCTGCTGATGCGATTGCAGGCCGAAACGGCAGGAGGACCCGCGCGATGAGCCCAGAAAACGCACTTGGACACCGAGGCCACGGAGGGTTCGGCGTGATCACAGAGAAATCCGCATGAATTCCTGGGAACGTGTGATGAACACCCTGCAGGGGCGCCCGGCCGATCGCGTGCCGGTGCTGGCGGTGTTGGGCGCCTACGGCGGCCGGCTCACCGGCACGGACCTGCGCACACTCTACACCGACCCGGCGGCCTACGTGGCCGGCCAGCGCGCCCTGCAGGAGACCTTCGGCTTCGACCTCGTGCTGGCGCCGTTCGATTTCAGCGCCATTGCGACGGCGTTCGGGGGCGAAACGGCGTGGTTCGACGATCAGGCACCGAACATGAAACGACCGGCGGTCCGTAATGCCGCCGAGGCGCTGGCGTTGCCGTTGCCCGAGCCCGAGCGCACCGGGCGCCTGCCGTTCATCCTCGAGTCGACGCGGCTGCTGGCGGCGGAATACCGGGAGCAGGTGCCAGTGTTCGCCGCTGTGCCCGGGCCCGCGATTCTGCCGGGCCTCGTGATGGGATTGGAAGCATGGATGGAAACCGTGCTCTTCGATGAACCCGCGGCCCGGCGCGTGCTGAAGCACACCGGCGCCTTCTGGGCGGCCTGGGCCAATGCCCTGCTCGCGGCCGGCGCGGCCGGTCTGGTCGTCACCGAAGGCATGGCGCCGGCGGAGGTCATGCCATGCGAGCTCTTCGTCGAACGGTTGCTGCCGCATCTGCGGACGACCTTCGCCCAAGTGCGTGGCCCATTGGTGTTCCACCACAACGGCGGCCGCCTCGGCCCGATCCTCGACACGCTGCCTGGCCTCCCCGGTGTGATCGGCGTGGCGGTCGGTTCCAAGGACGATCTGGTCGAAGCCCGTCGTCGCCTCGGCCCCGGTTTGGCGCTGCTCGGCAACTTGGAGGACTTGAGTTTTTCCACCTCCACCGCGGATGAAATCCGCCAGCGGAGCCTCGCGTGCCTGGAGGTGGCCGCGCCCGCCGGCCGCTACCTGCTCGCGCACGGCGGGGCCGACATCCCGATGACCACGCCGCCGGAAAACCTGCGGGCCATGCTCGCCGCCAGCGTCGACTACGCGGCCGGCGCCAGGAGCGCCCTATGAACGCCTCCACCCTCTGGCTCAGTTGCGGCGTACTGCGCGCCGAGTTGGAAGCACTCCACCAGCGCGGCCAGATTGGCGGCGAGCTGCGGTTTCTTGACTCGATGCTGCACATGTGTCCGCCGCAGTTGGAGACCGTCCTGACCGAGCGGCTGTTGCAGGCGGAGCCCGGCCGGCTGGTGCTCGTCTACGGCGATTGCTGTCCCCGGATGCTCGACCTCGTGCGGCGGTTCCGCGTCGGTCGCGTCGATGCCATCAATTGTGCCCAACTGCTGGTCGGTCGGCTACGCTACCGCGAGCTGATGCGTGCCGAGGCGTTTCTCCTCCTGCCCGAGTGGACCCAGCGCTGGCGCGAAATTTTCCGCGACGAACTCGGCCTGTCCGCCGCCGTCGCACCGGACTTCATGCGCGAGCACCGCCGCGAGCTGGTTTATCTCGACCTGGGTTTGTCGGCCGTGCCCCGGCAGACGCTAGACGAGTGCGCGGCCTTCACCGGCCTGCCATGGCGGGTCGAGTCGGTGCCGCTGGATCATTTGCTCGTCGCGCTCCACGTCGCGGAAGCGGTCGCCGACCCGCCGACCACCCAGGAGGCGACACCATGACCCCATTGCCGCCGAAGACACCGAAGCAGATCGCCGCTGAACTGTCGGCGATCGAAATGCTTTCCGGCCTGCTCGCCTTCGCCGGCCACGAAGAGCTGGGCCAGCGGATCGTCGAACAACTGCGCGAGCTGACGGGAGTCCGCACCGTGCTGCTGGTGGCCCACGTCAACGTCCCGGCGCAGTTCGAGTTGGTGGCAGCCAACCCGCCGCGGCGCGCCCGGCTCTTCTCCTCCGCCGAACTCGAGCTGTTCTGCACGGAGCACAACGCCACGACGTGGCCGGTCCGGCCGGACGCGTTGCCGCCGGACCACCCGGCGCGCGGCGTGCTCTTGCGCGAGGGCGTCAAGTCCCTGCTGAGTTTCCCACTGGTGGCGGCCGGAAAGATGAACGGCGTGCTGCTCCTGCTGGACCTGCCGGAAGTGGAGCGGACCGGTGAGGTGCAGGCGCTTCTGGTGGTCCTGACGCCGCTGATCGCCCTGGCGCTCAGCAGCACCTTCACCTTCCGGCAGCTCGAACGGCAGGCCAGCCAGCTCCAACAATACGCCGGGGAGCTGGAGACCACCGTGGCCGGGCGCACCGCCGAGCTGCGGAGCGCCAACGAGTCGCTGACGGAATCCCAGCACGCGATCCTGAACATGATGGAGGATGCCTGCGCCGATCGGGATCGCGCGGAGCAAGCAGTGCAGGCACTGCAAGCGCGCGAGCAGCGCGTGCGCGAGCAGGCGGCGTTGCTCGATGTGACCCGCGATGCGATCATTGTCATCAATCCGGACGGGCAGGTGACGTACTGGAACCGCGGGGCCGAACAGCTCTACGGTTGGCCGGCCGCCGAGGCCGTTGGCCGGTCGCTGGCGGATCTGACGTTCGGCGGATCGCCGGTGGAAGCCGGGGCCGACCTGCAGACCCTTCGCGCGAAGGGCGAATGGATCGGCGAATGGCGGCAACGCACCCGCAGCGGCACTCCGATCGTCACCGCTTGCCGCGGCGTGCTGATGAGCGGTCCGGCCGGCGAGGCCCATTCGATGCTCCTGACGGCCAGCGACGTCACGGAAGCGAAACAAGTCGAGGAGCAGCTGTTTCGCGCGCAGCGGCTCGAAAGTCTCGGTTCCCTGGCCAGCGGGGTGGCGCACGATCTAAACAATGTCTTCACGCCGATTATGATGGCGACGGAGATGCTGCGGGAGCTGAAGTTACAGCAGCACGAACAGGAGATGGTGCAGCTCCTGGGGGACAGTGCCCGTCGCGGCGCCGACATCGTCCGGCAATTGCTCCTGTTCGGCCGGGGCGGTGATACGATTCGCGGCGACGTGGACGTTGCGATGGTAATGGGTGATCTCAGCCGCATGATGCGGGAGACCTTTCCAAAGAATCTCGCGCTGGCGGTCCATTCGCCGGCCGGTCTATGGCCGGTGCGTGGTGACCAGACTCAGCTCCACCAGGTGCTGCTCAATCTCTGTGTCAACGCCCGTGACGCCATGCCGCAGGGCGGTCGTCTCACGGTGTCAGCGGAAAATATCCACGTGAACGAGGGGTTGGCGTCACGCCAACTCAAGGCCCGGCCGGGACCGCATGTTTTGCTGCGGGTTGTTGATTCTGGGGTCGGCATCGCGCCAGAGGTCATCGATAAAATCTTTGATCCCTTTTTCACGACGAAGCCGCTCGGCCAGGGCACGGGCCTGGGCCTCGCCACGACTCTAGGCATTGTGCGCAGTCACGGCGGATTCATCACTTTAAGGACCACGCCGGGTTCGGGCAGTGACTTCGGCGTGTACTTGCCGGCCGTTGAAGTGATTACCAAGCCGCCGGTGGAGCCGTTCGCGCGGCAGGACCGACGCGGCCAGGGTGAATTGGTGTTGGTGCTGGACGACGAAGCCAACATCCGGCTGCTCCTGCGCCGGGCCTTGCGCGACCACGGTTACGAGGTGGTGACGGCCGAGGACGGTCCCGAGGCGATTGCGTTGGTGGGCGCCCGGGGCGCGGAATTCCGCCTGGTCATCACCGATATCATGATGCCGAAAATGGATGGTTTTCAGACGGTGAAAGCGATCCGGCGGATGCAGCCGAATTTGCCGGTGGTGGCCGTGAGCGGTGTCGGTGGATTTCGCGCGGAATTTGACCAGTTTCCGCCCCCCAAGGTGCACCTGGTGGCGAAGCCGTTTACCATCGATGAGATCCTGACGGTCGCCCGTGAGGCGCTGGACGAAGCGGCGGCGCAGAAACCGGCGGGTTCGCCGGGTCAGCCCTGAGCTGTCACCTCTCCACCCCGTCGCTGGAGTCGTGTGCCGGGGTGCGCCCCACGTAACCGTCTTTACTTCCCGCATGCATCCCGCCCGAATTCTGTTGGTGGATGATCACCAGAGCCACCAGGCATAGAGGCGCGCTCCGGTCGGGCCCTCGATATTGCTGGCCGACTGCAGGTCGCCGAGGAACTGAGCGCTGGGCCCATGGCCTTTGAGTGCCAGTGCACTCATCAGTGCCCGGTAGCGTACGCCGCCGTCCGCAACAGTCTTGGGCTGGTTCCAAGCCACCTGGCTGAGGGTGAGACCGTGCAGGGTCTGGCCCCGCTGTGCGCCGCCGCGCAACCCGGCGGCAGCCTCGAGGGTGATTTCCAGGCCGGTCGTCCAGCCGGCTATGTCGGCCCAGGCGGGTGGAGTGAAGACGGTGGCCGCCAGCAGCAGCGGAAGGATGCGTTTCATGGTTGAACTTGGCGGGGCAGCTACAGTTAACGAAGCATCAATTGGCACGCATACTTGCCGCACCATGCCTTTCGGAAGCGGGCGAGTGCGTGTTCCGAACCCCATCCCATTTCGGGACAACCTCGCCGGCGAGAAACTCGATCAAAGAGTTGCGCCTCGAACCAATTAACCCAGGCCGTTGATCGCCGTGTTGTGCAGGAATGGGCCCTTTATGGCCCGGGGAAAACGCGCCAGTTCGACACGGAAATTTGAGCCCATTTCGGAAAACGGGAAGCGTGCGATCCGCTCCGTCCGCGCCGTTTCAATACTTCCGAGCGGGGCAGATTGGGAACCACCGACCGTAAAACCGGCTTCAGCAAGCCGCCATGCGACCGATAGAATACCCGGGCCCTTTTCCTGGCAAGCGGCCAATCGGTTGCTCGCGAACTGCCTCTGCCAAACCACCAGCCACGTAAGCCATGTATACTTCTCAGTGGACACTATCTTCAAAGATGACTGCTACCGTCGCGGTTTTCGTGGGCGTCTTGCTCTGTTTTGGCGTGTACTCGGCCCACACCCGCTCTCAGGTCCAAGTCGGTGGTCCCTACTATAATCAGATTTTGCTCAGCAAGGATCTGGTGGCTGACATCCTGCCGCCGCCTGCCTATATCTTGGAGGCGTTTTTGATCACGTATCAGGCGGCAAACGCTGCAGATCCCAAGGAGCGGGACGAATTGTTGACGCGACTCGGCGAGAACGAGAAGGAGTTCCATGATCGCCAGAAGTATTGGAAGGATTCTTTGGCTGAGTCGCGGATGAAGACCGCGTTGATCGCTGATTCCGCGAAGCACGCCGAGGCGTTCTTCACAATCGTACGCGACCGCTATCTGCCAGCCATCAAGGCCGGAAGAACGGATGAGGTGCGTCAACTCACCACCCATGAGATGCGCGACGCGTATCCAGCATGACCAAGCGCAACGCCGACAGTTCCGAGCACGCCAAGGAGCTTGCCACCCAAACTCGCGTTGCGGCAGACACCGCCGCGGCCGAGATGGCAAGGATGAACCGGGCGATGGATGACATCAAGTCGTCGTCGGATGACATTTCCAAGATCATCAAGACCATCGACGAGATTGCATTTCAGACGAACATCCTCGCGCTCAATGCCGCGGTCGAGGCGGCCCGAGCCGGTGAGGCCGGCTTAGGCTTCGCGGTGGTTGCCGATGAAGTCCGAAATCTCGCCCAGCGCGCAGCCAATTCCGCGAAAGAAACCGCCGCTAAAATCGAGGGTTCCGTGCAGAAGAGCGTACATGGTGTTGCCATTACACAAAAGGTGGCGGCATCGCTAAGCGAGATCGTCGCCAAGGCTCGTGAAGTAGATTCGCTCGTGAGTGAGATCGCGACATCCTCCCGGGAACAGACTCGGGGTATCACACAGATCAACACCGCCGTATCTGAAATGGACAAGGTGACGCAGTCTAACGCCGGCAGTGCCGAGGAGGCGGCAGCTGCGGCCGAGGAGCTCAACGCTCAGGCCATGTCGATGTGGGAAGCCGCAGGCGAACTGCTCCGACTTGTGGGCGGAGCTGGCAATGCAACCAATGCCAAAGAATCTCGTCCACCCGTCCGTGGCGCGCATGCGCATGCCAACGCAAGAGGTGCGGGGCTTCATTTGAAGGGCCGCAGCGGTTCGGGGCTGGTTTTGATGACCGGAACTAGTCGGTAATTGCACGATGCCGTGAACCGCTTATGCAGAGTGCCGAGTATGCGCGACCGGGTCGACCTCACTGTGGAAATCTGCCGTTCCCAAGACGTACATCTTGGGAACGGTCCGGGGGATCTGACGCCGGTTTTTCGGCTTGGGGCGCACTCCGGGCGTTCTGTTGACGGTGGGTATGAGAACCCGCCAAAAAGGCAGTCAAAACAACCGTGCGTTTTTCTTCGGCTCGTTGAGCAACGCCGCGAAGCGCCGGTCGCCGCACAGGGGGAGTACGCCGGATGATGTTTCATCTCATGGACATACAAGCCGCTGTCGGGCGTCCCGAGCAAACGGGCGTACTCGTCGGTGGCTACCCAAGCCAGATTCAAATGCTGTTACCAGTGAGGCTGGGATCACGACTTGGATTGCCATTGCGAAGCTTGGTGCGCTGACGCACGGTGAATTGGAATATGACCGAGTTGCAATTGCGCGAATTTGAGCAGGCACTTGTCTCCATGGATCGAGCGGGGGCTGACCGGATTCTCACTGCAGCCCAAGGCATGCAGCGTCCAAGCGAGCTGGTGGAGAAACTTGTCGTCCCGGCTCTGGAATGGTTGGGGACGGAGTGGGAGGCGGGCAGGTTGGCTCTCTCCCAGATCTACATGGGCGGCCGCATCTGTGAGGAACTCGTGGACCGAATCCTTCCTCCGGCGATCTCGCAAAGGAAAGACCAGCCCAAGATGGCGATTGTGGTGCTGGAAGATTACCATCTTCTCGGCAAACGAATTGTCTATTCCTCCCTGCGCGCCGCCGGCTTCGAATTGCTGGACTTTGGGCGCATGGAGGTGGACCGCCTAATCCACCGGACGATTGCCGAGCAGGTAAGGGTCCTCCTCATCTCGACCCTCATGATCAACTCCGCCCTGCGGGTGAAAGAAGTGCGTGCCGGATTTGTCAGCGCCGCCGTGCCGGTAAAGATCGTGGTCGGGGGAGCGCCTTTCCGGTTTGATGACCAGCTCTGGCGGGAAGTGGGCGCTGACGCCACAAGCGACACGGCGGCCGGTGCGGTGGCGGTGATCAACCAGCTCGCCGAGGACCTAAAATGAAGACGGCCGTTATGACTTCACTGCAGCGCGTCCTCACAACGTTGGGTCACCGGGAGCCGGATCGCGTGCCGTTCTTTCTCTTGGTTACGATGCACGGCGCCAGGGAATTGGGGTTGTCCATTCGAGACTACTTTGCCCAGGCCGAAAACGTGGCCGAAGGTCAACTTCGGCTGCGAGCGAAGTACCGGCACGACTGCCTTTACGGATTCTTCTATGCGCCCATCGAGGTCGAGGCGTGCGGCGGCGAGGTGCTTTATCGCGCGGACGGTCCGCCGAATTGCGGCCGGCCCCTGCTCGAGGATGCCGGGGCCATTCGAAACCTCGTCTTTCCCCGGGTGCAGGAGACCCCATGCCTGCGGAAGGTGCTGAAAGCGTTGGAACTGATGAAGGCCAAAGTCGGGGACGAAGCTCCCATCATCGGCGTGGTCATGTCGCCATTTTCGCTGCCGGTCATGCAAATGGGGTTTGAGCGTTACCTGGATCTCATGCGGGAACAGCCGGAACTCTTCGAACGTTTGCTGAGGCTGAACGAGGAGTTCTGCGTCGAGTGGGCCAACGCGCAACTGGCCGCAGGCGCAACTGCGATCTGCTACTTCGATCCGGTCTCATCCTCTGAGATCGTTCCCCGCGAAACGTTTCTGGGGACCGGATATGCCGTCGCTCGACGCACCATCGCCCGAATCAAGGGTCCGACAGCACTGCACCTGGCTTCCGGCCGCGGTCTGCCGATTATGGCGGACCTGGCTCAAACCGGTGTCGCCGCGGTGGGCGTCAGCATCGCCGAGGATCTCGCGGAACTTAAGGCCGCCGGCGCGGGCAAGTTTTCACTGCTGGGCAACCTGAATGGGATCGCGATGCGGCGCTGGACGTCGCAACAGGCCGAAGCTGCGGTCAAACAAGCCATCGCTCAGGCCGGACGCGGCGGCGGTTTCATTCTTTCCGACAACCACGGTGAGATTCCCTGGCAGGTGCCCGACGAGGTTCTCGGGTCCATTTCTGACGCCGTGCAGCGCTGGGGCAATTACCCTTTGGATTGGATTCAAGATTATGGGCAATGAATTGAGCCTGCTGGTTTGCGAGACT
>JBBRWR010000077.1:0-38430 GCA_038249085.1 Opitutales bacterium
ACTCCTGGCGGAAATGCGCCGGCTCTCTCGCCAGATCATGCGTGCCACATTTCCCGATACGGAACGGCGCAGACCGCTGAATAAGAAAGTTTTGCGCCTTATCTAAGCGCCATTCCGACATGACCCCGTCTCGGGTTCCTGCGTCGCTGGCTTCGGCTCCCCGTCGCACTCAAACCGCGCGACTGCGCTCCTGCGGCTTGGCGAGCGGCGTGAAATCGAGCCCGCCGTTGCTCAGGGCGGTGACGCGGGTGAACTCGGCGCCAAGGAATACAATCTGGGCCGCGTAGTAGCACCACAACAGCAACACGAGCAGCGAACCGGCGGCCCCGTAGGCGGAGGTCAGGCTCGCGCGCCCGAGGTAAAACCCGAGCACGGTCTTGCCCGCCGTGAAGAACAGGGCGGTCACCGCCGCCCCGATCCAGACATGGCGCATCCGCACGGTCGTGTCGGGGAGGAGTCGGAAAATCATGGCAAAAAGCGAAGTCACAACGCCGAATGAAATCACATTGTTCGCCGTTTCCAGCGCGGCCACCGGCAGACCGAGGCGTTGCGCAGTCTGCGCTCCGAGCCAGCTCAGCATCGCGCTGACGATGAGCGACACGAGGAGGAGGAAGCCGGTCGCGATGACCGTTGCCAGGGAGAACAGGCGGCGGCGCAGGAAGTGCCACCAACTCTCCGCAGGCGGCGCCGGCACGCGCCAAATGGCATTGAGCGCGCCCTGCAACTGAATGAAGACCCCGAGCGTGCCGAAGATCAGCGTCCCACCGCCGAGCAGGGTGGCGAACAGGCCGGTGGTGGTGGCGGTGGGGCTCTGCACCATGGCCACGGCCGCACTGGCCTGCGACCCCGCCAGCCTTTCAATCTGCCCGATGACCTGCTCCCGCGCGTCGCCTGCGCCGAACACGGTCGCCGCCATCGCAATCGACAACACCAGGAGAGGCGCGACCGCCACGGTCGTGTAAAATGCCAGCGCCGCACCGAGCCCGGCTATATTGTCGGCGAAAAACGCCTGCACCGTCTTCCCCATGATCAGGCCGGAGCGTTGGAGGATGCCGACCTGCTCCACCGCTGCGGCCACGACGCTCGTCACCTTGGCAGGGGGACGAACCTTGGGTTGGCGGGCGGGAAGGATCGACATTGCTCGAAGCAACCACGTTCTGCCACGCACGCCTGGAAATTTCAGCCGGCCGCCGGGGAGCGGCCGGGATCAAGCCGAAGACCTATCGGTCAAATACCTTTTCGAGGTCGCCGATCTTCTTCTGGAGCTTGCCTTCGATCTGGTCCGTGCGTCCTTCGTCGCGCAGCTTCGGATTGCCGACGGCTTTTCCGGCGACCTCTTTAATCGTTCCTTTAATCTCTTTGGCAGTGCCCGCCACTTTGTCTTTTGTACTAGCTTTCATGGTGATTCGATTACCTGAATTGACGTGTTGATTTAGGATTGCCTCATGCCTGACCGCCGGGAACCGCTCACGTTCCACGCGCGCCGAGGACGATTGGATCATATCCGCGAAGATCCCGCGTAGGGCGGCCCGGCATACGATCGTGCGAGTGCAAGCCCGGTGCGCCCGCCGACTCCCAATTAGGGAATCGGCGAACGCCCGGTGCGTTGAATCCCCTAATTCCAATACGGAGCGTAGCCGTAGTAGTTGTAGATGGACGCGCCCCAAGTCCGATCCGCGAAATCCGGCCACTTCGCGTCTTTGTCAAATCCGGGAGCAGCCTTCAGCTTTTCCTTGTCGACGTTGAGCACGAGCTTGTGCTCGGTGCTGGCGAATTCGAAGGCCTTCCACGGCATGGCGAACAGCTTGTTGCCCATGCCAAGGAATCCGCCGAAGGAAAGCACCGCGTAGGCGAGATGTCCGTCCCGGGCGTCGACGACCAATTCGTGAATCTTGCCGAGTTCCTCGTGCTGGCGATTGATCACCGCCTCGCCGATGAGCTTCGATGCCATTACCACGCCATATTTTTCCACTGTCGGGGGTGCCGCTGTTTTCATATATTGTCCCAAATTTATCCGGGTTCTTGCGCGCGATCTCAGGATGAGACCGTTGGCCGTCGCATCCTGACGCATGGGGCCAAACCGAGCTATGGGGTTAAACCCTATGGAGGAGGGTCGAGCCGGACGGGGTCAGGTCGCGGATCGCGGATCAGGCTGGCAGTTGAGCGAAGCTGGGGTGCGGGGCGGCCTCGATCGGCAACGTTAAACTCGTGGTCTACGGCAAACTGATGCGGGCAATCGCCGGCTCGCCGTCAACCTGAACCTCGGCACGGCCGCGGCCTTCAGCCCCAACCTGAACGGCTTTCACCGCACGCCGCCTGAGCGGAATCCGTGGTGGGTGCGACTGAATACGCGATCCGCGACATGACCCCGGCTCGGGTTCCGGAATTTTTGCCGCAAAAGAGCGCAAGGAATCTGTCCTGCCCGCGAACGATCACCGCGCGCCTATAGGCGCTGCGAGCGCGTCGCCTGTCGTCGAGTGTTTGTGACTGTTTGCGGCCAAGAGATCTTCACGACTTGCGTGTCTGCGCCGGAGAAGAGAGGTGCGCCGCGGTATTTCCCCCTGCTTAACGAGCATGCGGCGGCGAAGGAACTCGCCGCCCGCCCCACGAGCTACGAGGGAAAATCCAAACGAAAAGGGCCGTTGGTATGAGGTCCCGGATTGTCCTCGGGCCGACCTCCTGTGCAAAGTCTGGGAGCCGGGGCCTGATCGATAAGTGTGCCGCCAGAGTTGCTCGATCACGTCTCGATTCAAACGCTGGGCGGGAGCGAAGCGCGTCAGCGCGCAGGCCAAACTGGTGCCAATCAGTTCCAGCCCCGGAAGAGCACAGGAGGTCAAACCGAGGTCGAGCCGAGAAGATCCCAACCAATCCGCCCCAGTTCCATCCCCTCGCCCAGGGTCACTTGGAAATCACCGGATCAATTGAGCGCAGGGAAAAGCGCGCTCGGTTCGCGGTATTTCCTCGGTTTGAAGTCCTGTGCAACGGGTCTCTGAGGGTTGACTTCGCCGGCGCGCTTCAGCGGGTGTTGCCCGCGAATCCCGCCAGCCACGCGTCGACGTCGCCGGTCGGGACGCTGAGCTTGCGCGTGGTCATCGCCGCTTGCGGGTAGCCCCCAACCTCCTCCTGGCTGTCGATGATCCTGCCCTGGCCGGCGATCACCTGGCGGATGATCCGTTGGTCGACCGCGTCGCGATCCCAGGGGCGGGCTCCGGCCTCCCGGAGCACGACGTCCTTTACCTCGGACGCCGGGCGCGCGCGCAGGCCGGCCGGCCACTCGGGCGCAGATTGCAGGGCCACAATGCCCACGGTTTTATTGTCGGTGGTTGTGACTGCTTCGGGCAGCAGCGACGCCCCCGCCCGATCCCGGGCGATGTTGTCCGCGAGGTGTAGTTCGAGGACGCCCTCGCCGCCGACCATCACGAGTGAGCGTTTGGGCTGGGTGCTGGGGCCACCTTGCAGGACGTTGCCGACGACCGACATCCGGCCGTTGACAAATCCGTGCCCGGCCCATTCCGCCGCGAGCAGATTGTAGTGGATCGCCTTGCGGCCCGGGTTGTCGATCAGGTTGTTGACGATCACGCCGTGCACGCCGCCCTTGAAGAGCGGGTTGCGCTCCATGTTGGAGGCATAGAGGTTGCCGATGATCGCGATGTTGCGGACGTTGTCGTGGATCAGGCTGCCCTTGGAGTGCTCGCCCTTGGCATGGGCCGACTGACTGAGCCCCTCGGCGATGATGTTGTGGCTGAAGGTCACATCGTGCGAGGTGTGCCGGGCCCATTGCTCCACGGTGTCGCCGCCGGCAAATCGCTGGCCGGAGGCGCTGAGATTCTCATCGGTCGCCCAGGCGAGCGAACAATGATCGACCACGACGTTCCAGGCGGCGGTGGTTGCCATGCTGTCGACCTCCCAGCCGCTCTTTTTCGGTCGTCCCACGTCGCCGGCGCGCACGCGGAGATGTTGAATGACCACGTCATGGGTCGAGATGCCCACGCCGCCGCGAATGAGGGTGATGCCGGGGCTCGGGGCGGTCTGGCCCGCGATGGTGATGAACGGTTCGGCGATCTTCAGGACACTGGCGTTGAGATCGATGATTCCTCCCACTTCGAAGACGACGAGGCGCGGACCCTTCGTCGCCACGGCTGCGGCGAGCGAACCGGCGCCGTTGCGGTTCAGGTTGGTGACCTTGATAATCTTGCCGCCGCGACCGCCGGGCGTCTCGGCGCCCCAGCCGACGGCGCCAGGAAAGGCACCGGCACCACCGGCGACCGACGGCACGTTGGCCAGCAAGAGCGCCAGTAGGGGAAGAGTTGCGATCGATCGGAACGGGGAGGGAAGGTGCATGGGGGCTTGGATAATCCGATAGTCGGAGGGGAGTCGAGGCGAGGAAATGTAGAAAGGCCGGGGCGGTCCGTCCGGGAATCTTGAAAGCGGGCATCTGACATCGGGCATCGGGAAAATGCGAAATCCCCCGCCTACGGTTTGAACAACGCCGGCGGCAGATCTTCGCGGTTGGCCACGAGCGGATGTGCGAGCAGTTCCCGCGTGTACTGGTTCGAGGCCAGGCTCCATTTTGCATTCCACGACATGAAGAAGCACGTGCGGGGAAAGTCGCGTTCGACGCCGGCGATGAAGCGGCGGTAGTCGTAGTCGCCGGGCGGGTTCTTCGAACCGTGCGGGCCGTATTCAGTAAAGCCAAACGGCTTGGGCAAGGCGGCGATTTCCGCATAGCCCTTGATGTGATCGAGGTCGACGAAGTCGGTGTAGGCGTCGAGCCCCACAAGATCCACAAAATGGTCCCCGGCATAGTAGGCGGCGGGGTTCGCCCCATGGTTGGGCCCGAAGATCCAGAGCAGGTGGTCGAGTCCTTTCGCCTTGGTGAAGTACTCAAACATATGCCGCCAGACCCGGATGAATTTCTCCGGCTCATGGGCGCCCCACCAGAACCAGCCGCCGTTCATCTCGTGAAACGGCCGCCACAGCACGACCACGCCGGCGTCCTTGAGGTGCTGCAATCCCTCCGCGATCAGATCCAATTCCTGCAGCCAGCGCCGATGCGTGTCGGTGCCGGGTTGGAGCAAATCGTCGAGGTTAACGCCCTTGTCGCGCTGGCCGCCGCCCTGAGGGTTGGCGGGATTGTAGAGGTGCGCCATCACCGACACGAGACCCCCTTGCTTCCAATAGTCGATCGCGACCTGGTTGGGGATGCGCCAGGTGAGGCTGCCGCGCTTGAAGTCGGCGTAGTCGACGCCGATCAGGCCCGGCCAGTGCCCGGTCTGCTCGTGAACACGTTCCATGATGCCGAGGTTCGCTTTCTCGCCGAAATCGCTGAACTGGCCGGAGAGGATGCGGCGGCCTTCCCGGCGGGCGGACAGGGCATGGAAGTAGTCGAGCACGGCGCGGGCCTGCGCGCTGGCCTTCGGGTTGGCGGGTTCAGCCGCCCGCCCTCCCGTCGTCATCATGAGCACCAGCATGGCGAACCAGCGAAAGAAGCGAGGCACCCGAGGTGGCATTACAGGATGATGCAGCATTCCCGGGCCAGGGGAATGCTGATTCGTCGGCCTGAGTAATTTGGGCCGCGGAACCGCGGGCTTGCGTTTCGTTGGCCGGCGCAGGTGCAATGCGGCTCCATCAGGACTCCATGAAAACCCCCGGGATGAGCATTTTGATCCGGTTGGCCTTGCTGGTTGGCTCCGGATCGCCGGTCGCGCTGGTCGCGGCTGACCGGAGGGTGATACCCGACCTCAAGCTGGAACTCATCTGGGTGGCGCCGGGTACTTTCACCATGGGCAGCCCGGCCGATGAGCCGGAGCGCAACAAAGCCGAGGGGCCGCGCATGCAGGTGACGCTGACCAGGGGTTTCTGGCTGGGGAAAACCGAGGTAACGCAGGCGCAGTACCAGGCCATCACGGGCACCAACCCGAGCACCTTTGACACCGCCGGCCCGGAGGCGCCAGTGGAGCGGGTTTCGTGGTTCGACGCCATGGCCTACGCGCGCAAGCTGACCGAGCGGGAGCGCGCGGCCGGCCGCTTGCCCGCCGGTTACGCCTACACGCTCCCGACCGAGGCGCAATGGGAGTACGCCTGCCGCGCCGGCACGACTGGGGCCTACGCCGGCGAACCCAACGCGATGTCGTGGCATGTCGGCAACAGCGGTGGCACGACGCATCCGGTGGGCCTGAGGCAGCCCAACGCCTGGGGCTTTTACGACATGGTCGGAAACGTCCTGGAGTGGTGTTACGATTGGTGGGGCAACTATCCGGGCGGAGCCGTCACGGATCCGACCGGCCCGGAGCGGGGCTACTACCGGATGGCCCGCGGGGGCAGTTGGCGAATCGATCTCGGCGCGGGACGCTCCGCCGCCCGCGCCGGCGGCTCGGACGGTCGCCGTGACTACACGCTCGGGTTCCGCCTCGCGTTATGCGCGGCCACTCTGCGATGACGGTTGGCCATGGGCACATCGATCTGACGCTGCAGGGAAATTGGGCGGAGCCGCCAGTGCGACGCGACGACCTTCTCAGTGAGTGTCGGGGATGGCGGCTTGGTCGCGGGTTTCGGTGCGGGTGATCCGCAGCGCGAGGTCGTCGGCGAAGGGTGGCAGGGCGAGGGGCCCGGGGCGGTGCAAGCCGTGGGAAACATGGGTGACGGTCGCGCCGATGGCCGCGCCGCTGGCGGGGTCGAAGAATTCAACGCGGTAATCGCCACCGGGCAGGCGCAGGTGGAGGCGGCCGTTGTTTACTCGGGTTCCGCCGGTGCGGGTGAAGACATACGCCAGGAGCAGTTCGCGCGCCGGGGCGGCAAGCGTCACCGCCACAAGTTCATCGCGGGCGGGATCGGAGGGGGCCAGTTGCGCCGCGGTGAAGTCGGGATTAACCCGCCAAAACTGCTGCCCTGACCACCAGCGGACAAAGGGCCCGACAAACTCCTGGCCGGGCGCGGCGTAGGCGGAGTCCTCAATGCCTTCACAGCCGTCCCAGGAGTGCCAGGTCGTGTAGCCCCCGGCGGCGGCGGCGAGCCAGAGTTGTTTGCGGCGATGCACCGGGTCGTCATTCTTGTGCCGGCGCTCGCGGCCGGTTTCATTGTTGAAGGCGGGTTTGCCGAAGGAGCGGAGATTGCGGGCGATGGCGAGATACCAGTCGCGCAGGTCGTATGGCGGCTGGTTGCCGGTGCAGTGGTGCACCAGGGCCATGCTCATCCAGGGGGCGTCGGGCCAGAGCGGGTAGTCGGTGGTGCCATTGGATGAAATGACCGGGCGGTGGTGCGGGTCATGGCGTTGGAGGAACTCGCCGACCGCGCGCTGGAAGCCCGGATTTCGCACGTATTCGTTGTGTACTTCCCAGCAGAAAATATTGGGGTGGCGGGCGAGCCGGGCGATGACGCGTTCGAGGTAGGGGCGCATGAGCTCGAACGACGCGGGTTCATCCGGCAGCTTGAGGGACATGAACAGGGTGAGGTTGAGACCGATGCCTCGTGTCGCGGCCAACTCGATACGTTCGTCGACGCGCTCCCAGTAGGCCGCGTTGAACGTGCTGAAGTCGGGGTGCTCGCGGGTGCCGCCCCAGGGCCAGGCGTCGAAACCGAGATCCGGGAAGTAGGTGTTGCCCTCGAGGTGCACGCGAATGACGGAGGCGCCGAGGCGGTTGGCGCGGTCGAGGGTTATCCCGGGATTCGCGGCCGAGAAGTAGTGCCAGGCGGTCTTGTTGAAGAGAAAGAAGGGCGTGCCATCGGTGCGGACGAAGTGGTGCGGATGCAGTGGGTCGATGCGGACGAGGGTGTCCCACGGGCGGGGCGGGATGGACTCCGCCTGAGCGGGAAGCAGGAACAGGAGACTCATGAGGGCGAGCTGCCCGCCGAAAGGGTGTTTTCGTGGTGGGGGCATGGAGGGATTCGAAACGATCATTCAGCGGGGCGAGCGGCCCGGCACCGGGGAGGGCGAAAACATTTTGGCCACTTCGACGCCGGCCAGCAAGAATGCACCCTGGGCATAAGGCTGAACATCCGGGGCGCGGGGCGGGGTGGAGGCCGGTTCCTTGCCGGGCGGCTGGACGAAGCCCAGGGATCCATCGGCGTTCATCCGGCCGACCAGTGCCGTCCATCCGCGCAACGTGGCGGGCGGGAAATCCGCGGCGGCGAAAATCCCGGGATTAATCGCGCAGGCCCTGGGATTGAGTTTCATCAAGGGTCCGGAGGCGAGAGCCAGCGCGCGCGCATGAAAACGAAGACCATGAGCAGCGCGAAGGTGAAAAGACCGGCGAAAACCGAAAACGCGGCGCCAAAGCCGCCGGTTTGCTGGGCGATCACACCGATTCTTGCGACGAGGAAGGCGCTCACGATCGTCTCGGCAAAGCCAACGAATCCCACCACGGTCGCGACGCGGCCCCGGGTGATGTCCTGCTTGAACGCCTGCTGATTGGCGAGCCACGCCCCAAGCCCGAAAGCGAAGAGACAGAGGATGCCGACGGCGGAGTCAATCGATGGGGCCCGGGCGAGGCCGAGCATCGCCATCATGCACCCGTAGGCGCCAACGATTACGAGGCGGCGGGCTCCGAGGAGCGACCAACCGCGGTGGGCGAGCGCCATGACGGCCCCGCCGCCGAGCCACATGCCCAGATCCTGGGAGAGTGAGATGACCACCAGTCGATCACCGAGGGCCTGGTTGTACGGGACCTGCCAGGCCTGGGTGAGATAACTCGGCAGCCACTGGGTCAGGAAGTAGAGGCCGGGGATGATGCCCATGCCAACGAGCACGACACCCCAGAACGCAGGACGCCGGAGAATCCCGAAGGTGCTTTCGCCCTCGTCGCGCGCCACCGCGACTGCGGCGCTCCAGTCCGGGGCGCGGGCCGCCGGATCCCGAAATACGAGCAGCCACGGCACGAGCCAGAGCAGGCCGAGCGCGCCCGTGAGGAAAAACGCCCAGCGCCAGTCGTGCCGGGTCGTGACGTAAATCACGAGCTTTGGTGCGACCAGAGTGGCCAACACGGCACCGCTGTAGAAGATGCCGTTGGCAAGGACCCGTTCCCGGGCGGGGAAGATGCGGGCGATGAGCAGCAGGCAGATGGGAAAATTGCCCGCCTCAAAGACACCGAGTGCGCCGCGCAACCAGAGGAGCGTCGCATGGTCCCGCGCAAAACCGACGAGGAGGTTGCAAACCGACCAGCCGATGACGAAGATCGGAAAGACGAGGCGGAAATTCCGGACCCGGTCGACCAACGGGCCGATGAAGAGATGGCTGGCGGCGTAGGTGTAGATGAAGGTGGCGAGGAGGGTGCCGCGCTGGGCGTTGTCGAGGTGGAATTCCCGGCAGATGGGATCGGCGGCGTTGCTGAGGGTCTGGCGGTCGAGATAGTTGAGAAACGTGGCGAGAAAAAGCGTGCCGAGGACGAACCAGCGCCAGTGGAGGTGGTAAAACGAAACGGGAGCGGATGGCGCGGAGTTCACGGGGCCAGGAGGAGCGCGCGCACGCGCTTGAAGCCGCACTCGCCGCTGGTGAGCACGGGAACGCCAAAGGTTTTTTCGGCGTCGGGGTATTCGAGGGTAAAGACGCTCATGGAGAGCTGCGCGAGCACCACGGTGTCGATGGGGCCGCGTTTTTGGGCGGCGCGGATGGCGCGGGCGATGGCCCGGTTGTGGCCGGCGATATCGCCGCGGCCGAGCAGATCGAACGCGACTTCGACCTGCGCGCCGGCCAACGACACCTCGCGGTGCAGGCGAGCGGCGGTTTCGCGGAGCAGCGCTTGCGTCGAGGCAACGGTCGGCCCGTGCGTGGCGACGATGAGGATGCGACCCCCGCGGGCGACGGCCTCCTCCATCATGGCTTCGTCGATTTGCACGACGGGGACGCGAGAAGGGCGGAGCGCGCGACGGACAGAACTGGCGGCACGGTTCATTGTCGAGCAGGTGATGAGCACGGCATCGACGTGCTGGAAGGCGACCAGTTCCTTGGCCGCTCGGACAAAACTCCGGATGTTTTCCGGCGGCGGGCAGGGTTGGCCGGCGTCGTGCGCGGCCATGAAGTGGAGTTGCACGTGGTCGCCGCCGACCTGCACCAATTTCACCCCGGGCAGGATCATGCGCCCGAACCAGGTGCCCCAGAGGCTGACCCAGGTGGAGCCGTTGATGAGGCCGAGCGATTTGCCGATCAGTTTCGCGTCGCCGGCTTCGGGGGCGAGGGAGGGAGTTCCCGTCAACCGCATGTAGTCACCGAAGAGCCGCAGCGGATCGGCGACCCGCGGGCGGCGGGCAATGGGTGCGGGCGAAGTCACGCGGCGGAGGCGCGGCGCTTGCGTTGGACCAGGGCGCGGGCGCGGGCGGCCATCGCGCAGGGCGTGAGTTCGTAGTGGCGGAGCAGATCCTGCAGCGGCGCGGCTTCGAAAACCGTGTCGCCGAGACCCAT
Organism: Opitutales bacterium; assembly: GCA_038249085.1. GTDB lineage: Bacteria > Verrucomicrobiota > Verrucomicrobiia > Opitutales > Opitutaceae > ER46. The sequence continues at coordinate 10,394 of JBBRWR010000077.1, forward strand.
CGCCTCGACGTGGACGGGATAGTCGCGTGCGGTCACCTCGGCGACCGCGCCGCCGAGACCGCCGTGGATGCGGTGGTTCTCAATCGTCAGGAGCGCCCCGGTCTCCCGGGCGAGCTTGCCGATGAGCTGCTCATCGATCGGCTTGATCGAGGGCAGGTGCGCCACGGCGGCGGAGATGCCCTCGCGGTCGAGCAGTTCGGCGGCGCCGAGGGCGATGGCCGTCATGAAGCCGGTGCCGACGAGCGCGACATCGCGACCCTCGCGCAAGAGATGGCCACGGCCAAACTCGAATTTGTGGTCGGCGCCGAAGAGTTCGGGGGCGTTGACCTTGGCGACGCGGAAATAGACCGGGCCGGGCGTCACCATCATCGCATGCATCATCGCGCGTAGCTCGTGGTTGTCGCCGGGATCGCAAACCTTCACGTGCGGGAGCGAGCGCATCACCGCGAGATCCTCGGCGCAGTTGTGCGAAGGACCGCACTCCGTGGCGGTCATGCCGCAGTAGGAGCCGGCGATCTTCACGTCGAGCTGCGGGTAGGCAATATTGACGTAGACCTGATCAAGCGCTTTGCGGGTCGCGAAGGCGGCGAAGGTGGAGGGAAACACCGTGAAGCCCTGAGCGGCGAGGCCGGCGGCGAGGCCGAAGAGATTGGCTTCGGCAATCCCGCATTGGACGAAGCGATCCGGGTAGCGCTGCTTGAAGAGGACGGTGCGCGACGAGGTGTTGAGGTCGGCATCGAGCACCAGCAGCCGCGGGTGCGCGGCGCCGAGTTCCACCAGCGTCTCGCCGAAGATTTCCCGCAGCGGTATTTTCGAATAGGAAAGTTTCATAACGCGAGATCGGCAGTGATGACCGCTTCGAGGCCGCCGTCCGTGGGAGCGACGAGGGCACGGGAGAATTTTTCGGCGCGGCCGTAGGTGCGATTGAGGTCGGCGAGAAATCCTTCCGCCTGCGCCGGCGTGGGCGCGTGCGTGTGCCAGTGGTAGTTGAACTCGGCCGCGGGCAGGCCGCGGCCCTTCACGGTGTGCGCGATGATGACGACGGGGCGGCCGTTCATCTCCAGATATTTGGCGCGGTGGAAAGCGAGGCAGATTTCGGCGAGGTCGTGCCCGTCGCACGCGAGGACCGTCCAGCCGAAGGCGGCGAATTTGTCCCGCAGCGGCGCGACGGACATGAGGTCGGACGTTTTGCCCTTGGCCATGACCTTGTTGTAGTCGATGACGGCGATCAGATTATCGAGGCGGTGGTGCGCGGCGCTCATGGCGGCCTCCCAAATCTGGCCCTCGTTGCACTCGCCGTCGCCGAGCAAACACACGACGCGGCTGCCGAAGTTTTCCTCGAGCCGCAAGGCGAGGGCGGTGCCGGCGGCGTAGCTGAGGCCGGTGCCGAGCGAACCGCCGGAGTATTCGATCCCCGGGCATTGCCCCCGCTGGGTGTGACCGTCGAGCCCGTCGAGACGGCAATAGGTGAAAAGGCGTTCAATCGGGAAGAATCCCCTGAGCGCGAGCGTTGCGTAAAGCGCGGGCGAGGCATGGGCCTTGGAGAGAATGAAGCGATCGCGCAGCGGATCTCCGGGCGCCCGCGGATCGATCGTGAGGATGCCGCCGTAAAGGCAGGCGAGGAGTTCCGCGGCGGAAAACGAGCCACCGAGATGGCCCCAGCCGGCTTGAGTGATCAGTTCGAGACAGAGGCGTCGGGTGTGAAACGCACAGTCGGTGAAGGCGCGCAACAACGCGGGATCGGGATGCTTCAAGCAGGGCATGGCGGGAGGAGGACTGGGAGGATGGGGACGGGCCGGGACGGGCGCCATCCCCACTTCATTCAATGGTTTGAACGGGGTGAACAACCCGGACCCGCGCGGGGTGGATTTGCGGCCCGGCGGGTTCGAAGGGACTGACCCGGGCCATTGAACCGGCCCGCCCATCCCCGCGGCGATTCGCGGCGGTCGCCGGCTTCGGTCAATCTATTGAACGGAAAAGAGGTTTCCCGGCCAACGCCGATGGCCATACGTCGCGGGCAGCGAAATCCCCCATCACATGAAACATTATCCCACGGCTGGACATTTCCCCCGCGTCCCTCCTGCAATCTTCCCGCGCAGCAGGCAGGTCAGCGTCCGTTTCGTACCGCTGGCGCGGCTGAGTCTCGCGCTCGTTTTCGCCCCCATCGCCAGCGGCGCCACCCCGGCCGTTCCGGCCGCCAACCCGACCAACGCCAAAGCGGTCGCGGAGGAGGCGGTGCTCCTTTCGCCGTTCGAGGTGAAGGGGGAAAACCGCGGCTACCAGGCCACCAATACGATGTCCGGCACGCGGCTGAATACGAAACTAGAGGATCTCGCCTCCGCGATTTCCGTCGTGACCAAGGAGCAGATGGAAGATTTCGCGATGCTCGATCTGAACGACGTGTTCAACTACGAGGTCGGCACCGAGGGTACGGGCAACTACTCGGATGTGCAGACGGATCGCAATGGCATGGTCGTGGACAACATTCAGAGCAACCCGCAGGGAGCAAACCGGGTGCGCGGCATGGGTCCGGCCAACATTACGTTCAATAATTTTTCCACCACGGGGCGCGTGCCGGTCGACCCGCTGAACCTCGATGCGATTGAGATCAGCCGCGGGCCCAACTCGAGCATCTTCGGCATCGGCGAGGGCGCCGGCACGGTCAATCTCGTGGGCGCCTCCGCCAATCTGGCGCGGGAGATGTCGACCGTGAAGATGCGGTTCGACGACGTGGGCGGCTGGAGAACCTCGATCGATCTCAACCGGCCCCTCCTCCAGAACAAACTCGCGCTCCGCTTGAGCGGAGCCTTGCAGCATGACGGGTTTCCCCAGAAGCCCTCGGGCTTCGACTCGAAGCGCTTCAACGCCATTGTGCGGGTGTAGCCTTTCAAATACACGTCGTTGCGGGCCTCCTTTCAGACCTACCGCGGGGCGGGAACGCGGCCGAATTCCTCCACTCCGCGCGATGCAGTGTCCTATTGGCGGAGCGTCGGGAGTCCCACCTGGGATCCCGTCACCTCCACGGTGACAGTCAATGGGGTGAAGACGGTGACCGGGGCGGCCGACCCGCCCGGCTTGGGTCACACCGCGGCGCAAAACGGCCGTCCGCCGGACCTCTATGTCGATCGCGACGGCGTGCGACTCTGGATGATCAACCGGATGCCCTCGGCCACGGCCACCAACGGCCCCAACAACCAGGGGGGGACGCAACGCATGATGGAGTCGCAACCCGAGCCGATTCGGGCCGGACGCCCCTTGTACGCGACCGTTCCGGGGGTCAGCGACCGGGCCCTGTTCGACTGGAGTTCAATCAACCTCGGGGCCCCGAACTATCTCGTCGACTCGGTCGACACGGCCAGCGTCGAGTTCGAGCAGACCGTGCTGCAGAAAGGCGGTCACCAGGCGGCGCTGCAGGTCGCCTGGTACCGGGAGGACGCCATGCGCTACAATTTCAACACGGTGGGCCAGTCGCCTAATGTGGGGAACAGCAATTATCTGAGCATCGACGTGAACGAGCGCCTGCTCGACGGCCGGCCTAATCCGTACTTTCTGCGGCCCTACATTGGCGTCATCGAAGGGCGGTTTGCGCGCAATCCGAACCTCCGCGAGATCTTCCGGACGCAGCTGGCCTACGTCGCCGACTTCACGGGCAATCGCGGCTGGTCGAAGTGGCTCGGCCGGCATCACTTCCTCGGCTATTACGAGTATCGCGACAACCGGAACTACAACTACATCTACCGGCACGCCAACGTCTCGGTGCCGGGCAATCCCGTCTACGTGGTGCCTGGAATCAATCGCGGCGACGGCAGCGCCAATACGGCCGTACGCACCTACAATCACTATTATGTCGGCGACAACCAGGGGCAGAACGTCGACTACGCGCCGGGCGCCGCCGCCCTCGGGCCGTACGATTTTCTCTGGTACAATCCGAGGACGAGCCAATGGGTCACCGACCGGGCGGACCTGGGCATCGCCGGTTGGAACAGCGGCAACGGCAGCCGCAGCCTGATCAAGACCCGGGGCGCCATGGTGCAGAGTTCCCTCTGGCGGGACCGGCTGGTACTGACCCTGGGCAAGCGGACGGATCAAAATCTCGACAAACCGTACAAAGCCGCCGTGCTCGACGCCAACGGCATCGACTACAATTTTGCGGCGACCGAGCAGTTGCGGTCGGTCGATTGGACCAGCCAGGAAGGCGACACGCTGACGAAGGGAATCGTCGCCAAGCCCCTCCGCTGGCTTCACTTTCACTACAACGAGTCGGACAGCTTCAAACCCGACGTCCCCCGCATCAATCTCGCGTTCGAGTTGCTCGGCAACCCCCGCACCGAGGGCAAGGACTTCGGTTTCAGCCTGAATCTTTTCCAGGGCAAACTTTCGGTCCGCTTCAATCGTTACGACACCACGACCCTCAACACCCGCAACGGCCAGTCGGCGACGCTGGCCACGCGCGTCCTCCGGCTCGACCGCCTCGCTTCGGCCCAGAGCGATGATATCTTCAATCTCGAGCGCCAGGCCCTCGCCTGGGTCCGGGCGCTGAACCCGACCTGGACCACGGCGCAGGTGCAGGCCGAGTCCAACCGGCAGATTGGGTTTTCGCCGGAGGAGGACAACCTGATCCGAACCTACGGGACGACCGAGACGGGGGACGTGCGCTCGAAGGGCGACGAGATTGAGCTGCACTACAATCCCGACAGTATCTGGACCGTGAAGCTGAATGTCGCGCGTACCAACACGTTTGATTCAAAGCTTTCACCCGGCATGGCGACGCGCATCGCCCAGCGCCTGCCGTTGTGGCAGAGCATCATCGATCCCCGCACCAACACGCGTTGGTGGACTTCGGACTACGGCGGCACCCGGACCGCCGAATTCTATTATTACAACTCCGTGCTGGCGCCTTTGACGCTGGCGCAAGCGACCGAGGGCGCCCGGCGCGCGCAGGTGCGCGAGTGGCGGGCCAACCTGAGCACCAGTTATCGCCTGGCTGGCATCACCGAGCAGAAACATCTGAAGCGGATGACGGTCGGCGGAGCCGCGCGCTGGGAGGACAGGAGCGCCATCGGCTACTACGGCATTCCCGTGGGAGGGGACATTTCGCTGGCGACGGAATACGACAAAGACCGGCCCATCTGGGATCCGGCCAACACTTACCTGGATGCGTTTGTGACCTACAACACCCGGCTCTTCTCCGACAAGATTCGCGCCCGCTTTCAGCTCAACGGTCGCAATCTGCAGGAAGGGGGACGATTGCAGGGAATCGGGGCGTACCCCGACGGACGCGCCCACACCTTTCGTATCATCAATCCACGGACGTTTATCTTCAGCGCGACCTTTGATCTCTGATCCGGTGGGCGGGAGTTCGGCCGGCCCCAACAACCACGCGCCCCGGTATCCGCCGCGCTAGAGTCGGCCCGGAAGCAGGGGCCTGGAGCCCGTGCGAATTACCCCTCCCGTCTCCGTCGCTCCGCGAAGATTTAGCCGCCCGTTTTGATCATCAAGCTCCACCATTTTCCGCCCCCCGTTCTCCTCCCCGCGACCTGCTGCGGCGTCAACCCGATCGGTTAAAGGTGATGAGCCGTGAGGCTCTGTCCTGCCTTGCGTGCGCCCGGTTGCCCCGGTGTTCTGTCGTCAATGGCGGGTTCCCCCCACTCTCCGACGATGGTGAATGTCGCCCGGCTGGCGCGCTGCGACCCCAGCACGGTTTCGCTGGCGCTGCGCGATGACCCGAGAATAACGGCGAAGACGAAGGCCAGGGTGAAGGCGGCGGCGGAGCGGTTGGGCTACCGAGTGAACCCGCTGGTGTCGGCCTGGGTGGCGACGCGCCGGGCGGCGCGACACGCGAATCAGCAGGTGCCGCTGGCCTATCTGGTCAGCCACCCGGCTGGGATGCCTTGGGGGCGCCAGGAACATTTCCGCGAGATCATGCGCGGCTGTACAGAACGTGCGGCGGAATTTGGTTATCGAGTGAGCGAGCACCTTCTCGCGGATTACGAACCCCGTCTGGAGGCATTGAACCGCGTCCTGGTGACGCGGGCGGTGCAGGGCGTGATTGTGGGCCCGACCCTGCGGCACTATTCGCTGCAGGGGATCGATTGGCCCCGGTTCGCGTGGGTGACCATCGGCTACGCGCTGACCGAGCCGGTGTTGCATCGCGTAACCGAGGACCATCATTACGGCATGAAGCTGGCGTTCGAAGCCTGTCTTGCGCAAGGACACCGACGGATCGGTCTCGCGATTACCGGTCGCCACCATGAATTGCGGCGGGAGCGATGGGTCGGAGCGTTTCTCGCCGAGCAACAGGCGAAACTCCGACCCCACGAGCGAATCTCGCTTGCCTGCGATAGCGAGAAAACGCAATCGGTGGAGGAATGGGCCCGGCGGATTCGGCCGGACGTGATTCTGGCCGATGAACCGGAGCGTTGGGCGAAAGTCCGGATTCCGGCGGTGGGATTTGCGCTCGCGACCCCGGACGGCCGCGGCGGAGTACACGAAAACAACCGCGGGATCGGGCGAAGCGCCGCGGACCTGCTGATCAGTCTGGTGCAACGCAACGAACGCGGTCTGCCCGCCGCGCGGCAAACGGTACTGGTGGAGCCCAGTCTAAGAATCTGACCGCGGGGGGCCGAAGGACCGGAAGCGTGGGTGCGCGCGGGACCCTGGCGCGCTTCAAGCGTTGACCGCGGGGCAAACCCGGATCGTGCTCGAACAGATCGGGCTGCTGCCCGAGTCGCACCCTTCCGCCCGCCATGATCTCCCCTCCGCTTCCCCTTGATCGCCGGTCCCTGTTGAAACTCGCCGCGGTGGCTGGCGCGGCCTCGGCCTGCGGCATGCGGCTGGGCGCGGCTTCGACGACCGCAGTCGGGGCAATCACCGCCTATCTGGAAACCCTGGCCCGGTCCGACGGCGGCTATGGCTGGGGAGACCAGGAAATCTCCCACCTCACGCCGACCTTCGGCGTCATCGGCTGCTACCGGCTGCTGCAATTGACTCCGCCGCAGGCGGAGGCGCTCGCGGAGTACGTGCGGCACGGTCATCCGCGCGAAATCAAGAAACTGGAGCAGGAGCGGCGGATTTACGATTATCAGCAGGTGCAGGCGCTCGCGTGGCTGGAGGCCGACCGGGATGAATTCAAGCTGCGGATTGCGGCCATGACCAAGCCGCTCGGCTACCTCAAGCAATATGAGCGGCACGGGTATCCGGTTTTTCAATCGGAGCTGGGTCTCGTGCGCGCGCATGCACTGCTCGGGCTGCCGGTCGCGGGGATCGCGACGGCCTTTGGCGACTACATCGCGGCGCGGCGCCGGGCCAACGGGAGCTACAACAACACGCCCGCAGCCGACGGCGGCGACGGGCACGTGATGAACACGCTCTGGGCCCTCGAGGCGCTGGCGGTGCTCGGGCGCGAGGCCGGCGGCAAAGACCAACTGATTGCCTGGCTGCGCGCCTGCCAGCGGCCAAACGGTGGTTTCACCTACGCGCCGCAGCCGGAGTTCGGCGGGGTCGACGACATCGCCTACACGCGTGCGGCCGTGCGGGCACTGCAACGCCTCGGCAAGGGGCCGGCGGATCGCGACGCCTGCATCGCGCAGATTCACTCGCTCGCCAACGCCGACGGCGGGTTCGCGGATCGCGCGGGCTGGCTGAGCAATGCGAGCGCGACCTACTGCGCGATCGACGCTCTCGCGGCGCTCGACGCGCTGGATACGCTGGCGACCGTGCGGCGGCGCGCACCCCGGCCGCCGGAGACGCTGCCCGCGGGATTGAAGATCTGGACCATCCAGATCGAGGCGCACGGTCAGGGCAGCCCGGCCGACGCGGTGGAACTTGCGCGCAGCCTGAAGATCGATCTCTGGGGCGCGAAGAATGCGACGCCGGAGTGGCTGGCGCGCGCGCAGGACGTTGCGGCGGCGCAGCGGGTGCCGGTGCAGTTCTTCGTGGCCAACGAGGAGTACGGCACCTGGGTCGACGTTCCGGGGATGGGCACCTACAGCCACACGAGCGACATCATCGCGCCGGCCGGCTCCGACATCGGCTCGCCCTTGGGTACCCGAACGGCGCCCCCGGCACCGGCTTCGTGGGCGCAGTTCCGTTCGCGGCGTCTCACGCCGCTCGCGCGCGGCCAGGGTCGTTTGATCTGGCAATTCGGGGAAAACGAAGAACTCGTGCGCCAGTTCCTGGATGACTCGGTGGAGCGCGGGGGCTTCGCGGCCATCAGCACCTTTCACTTCGGCAACCCGGACTTCCTGAACACGGAACCGTTTCTCAACCGCTGGCGCGGGCGGATTCCGTTCATCGCGCTGCAGGATGCGCACGGTCCGGATGCCTGGTGGTTCGGCGATCAGACGACGGGCTTCCGCACGCTCTTTCTGGCGGCGGAGCCGACGTGGGCCGGTTGGTTGCACGCGTTGCAACAGAACTGGGTCGTGGCGGTGCGCCGCGATGTCTGGACGCAGGGGCGAACCTGGATGCACAGCGGATCCGACGAGGTGGCGCAGTTCGTGCGCGAACGGGAGGGCGAGTGGCGCTGGTGGGAAAACCCCGCCGTGGCGCGGCCGATGGTTACCCTCGTGCCGGTCCGCGCCGACGACGTCCTGGAACCGGGGCGGCCCGAGCAGGGTATGATTCTCCGCGTGCGCTGCGCGTGGGAGAACACCGCCCAGGGCCTGCCCAAGAATCCTTTGAGCGAGCTCGTGCGCCTGAGGGTCGATGGCCGCGAGGTGGCGCCCGATTTGGTGGAGCGCAAGCGTTCGAACGGGCAGCGCGAGGACCATTACCACCGCTGGGTCGCCACCGGGCTCGCGCCGGGCCGGCATGTCGCGACGGTCGTGGTGCGCGTGCTGGCAACCGGGATGGAAGTGGCCAAGACGGCGGAATTTTTGGTTTGAGCGAATTCGGCGCCGGCTGGCCGGCGGGCTTTCCCCTGCGCCGGGCCGGGGTTGCGTTACGATTTCGCGCGGATGCATCTCCCAGCCCGTATCTTCATTGACGGCTCGCGTCCGGCGCCATACCCCCCCCCAACGACGATTGGGCGCGGTCGCAAGGCTGCGGTCCCACTCGCCAAGCAACACCCTATGAACCTTCCCCTCCGCTCGGTCGGGGCCTCGCGCCCCATTTCCTTCCTTGTCGCCGCGTTCGTCGTCGCAGCATTGCCCGAGGCGATCCTGGCGCAGGGGGTGACTCCGGCCACGCCATCGTCCCAAGTCGGGGTCGTAGAGCTGTCGCCTTTCGAAGTCCGCGCCGAGTCCGACGCCGGCTATCAGGCGATGAACACCACCTCGGGCAGCCGGCTCGCGACGAGCCTGAAGGACACCGCGGCGTCGATCTCACCCTTCACGCCGGAGTTCCTGTCCGACATCGCCGCGACCAACGTCAACGAGATGCTCAATTACGCGGCCAACGCGGAGCTCAACGCCGGCGACTCCGAGGGCTCGGGTTTCAACAATCCGCGCGACTTCAGTTCGGCCGGGGGTGAGCCCTTCCGGATTCGCGGCATCCCCGGCGGCGTGTCGACCGATTATGTCGAGAACGCCGCCCCTCAGGATCTCTACAACATCGAACGAGCGGAGGTCGCGAGCGGTCCCAACTCCATCCTCTTCGGTTCGGGCGACGCCGGCGGCCTGGTTTCCCTTGCCAGCAAGAAGGCCAGTGTCAACCGCACCAAGTATTCCGGCCAGGCGGTGTTCGGTTCGTGGGCCTACCAGCGCTACCTGACCGATCTCAACCAGGTGCTCATCCCCAAGACCCTCGCGTTTCGGCTCAACGGCCTTTACGGCAACGCCAAGGGCTGGCGCCGCTACGAGTCGAGCGACGTCAAACGGGCCACCGGTTCCGTCACCTACAAGCCGTTCTCGCGCACCACGATTTCCGTGAACTACGAGGACGGGTTGGTGGAAAACAGCGTCGGGGTGAAGTGGAACACGACGGACCAGGTCACGCGCTGGCTGGCGGCGGGCCGGTCGGTCACGGATGCGACGACGGCGAATCCCGCCCTCGGCATTCTCAGCTTTGGCGCCAACCAGCGCTTCACCTATTTCACGCAGGACGGCTTCGTCTCCAATCTGCGCAACGAGACCCGCAGCAGCATCGCGCCCGGCCAGTCCAACACCCTCCTGCCGCCGTCGGTCTTTCCGTATGACGTCAACTGGGCCGGCCCGTCGGCGCGGCTCACGCGCGACCTCAGCAACCACCAAATCTCAATTGAACACCGGTTCACCGACACGCTCACGGTGCAGGCGATCTACCTGAAGAACGAGACAAAGGCGAAGGCGCGGTCGTTTGTCTTCAACACGACGGGCGGCAACACCATGGATCTTTTCGGCGATCCGAATCTCACCATTCCGGCCACCAGTGGCACCGGGACGATGGCGAATGCGCGCGCGGGCCAGCTTTACCTGGAGTCGAACAACAACCGCGATTCGACCGACACCGTCAACGACGTGAAGCGCGTGATGGTCGCCTACGAGCTCAAGCTCGGCCAGTGGTTCGGCGATCACCGGCTGGCGGGAATGTTCGAACGCGCCCAACAGGACAAACACACCAACTCGTTCCGCGAGATCCTGGTCGATCAGAATCGCCGCCCCCTGGTCAACGCCAACGTACCGGAGAACGCGCAGAACCTGCTCTGGCGGCGCAGCTATCTGACCGAGGGAGACTATTCCACTTATGCGCTGTCGGGATTGTTCACGCCGCTCGCTCCGTTCACCTATAACGGCCTCAGCGTCACCTCGCGCCCGATCTCCACCGGAGAGCTTTTCTCCATCAAGAAGACCGACAGCACGATGCTCGCCGCCCAAAGCTCGTGGCTGAAAGGTGTGTTGAAGACGACGCTCGGCTACCGCCGCGACGATATCGTCTATCTCGACAGCACCTCGGGCCGGATTACGGATGCGACGGATCCGCGGGTCACGGCCGGCACGATGCTCCTCAACGAGGTCACCGCGCTGCCCGGCTACAGCCAAAATTCCTTCACGGCCGACACGCTCACGGCCGGCGGCGTGCTCCATCTGTTTCAAAACCGGCTTTCGCTCTTCTACAACCAGTCGACGAACCACGGTGCGCCCCGCTTCGATCGTCGGATCCTGCCCGACGGGCGGATTCCTCCGCCCCCGACGGGCGAGGGGCGGGACATGGGCGTCATGATCGATCTGCTGGGCGACGAGCGGTTCTTCACCCGGGTGACGTATTTCGAAACGGCGCAGGTCGGGGATGCCGCCGTGTCGCCCAGCGGGGCGGTGACGAATGCGGCGGCGCTCGGGCGTTCGCAGACTCTCGCGCTCAACGCGGCGTTCGTGGCGGCCGGCCGGATGACGCAGGCGCAGTCCGACGCGCTGGGTTTCAACTGGAACGCCGCGGTCATCGACACCGCGAGCAAGGGATTCGAAGTCGAACTCGTCGCCAACCCCACCCGGGCTTGGACCATCCGCGCCAACTACTCGCATTCCCTGCGCAACCGCGAAAATTTCTTCGCCGAGGGTTACGCCTATTTCGCCACCAAGTTCGCGGATTGGCGGGCGCTGGCCGCGGGCGATGCGGCGCTGCTGGCGATGGTGGAAACCAACATCGCCGACATCCAGGAAAACGAACTCGACGGCCGGGCCGTGGGGCAGGAACAGGGCTTCGGCTCGATCCCACACAAGGCGACCGTGACCAGCCGTTACAAGTTCAGCGAAGGCCGGCTCAAGGGCGTCTTCATTGGCGGCGCCATGCGTTATCAATCGGGGGCGTTCAGCCAGACCGATAACCGGGCCGCGAGCGCCGGAGGCACGGGGAAGGACTACTTCACGGAGGGCACCCTCTTCACCGATGCGTTTGCCGGCTACCCGCTCCACCTGCCGTGGGGCCGGAAGATGTCCGCCCGGGTGCAATTGAACGGCCGCAACATCTTCAACAGCGACCTCGTAAGTCTCGCGCGCTACAACGCCGATTTCAGCGGTGCGCGCCGCATCTATCTGCGGGAGCCGCGCTCCTGGCGGTTGACGTTCGCGGTGGATTATTGATCGGAGACTCGCGCTCGACTGCCACCGGGCGGCGGCCGTAGCGTCTGCTTTTCCCCATGATGAAAATCCCGACTTTGTTGCCCGCGGCGCCGACGCGCCGTTCCTTCCTCCAGACCTCCGCGCTGGCCGCGGCGGCCTTCACGCTGCCGCGTTTCAGCATCGGGCAGGCCGGCGGATCGGCCAATCGCAAGATCAACGTCGCCTGCGTCGGCATCGGCAACCGCGGCTGGTTTGCCGTCTCCGAATTGATGAAGGACGAGCGCGTGAACATCGTCGCGGTGTGCGACGTCGATCAGCGGCGGGTCCAGGACACCTACCAGCGGGCGGCGAAACTGAAGAAAGGTTCCGAGTTGCCGGGCGCGGACCTCCCCACGGTGCCGCTCTTCGCCGACTACCGCGAGATGTTCGCAAAAATGAGCGGCCAGATCGATGCCGTGACGGTCTCGACGCCCGATCACCACCATTTCCCGGCGGCGATGATGGCGGTGCAGCGCGGGAAGCACGTCTATGTGGAAAAGCCCCTCACGCACAGCGTCGGCGAGGCGCGGGCATTGCGGACGGCGGCCCGGAAGCAGGGGATTATTTCGCAAATGGGCAACCAAGGCCACGCCACCGAGGGGATCCGGTTGATGCGGGAATGGGTGGATGCCGGCGTGCTGGGCGAGGTGAGGGAAGTGCAGGCCTGGTCGCCGACGTTTGGCGACCGCTATTTTCTGCGACCCGCCTCGCTCCCCCTGCCGGCGCAGACCCCGCCGGCGGCGTTGCGGTGGGATCTCTGGCTGGGGCCCGCGGCGGAGCGGCCGTACCACGAGTCGATCGTGCCGGAGCATTGGCGGGGTTGGTGGGATTTTGGCAACGGCATGCTCGGCGACTGGGCGTGCCACACGCTCGACGCCCCTTTCTGGGCCCTCGATCTGGGCGCCCCGTCTTCCGTGGAGGTGGAAGTCAGTTCGGTGAATCCGGAAATTTGCCCGTTGTGGGCTGAGTTGACCTATCGGTTCCCAGCGCGAGGGAAGCGGCCACCCGTGACGTTGAAATGGCTGGAAGGAGCGGAAAAGAAACCCCGCGCACCCCGGGGCTGGGAGGACGACCCGAAGAAACCGGGCTTGCCCAGCCGCGGCATGCTGATGCTGGGGAGCAGGAACACGCTCCTCGCGCCGGGTGGTCGCCCCGACAGCCCGCGGTTGATTCCCACGGCCGCGATGGAGGAACTGAAGAAGAACCGGCCGCCCGCGACGATTCCACGCGTCAAGGGTGGGCCGCTGCAGGAATGGCTCAGCGCGATCGATCGCAGCGGCCCGCTGCCGGGGTCAAATTTCGAGTATGCCGTGCCGCTGTCGGAGATGGTGCTGCTGGGCGTGCTGGCGATGCGCACGGGGCGGCGAATCGAATGGGACGGGAAGGCCGGCCGGGTGACCAATGATCCCGCGTTGAACAAACTCGTCGAGATCTCGGCGCGCGCCGGTTGGCAGGTGTAAGGCCGGATGCCATCCGGCGGGCCGCGGGGTCTCCCCTTTGACGCACCCTCAATGCTCAAGATCGCCATCCTCGGCACCGGCGCGATTTCCGACAGCCACGTCGCCGCCTATCTCAAGCTGCCGGATCGGGCGCGAATCGTCGCGCTCGTCGATCTGTTTCCCGACAAGGCGGCGGCGACCGCCGCCCGGCACGGGCTGACGGTGAAGGTCTTCAAGACTTGCGATGAGTTGCTTCGGGAGTGCGAGTTCGATGCCGCCTCGATCTGCCTGCCTCCTTTCGAGCATGCGCCCGCGGCCGTGGCCCTGCTCCGGGCCGGAAAGCACGTGCTGACCGAGAAGCCGATGGCCACCTGTCTCGCTGAGTGCGACCAGATGATCGCGGCCGCGCGGGCGGGCGGGGGTCTGCTCGCCGTCGTGGCGCAGAACCGTTTCAAGACGCCCATAATGAAACTGAAAGGCGTGCTGGAGTCCGGCCTGATTGGGCGGGTGCTCCACGCGCAGGCCGACTCGCTCTGGTGGCGGGGCGGAAACTATTATGATCTGTGGTGGCGCGGCACCTGGGCGCGAGAGGGTGGCGGCTGCACCCTGAATCACGCGGTCCACCAGATTGATCTTTTCCTCTGGATGATGGGCATGCCGGCCACGGTGCAATCGGTCGCGCTCAACCTCGCGCACGACAATGCGGAGGTGGAGGATTTTTCCACCAGTGTGCTGACCTACGCCAACGGCAGCGTCGGGCAGATTACGGCTTCGCTCGTGCATCATGGGGAGGAGCAGCAGCTCGTCTTCCAGGGCGAGCGCGCCAAGGTCGCGGTGCCCTGGCAGATCAAGGCCGGCGTGGCGAAGGACAACGGCTTTCCCGCGGACAACCCGGCATTGGTGGCGGAAATCCAAGCGTGTTATGATCAAGTGCCATCGCTGGCGCAGGAGGGCCATGAAGGACAGATTGCGAATTTTCTCGCCGCCATCGCCGGGCGCGAAGCGCTGCTAGTCGATGGGATGCAGGGGCGGCGCACGTTGGAGTTGATCACCGCCATCTACCAGTCCGCGCATGGCGAGCGGCGCGTGGCGCTGCCGCTCCCACCGGAGGCGCCGTTCTACACGCGCGACGGCATCTTGAAACACGCCCGCCACTTCCACGAAAAGACCCGGAGCGTGGAGAATTTTACGGCCAACGAAATCACCCTGGGGCGAACACTGGAGCGTTGATCGGACCCTGCCGCCGCCCGCGCACCACCCCAAAACAAAGGACACCCCCGATGCGACCCGAACAATGGGACACCTTCAAACGCGCCGCGCGCCTGGAAAAACTGCCGTGCGTGCCGCTGGCCCTGATCATCGACAGCCCCTGGATCCCGGGCTACCTGGGTCTGAACCATCTCGATTTCTATCTCGATCCGGAACTGTGGTTCCAATCGCACCGGCGGATTCACCAGGAGTTTCCCGGGATCATCTTCGTGCCGTCCTGGTGGATGGAGTACGGGATGGCGGCGGAACCGTCGGCGCTCGGCGCGCGGATCAAATTCTGGCCGGCCAGCCCGCCGAGTGAAGTGCCCACGTTGCGGCGCATCGAAGATGTGGAAGCCATGCCCCCGCCCGAGGTCGAGGCGGATGCCTTCATGGCGCTGACGCTGCATCGCATCCGGATGCAACGGCAGCGGATCCTCGACACCGGCGAGATCCTCCCGATCGTGACCGCGCGCGGGCCGATGTGCACCGCGGCGTTTGTCCGCGGCACGACGGAGTGGATGATGGATCTCATCGAAAGCCCCGAGTGGGCGCACCGGCTGCTGGAACGTTGCACGACGCTGATCATCGAGTGGCTGCGCGCCCAGGCCCGGGCGATGGGGCCGGGGGTCGAGGGCATCCTGCTGCTCGACGACATCGTGGGCTTCGTCGGGGCGGAACATTACCAGGAGTTCTGCCATCCCTATCTCAAGCGCATCTGCGCGGCGTTTCCGCCGGACTGGATCCGCATCTACCACAACGATGCGTCCATCGAAGTCTGCCTCGAGCATCTGCCGGACGCCGGGTTTCAGGTTCTTAACTGGGGCAAGCAGACTGACTTTGCCGCGGTGAAAGCGCGGGTCGGCGGGCGGATGTGCCTGATGGGAAACGTGAACCCGCTGGAGATTGGCGTGCGCGGCACGCCGGCCGAAATGCGGGCGGCCACGCTGGCCGTGCTGGAGCAGAGCGGCGGCGAAGGCATCATCCTGTCGCTGGGCGGCGGCACGAGCACGGGCATGCCGCGGGCCAATATCCTGGCGATGCAGGAGGCCCTGGCCGAGTACAACGCCCGGCGGGCCTGACCACCGGCGCCGGCGGGGTCACGATCGCAGGCGTGGAAAGTGATTCGCGGTGGGCCCGCTACCCCGAAGCTGGCTGCGACCTGGCTGGGTTGCAGGAGTGGCTTCACGCCGCGATTTTGCCGGTGCCTCGCGGCATGAAGCCGGCTCCTGCAGCTTGAGGCTGAAATTCCCCGGAGCTTGCTCCGGGGCTGGCTCACTTTTTGCCGAACTTCTGCCGGACCAGGACCAGCAGGCCGGCCCCGGCGATAATGTCGCCGAGGCCGATCAGCAGGCGCAGCGGCAGCCAGACCCGGTCCAGGAGGAGCACCACGACAATCCCGCCCGCAACCAGCGCGAGCGCGAGGGCGGTGATCGTGTGTTTCTGCCGGGTACGTCGGTCGGTGGGTTTGCGGGAGGGCATCGGAAGAGGCTAGCGGGCGAGTGGCAGAATAACGCGCATGATCGTGCCGGTCGGTCCGGTGGCGAGCAAGGCGATGTCGCCGTGGTGGCTGAGCAGGATGCGTTTCGCGATGGCCAGGCCGAGTCCCGTCCCGTCCGGACGGCCCGAGAGAAAAGAGTCGAAAATGCGCGCGCGCACGCCGTCGACCACGCCGGTGCCCGTGTCCGCCAGATCGACGAGGACCTGCGGTCCGCCCGGGCGCTCCTCCGTGGTGATTGTGATCCGGATGGTGCCGCCCTCGGGCATGGCGTGGGTGGCGTTGAGCAGCAGGTTCAGCAGGACCTGCTGGATCTGGCCCTTGTGCACCTCCACGCAAAGGGACTGGGCGGGGGCCGCCAACGCGATGGTCACCTTGTGCTGCGCCAGTTTGAGCCGCACCAGGACGAGGGTGTCCTCGATGATGTCCGTCAGCGACCAGCGTGAATGCAGGCTGGAGGGCGCCTGGGCGAAACCCAGGACCCGGGTGACAATCGCCTCGAGTTGGTCGAGCTTTTCCCCGATGACGCGCATGTCGGTGCGCCGGGGATCCGTGGGGGCGAAGTCGAGTCCCAGGCCGCCATGGAGCAGTTTGAGCACGGTGAGAGGATTGCGGATCTCGTGGGCGATCTCGGCGGCGAGCAGGCCGAGGGTGGTGAGGCGTTCATTCTTGCGCAGAACATCCTCGCTGTGAAACACCCGGGCGTAGAGCCGCGAGTTCTGCAGTGCGACGGCGCCCAGGCTGGCGAACGCCGCGCACAGCCGTTTCTCGTCGTTGTGGAAACGATGGATGTGATCGGTGAAGACGGCGACGACCCCGAGCACCTCGCCCTCGAAAAGCATGGGAGTGGCGAGCACCGAGCGCACGAGGGGATCGTCCGGCAGATCGGGGAGTTCGCGAAATTCCGGCGACTGGACCTCGGGAAACCAAATTTGACGGCGGGTATGGATGGGGGAGGCGAACAGGCAGCCCTCGAGGGGAAATTCGCCGGCCGGGGGGGCGACGGCCGGGCTGCCGGACAGTGACGCACAACGCACGAGCTGGCGTTCGGCGTCATGGAGGTAGAGGGCGCAGGACCGGGCCTGGAACATGTGGCGGGCTTCGCGGGTGAGCGTGTCGAACAACTCCTGGGGCTCGAGCTTGGTGACGAGGGACTGGCCGGCGGTGATGAGCGACTCGAGCTGGCGCGCCTTGGCGCGCAGGTGTCCCAGTTGCCAGAGGCGCTGCATGACGCGCGCCGCTTCGTCGGCGAGCAATTCCAGGGCGGCGAGGTCGGCGGGCGTGAAGCCGGCGGGGCGATCGCTTTCCAGATCGACGACCCCGATGACGTGATCCCCGTCGCGGATCGGTGCCGCCATCTCGCAGCGGGTGGAAGCCCGGACGGCGATGTAACGCGGTTCGACCGTGACGTCGGGCACGAGCCACGACCGGCGGTTGAGCACGCACCAACCGGTGACGCCGTGGCCCAGTTTCAGTTCGCGCCGCGGGAGAAGCTCCGTGCCCGCGCCGGCCTGCACTTCGGTTTCCAGGTGGCCGGTGTCCGGGTTCACCAGGGCGATCGACCCGCCCACGGCTCCGAAAGTGGCGATCAGGAGATCGACAATCGCCTGGAGGGCCGTCGCGGGGTCATCGGTGCGGGTGGCGAGCGAGGCCAGGTGATACAGGGCCGGGATGACGCGCGGATCGGCCAGGCCGGGGATCGTCGGGGGCGAAGCCAGAGGCGGAGAGGCGTGCGCGGATGAGTCGGCCACGCCGGGCAAAGTGGGAGGAGCCGGGAGCATTGGCCAGTATTTCCGCGCCACCGGCGGGGAGCGCGTGGTCGCGCGACCGCCCGGGGCCGTCCGGAAGCGCCGCCTATTTCTCCACCACGACGGGGACCGGAGTGATCAATTCGCTGAGGGCGTCCTGCAGCGCGTGCAGGCGTTCCGGCGTCGAAACCGGGTCGTGATTCGCCCCCTCGATATAGAACGTGTCGATGGCCACGCCGCGCTCGGTGCCGATGCGCGCAAACGTGATGTCGAAGGCGTGCTCGGACAGGAGCCGCGCCAGGCGGTAAAGCAGTCCGATTTGATCGCGAGCCTGAATCTCGACGATGGTCCGTTCCATCGAGAGCTCATGGTAGACATCCACCGTGGGGGGGAACGAACTCTGCAGGGTTTCGCCGGAGGTCGTGGAGAGATAGCGGGTGGCGGCGATTTTTTTGGCCTGGGCCTGAATCTCCGGGAGCAGGTCGCGATTGGCGACGAGGGCGTCCTCGATGGTGCGGGCAAACTTCTCCTGGGCGGCGGCGCTTTGCACCGGGCCGCGGCCGGGCTCGACGACATAGAAGGTGTCGATGGCGATATGGTCGGTGCGGGAGATGACTTTGGCCCCGAGAATGTTGAGCCCCGCCACGCTGAAGGCACCGGCCAGCTTGTAGAACAGGCCCGCGCGATCCCAGGTCACCACATTGACCACCGTGAGCGAGCGGTTGAGATCGTCCTTCCATTCGATGATGGGCCGCAGCGATCCGACCGAGTCCGCCGTCGTGATCGACTGGAGCAGGCGGTGCACCATCTGGAGGTGCAGCGCGATCTCGTTCGTGTCGGTGTGAATGAAGTAACGATCGGGCAGCAGGCCGAAATGGGCGTGGATTTCATCGGCACTGACGCCGGGGATCGACTTCGCGATTAACTCCTGTTGGGTCATTTTTTTCTTTTCCTGCAGGTTGGCATCGACGGCGTCACCATGTTTCAACCGCTCAAACGTGGCGCGGTAGAGCGTGGTGTGCAAAGTATCCTTGTAGCTGTTCCACAAGTCCGCGGAGGTGCCGCGGGCGTCGCAAAAGGTGTGGACATAGAGGTAGCGCAGACGCTCCGCGTCCCCCGTAAGTTCGGCAAAGGCGGTAGCCGTGTTGGGATCATCGACATCCCGCTTCTGCCAGAATCGTGCCATCGCCAGATGATTTTTGATGACAAATAGAACCAGTTCGCGGGAGTCGGGTTCGGTTACGAACCGCTCCAGCAGGGGCTTGGCCAGCCGCACCCCGCTGTCCGCGTGGCCGCGGATGCCCTCGGCCTTGCCGATGTCGTGGAGCAGCAGGGTGAGGTAGAGCAGGGAGGGATCGCTGGTCTCGTGGAGGGCGGCGCGGTATTTAAGGGTGATCGGCTCCGCTTCGGTGTAAATCCGGTCGAGTTCGCGGATGGCGGACAGGGTGTGCACATCGGCGGTGTACCGGTGGTAATATTCGTGCTGCACCAGGCAGGTGAGGGCGTCGAATTCCGGGATAAACTGTCCCAGCACGCCGAGTTCGTGCATCTTGGCGAGCACGGGGTAGACCGCGCCGGCCTCCGCGAGAATGGCGCGGAAACTCACCGTGGCGTCCGGGGATTCCGCCACGGCCGGCGTGAGCAGTGTCAGGGACGTTCGGATCAGCTCGGCCAGATGGAAGTCCAGGCTGGCCTCGAAGGTCTGGCTGTGCCGGAAAACGCGGATGAGGCGGACGGGGTCCTCGCGGAAGATTTCAGGTCTTTCGGCCGCCAGTTCGCGGCCGCGGAGGACGAACCCGTCGATGCGCTTGGTCCGCTGGAAGCGGGAGGCCAGGAGGGAGTCGCGAAACGAGCGTTTGTCGCCCTTGCCGTTGCGCCCAATGCTCAGCGCGAGCCGATCTTCCACGAGCTTGGAGACCCGGAAAATGTCCTGGGCCGCCTTGTAATAATCCTGCATGAACGCCTCCACCCGGGCGAGCATCTCGAGCTGGGTGTACCCCAGGCATTCGGCAATGCGGGGTTGGAGATCGAGGCTCATGACATCGGTCGCCCGGGTGCTCATGAAGTGGAGCTGGTTGCGCACCCGCAACAGGAAGTCGTAGGCCCGCTGAAACGCCACGAGGTCATCCGCCCGGAGATAATTCTGCGTGGCGAGCTCATCCAGGGAGGAAACGTCGAGCTTCACGCGGGCCATCCACACCGCATTCTGGTAATCGCGCAGGCCACCCACGCCGTTCTTGATGTCGGGTTCCTGGTTGAAGACGGTGTTGCCGTACTTGGCGCGGCGGTTCGCCTGATCGTCGAGGCGGGCGGAAATGTAATCCTTGGGGTTCTCGCTGGCGTAGTAGCTGCGATAGGCCTGCGAAAACGTGTCGTAGAGTTTGCCCGAACCGGCGATCCGCCGGGCCTCGAGCAGCGCCGTCTTGGTGAGGATCTCCCGCCGGGCCTCCCCAAAGGCTTCGTCGATGGTCCGGGTGGAATGCCCGACCTTCAATCCGCAGTCCCACAGGATGTACAGAATCTCGTTGGTGAGATGTTCCTGCAGGGGTTTGGCCTCGGCCGGTTTCGTCTTGGTCGGAAAGAGAAACATCACGTCGACGTCGCTCAACGGGGAGAGCTCGCCCCGGCCGTAACCGCCGATGGCGACCAGGGTGACCGGGGCGGGCGGGAGACCCTCCGGTCGCGCGGCATAGGTCTGCAGCGCGCAGGCGAACAACTGCGTCAGCATTTCATCGATAATCCGGGCCCGCTCGCGGCAGATCTGGAGACCCGATGCCCCGGCCTCGTGGCGGGTCCGCAGGGCGGCCATCTCCACTGCCAGGAATGCCTTGCACACGGCGAGCCGCACCGGGACCGGGAGGTCTCCGTCTAACGCGAGCGGCGTGGCGACTCGGGTGGGTAGGGTGGCGGGCATGGGCGGCTGGGAAACAGATGAACATCGAACATAGTACCGGCATCTTTCAACGTCCAATGCACGATTTCAGGATCCGCCGCCCCGGGAGGGGAGGGAAACCGCGACGGTCACCACTTAACCACTTGCTTCGTCCCGATCCGGCCCGTTTTCTCGCGGCTCCCAACCCCGCAAGCACCGATGGCCGACATCTCCAAGAGCTACGAACCGCGCGACGTCGAAAAGACGTGGTATGCCAGCTGGCTGGCCGCCAAGGCCTTTGCCGGCAAGGTGGACCCGGCCCGGCAACCCTACACGATTGTCATCCCGCCCCCGAATGTCACGGGCGTGCTCACGATGGGGCATGTGCTCAACAACACCCTGCAGGACATCCTGATCCGCCGCGCGCGTCTCGAAGGCAAGTCTGCCATGTGGCTGCCGGGCACCGACCATGCCGGGATCGCAACGCAGACGGTGGTCGAACGCGAATTGCGGAAGCAGAAGCAGACTCGCCATGACCTCGGCCGTGAGAAGTTCCTCGAGAAGGTTTGGGCATGGCGGCAGGAAAAGGGGGGAATCATCCTCGAGCAATTGCGTCGGTTGGGTGCCTCCTGTGACTGGGATCGCACCCAGTTCACGATGGATCCGCACTATTCGCAGGCGGTGCTTTCGGTGTTTGTGGATCTCTTCCACAAGGGGCACATCTATCGCGGCAAGCGCATGGTCAATTGGTGCCCGGTTTCGCAGACCGCCCTGAGCGACGAAGAGGTGATCATGAAGCCGGTCAGCGGTCAGATTTACCGCGTCCGCTACGAACGCGTCGATGCGCCGGGGGTTTATGTCGAGGTGAAGACGACGCGCCCGGAAACGATTCCCGGCGACGTGGCCATTGCGGTGCATCCGGAGGATCCCCGCTATGCCGGCTGGGTGGGCACGAAGGTGCGCCGGGCGCTGGGACCTGCGGCCGAGATTCCCATCATCGCGGACGCCGCGGTCGACCGGGAGTTTGGCACCGGGGCGCTCAAGATCACGCCGGCGCACGACAAGGCCGACTTCGAGATCGGCGGGCGGCACCACTTGCCGATCATCGACGTGCTGAACGCCAACGGCGTGCTCAACGAATTCGCCGGCCCTGAACTGGCGGGCTTGGACCGCTTCGCGGGCCGGAAGCGCGCCGTGGAATTGCTCAAGGAGTCCGGCGCCCTCGTGGCCGAGGAGGCCTACGCCAACAATGTCGGGTATTCGGAGCGGGCCGACGTGCCCATCGAACCGCGCCTCACGTGGCAGTGGTGGTTGCGCTACCCCCGGGTTGAGGAGGCGAAGGCGGTCGTGCGCGACGGCCACATCAAGTTTCACCCCGAACGTTGGAGCAAGGTGTACCTCCACTGGCTGGAGAATATCCAGGACTGGTGCATCAGCCGCCAACTGTGGTGGGGACACCGCATCCCGGTCTGGTACCGCAAGGGAGTCGAGCGGGAGCAGCTGACCGAGGCGGATCTGCGTGATCCCGCCATCGTGCATGTTTCGCTGGAGGGCCCGGCTGATCCCGAAAACTGGGTCCAGGAAGACGACGTGCTCGACACGTGGGCGTCGTCCTGGCTCTGGCCGTTTGCGACGATGGGCTGGCCCAATCCGGCCGCGGCGAGCGCGGCGGGCATCGAGTATTTTTATCCCACGACGACGCTGGTCACGGGACCCGACATCATTTTCTTCTGGGTGGCGCGGATGATCATGGCGGGGCTCGAGTTCATGCGGCCGGGCGAGCCGGTCGAACGGCGGATTCCGTTCAAGGATGTGTATTTCACCGGCATCATCCGCGATGCCTCGGGGCGAAAAATGTCGAAGTCGCTGGGCAACTCGCCCGACCCGCTCGACCTCATCGACAAGTACGGGGCGGATGGCCTGCGCTTCGGCATCGTTTCCATCGCGCCGCAGGGCCAGGATATTCGTTTCCAGGAGGACCGCATCGAGAGCGGCAAGAATTTCTGCAACAAGCTGTGGAACGCCTGCCGCTTCCGGCAGATGAGTGGCGAGGCCGGGGACAATTCGTCGCTGGAGGCGATCGTGAGCCGGCTTCAGGCCCCGAGCTTCGACGCGGACGACCACGCGATCCTGGATCGCCTGCTCACCACGACGCGCGAGGTGAACCGCTGTTTCTACGCGTTCGAGTTCAGCGCGGCGGTGCAGGCGATGTATGCCTTTTTCTGGGGCGATTTCTGCGACTGGTACGTGGAGGTCTCGAAATCGAAGCTGCAGGATCCGGCGACGAAGCCGGGTTGCCTGGCCATCCAGGATCTCGTCCTGCGCCAGACGCTCCTGCTGCTGCATCCGGTCATCCCGTTCATCACGGAGGAACTCTGGCATCAATTGGGCTACGGGCCGGCCGGGAGCTTCATCGCCGATACCCGGCTCGAAAACGCGTCGCAGCTCGTGACGACGTCGCTGGCGGGCGGCCTGGTGCTCGATCGGGCCGCCATCGCCGCGGTGGAGCGACTCAAGGGTTTTGTCTCCCAGGTGCGCGCGCTCAAGGCCGAGCACAACCTGGCCAGCCGCCGCGACGTGAAGCTCCTGGTGATCGCCAGTGACCTCGACTGGGAAATCCTCGCCGCCAACCTGGCCAAACTCACCCGCATGGCCGGTGCCGCCGAGATCACCCGCCGCGAAGCGGTGGACGGGGCTCCGGCGGTGGTGACGCCCCTCGGCACCGTGTATCTCGATCTCGCCAGCGCGGTCGACGTGGGAGCGGAGAAGACGCGCCTGGGCCGGGAACTGGAGCAAATCACCAAACATATCGCGGGCACCGAGGCCCGGCTCGCCAACCAGGCCTTCGTCAGCAAGGCGCCTCCCGCCGTGCTCGAAGGCGCGCGCAAGCAGCTCGCCGACCAACAGGCAAAGCGGGCGGAATTGGAACGTCTCCTGCGCGCCTTGGGTTGAGCGCACCCGGGCTTGGTTTTTTCTCCACGCCGGCGGACGCGGAAACCGACGTCCGAAGCGATGGGCGGGATCCGTTCCATGACGCTGGCGCGGCAATTGCTCACCCATCTCGGTTGCCACGTGATTCCGGCGCAATGCGTGCTGCCCCACGCCGCCAAGGCGTTTGACGAACACGGAGGTCTCGTGGACGAACGGGCGCGCCAGGGGGCGCAGGCGGTCGCGGACGAGTTGGTGCGGGTGGCGGGGGCACTGGGACAGTTGCCGCCCACGACAAGCTGAGTTGGATCCATGCATTTGAAGTACGTTTCAGCTGAAAGAACGAAACCACTGAAGGGTGGGGCGCGTTGTCCCCACCGCGCCTTGGTGCGTGCGTTCTCACGTTCAGCGCGTTGGGTCAACGCGCCACCTCGACTGCATCATCGCGACGGAGCCGCCTTCAGGGCCCCAGCGGGTCGTTCAAGGGCCGATTGAGGCGATCGTAAAAGGGATCGCGATAGAGGTAGTAGGGCACGCCCCCCTTGGTGTGGGTCTCGGTATAGCCGACGCTGATGGAATAGCCCTTCTCCGGATCGTCGAGGTTGAGCACCATCGAGCCGGACTTCTCGCTGTAGCCGCCACTGCCAACGCCGTAACTCAGGGAGAAGGATCCGTGGATCTCCCGTTCCTTCTTTCTTTCGGTTGGGATGATGCGCTCGCGGCGGCTCAAATACTGCGGGGGCGCCAGGAGGGTGCGGGCCAGCCGGGCGTTTTCGTGACGTTCCACCGCGGCATCGAGTTGGGCGAGTTCGGCCGGTTCCAGCGTGGTGAGGCCGGCGGTCTGCCGTTCGCCGTCCGTCAGGCGCTGGGAGAAGGTGGCGTCAGGCTTGGCTTCGTTGGGCGCCTCGGGGGCGACGGCGCCCGCCCGGGCGGAGAGATCCCGCCGGACGAGCGCATCGATGACCGCCACCTGATCGGAAGTGAGTCGGGTGAGACCGCAGGCCTTGCGCGCGGGCGCTTCGAGCGAACCGGAAAACCGAATCCCATCGGCCGGGGAGCGCGGCGCCAGGGCGGCACACCAAGCCACCACGGCCCAGCGGACGCAGGCGAGGGTAATGGGTTTGGGAAAGCGCACGTGGGCAGGAGACTGAGGAATAACGTACGGGTTCCGGGTTTTCTCAAGCCCGGGGTGAGGGCAGGGGGCGGGGTGCACGGGGCGGTGTCAAAGTCGTTCTCTCGGTTCCAACTGCGGTTTTTGGATTGATGCGGAGACGTTCCGCCCAATCCCCCGCTGCAAAACGATCGTTCTTGTCCTTTTGACTTTTGGTAGGGCGCGGACTCCGCTCCGCGCCGGGATCACCGACTGGGTTTCCTAACCACCTGCGGCGGCGAAGGGACTCGTCTCCCTACCCATGGGGTGAAGTCGGAAAGTCCAAGGGACAAGGGATATTGGCATCAGACCGGAGGAAGAGGTTTGTCCGACGCAGCATTGCATCGCGAGCAGATGTCGTCCGTCATGCACCGCGCGATATTCCGCGTCACCAAGTCCCTGCCAACCCCGTCACTCCGCATCCTCCATGCTTCCCTTTGCGCTCACCATTTTCACGGGTGCCTTTCTCCTGTTCCAGGTTCAGCCCCTGATCGGGAAATTCATCCTGCCCTGGTTCGGAGGCGGCCCGGGCGTCTGGACCACCTGCCTCCTTTTCTTTCAGGTGCTTCTGCTCGGGGGCTACGCGTACGCCCACTTCTCGACCTCGCGCCTGACGCCCCGCCGCCAGGTCATCCTCCACCTTGTACTGCTGGCGCTGTCCCTGGCCCTCCTCCCCATCACCCCTTCGGACAGCTGGAAGGCGCACCTCGGCGGTGATCCCAACTGGCGCATCCTGCTCCTGCTCACGGCCACCATTGGGCTGCCGTATTTTGTGCTCTCGTCGACGGGTCCCCTGATGCAGCAGTGGTTCAGCCAGACGAATCCGGGCATCTCCCCCTACCGGCTCTATGCCCTGTCCAATGTCG
Organism: Opitutales bacterium; assembly: GCA_038249085.1. Classification (GTDB taxonomy): domain Bacteria; phylum Verrucomicrobiota; class Verrucomicrobiia; order Opitutales; family Opitutaceae; genus ER46. The sequence goes on from JBBRWR010000077.1 coordinate 36,157, forward strand.
GCTCCCTGCTCGCCCTGCTCAGCTACCCGGCGTTCTTCGAGGTGAAGTTTGCCCGCCACATGCAGGCAAACCTCTGGTCGGGCGGCCTGGTGTGTTTCGTGATTTTCTGCGGCTACTGTGCGTATCGGGTTTGGCGGCACGTGGCTGTGCCGGCCACGGTGGCGCCGACGGGAGGGTCGGAGCCGGTCGCGAACGCCCCGCTGCCCGCTTCGGTCCCAGCTGCGGGCGCGGAAGAAACGTCTCCGGCCGACAAGCTGCTCTGGGTGACGCTGCCGATGATTGCCTCGGTGCTCCTCCTCGCGACCACCAACAAGCTCTGCCAGGAAGTCGCGGTCATTCCGTTTCTGTGGGTGCTGCCGCTGAGCCTGTACCTGCTGTCCTTCATTATCTGTTTCGATCATGCCCGCTGGTACCACCGCGGGGTCTTCACCGCCCTGCTGATCGTCGGCATGGCCGTGGTGGCGTTGGTTCTGCCGGCCGGCACCGATGCGCCGATGCGACTGCAGATCATCAGCTACACCGCCACGCTCTTTGTGGCCTGCATGGTCTGCCACGGTGAATTGTACCGCCTCAAGCCGCCACCGCGGCGGCTCACCTCGTACTTCCTCTACATCTCCTTCGGCGGCGCCCTGGGCGGGTTCCTCGTCGCAATTATCGCACCGGCGGTCTTCAACGATTACCGCGAACTGCAACTCGGTTTTTGGGTGCTGAGTTATCTGATGGGGGTCCTGTGTTTCCGGCATCGCAGCCGTGAGATGGCCTTTGCCGCCGGCGCGGGCGCGCTCGCTCTGACCGTCGTGCTGCCGTGGGTGCGTTCCTACTTCGACGAGTCGACGGGCCTGCGCGCGGAGTACCTGGCGTTCTTTGGCGATCACCCGGCCTACCTCATCGGGGGCCTGCTGATCTTTCTCGTCTGCACGCTCGATTTCCGCCGCCTGCGCGTCAGTGCCGAGTGGCAGCCGCGCCTGGCGGCCTTCGTCATGGCGCTCAGCGTGGGGTTGGGCGCGGTCTTCGTGATCGGGTGGAACGAGCGCACCGCCACCGAGACCATCAGCGCCTCGCGAAACTTCTATGGCACCCTGAAGGTGCTCAATTATTTTCCGGACGACGAGGAGGACAATTACCACCTCCTCCTGCACGGGGCGACGACCCATGGCCTCCAGTTCACCAAACCGGAGAAGTCCGTGATGCCCACGACCTACTACGGGGAATCAAGCGGGGTGGGCATCGCCATTAACAACCTGCCCGAGGGACCCCGTCGCATCGGGCTCGTCGGCCTCGGCACCGGTACGCTGGCGGCCTACGGTCGCAAGGGCGACTACCTGCGGATCTACGAAATCAATCCGGCGGTGGAGATGCTCGCCCGGTCGCAATTCAAGTTCCTCGATTATTGCCTGGGCAAGGTCGAGGTCGTGATGGGGGACGCCCGGCTGACGATGGAGCGGGAGGTGGCGGGGGGCCAGTCCCAGCAATTCGATCTGCTGGCCCTCGACGCCTTCAGCAGCGACGCGATTCCGGTTCATCTGCTGACCCGGGAGGCCTTCGAGATCTACCTGCAGCAGCTCAAGCCCGGCGGCGTCATGGCCGTGCATATCTCCAACCGCTATCTCAATCTTCGGCCGGTCGTGGAGAAACTCGCGGAGAATTTCGGCATGTCCGTGCTGGGGATCTCGGACGACGATGAACCCAATTGGTGGATCTATGCGACCACTTGGATGCTGCTCAGTCGGAACAAGGACTTCCTCGCGCTCGACGCCGTCCGCAATGCCGCCGACACCGCCGAAAGCAGCGGAAGTTCACCGTTGTGGACGGACGACTTCGCCAGCCTGTATTCGATCATGAAATAGGCGGGGCGACGGGCGCCCCTCGTGTCGCGCCCCGCGGATTAATTTTTGGCTGCTTTTTTCTTCGATGCCTTGGCCTTGGCCGCCGGCTTCGGATCCAAATTCAAGGTGAGGTCGTGCGGCGTCACGTGGGACTCCACTCCGCCCGCGGGCACCTCCAACTTCGCCAGCCAGACGATCGCATTCAGCACGACACGGCGGAAATCGGCGTTGCCCCAGTTGGTATGGAAATGGGAGCCCGAAAAACCGAAGCCGCGGCCGCCATCGGGCCGTTCAAACGCCCACGACACGGTCTGCGCGTCGCCCCGCGCCACCGCCGCGCGCACTGCCGGGTTGCCGGAATGGTCGCCGTCGGGGCGGGCGGTGGTCGACGCGTCCGGCACGGCAGACAAGATCGGGGTCACGCCCTTCATGCCATCGACGAAGCGCA
>JBBRWR010000078.1:0-37482 GCA_038249085.1 Opitutales bacterium
CCTCAGACCTTTGACCACAGATTTCACGGATAGCACAGATATCAATCCTGCCTTTATCCGTTTTATCTGTGCAATCTGTGGTTGATTGGGTTTGGCAAAACTTGACTTGTTCACATCGACTTTCGGCCTTCAAGGACTCTACGAGGGGCAGCGGGGTCGCCTGGGCCCGGGGTTCTTGAAATTCAGGCTTTCCCGCAGTCCGCCGGGTCTGTACGCCTTGCGGGAATTTTTCCATGACGTTGCAAACTCATCTCCTCGGCAAAGCTGCAAATCAGGCCCGTGGCCTGGCGATCGACGCGGTTCACGCGTGCTCCTCGGGGCACCTCGGGCTGCCCTTGGGAGCGGCCGAGATTGGCGCCGTCCTCTATGGGCACGCCCTGTCGCACAATCCCGAACGCCCCCGCTGGATCAATCGCGACCGCTTTGTGCTCTCGGCCGGTCACGGCTCGCTGTTCCTGTATTCCTGGCTGCACCTCAGCGGCTATGATCTGTCGCTGGAGGAGGTAAAGAAATTCCGGGTGCTCCACAGCCAGACGCCGGGGCATCCGGAGTTTCGTGAAACCCCGGGAGTCGAATGCACGACCGGGCCGCTGGGGCAGGGCGTGGGCAACGCGGTCGGCATGGCGCTGGCCGGGCAGATGGCGGCGGCGCGCTTCAACACCGCCGAGCATCCCATCTTCGACTACCATGTGGTCTGCCTCGCCGGCGACGGCTGCATGCAGGAAGGCGTGGCGATGGAAGCGGTGGCGTTCGCCGGGCACCAGCGCCTCGACAACCTCATCCTGATTTACGACTCCAACGACGTCACCCTGGATGCGATGGCGGCCAAGACCCAGAGCGAGAACGCGACGCAGCGTTTCAAGGCGATCGGCTGGGACGTGCAGACCGTGGACGGGCACGACCTGGCGGCCGTGCTGAAGGTCTTCAACCGGGCGAAGAAGGCCAGGAGCGGCAAACCCCAGCTCATCATCGCCAAGACGACGATCGGCAAAGGGATCCCGGAGGTCGCCGGCACGGCCAAGGGGCATGGCGAGGGCGGGACGAAGTTTTCCGCGAGTGCCCGGGCGGGCCTCGGGCTGCCGGCGGATCAGCATTTCTTTGTCAGCGACGATGTGCGGGCCTATTTTGCGGAGCGGAAGAAGACGCTCATTCGCGCCTGCAACAAATGGTCGAAGACCTACAAGGCCTGGCGCGAGGCCAACCCGGAACGGGCGGCGCTGCTCGATTCGGCCCCGGCCGTCGTGGCCCCGGCCGCGCTGTTGGAAAAGATCCCGGTGTTTCCGGCCGACGCGAAACTCGCCACCCGGGCGGCGGGCCGCGATGTCCTGCAGCCGCTGGCCGCGCACTTGCCGCTGGTGATCGGGGGCAGCGCGGATTTGTACGGCTCCACCCTCAATCTGATCGCGGCCGACCAGGACTTCGAACCGGCCAATCGCCTGGGGCGTAACATTCGATTCGGCATTCGCGAGCACGGGATGGCGGCGATTGCCAATGGAGTCGCCTACGACGGGCTGTTTCGCCCGAGCATCGCGACGTTCCTGGTCTTCGCCGATTATTCGCGCCCGTCGATGCGGCTCGCGGCCCTGGCGAAACTTCCGGTCGTTTATATCTACACCCATGATTCCGTCGGGGTGGGCGAAGATGGTCCGACCCACCAGCCCGTGGAGACGATTTCCGGACTGCGGGTCATTCCGAATCTCGACGTGATCCGCCCGGCGGACCCCGAGGAAACCGCGGGAGCGTATGCGGCCGCGTTCTCCCGGGCCGAGGGGCCCACCCTGCTGGCCCTGACCCGCCAGGCCGTGCCCAACCTCAACGACATCCCCGTGGCGACGCGGCGCGAAGGGGTGCTGAAGGGCGCCTATGTCGCGGTCAAGGAGACCGCGGAACTCACCCACATCCTCATTGGTACCGGCAGCGAACTGCAGTATGCCGTGGCCGCCGCCCGACAGCTGGGCGCGGGGGTGCGCGTGGTTTCGATGCCGTGCACCGAGCGTTTCGATCGCCAGTCGCCGGAGTATCGCGAAAGCGTGCTGCCGATGGCCTGCCGCAAGCGCGTGGCCATCGAGGCCGGGGTGACCGTGCTCTGGCACAAGTATGTCGGGCTCGATGGCCGGGTCATCGGCATCGACCGCTTCGGACTCAGTGCACCCGCCCCGATCGTCTTTCAGGAGCTCGGGATCACCACGGCCGCGGTGGTGGCCGCCGCCCAGGCGCTCTGATCCCGGAGCCGGGCATCGGGCTGCTGGGTCGGGTCGCGGGGGCGCGCTTCCCGCGGCCCGGGGTGCGGTGGTATAAGCGAATGATCGCTTTCGGGTCGGGTTGAGATGAGGTCGCTAATACTGAGACTGCAGGCTTGCGCCAATGGTTAGCCGCCTAACTATCTGCCCCCTTATTTTCCATGCCGTTGTTAATGCTCAAAGATCTTCCCCGCTACGAATGCCTGCTGGAGGCGTCGCGGGAGCTGCCCGATCTCGATCCGTCTGCGACCGAGGTCTTCCTCAATCTGCTGCGGGCCGGGGATGAGGCGTTCCGCATCGTGGAGTCGCACCTGTCTCACCACGATATTTCGCAAGGGCGTTTTGGGGTGCTCATGGCCTTGTGGGGCAATTGCCACCGGGCGGGTTGCGAGGCCGAGAAGGCGTTGACCCCGGCAGAGTTGGCGGAACGTACGGGGGTGACCCGCGCGACCATCACCGGCTTGGTCGACACGCTCGAACGCGCCGGCTTGGTAACCCGCACCCCCCATCATGAAGATCGGCGCATGATGTCGGTGGGACTCACCCCGCGCGGGGAAAAATTGCTCGTGGAGATCCTCCCGGGGCATTTCCGGCGCATGGCCTGGTTGATGGAGCCGCTCAGCGAGCCGGAGCGAAAAACCTTTGTGCGCCTGCTCAGCAAGGTGATGCAACGAGCCGGGGAGGACTTGCCCCAAGAACTGCCCGCCACCGCGGGCGAGGGATCGGCGTACGCGATTTCTCACCCGGAAGAGCATCCCATGGCGACGGTAGGCTGAGCGCCCCCAAACCGATTCCACTCCAACGTTCACTTTTCTCTCCTGCTGCCATGTTAAAGAGATTTCTTATCGCCCTCGGGGTCTTCGTCGCCGTCGTCATCACGCTGGGCGGGGTCAAGGCCAGCCAAATCAAGAAGATGGCGTCGGCGCCGCACGTCATGCCCCCCATCGCGGTCAGCACCACCGCGGCCAAGGCTGACAACTGGCAGGACTCCCTCTATGCCATCGGCACGCTCGAGCCGGTGCAGGGCGTAACCATCAGCGCGGAAGTGGATGGCACGATTGTGCGCATCGCCGCGGAAAACGGGGCGGCGGTCAAAGCCGGTGATCTCCTGATCGAATTCGACACCTCGGTCGAGGTCGCCCAACTCGCCGCCGCCGAGGCCCGGGCCGAGTTGGCGCGGGTGAATGTCGCCCGGACTCAGGAATTGTGGGAGCAGAAAGCGATCTCCAAGTCGGAGTTCGACGCCTCTTCGGCCCTGTTCAAGCAATCCGACGCCGAAGTCGGGGCGCTGGGGGCTCTGATTGCCAAGAAGCGGGTGAAGGCTCCTTTCGACGGGCGGGTTGGGCTGCGGTTGGTGAACCTGGGGCAGTATGTCGGCCGGGGAGTGCCGCTACTGCCACTGCAGAACCTGAACCCCATCTATGCCAATTTCAGCATTCCGCAGCGCGAGCTGCCGGCGCTTTCCCTCGGCCAGAAGGTCACGCTGCTCGTCGACGCTTTTCCGAACCAGAGCTTCGAGGCCACGGTCACGGCGATCAATTCGCAGGTGGATGCAGTCACCCGCAACGTGACCGTGCAGGCGACGGTCGCCAATGCGCAGGAGCAATTGCGCGCCGGGATGTTTGTCCGGGTGCAGGTCCGAATGCCGACGAGTGAGCCCAGTGTCGTGGTGCCCGCCACGGCGATCGCCTACGCCTCCTACGGCAACTCGGTTTACATCGTGGAGAAGATGAAGGGCGGCGACGGCGCCGAATACCTGGGTGTGCGCCAGCAATTTGTCCGGCTGGGCACGACCCGCGGTGATCTGGTGGCGATTACGGAGGGCTTGAAGCCCGGGCAACAGGTGGTGACCGCCGGTGTCTTCAAGCTGCGCAACGGCGCTTCGGTGCAGGTCAACAACTCGATTCAGCCGGCGTCGAACCCGGCACCGAAACCAGCGAACACCTGAGCGCCCCCGAGGGCGATCACCGGGCGGCGGCCGGGAGCCGCCGTCCCCGCGACGCTCCCGGCCTCTTCCTTCCGCTTCCATGATTTCGAAAAGTTTCACCGACCTCTTCATCCGCCGGCCCGTCATCGCGCTGGTGGTCAACATCGTGATCCTGGTGGTCGGCTTGGTTTCCTATTTCAAGCTGAACACCCGCCAGTATCCGCGCAGTGACAGCGCGGTGGTGAAGATCACCACGGTCTATTTCGGCGCCAGCGCCGAGACGGTGCGCGGCTACATCACGACCCAGTTGGAACGCGTCGTGGCGAGCGCCGATGGCATCGAATACATCGAGTCCGAAAGCCGCGCGGGTTTCAGCACGATCAACGTCTACCTGCGGCTGAACTTCGACACCAACGCGGCCCTGGCGCAGATCAGCGCCAAGATCGATCAGGTGCGCGGCGAACTGCCGCCGGAAGCGGAGTCGCCGACGATCAACGTCGAGACCAGCGACAACCAGTTCGCCTCGATGTACCTGAGCTTCTACTCGAACACCCTCGATCAGAATCAGATCACCGACTACCTGAACCGCATGGTGCAACCGCGCCTTTCGGCGGTGAAGGGGGTGCAGCGCGCGGACGTGCTGGGCGGCCGGGTGTTTGCGATGCGGGTCTGGCTGAAGCCCGACGAATTGGCGGCCCATGGCTTGAGTCCGTCGGAGGTACGGCAGGCGCTCGCGTCGAACAACGCCCTGGCCGCCGTGGGTGCGACCAAGGGCACGATGATGCGGGTGAGCCTGGTGGCGAACACGGATCTGAAGAACGTCGACGACTTCCGCCAATTGGTCGTCGCGGAGAAGAACGGCACCATTGTGCGCCTGTCCGATGTGGCGGATGTCGTGCTGGGGGCGGAGAGCTACGACGAGGAGGTCCGGTTTGGGGGGCAGACGGCCACCTTCATGGGCATCTGGGTGCTGCCGACCGAGAGCACCGTCGAGGTCGTCAAGCGGGTGCGCGATGCGATGCCCGACATCGAACGCAGCCTCCCGGCGGGCCTCCAGGCGAAAATCGCGTACGACGGGAGCAAATACATCGACGACGCCCTCCGGGAAATCTTGAAGACCCTGGTGGAGACGCTGCTCATCGTGATGGTGGTCATCTTCCTCTTCATGGGCTCGCTGCGGTCGGTGCTGATTCCCATCGTCGCGATGCCGCTCTCCCTCGTCGGCGCCCTCGCCATCATGCTGGCGTTCGGCTTCACCATCAACCTGCTGACCCTGCTCGCGATCGTGCTGGCGGTGGGCATCGTGGTGGACGACGCGATCGTGGTGGTCGAAAATGTGGAGCGCCACATTCGCGAGGGCCAGACTCCGGTTGACGCCGCGATTCTCGGCGCGCGCGAGCTCGTCGGGCCCGTGATCTCCATGACGATCACCCTGGCTGCGGTGTACGCCCCGATCGCCTTCCAGGGCGGATTGACAGGCGCGCTCTTCCGTGAGTTTGCCATGACGCTCGCCGGGGCGGTCGCGGTGTCGGGCTTTGTGGCGCTTACGCTTTCGCCGATGATGAGCGCCCATCTCCTGCAGGATCACGAGCATGAGGAAAAGGGGCTGACCGGCTGGACCAACCATCTTTTTGACCGGTTGCGCAACCGCTACGAACGCACCGTCGGCGCCTTGATCGCGACCCGCGCCGATCGCCGCGTCTCCTGGAGCCTGCTGGCCTGGTCGCTGGTGGTCTGGATTCCCTTCTGGCCGGTGGCGGCCGCCGTGGTCTGGGGCCTCTTCGGTGCCGCCGGGGTCAAGGCCGCGGCGATCCCGCTCGCCGGGGGCCTGGCGGTCGCCAGCGTCGTCGGGGCCGTGCTTACGATTGGTTTCGATCTTCTGCTCGGGCGGCGGTACCAGACCGTGCAATACGCGCTGACCGGCGCGACGATGCTCACCCTGTTGATCGCGCCCTTTTTCAACTTTGCCCAGAGCGAACTGGCCCCGAAGGAGGACCAGGGCGTGGTCTTCAGCATCCTGCTGCCGGCCCCCACGGCGACGATCGATCTCAATGTCCTGTACTCGCGGGAGGTGCAGCGGATCTTCGAAGCCGTCCCGGAGTACGACAACTCGTTCCAGCTCACGGCGGCGAGCTTCGGCTTTTCGGGCATCATCCTGAAACCCTGGTCGGAGCGGAAACGCACGTCGTTGCAGATCGAAGAGTCGCTGCAGGGCCCGGCGGCGACCATCGCGGGCATGAACGTCGTGGTCAAAACGCCGGACCCGCTGCCGTCCGGCGGGCAGTTTCCGATCGAGTTCGTCATCCGTTCCACCGCGGATCACAAGGAGATGCTGGAGTTCGCCAACCAACTGGTGCTTTACGCCAACACCGGGGCCAACGCGGGCGGCGGCGCCCCGACGTTTTACTTTGCGGACAGCGACCTGAAGTTCGACCTGCCCCAGGTGGAGATTGAGATCGATCGCGACAAGGTCGCCTCGATGGGGCTCAACCTCGTCGGCGTGGCGCGCGACCTGGGGGCGATGCTCGGGGGCGGCTATGTGAACCGCTTTGTCAACGATGGCCGCAGTTACCGGGTGATTCCCCAGGTTGAGCGCGGCCAGCGCCTCAACGCGGAACAATTGTTGAACTACCACATCCGCGGGCCGAACGGGCAGCTCATCCCGCTCTCGACGATCGCGACGCTCAAGGAGACGGTGCAGCCGCGGACCTTGAACCGGTTTCAGCAGCTCAACTCGGTGAAAATCACCGGCGTGGGGCCGAGCATCAACGAAGCGCTGAAGAAGCTCGAGGCGAAGGCGGCGGAAATCCTGCCGGCGGGGTACACCATCGACTACGGCGGCCAGTCGCGCCAATTGCGCTACGAAGGCCGGGCGCTGTGGAAGGCGGCCGCCCTGGCGCTGGTGCTCATCTTCCTGGTCCTGGCGGCGCAATTCAACAGCTTCCGGGATCCGTTCATCATCATCCTGGGCTCGGTGCCCCTGGCCCTGGTGGCGGCCATGCTGCCCATCTTTCTCGGCGAATCCTCGCTGAACATCTACTCGCAGATCGGCCTGATCACCCTGGTCGGCCTGATCGCCAAAAACGGCATCCTCATCGTCGAGTTTGCGAACGGCCTGCAATTCCAGCACGTGCCGAAGATCGAGGCGATTCGGCGGGCGGCGGCCACGCGCCTGCGGCCTGTGCTCATGACCTCGGCGGCGACGGTGTTCGGACACCTGATGCTCATTTTCGTGACGGGCCCGGGCGCCGCGGCCCGGAACAGCATCGGCTGGGTGCTGGTCGTGGGCATGGCCGTCGGGACCGTCTTCACCCTCTTTGTCGTGCCGGCGTTCTACATGCTCATCGCCCGTGACCACGCCTTGGCGCGGGTCGGCCAGCCGGTGGCGGCAAGTCAGTTTGCCGCTACGGCGGTTCCTGCCAAATAATGTCATGAATATTGCAACTCGTCCTCTTCCGCGGTTTGCCGTTTCGCTGGCCACGCTGTGGCTGGCCAGTCTGGCCAGTCTGGCCGGGCGGTCCGAAGCCCTGTCGGTGCCGGACACGCTCGACTTGGAGACCGCCGTGCGCTTTGCGCTCGAGCACAATTTCTCGATCCAGCAGGCCCGGGAACGCATCAAGCAGCAGGACGGGGTGGTGGTCGAGGTCTCCGCCCGGCAGAACCCGAACGTGGCGGCGGCAGCGGCCTACCAGCGCAACGACACGGAGATTTCCAACGGATTTCCGCCGAGCAACCAGAGCTGGCAGATCAGCCTGACCGCCTCCCAGGTGCTCTACTCCGGCGGCGGGGTGCGCTCGGCGGTGCGGAGCACGAAGCTGGTGCGGGAGGCGGCCCTGCTTGATCTGCAGGCGGTGATCAACGAGGCGCTCCTGCAGGTGCGTACCTCGTTCTACACCGTGCTGCTGGCCCGCGAGCAAATCAAGGTGCAGGAGTCGAACCTCGAACTCCTGGGGCAGCAGCTCAAGAACGTCAGCGATCGGTTCGCGGCGGGCACGGTGTCGAGTTTCGAAAAACTCCGGGCCGAGGTGGCTGTCGCCAACGCCAAGGTGCCGTTGATCACGGCTCGCAACAATTACCGCCTCGCCGTCGAGGCGCTGCGGCTCGCGTTGGGCTTCACCGCGCCGCAGATGAGTTCCGGTCGGCGGGAGCCGGATTTTCTCGGGACGCTCGCCTATACCGCCCAGCAATTTGACCGGCAGGCGGCGTTCGACGCGGCGCGGGCCAACCGCCCCGATCTCGAACGGATCGCCAAACTCGCGGATTCACGGGAGGAGGCCGTCACCACCGCCCGTTCCGCCCTCTATCCCAATGTCGCCGCCTTCGGCGGGTGGGCCCTGCGCAAGGGCCCCACCAACAGCTTCGGCGACTCCAATAACGGCTGGTTAATCGGCCTGCAATCGCAGTGGGACATCTTTGACGGCCGGGCGACGCAGGGGCGGGTGGCGCAGGCCCGTTCGATCCTGGCCCAGACCCGGTTGACCCTCACCGAGGCGACGCTGGCGGTCGAGGTTGAGGTCAGTCGGGCGCATTCGCAATGGCAGCAGGCCACGGAGCTCGCCGAGGCTTCCGCCCTCGTGGTGGGGCAGGCGACCGAGGCCGTGCGGCTTGCGAATGCCCGCTACAACGCCGGCACCGGTACGCAACTCGACGTCCTCACCGCGCAGGTCGATCTCACGACGGCGCGCACCAACCAGATCCAAGCCTACTACAGCTACAACGTGGCGGTGGCCTCCCTGCGCAAGGCCATGGGGCAGGCGGATGAGTTCATCAAACCATGATTCCAGCCGCAGGGCGAAACGGCTGACCCCTCGCCTGGCGGCGGGGTTGGATCCGACGCGCGTTGCGCGTGACCGCCCCAGAACTCCTCAAGCGGTGAACCCTCTTTCGATCCACGCATGGCAGCGGTGAAATCGAGGCGCCTCGGTCGATCTCTGCTCCTGGCCTCCAGCGCCGTGCTGGTGGCGGTGGGCGTGGCCGCGGGCGTGGCTTTCAACTCGACCTTCCAGACGTGGTTGGCCCGCCGCGTGCTGGCCTCGCATCCGGAGTTCCGCGCTTCGGTGGGCTTCGTCTCCGCCAGCCTGGGTCGGATCACGCTGCGCGACCTGCAGTTTGAGCAGGCGGGCGCGCGGTTCACCGTGCCGGAGGTCGTGTTGGAGTTTCCGTTGCTGGCGGCGGCATGCGATCACCAGTTGAAGCTGACGCGCCTGGCGGGCCGGGCTTGGACGATCGATCTGGCGCACCCGGCGGGAGACCCGCCCGGTCGCGGGCGCGGCCCGGCGGCCACCGCAGCGGGGGCGCCGCCGTCGAGCCGCATCGCCCCGGCCTTCGCGGGACTGCTGGTGCCGTTGACGTTGCCGTGGGAAGTGAGCGTCGACGGGGTCGAGCTCGACGGGGTGGTGATGTTGCCGGAGTCGCGTGGTCAGGCCAAGGTGAGCCTGAGCGGGGGTGGTTTCGCCGCCGGACGCGACGGGAAACTCGCCATCGTCATGGACGCCGTGCTGGAGGACCCGCGGGTGAGTGCGGTTGGGGTGCGCGCGAACCTGGCGGGCCGGATGGATACCCCGCGGACCTTCGCCCGCCTGGAGTTGAAATTTGCCGCCACGGCGCAAGGCACGCAGTTCCCCGCCGGGGTGGAGCTGGCCGGGGAAGGTTCGGCGACCCGGGTCGCGACCGGCGAAGCCTACGCGGCGAGCCTCGTGACCCAGGGTCGCGAGTTGCTCCACCTGCAGGCGGAGTACCCCCGGGAGACCGGGCGTTTCATGGGCACTTGGAAGGTGAACATGCGCGATGCGGACGTCGCCCCGTTTGCCCTGGGGCTGCGGTTGCCGCGCTTCCAGGCCGACGGGGCGGGCGGCTTCGACGCCGACGCCGGCTTCGCCGCGGTGCACGCGAGCGGGCGGCTCGCCGCCACGGCGTCCGAGCTCCAGGTGGTCCGGCCGGAATTGGCGGTGCTGGGCGAGATCAAGCTTGAGGCCGATTTTGATCTGGCGGAACGCGGCGGCGTTCTGGCCGTGCAGCGTTTGGCCGCGACTCTCGCGGCCGGTGAGCCGGTCGCGACGTTCAGCGCGCTGCAACCGTTTGAGTTCAGTCCCGCGACGGGGGAACTCCGAACCAGCGATGCGACGCGCGAACTGGTGGGAGTTTCGCTGCACGGGGTGCCAGTCGCCTGGGTCCAACCGCTGGTCACCGGGTTCGAACTCACGGGCAACCGGGTGCGCGGCGACTGGGTGGGCATGGCCCGCGGTGGCGGGATCGGGTTGCGTTCGACCACGCCCATCGCGATCGGCGATCTGGCCGTGGCCCAAGGGGGGATACCCCGCCTGACCGGACTCGACGTGAGCTTCGGCGTCTCGCTCGATTACAATCCCAGCGGCTGGCAGGCGGAAATCGAAAACCTGGTCGTTCGCCGCCACGGCACCACCGTGTTGAGCCTCGACGCGAAGGTCGGTCGACTGGCGCAGGTGGGGGACCCGCTGAAAACCACCGGCAAGTTTTCAGCCAATCTGCCCGCCGTGCTGACACAGCCGGTGGCCAGCGCATGGTCCGGGCTGACCCGGGGCGACGCGGTGGCGGAATTTGCGGCAAGCCTGGGTGCCGTCCAGGCGTGGCAGGCCAGGATCGAGCTGCGGAACCTGGAAACCGGCGCCGCGCCCAAGGTGATCCGGTTGCCGGAGTTGGCGGCCGATATCCGGGTCGACCGGGCCACCGACGGCCGGATGGTGTTTAACGCCCCGCTCACAATCACGGCCGATACGCGGAAATCCGATCTGGCGTTGAACGGCACCTTTGCGCCGGTGGCGGCCAGGTTCGGCACGATCACGGCCACGGTTTCGAGCCATCATTTGGTGGTCGACGATGCCAGGTCGCTGGCGGGCATGATCGCCGCGGCGGACCAGGGAGGAGCCGGCGGCGCGGTCCCGTCGGGCCCGGCGCGCGCCGTGGGACCTCCGTGGGCGGGACTCGACGGCTCCGTTACCCTCCAATTGCACGAGGTCGTCTATACGGATGCCTTTCGGGTCAGCGAGGTCAGCGGTCGGATCGAGTTGGAGGCGGGCAAGGTCAAGTTGGACGGGGTGCGCCTGGGGCTGGGGGAGAACGGGCGGGCCAAACTCGACGGTGAAGTGACCTACGATGCCGCCCGGGCGTTACCGTATGCGATGGTCGGAGAAGTGGGGATGAGGGAGTTCGATCCCGGCCCGATATTTCAGGCGCTGAACCGGGAACGGCCGGCAACCCTGGAAGGAAAATTCGACGTCAGCAGCAAGCTCGTCAGCCACGCGATGACGCTGGAGGGCCTCGCCAGCGGCGCGGGCGGGGAGTTTCACCTTACCTGCAAGGGAGGGGTTTTTCGCGGCTTGCCGGCCAGCGTGCAGTATGCCGCCGAAAGCACCGGCCGCGTCGCCGGGTTGCTCGCGGCGGCGGGCAACGCGCTGGGCGGGCTCACGGGCAGGAAGGAGTATGCCGCCGTGAGCAGTCGGGCCCAGGCGATCACGGAATTCGTCTCCGGGCTCAATCCCATCCACTTCGACCAACTCAGCGTGGTGGTGGCACGCGATGCGGCCCTCAACGCCACGGTGAAGGATTTCGCCCTCATCGCCCCGGAACTGCGACTGACGGGCAACGGCACGGTGCTGCATCGGCCGGGCTCATCGTTGCTCGAGGACTCCCTGGCGATGCAGTTCACTTTGCGCGCGCGGGGCCGGCAGGGTGAGTTGTTGAAATATCTGGGCGCGCTCGACCCCGCCGCCGACGATCTGGGCTACGCCGCCTGTACGTTGCCCATCCGGGTCGGGGGCACCATCCGCCAGCCGGACCCAAGCGATCTCAACATCCGGCTGGCGGCGCTGGCCTTGGAGAAAGCCGGGGTGACCGAAAAGGCGACGGAACTGTTCAACAAGCTGCTCGGCGGCGGCAAATGACGGGGCCGATCCGGCCGCGCCGCTGACCGCCGGCGGAAGCCCGGACCGGAGCGTGCACCCACCAGGCAGGGAGCGGCGTTGCCAAGCGGTTGGGATGACTCCACGTTGGCCGTGTGATCGCTTCCATTGCCTTTCGGAGGTTCAAAGCTCTGCGCCAGACCCGGGTGGAACTCTCTCCTTTCAATTTGGTGATTGGTCCGAACGGCAGCGGCAAGACGAGCTTGATTGAGGCGGTCCTGCGTTTGCGGACCCTTTCGGCGCTGCCACCCAGCGAGAGACCGTTTGCCCAACGCCACGAGGGCCCGGAAATTGAGTTCACCTTCGCCCCGCCGTGGGCGGACCTCACGGCGAAGCTGGGCTGCGAGTCCGATCTGATCTGCGACACCCTGCGCCGGGAGCCGCCGGCGGCGGCGGGCTGGCCGGCCCTGTGCCGGGAACTCACCACCATTCGCGGCTACGCGCTCGATCACGCGGCGATGGCGCAGGCGAGCCGGCAGGGGGAAGGGCGGCACCTGGCCGCCGACGGCTCGAATCTGGCCGCGGTGCTGGCCCAGCTGCAGGCGAGGGTGCCGGCGGCGTTTGCGGAGTTGACCGCCGAGATCACGCGCCTGATGCCGGAATTTCAGGCGCTGGAGATCAAGGCCTGGCCGGACGAGCGCGTGGAGTTTGGGCTGCACCTCGCCGAGGCTGGGGTGGTGCCGGCCGCGGAGCTGTCGCAGGGCACGCTCGCCCTCGTCGCAGTGCTGGCGCTGGCGTTCGACCCGGAGCCTCCGCGGATTCTTTGTATCGAGGAAGTGGATCGGGGAATTCACCCCCGGATGCTGCGGGAAATCCGTGATACCCTTTACCGGCTCAGCCATCCGCGAGTGCCGGGGCCCCGGGCGCGGACGGTGCAGATCATCACCACCACGCATTCGCCGTATTTCATCGATCTTTTTCGCGACCATCCGGAGGAAGTCATCGTGTCGCAAAAACACGGGCGGGCGGCGAAGTTCGAGCGGCTGATTGACCGGCCGGATCTGCCGGAACTCCTGCGGGAGGGATCACTGGGCGACATGTGGTTCAGCGGAATCCTGGGTGGCATTCCCGAGGAACCATGAAGGTCGCCCTCCTGAGCGAATCGCCGGCGGACGAAACGGCGTTGCGGGTGCTGGTGGGGGCCGTGCTCAAGGCGACGCCCCGCTTTGTGGCCCCGGGCTTCCGGGCGCGCGGCTGGCCCAACGTTGCGCAGGTGATGCCGGCCGTGCTCCGGCATCTCCATTTCAACACCGATACCGACGCGCTGGTCGTGGTGGTCGACGCCGATGACTCGGTCGTGCATGTCGCGGCCCACGATCGCCCCGGCTATTACCATCCGCATTGCCGGATGTGCCAATTGCGCGCGTTGCACCGGCAGACGACCAAGAAGCTGCCCATGGCCCACGGTCGGAGTCGCGTGATGCGCGTCGTTGGCGTCGCGGTACCGGCCATCGAGGCCTGGTATCTCTGCGGACGTGACGCCAGCGTGTCGGAGGAGGTCTGGGTGACGGACCGCGAAAACGGACGGACCCCGTACACGCGGGCCGAGTTGAAATTCCGCGTCTATGGCACGGATCGGCCCAGCCTGCCGTATGAGATCGAGTGCGCCCTGCGGGAGGTGGAGCGGCATCGGCATGACACGAGGCGGCTCGAACACGATTTTCCGGGCTTTGCCGCCCTGGCCGTGGATCTGCGGGCCCCGAGGAAGGCCGCGCCGTCGCCCGGCCGAACCAGTTGAAGCCAGGCAGGCGTGACCCGAAACCCGGGGCGGACGGACCGCCGGCGACGCGGGGCGGGCGGGCGGGGGCGAAGCGCGCGTCGACGACTGGGGAGCCTCGCCCCCGCGATGATGCGCCGAGGCGAAAGAAATGCTTTGAACGGTGGCGGACTTTACCCGAAAAAGCAGCCCGCGCTAATGTTACCCTCCTTCCTTCGGCGGCGCTCGTACCTGCCGTACCATCTCGAACTCCTGGCGAGTGCCGTGGCCCACCTGCTCTACCGTGTGCGCACGCGCGGCCTCGAGCACGTGCCGCGGGAGGGTGGTGTGCTCGTGCTGGCCAACCACATTTCCTACGTGGATGTGGTGGTGCTGCAATTGGTTTTCCCGCGTCCGATTCGTTTCGTCGGGCACAAGGGCCTGCGGCGAAACGCATTTTTCAACTGGTGCTTCGAGCACTCGGGTTGCATCGAAATCTCGGCCGAGCAACCGCGCGGCGGGATGCGTGCCGCCATCCGGGCGCTGAAGGCCGGCGAGGTCGTTTGCCTGTGCCCGGAAGGCCACATTTCGCGCACGGGGCAGTTGATGGAGATTCAGCGGGGTTTCGAGGTCATCGCCCGCCAGGCCGGGGTGCCGGTGCTCGCGGCGGCGATCGACGGCCTGTGGGGATCGATCTTTTCGTTCGCCGGCAACAAGTACCTGTGGAAATCGCCGCGCCTCCTGCCGACCCACGTGTTCATTGCGTTGGGCCGGCCGGTGCCTGCCGATCAGGTTTCGACGGCCTGGGCCCGCCGCGAATTGCTCGACCTGGGGGAGCAGGCGTTCAATGAGCGGCCCGCGTTGAAGCGCCACGTGGGCCGGGAGTGCATCCGCGCGCTGACCAAGCACCCGGGGCGCAGCTGCGTCGTGGATCGAACCGCGGAGCGGCGGGAACTGAGCTGCGGCCAACTCTACGCGGTGGCGGCCGTCCTGTCGCGGCGGATCCGGGCCACGGTGGCTGAATCCCGGGTGGGCATCGTGCTGCCGCCGGGGGCGGGTTCCTTCATCGTCAACCTTGCCGTCACGGCCGCCGGGAAGATCCCGGTCAACCTGAACTTCACGGCGGGCCGGCGCGCGACCGAGGCGAGCATGGCGATCGGTGGCGTGGTGACGGTGATCTCAGCGAAGGCGATGCAGGAGCGGGTGCCAAATTTCCCCTGGCCGGAACGCACGCTGGATTTCCGGGATGAAATCGCGGCGGTGGGAGGCCGGCGGGCCGTGCTGCCGTGGCTGCTCGCCGCCTGGGTGCTGCCCAACCAGTGGTGCGCGTCGCTGTTGGGACTGCCGCAGTTCGGCGACCGGACCGAGGCGGGCCTGTTGTTCACCAGCGGCAGTTCCGGGGAACCGAAGGGTGTGCCGCTGACGCATCGCAACATTCTCGCCAATTGCGCCCAGATTTCCTCCCTCTCGATTCTGCCGGAGTCCTGCTCGCTCCTCGGCTGCCTGCCCGTGTTTCATAGCTTCGGCTTCACGGTCACACTCTGGTATCCGATCCTGCGGGGGTGCATGATCGTGACCGTGCCCAGCCCGTTGGAGACGCGGAAGATCATCGACGCGATCGCCCAGGAGGGCGCGACCGTCTTGATCGGGGCGCCGACGTTTATCCGGCCGTTGCTCAAGAAAGCGCAGCCGGAAGAACTGCGGACCCTCGACCTGGTGGTGACCGGGGCGGAAAAACTGCCGGACGATCTTTACCGGGATTTCCTCGCCACGTTTCACATCGAGATCCTGCAGGGGTACGGCCTGACCGAGACCACGCCGGCGGCCAACATCAACCAGCCCCATCCGCCCGTGGTGGTCTCGACCAACGAACCGCAGACGGGAAAACGCTTCGGATCGGTCGGGCGGATGATGCCGGGCATGACCGCGCGCATTGTGAACCCGGAGACCTGGGAGGACCTCGAGCTGACGGCGACGGGTCTGGTGCTGTTTCGCGGCGCGAACGTCTTCGCAGGGTACCTCGACGACCCCGGCAAGACCCGGGCGGCCTTCCACGACGGCTGGTTTGTGACCGGCGATTTGGGACGATTCGACGACGACGGGTTTCTGTTCATCGAGGGGCGGGTCTCGCGGTTTTCCAAAATCGGCGGGGAAATGGTCCCGCATGGCACGGTGGAGATGAAGATCATCGAGGCCTTTGGCTGGGATCAGGCCGAAAGCCCGGCGGTCTATGTGACCGGCATTCCGGATGCCACGAAGGGCGAGGCCCTCGTGCTGCTCTCGACCCACGACGTCTCGCCGGAGGTCTTGCGGGCCAAACTCGCGGCCCTCGGCGTACCCAACCTCTGGGTACCGAAGATCATTCACCGCGTGGAGCGGATTCCGATGCTGGGAACGGGCAAGACGGATTTGAAGGAATGCCGCGCCCTGGCGGAGGCGGCGGCGCCGTAGGAGGCCGGAGGGCAGGACCCGCCCGTCCTGGACCCGGGCATGCGGATCGACGGTCATGGGCATGGCAGCGCCGAGCCGGTGCCGGGGACCGCGGTCCGATTGTGGGCGACGGGCCTCGTGTCGTGGCGCGATTGGCGTGCGACGGCCGCGGCGGAGAACCCGATCGAACGCGCTGCCCGCATCAAGCGAGCCCCGGGATCTTCCGAGGAGACCTTCACCCGGCTCGCCGGGCTGATTCGTCGGCGGAGGATTGAATGACCGTCCCCGCGCGGGCCGCCGGCGGGAGCCAGGCGACGGGGATTATTGGCTCGGCAGGTGGGCTTCCCTCACCTAACTGGGAGTGTCCTCCGAGCGAATCCCTTTTCTCCGTCGTGACCACCGCCCCCCTCACCGCCCTGCCGCGCCTCGCCTCGCTGTCGGTCATCGTGGCGGACGACGTGGTGGAAATTCAACTCCTGCTGGAGCGGTGGTTGAGCGAGGCCGGATGCAGCGTGAAGTGCGCCGCCACCGGCAACGAGGTTGCCCAATTGGTTCGGCGGGAGCATGTCGACCTGGTCATCACCGATGTCATCATGCCCGATGGCGATGGGCTTGATGTGATCCTGAATTTGAAAGCGGCGCGATCCGACGCGCGGGTGCTCGCCATTTCCGGCGGCGGCCGGCATCTGCAGGCCACGGACTGTCTGAAATTCGCCAAGGGACTCGGCGCGCACGAGGTCCTGCTCAAGCCGTTCGATCGCGAGCAGTTCCTGGCGGCCGTAAACCGGGTGGCTCAGGGTGGCGCTTGAAAGACCCCCCGGCGGCGCGCCCCGCTGCGGCCCTGCGACGGGGTGCGCTCTGCGGGCGGGCGATAGGCGCGGTGGCGGTAGCCGGTGCGAGTGGGATCGGCGGCGCACCGGAGTTGGATGTCCTGCATGCGCTGGAAAAGACCGAGCAGTTGCTCGGGCAGGGGATAACGATCGAGGCCGGCACGTTCCAGCGCCGTGAGCAGTTCGTGCGTCGCCTCCAAGGTCGAGAGGCAGCCGGGATGCGGTTGCTGCTTGATCACGTAGCGGCTCGGGGCCGTCGGGTTGAACATGATCCGCGGCAGGGACTGGAGGCTGCGACTGAGCCGGAGCATCTTCCGGCCCAAAGCCCACGTGGCATCGAGCAGAAAGACCGTCAGCGTGCGTCCGGTGATCTGTTCGCGCAGCTGCGCGACGCGCGGGCTCGCCTCCCCGTCGACCGCCGGCGTCAGATTCACGGCTTCGCGCCCCGGGTAGAGCAACACGCAAAGATTGCCGGGGTCGCGCAGCAAAGCCTGCACCGTCTCGTGCCGGTCAAACTCGACTCCGCTGATGATCTGGCTGTGGGCCAGGCACAAATGGGTGAGGCGCCCCGTGGCGGCCTTCTCCTGCCTGAATTCCTTGGGATGCATCAGGAACACGAAGCGCGTTCGTGTATCCATCGGCGTGATCGACTTGCACCAGCACAGCGGCTCGGGCCAGAAGCACCGGTAGCAGGTGACGCGACTCATGCGGGCGGCGGGTGGCCGGGCTAGCGCGCGGTCGTCGCGGCCGGGTGCAGCAACGGGACGAGAAAGGCATCGACCCAGCCCAGCGCCTCGGGAGCGGCGAACGCCGGCCCGCCGTGCTTGGCGCCGGGCAGAAGGTGCAGGCGGGAGGCGACCCCGGCTTGCGTCAGCGCGGCGTGCAGGGTCTCGCTTTGGCTGACTGGCACCGTAGGATCGTCGGCTCCGTGCAGAATAAGAAAGGGCGGATCGTCCCGGGTGACATAGGTGACCGGACTGGCCCCCGCCGCCTGGTCAGGGCGATCGGCCACGCGGCCGCCAACCAGTTTCGCTTCGGGCGAATCCGCCCGGCCGTGCACGGCGTAGCCAGGGGTATCGACAAACCGGCGGAGATCACTGGGGCCGTAATAATCCACCACCGCCTGCACCCGGCTCGACTGATCGAGATGGGGGCCGACGTCGAAGGCTTTGATTCCGCCCGCGGTGCCCAGCATCGCCACGAGATGTCCCCCGGCGGAACTGCCCCAGGCCGCGAAGCGGGCCGGATCGAGATGATACTCCTGCGCGTGGGCCCGCAGCCACCGCACGGCCGCCTTGACGTCCTGGATTTGGGCCGGAAAAGGGGCCGCGTCCGTCAAGCGGTAGCCGAGGCTCGCAATCGCGTAGCCCTTGGCGACGTAGCCGAGGCGCAACGGCAACGCGTTGGCCTTGGTGCCGTTTTGCCACCCCCCCCCATGCACCCAGAGAATGACGGGCAGCGGCGTGCGGGCGTCCTTCGGCAGGTAGAGATCCAATTTCTGGCGCTCGTGACCGCCGGGGACATAAACAAGATCACGATACGCCACGATGTCAGGTGGCAACTTTGGCGCGGGCTGGGCCGCGAGGCTCGCGACCACAGCGAGGGCGCTGGCCCGCAGGAAACGGAGGACGATCCTGGTCTTCATTTCATGGCCCGGGCAAACTCTTCCAAATACGTCCGCCATTCCGGCAGGGTTTTGATTTCACCAGCCTTGGCCCAGCCATAACCCGAGGCGTACCTGACCTCACCGCGGGCATCGGTCTTGAGGAAAGCCAGCGCGTGCGCCAGTCCCTTCGGCTCGCCGTCATACGGCGCGGATTTCATCACCGACACCGCCCCGCGGGGGAAGGTCATGCCCGTGCCGAATCCAACCCCGTCCAATTGCTCCCACACCACCATGTGGGTCCGATCGGGGGCAAACCCATACTCAGGGTTGGCGCCTTGCGCGAAAAGCCCGACCACGACCTCCTGATCCGCCACGCCCCCGGTGGCAGTGCGGCCGCCCGCCGAAGTCGTGATGCGGGAGGTGATGCGGGTCAGGCGCTCACCCATGTGCAGGCGGTATTTTCGCACTTCATACAGCTTGCGGCCGTTGACCGGCGGGAACGCGTAGACGGCGTCGAATTCGGCCACCTCGGGGCCGGTCCAGTTGATCCTGGCCATCGTGTACACATTGGAAAGCACCATCTTGCCGTCGACCCAAAGGGCGAGCCCACCGCAGCCGCGGGAGTTGCCGACCTTGTAGCCATCGTAGCCTTCGCCGTGGTCCTTGTGGTAGCTCTGCTTGCCGGTGAGATCCTGCCGGTACCATTTGTTGATGATGGGAATCGTGACCCGCTTGCACCACACATCGATGCCGCTGTCTTCCGGGCCCTCGCGCAGGGCCGGACCATAGATGCGGAACGCCACCTTGTCGTTCTCCCAGGCCAGGTCGTCTTTTCGTTCCGGGACGAGGCGGACATAGGCTTGGGGCGCGGTGAGTTCGGCCAGGGTCTCCGCGCGGGCGAGCAGGGCCTTGGGATCGGAGTTCTTCACCTCGCCTCCCACCGCCTTGAGGACCTCGGTCCCGGCCAGCAGGTAGGCGCCGGTGCCGTAATCCTGCTTGGACTTGGCATCGAGGGAATCCGGGGCGGCGCCGATGCGCTGGACGTAGCCGACAAAACCGTCCGGACCAACCCGGGTGCGCAGCCCCGCCCAGCCGCGTTTGACGATCGGCCAGTAGGTGGCGCGATCGAGCAGGCCGTTGTTCACCCCCCACGCGAGACCGAAGACAAAGAAGCCCGAACCGCTGGTTTCGCCCACCGGCACCTCGGTCGGATCCAGCAGGCTGGGGCGCCAGAGGCCATCGGGCTGTTGGGCCGCCACCACCGCCGCCGTCATCTCCAGGTAGAGGTTCACGTAGAAATCGCGCGTGGGATGGTTCTGGGGCAGCACCTCCAGGAGCAGGGCAAACCCGCCGTACACCCAGCCATTGCCGCGGCTCCAGAAGGTCTTTTTCCCCAGGGGCGTCTTTCGTTCGAGGAAGGTCGTGTCGCGATAGAAGAACTTCTCCTGCCGGTCGAACAGCTGGTCGTAGGTGTAACGGTACTCCTGATCGAGGAACTTGAGATACTTCGCATCGCCGGTGATGGCGGCGAGGCGCGCCAGGGTGGGCGGGGCCATGTACAGGGCATCGCACCAGGTCCACCGGTCGGTCTTTTCCACGCCCTTGGTCTTTGGCGCCTGCCGGAAATCGAGCGCCTCCGTCACGGGGTGGGCGAGGATGTAGTCGAGATGCTGTTGCATGCCCGCCAGCCGTTCCTTGTGCGACGGGTCCATCCGGTAGATATCAAGCCACGCATGCCCCACCGCGTAGTCGTCGGCATGATACTTGCGATTGTACGCCTGCCAGCCCGCCTGGGTGCCGAGCTGAATCACGGCCGCCAGGTACTTGGGATCGCCCGTCACCAGCGAGGTGCGCAGCAAACCGTCGTAGAGCGGGGCGATCACCCAGTCGCGCAGCTGAATGCCGCTGGGATTCGCGAGATGCCAGTCGGCCGACAACTTCAGCGCCGTCACGATCTCCGCGGGGAGCGGATCGGCCGGCACGGCGGCACGGGCGGCCGGGCCGAAACCGAGGCCGAAGAGGCAACTGCACAATCCCGTCGCGAGCAGCCGGCGGAGGGTTCGGGGGGAAGGATAAGCTTTCATGGTGGAAGTAATTGGGAGCGGAAGAAAGAAGAGAGGCGTCCGGCCGACGACGGGGTCGGGCCAGCGGGTTGGCCGCGCGTCAGCGCAGGTCGGTGATGGGAAACTTGTCCATGTCGTCGAAGCGTTGGTTTTCCCCGCCCATCGCCCAGACGAAGCGGTAATTGTTGGTACCGGCGCCACTGTGGATCGACCAGCTCGGCGAGAGTGCCACCTGGAGGTTGGCCAGCCAGAGCGGCCGGGTTTCCTGCGGTGGACCCATCAGGTGCAACACGGCGTGGCCGGCGGGAAGGTCGAAGTAGCAATACACCTCGCTCCGGCGCTCGTGGGTGTGGCTCGGCATCGTGTTCCAGACGCTGCCGGAGGCGAGTTCCGTGAACCCCATTACCAACTGGCAGCTCTTGATGCCGTTCTCATGGATGTACTGGTAGAGTTTGCGCTCGTTGGCATCCGCCTTGGAACCGAGTTGCACGAGGTTGGCCTGGGCGGGCGTGGCGGCCACGGTGGGATACGTCGCATGCGCCGGATAGCTCACGAGGTAAAAAGCCGCGGGATCCGCCGCGCGGGCCGACGCGAAGCTGATTTTGCGGCTGCCCCGGCCGACATAGAGACAGTCGAGCTTGGCCAGGGCATGGTCGACGCCATCGACCACGACCGTGCCGGCGGCGCCGAGGTTCAGGATGCCGAGTTCACGCCGCTGGCAGAAAAAGTCGGCGCGCAGCTGTTCGCCGGCCGGCAATTCGAGCACCTGATCGGTGGGGCGCACCCCGCCGACGATGGCGCGATCGAGATCGGTGTAGACCAGGCGAAGCTCGCCGGCGGCAAACAGCTCCTCGAGCAGGTAGGCGCGGCGCAGTTCTGTGGTGTTGAAGCGGGCGGTCTCATTCCGGCCGGGCATCGCGTGTGATTTCATGATTTTCGTGGAGGCAGAGGAGGGGAGGAAGAATCCAGGGAGGCTGCGGGCGGCGCGGCCGGCGCGGAGTCAACCGGGGGGAACGTCCATCAGGGTGAGTCAGGGTCAGCGCACCACCCGCGCCCCGCCACCCTTGATTTGTTTTTCGACCTCTTTGCGGGTGGCCATGGAGGTGTCGCCCGGGGTGGTCGAGGCGAGGGCCCCGTGGGCGGAGCCGTACTCGACCGCCTGCTGAGCGTCGTTGAACTCCATGAAGCCAAACTGCAGGCCGGACGCAAAGCTGTCACCCCCGCCCACGCGGTCGAGGATTTCGAGTTCGGGGTACTGGCGGCTTTCGTGGAACCGGCCGTCGTGCCACAGGATCGCCGCCCAGTCGTTCTTTGTCGCGGTGATCACCCGCCGCAGCGTGGTGGCGGCGACCTTGAAGTTGGGGAACTCCTGCACCGCGGTCTCGATCATCGCCTTGAAGGCGTCGATTTCGATCTTGGAGATGTTATGGTCGGCGCCCTTGACCTCGAAGCCGAGCGAGGCGGTGAAGTCCTCTTCGTTGCCGATCATCACGTCCACATGCCGGGCGATCTCGCGGTTGACCTCCTGCGCCTTGGCAAGACCGCCGATGGTCTTCCACAGCGAGGGGCGGTAATTGAGATCGTAGCTGACGATGGTGCCGTGCCGCTTGGCGGCCTTCACCGCCTCAATGGTCAGCGCGGCGGTGGTGGCGGAGAGGGCGGCAAAGATGCCGCCGGTGTGGAACCAGCGGGCGCCGAGCTGCCCGAAAATATGGTCCCAGTCGAAGTCGCCTGGTTTCAGCTGCGCGGCCGCGGTGTTGCCGCGATCGGGGCAGCCCACGGCCCCGCGGACCCCAAAGCCGCGCTCGGTGAAATTGAGCCCGTTGCGCACGGTGCGCCCGATGCCGTCGTCCTCGCGCCACCGGATGAAGTCGGTCGCCACGCCGCCCTGCAGGATGAAGTCCTCGACGAGGTGGCCGACCTCGTTGTCGACGAAGGCCGTGCAGACGGCCGTCTTGTAGCCGAAACATTTGCGGAGGCCGCGGGAAGTATTGTATTCGCCCCCGCCTTCCCAGGCTTGGAAGGCCCGGGTGGTGCGAATCCGGCCTTCGCCGGGGTCAAGGCGGAGCATCACTTCGCCGAGGGAGATTTGATCAAAGGCGCACGACGAGGCGGGTTTGAGGGGAAGGCTCATGCGGTGAGGGAAAAGTGTTCGATAGAATTTGGAAGCGAAAGACGGGTCAATCGTTGTGTGCACCTGAGTTCGCCGGGCCGCTGCCGCCGCGGCCGGTCAACTCCGGTGAACGGTGAAGTACTCCCGGTCATGCCGGCATGGAATGCACTGCATCACGCGGGATTCTATCCGCGGCGCACCCCGGCTCGCGGTGGGTTTCGTTTGGAAGTGGAGGCGGGCGTGATGTTCGATGGCGGGCGATGAAGACGACAATGATGCTTCGGATCCTGGGTGTGATGGGCGGTCTCCTGAGTGCGGGGACAAGTGGGAGCGGGGCGGCGGAACGGGCGGGCTCGGCGGTCGCCCTCCTCAATGGGAAAAATCTGGACGGGTGGACTCATGTGCTGGCCGATCCCGCCGTGCCGCGGGAGCAGGTCTGGAGCATGCGCGACGGCGTGTTGGTGTGCGTGGGTGAGCCGATCGGTGTCTTGTACACGGAGAAGAGTTATACGAACTTCCGGCTCGTGGTGGAGTATCGGTGGGCCCCGGGGGCCAAGCCGGGTAACAGCGGGATCATGTCGCGGCTGACTCCTGGCACCGGCGCGTTGCCCCGGACGGTGGAGGTGCAGCTCGCCCACGGCAATGCGGGCGACGTGCTCGGCCTGAAGGGATTTCCCATCGCGGGCGGGCAGCCGCGCTGGTTCGAGCGGGAGAGCAAGGTGGCGGGCCAGTTGACCGGAGTGAAGAAAGCGGCCGCGGCGGAAAAGGCGCCGGGCGAATGGAATCGGGTGGAACTCGAGGCGCAAGACAGCCGCTACACGGTGCGAATCAACGGACAATTGGTCAACGAAGTGAACGGCGTCGAGGTGCGTCCCGGTCGGATTGGCCTGCAGAGCGAGGGAGGCGAGGTCCACTTCCGCGGCGTGATGTTAACCCCGCGCGACGGCGCCGTCCCCTCAGTGGAGTAATGAACCGGAGGTGGCACGCAGGTGGTCGTTGGTTCCGGGCTGCGAGCCTGGCCCTGATGTTGGCGGCGGCCCCGACGGCCCGGGCGGGTGAAGCTCCCCGGACAGGATCGGCTTTCGCAGCCGCCCATCCCTTTTTCCCGTTCTGCATCGACTGGCACGACGCGAAGAAACGCTCGTTCGCGCAACAGGCGGCCCTGCTGAAGGAACTCGGCTATCCGGGCGTGGGCCATATCTGGCTGGACCAGGTCGAGGAGCGCCTCGCCTCGCTCGATGCGGCGGGATTGCGCCTCTTCCAGATCACGATGCAGGTGGATCTCGCCCCGGACAAGGACCCATACGATGCCGGGAGGTTCAAGGAGGTGCTGGCGGCGATCAAAGGGCGGGGCGTGCAGTTTTGTGTCATCGCCAAGGGGCTGCCGCCTTCCGACGTCGCGGGGGACCCGCGCGCGGTGGCGATCCTCCGCACGATGTCCGACCTGGCCCGTGATTCCGGCGCCCAATTGCTGTTGTATCCGCATCAAAAGAACTGGATCGAACGCATCGAGGATGCCGTGCGCGTCGCCGACCTCGTGGATCGCTCGAATGTGGGGGTGATGTTCAACCTCTGCCACTGGTTGCGGGTGGACCAGAGCCGCGATTACCGGCCGCTCCTCCAGGCCGCGCTGCCGCGCCTCTGGGCGGTCTCGATCAACGGGGCCGACGTGCGGGATGATCGCTCGGACTGGAAACGCTACATCCAGCCCCTGGATCAGGGTTCCTTCGATGTCGCCGCGCTGCTGCAGACGCTGGCGGAACTCGGCTATCAGGGTCCCATCGGGCTCCAGTGTTTCGGCCTCGGTGGCGACGCACGGGAGCATCTCGCCCGCTCCCTGGCGCGGTGGCGTGAACTTACGCGCGCAATCGCCCCGCCGAAGTGAGACCCTCCGACCCTGCGAGGATTCGCCCATGCCGCGCCCGAAAAAGCTGAATCGCCGCCAGTTTCTCCGGGGAGCCGCGGGGACGGGCGCGTGGCTGGCGGCGCCGATGATTGTGCCGGCGTCCGTGCTCGGACGCGGCGGCGGCGTGGCCCCCAGCGAGCGCATCGTGATGGGCGGCATTGGCATTGGGAACCGGGGCGGCTATGACCTTGGCATCCTGCTGCAGGAGCCGGAAGTCCAGTTCGTCGCCGTGTGTGACGTGAAAAAGGCACGGCGCGACGCCGTCAAAAAACAGGTCGACGAGGCCTACGGCACGCGCGACTGCGCCACGTACCGCGACCTGCGCGCCTTCCTCGCCGAGCGCACCGACCTCGACGCCGTGCTGATCGCCACCGGCGATCGCTGGCATACGCCGGCCGCGGTCATGGCGATGAAGGCCGGCCTCGACGTGTTTTGCGAGAAGCCGTCGTCGATGTCGATCGCCGAGGGGCGCGAACTCGTGACGGTGGCGCGGCGTTATGGCCGGATTTTCCAGAGCGGCATGCAGCGGCTGAGCGAGGCGAACTTTGTCTTCGCGGACCAACTCGCGCGGACCGGACGCCTGGGGCAGGTGCACACCGTGTACGCGCACCTGCTGAAGTTCCAGATGCGAACCGACTGGCTGCCGGCGGAAGCGGCGCCGGATCCCGCGGAGTTCGACTGGAACCGGTGGCTGGGCCCGGCCCCCTGGCGACCCTACAATTCCGCGTACCTCAAGGCCTGCGGCTCGTGGCTGGACTACTACGACTTTGGCACCGGCGTGGCCGGGTGGGGGAGTCACACGATCTGCCAGTGCCAGTCTGGCATCAACCAATTGAATACGTCGGCCGTCACCTACGAGTACCCCGGCAATGCGGAGGCCGACGGCTTGGTCTGCCGCTTTGCCAACGGGGTCCGGATGGTCCTGAACGCGCAAGGCTGGCCCCAGGCGGGCGTACCCTGCATGTGGCACGGTTCCTGTGGCGTGCGCTACGAGGGCACGGAGGGCTGGGTGGCGATGGCCGATGGCTATGCGCGGCCCGAGGTCTCGTCCCCGGCGCTGCTGCGGGAGTTCGACTCACTGGTGGGCGAGTATCAGGCGCAGACCGGCCGGCCCCTGCACCACATCCGCGACTTCCTGCAGGGGGTGCGCCGCCGCCGCCCGTGCCTTGCCAACGAAGAGGTGATGCACCGCACCATGAGCACGAATCACGCCGCCAACGTCTGCATGCTGCTCCAACGAAACGTGCGCTGGGATCCGGAGGCGGAAGAGTTTCCCGGCGACGCGGAAGCCAACCGGATGCGGTCGCGCGCGCGGCGTGAGCCATGGTGATCTTGGGCCCCGACTGGATGCGACGGGACGGAAGGAAGGAGCGACCTTCGGCGCGTGAGGGTTCGCCCGCGCGGGCCAGACCCGCTCAGGCGGTGATCAGCTTCAGCATGCCGCGCACATAGCCGATCGATTCCGCCAGCCCGGCCAGCGGATCATCGGGGTCCTTCTCGTATTCAAAGCTGAGGGTGTGGGCGTACTTCAACGCGACGACGGTCCGCAGGAAACCGGCCATATCGATCACGCCGCGCCCAATCTCGCACGTTTTTCCCGCCTTGTTGGAACCCGCGACGTCCTTGATGTGCACATCGTACACCCGAGCATGGACCTGCTTGAAGATGGCGATGGGATCCAGGCCGAGTCGTTGGGTGTGGCCGATGTCGAGGCAGAGTCCCATCCGCTGGTCGCGATCCTTGACGACGTCGAATGCCTCGAGGGGGGAGGCGTAGAGGGGATTGTCCGGCCCGTGGTTGTGGATGGCGAGCATCACGCCCGTTTCCTTCACCTTCTCTTCGACATGAGGAATGAGCGGAATATTGGGCGCGCCCACGATCATCTTCATGCCCGCGGTCTGGGCATAGCGGAAGGCCTGATCCACGTCGGCCTCGGTTTTCATGTAGACGGTACCACAGCCGTAGACCTCGATCCCCTTCCCCCGCGCGAGCGCCATGGCCTGGTGAATCTGGTCCGGCGAAGCGTTCAGGGCAAGGTGCGCGTCCTTGAACACCATGCGCTCGATGCCGAGGCGCCCGACCATGGCCAGCGCCTGATCTAGTTTGAACTTGCGCAGCGAATAGGAGGCGACGCCCAGCATCGGCCCGGCCGGGGCGGCGCCCGCGCGCGGCGGGGCCGCTTGCGCCAGTCCGGCGGTGGACTTGAGGGTCGCGCCGAGGGCGATGCCCCAGCTGGCTTTTTTGACGAAATCGCGGCGGGTGTGCATGGTCTGGGCGGAAACGAGGGTTGGTCTTGGCGGAGGGAAAAACGGACAGGCGGTCAAACTCGGCGCCAACCGACACCGGCAAATGCGGCGGTCGTCGGCAAACTCCGGGCCGCCGCCATCGTTCCCTAAATCGGCGCCTGCGTCTGTGCGTCGATTGAACAATTCGACGCGAAAATTGACCCGGGCACCTGCAAATTGCGCTTCGACAGGACGCCACGGCGGCGCGAGGCTCCCGCGCGATGCGCCTGCCAAAGTTCTCCGCGTGCCGGCCTGCTTCGCCTGGGGGCGATGCAGTTTTCCATTCCACCCTCAAACAGTTTCCATGAAACAACGCTCCCTCTCCCTCGTGTTTTTCGCCCTGGCTTTGCTGGCGGCTTCGGCCGCCGCCGCCGCACCGCGGCCGCCCAATGTCCTGTACGTCATGTCTGACATGCAGCGGGCCTACTCGATGGGATGTTATGGCGACACCAACGCGCGTACCCCGAACCTGGATGCGCTGGCCCGGGAGGGACTCCGACTCGACGCGGCGATCTCAACGACCCCGGTCTGCTGCCCCTACCGCGCGAACCTCATGAGCGGTCAATACGCGCATCATCACGGGATGATGAGCAACAACTCCGAGTTCAAACCCACCGTGAAGTGTCTCGCGGAGAGCTTTCGCGATCGCGGCTACGCGACCGGCTATGTCGGCAAATGGCACCTGGGCGGGGGCAAGAAGAGCTCCGACCCCACCTATGGGTTTCCGCCTCCCAACACCCCCTACGGCATCTATCATTTCGAGCGCGACCCCGCGCCCACCACTGACATCGCCCTGCGGTTTATCGACGAGAAGAGCAGGACGGGCGCCCCGTGGATGCTGTTTGTCTCCTGGATTTGGCCGCACACGCCGTACCAGGGCCCCGGGGAATTGCGCCAGCATTTTTCCAGGATTTCGCTGCCGCCCAACGTGCCGCCCGGCGCTCCCCGCGAATTCGCGGCCGCGAGCCTGCCCGATTATTACGGGATGATTGAGGCGCTGGACGGGGAGATGGCGCGGCTGCTGGCCGGCCTGGCCAAGGCCGGCGTGGCTGACGACACCATCGTGGTCTATACTTCGGACCACGGTGACATGATCGGCTCGCAGGGTTACAAGGCGAAGCGCTGGCCCTATGAGGAATCGGCGCGCGTGCCGTTCCTGATGCGTTATCCGCGCCGGTTGCCCGCGGGGCGGGTCATGGCCGACCCGTTCGGCACGCCGGACGTCTATCCCACGCTGGCCGGCCTGGCGGGCGTGCCGGCGCCGGCCGGACTCGATGGGGTCGACTTCTCGGCGTTTTTTACCGGGCAGGCCGCGCAGCCGCCGCGTGATTACGTCTATTTGGAAATGGCCTATGCCTTCGTGCCCTGGCCCGGATGGCGAGCCATCCGCACGCGCGACCGGATGTACGCCCGCACCGTGGACCAACCCTGGCTGCTCTTCGATCTGGCCAAGGACCCGTGGGAAATGAACAACCTGGTTGCGGACCCTTCCCAGCAGGATCAAGTCAAGGGCATGGACGCGCGCCTCTCCCGCCTGATGACGGAAGCCGGCGACTCCTGGACCCTCAAGGCCACGAGCGGAGACCTGGCGAATTGGCTGCCGGGCGCGGGCAAGCAAAAGTCGCAAAATCTCGGTGTGCCCTATCCGGGCCAGGGAACGAGCACCGACGACGTACGGAAGCGTAAGAAAGCCCGCTAACGCGGAGATTGATCGCCCGGCCAGGGAGGGCGGAGAAATCAAGGCCCAACTCGATGCCGCCGGCGCACGCGGCGTTGGGGGCATCCGCTTTGAGCGAACGAACGACCTGGGTCCGTCTCAAGCGGTGCGGCTTTTGGTCCGGCGCCACTCCGCTCCGCGCCGGGCTCACCGCATGGCTTGGCAGGCGCTCCAAAAGCCGGTGGCGGAATGGTGACGGGAAAACGCCGTCTTTGAGCTGAGGCGTGACTGACCTTTCGGTCCGTTTGCCGCTCAGGTGTGCTTCGCCTTGAACCGGGCACCGGCCTGCTTCCCAGGCTCCCGCTTACGCCTTCACTTCTCGACCGTCACCCCGCCCAAATGAGAAAAAGCGGACATTCGTTGGGGTGTATCTCAGGAGGTCTGAGGTTTGGAGCGTAACCAAAGGTCGCACGGAGGAACTCAGCGGCAGGTCGGGAAGGTGGTTCACCTGCCAAGTAAAGGATTTCACGATTCACGCCTCAGGCGGCGCGATCTTAGTGGCTATCGAGAGGCTAAAAAAACACCGAATTCAGCGTAACGCCGCCCGATGCAACCGAACGCAGCCTTATGGGGAAGGGCCTCCTGCAGAGGTGAAATTACAAAAAACCCGGTTTCGTGTGAAACCGGGCTTTTACAAACTGGCGGGATGGACGGGACTCGAACCCGCGACCTTCTGCGTGACAGGCAGACGCTCTAACCAGCTGAGCTACCACCCCGATGCTTGGTAATTAACAGGTTATCGGCTATTTTTTTTGATTTCCCATAACCCTTTCTACACCTATTTTCTACATGTCACCCTGGAAAATGAGCGAAAAACGGCCAACGTGGGAAACCACCCGAGAACCAAATCTGTTAAGGAACCGCGCGAGCGGAAGGTACTACGGGAGGTTCACTCTTTCCGGCAAGCAAAAATGGTTCAACCTGAACACTGACGTTTGGACGGTCGCAAAACTTCGCCTGGCTGACGAGCGGGTAAAGCTCGAGCGCGCACGCCAGACCGTGGCAAACGTCTCGTCCGGGGAGGCGAACGTCGGCGATCTTGCCGCCATTTACCGGCAACGGATCGATGACCGGGTGGACAGCCAAATTCTGCCAATCGCGCCATCCTGCTGACTTACAGGCGCTCCTCCCAAGCTTCATCGGCGCGGGCGGAGTGGAGAACAGCAAAAACCACCACTGCATCGCCGTGCGTGTAGAAAAAGATGCGGTAGGGAAAGCGGTGGGGAATCACGCGGCGCACGGGCGGCACACGGCGCAGGAGGGCGAGCACCTCAGGATGGACGACGATCCAGTGCGTGGCATCCCGAATCTCCGCTGTGAACTCCGAGCCGAGCCCGGCCCGCTGGTCTTCATACCAAAGGGCGGCGGCGGACAGGTCGGCTTCCGCTTCGGCACTGACGATGAGCCGCCACGTCATCGGCGCAGCTGGGCGTGAATGCGGGCTTCGACTTCTTCCCACGAACTGCCAGCACCGGGATCTTTTCTGCATCCAGCCAGACGCGTTTCCAGCAGGCGTTTGTCGGCTTCGGTGAGTTCGCCGTCGAGCCAGCCGTCCGCCCCATAGGTGGCGAGTTCGTCGACCTTGTTGCGAATCTGGGCCCGCTCGGCGGGCGAGAGCCTGGGCAGTTCGGCAAGGATTTCGGCGGTGCTCATGATGGAAGCCAGTTAGGCGCGGGCGGCGGGTTTGGCAAGAGCGGCCCCGAGGACGGCTCAGCTGGGAGGATCTTCTGCCTGACGGAAACGGGCGAGACTCACGTCGTCGCGGCCGGCCGCGAGTTCCGCGTCCTGCACGTCAACCGCCTCGGCGAGGCCGCCCTCGCCACCCCCGCCGTCGCCCGCGACAGCGTCATCCTCCGCACCCTGACCAAGCTCCACCGCCTCGCCCAAGTGGTCGAGATCACCGGACCGTGAGAGGCCCAGTTACCGATCAAGCTCTTCAAAATATCACACCGCCACGACGACCCTGCCGCGCTGAAGGCGCTCCGGGATGATATTTTCAAAAAGACGAGAATCAGTTACCGCCTTCCGCCTGCGGCCGGACGCGCCGCTGTTCGCGCGGGTGGGATTCCGTCCCATCCCCATCGACGAAACAGATCTCAGATAACGATCTTCATGCCCTCCGCCCGGGCCAGCCGCTCTTGATTCGCATCAAAGGTGAGAAACTCCGCCGCGCCAAGATGCAGCGCCGTGGCGACGTGCAGGATGTCGGCCAGGCGGTGCCCGTTCCGCTCGGTGTATCGCGCACTCAGTTCTTCCGCGAGTTGATGCACCGCCGCCCAATCGACGGCCACGACTTCAAACACCTTTGTCCGCAGGTCCGACTGCAAGTCCTTCAGCATCTGGGTGCCCTCAAGCCCGGAAAAGCCCTTGGTCTTGTCCCTGGAGTGCCGTCGAACTTGAAAACGAACCGACTGGCGAAACTCGAGCAAGAGCAGGCTCGAAACGGGAAACGGG
Organism: Opitutales bacterium; assembly: GCA_038249085.1. GTDB lineage: Bacteria > Verrucomicrobiota > Verrucomicrobiia > Opitutales > Opitutaceae > ER46. Next base: position 31,205 of record JBBRWR010000078.1, read on the forward strand.
CCAGCTTGCGTTCCCATGAAAGCAATGGCCTTCGGCGAGTGAACCTGTCGTCGATAGAGCGAACACAGGAAAGAGGTATCGGCGAACACGCTCATCCCTCTTCCCTCTCGAGTTCGGCGGCCCTCATCGCCCGTACTTCTTCCTCGCTGAAAACGCGGTCGCCCCAGATCGCTTTTTGCCGAGCCGCAAAGTCAGGCCGCTTCACCTTCGTGCTCCGGCTGCGGCTCAGGGCGGTGAGCATGGCGATGGGCTCACCGCGTTTCTCGATGCACACTTCTTCACCATCTCCCAGCCAGGCTTCGAGCATGGCGAAGTTGTTCCGGAGGTCACGAACCGAGGCGGTTTTCATGTGGACATATTCAGTCCACAGTTGCGCTCTGTCAATGCCTCGACCGGACGGAGCCCCGCTCCATCACGCTCGCTGAAATCGACGCGCTCGCCGGCTCCAAGTTGGAAGGTTGCGGGCGAGGGTTTGGCGGAAGCCCACCGGCCTTGCCTTTCACCTTGGCTAGCAGCGGTTGGTGCGCCGCCTTGCTCGCCGCGCGGAATTTTCCCGGGGTCTGGCCGCTCCTGGCCTTGAAGAGATAGCTGAAATGCTCGGGGTTCTGAAACCCCGTGCGGGCGGCGACTTCGCACACGGGGATTTCGGTTTCGGCCAGGAATCGCTTGGCCCGCTCCAGGCGAACCCGCAGGATTTCCGCCTTGGGCGGACGGCCGATGGCGGCGTTGAAGTGCCGGTGCAAGGAGGCCCGAGACATGTTCACGTTCTGCAGCACATCCTTCAACGCGATGTCTTCGCAGGCATGACGGCGGATGTAACGCAGCGCGGTCGCGACTTCATGATCGTCCCCGCCACCACGTCGGTCGAACGCCGGGCGGCAATGCCTGTCGGGGCGATCAGGACGGGCGCCGCGGGCGGGGATTCCTGATGCGTGACGTAGCGCAGGGCACAGTGCTGATAGCAGGCCCGAATGCGGTCGTCCCGATCCATCGCGGCAATTCGAGCCGCTGGTGCTCAGTGGGCGAAGAGCGCCAAAGGTCGATCTGGGCAGCGGTGGTCGGCATCCCGGGAGTGAGTCTTTTGCGCCGACGGCGTGCAATCCTCGTTCTCGTCCAAGCCGACTGGTGACGAGGTTGGTGGGTGAGGTGGGCTCGACTTGGTGGGGATCGGCGGACCTCCGCGCATCGATCCCTGCGATGCTTTGCCACGGCCCGGCCCGCCCCGAGGGGTCGCGTGCGCGGACGGCCCGCGCGTTCATCGCGCTGGATGCCGTGGCGTTTGCCGAATCGCCCGCGCCCACGCCGCCGACACTCGGGCTTGCTCGGCGTCACGGGCCCGCTGGCCCGCTTGCCGCGCAACCCGAGCGACGGCTGGGCCGCTTGAGCATGGGAGCCGTCGCGGACGGTCGTGCGCGGGGCGCCCACCGACCGCTCCCGGCCCCGCCGGTGCATTCACTGCTTGCGCCGTTCATCGGCGTCGAGTGGGTCGATCCAGATTCCGTGGACGAGCGCCCGAGAGGTTGGCACGGCCGGGTCACCGGCAAATTCGTTTGAAACGACGCGAACCAGGCGGACTTCCGTGTCAGTCACCGCCTGGTAGATTTCCTCCAGTTTTCGCCCAGTGATGCCACCTGGTGCGTGACAAAGGACAGCTCCAGCGCGGTTTCATCCCGCTTCAATTCCAGCTTGATCAGCGAGGCATAGGGAAACGCCATTTGCTCACGCGGCGACTCGAACCGCAGAAAGCTCGCGGGCATCTCCCGCGACTCCAGGCAGCGGGGATCTTCGAGCGCCGCAGGCGCTTCGTCCATCACGCTTCGCTCCTCATTCGCCCGACGGTTTTCGGCGGGCAAGTTCCGCATGAAGCCCTTCGAGCGTTACGACCTTTGGCGCATAACCCGAGGTTGCTAATGGGGAAAAATGTTGATCGTCGGTCACAACAAATTCGGCCTGCGCCGCAATCGCGCAGTCGACAAACTTGTTGTCGTCCGGATCGGCGGTGATGACGTGAAACTGGAAGGTTGAATCAATCCGATGGACGGTTCCGTGCAGTGCCTCTAAATGCTCGAAGAGCACCGCAATTTGGTTCCAACGCTCCCGACCCGAAAGTCGCGTGATCACCTCCTCGTATTCGAGCAGGATCGCCGTGGAAACGGCCAGTTCCAAATTCCCCGTCAAGAGAGCGTTCTTGATGTCAGCGAAATGACCACGATTGCCGAAAAGCGGAAGCAGCGAGTTTGGGTCGAGGCACACCCTCATGTATAGGGATGCTCCCGACGCACCGCTCGGACCGCCTCCGCAACCTTTTCCGGCGACAGGCGGCCCGCCGTCCGATCCGTGTCGAAACCCCGGTCGATCTGATCTGCCAACTCAAAGAGTTTCAATTGTGGCAGCAACCGGTTCAGAACTTCCAGACGTGACGGCTCCATCCGGTCGATCCTTTGGTGAAAAAAACGCCGTAAGTCTTCGGGATTGGCAGTCGCGGCTTGCATCGCAGAGCAACACTAACGCGTTCGCCATTGATGACAAACCTCAGCGCGCGGCTCACCGGTTTTCCTCTTGTCGGTTTCCCCGGTGCCCAGTAGCGATTCGGCCGGCCTTTGCGGTGGTAGCTCAGCTGGATAGAGCAGCAGTTTGCTAATTCGACAGAAGGACGTGCGTAAGTTATCCGGAATCGTCCCGAGTCGTCTTTTGCTCGTGGATACGCGATTTCCTGGCTTTCGCCGTCATCCGAAATTCTCCTCAAACCGCCTGAATTTCGGCGCGGGTTACATTTTCAGGTTACAACCTCCGAGCAACGGTAGGCGTACTCGTTCGCCTTAACCCGCACCCGCTTGCCGGCGCTCAAATGGACCTTTCCGCGCCGCGGAGTGGGCGGACCGCCGATCGTGAACGAGATTCGCGCCCCGATTCTGAAGCTGGTGCGCACGGATTCCCACTGGGGCTGCCGCGGCGACATCGATGGCGAATATCTGACCGTTCTGGTTGGCCCCAAATACCGTGTCGCCGAGGCGGGCAAAGCCGTTGACGCGCTTGGTATGACATGCCGGATAACTGGGTCAGTAGCGGTGCGATTGACACCGAATCGACCCGATCGAATTGTCTCCGAGCTTACCCTGAGTTCCCCTCCACCACACCATAAACCCTATGTCCACCCCGACCCAGACTCACCCGGTGATGCCGGCCCGCCCGTTTGCCAAAGGCGAACGTCGCCTGCGATCGTTCCTGTTCTCCCTCCTGCCGGCACTGGTGATCACGGTTGACGTTTCCGCGCAGGCCGTGACCGATACGCGGCTCACGCCGACCGAAAAGGATGTCACGCTTGTGCTGAGTCCCTTCGTCGTCACCGAGGAGAAGGATACGGGCTACGCGGCGTCCTCGACGCTGGCGGGCACGCGGCTCAACACCAGTTTGAAGGACATTGGTTCGGCGATCTCCATCATCACGCAGGAGTTCATGGCGGATACCGGCACCACCAACGTCCAGGATCTGCTGGTGTACGCGACCAACGCCGAGGTGGGCGGCGTGGCCGGGAACTTCGCCAACGCCAGCGTCAACTCGGGACGGGCCGATCAGGACGACGCCCGCACGAACCCCGGCAGCAACACGCGCATCCGCGGCCTGAGCGCGGCGAACCTCTCCCGGGATTACTTCCTCACCGACATCCCGATGGATGGCTACAACACCACGGGAGTCACGATTGCGCGCGGGCCGAATTCGATCCTGTTTGGCATTGGCAGCCCCGGCGGGGTGATCGAGAACTCGCTGAAGAAGGCGCTGACGCACCGCGACAGTGCGGAAATCAGCCATCGCGCCGGCGATCGGGGTTCCATCCGGACGACCCTCGACTTCAACCGGGTGTTGGTCAAAGACCGCGTCGCCCTTCGCCTCAACGCGCTCAACAGCAACACCAATTTCCAGCAGGAGCCGGCGCACGAACGGGAACGGCGCATCTTCCTCGCCGCCACCGCCGTCCTGCGGAAGAACCAATCGGACTCGTTCCTCGGGACCACCACGCTCCGCGCGAATTATGAGGGCGGAAACACCAAAGGGGTGCCGCCCAACGTCATCCCGCCGACCGACAATATCATTGGATGGTTCGTCCCGATCGACGCCGCCGCGCTCGAGACCGTCACCGGCGTGCTGATTCCAAACAACCTGCGGCCCGACAAGACGTGGCGGCCGCAATCCACCCGGAACAACCTGCAACAGTCCCTTACCAGCGCGCCCTATACCGGCACGGTCCAGCGCAGCCTGCTGTTCAACCAATTCGGCGTGGTTTTCGAGGGTAACGGCTCCCCCCAAGCGGGCATCAGCTTTGCCAATCCGACCATCCCCGCCAACGCCTCGCGCGGCTCCATCGCCTATGTGAAAAATATCGACGGCCGTAACGCCATGACCTGGGCCGGGGCCAACAACGTGGTCGATTCAGCCTATGTCCCGGGGTTCGTGGGCTCCACGTTGCAGGACCGGAACATCTTCGACTTCGCCAACCACCTCTTCACCGGCAATCTTTCCCAGCGGCAGTCCAAACTCCAAGCGAGCGGGATCACGTTGGAACAGCTCTTTCTCCAGAACAAGGCGGGCCTCGAGCTCTCCTATAACCGGCAGAGTTACCAGACCTACACCCAATTGCCGTTCGGCTCGGGGCGTAATTCCGACATCTGGGTCGACATCTCCGAATACCTGACCAACGACCAGCCCAACCCGAACGTGGGCCGGGCCCTGATGCTGGACAACCAGCAGCGCCAGCGGCAGAACTGGGTGGATCGGGAAGCTCAGCGCGCGACGGCCTTTTACGACCTCGATTTCCGGGAGAAGAGCGGGGGCTGGCAAAAGTGGCTGGGCCGCCATGTGTTCACCGGACTGCTCAACAACCAGACCCTCGATCGGAGAAATACCAGCCGCGTCTACAGCTGGGTGAGTGACGATTTCGACATTTATGATGTGACCAATGGTCTGCTGACCACCTTCCCGCGCGCCGTCACCGCCATCACCTATATCAGCGACGACCTGCGCAAGGCCTCCTCCTACCAGGACGTGCGCCTGCACCAGATCGATGTCAACCTGCCCAAACCCGGCGACTCGTACACGACCTGGTACCTGGACTCGACCACGCGCAAGTTGAAATACGGCACGATCAAGGTCGGCGAATTTCTCAATGGCGGAGACATCAGCCGGCAGAAGTTCGAGTCCAAGGCCTTCAGTTGGCAGGGCCATCTGCTCGGCGACAATCTGGTCGGCCTGTGGGGCTGGCGCAGCGATCGCACGAAGGAGTACTCGCGCCTCGGCAACAACATCCTGCCCGATGGCACCTACGATCCCGCCAACCTTCAACTCACCCCGGACCTCGTCAGCGATGTCAAGGGCGTGACCCGCACCAAGAGCCTCGTGGGCCACCTGCCCGTCAAACTGCCGTTCGGCTCCTCGCTGAGCGCCCACTATGCGAGCGGCGAATTTCTCGCCGACGGGCATTCGCCACAACGTCTACAACGAATTGCTGCCGGCGGACACCGGTAAAACCAAGGAGTATGGCTTCACCCTCGGCCTGTTGCGCGGCAAGCTGACCGCCCGCGCCAATTGGTTCGAAACGAACAATCAGAACGTCTCGTTCCCGGGGGCCACGAGTCTCGCCAGTACCGCCATTAGCTGGATCAAGGGATGGATGCAGCGGTACATCGACACCGAGAACTCGGGCCTGCCCTTTGCCCAGTCGCCGGCCGGCCTGGCCGGGGTCGGCAAGAGTTACGCGGAATTCTACCAGATCCTCGGCACCAAGATTCTGCCGCCCGAAACCGCCGCGGCGGACAATTTCCGCGTGGTGGGGGGCGGGGTGCAGACCAACGGCATCGACGGCCTGACCGAGACCACGAACGCCATCGCGAAGGGATTCGAGTTCGAATTGGTCGCCAATCCCACCTCGAACTGGCGCGTCGCGGTCAACGCCGCCAAGCAGGAGACAATTCAGTCCGGCAGCGTCATCGCGCTTTCCCAGCTCGTATCCACCGTCGAGCAGAACCTGCGGTCCCTCGGCCTGTGGGACGTGGACGATGCCCCGGCGGAAGCGAACGCCACGACCTTCGGCTCCCGCTGGTCCGGCGCCGCGATGCGCCCCCTGAAGGCGTTTCAGGTGAAGGACGGCACCGTCAGCCAGGAACAGCGCAAATGGCGCGTCAACGCGGTGAGCACCTATCGCTTCAACGAAGGCTGGCTCAAGGGGGTGCTGGTCGGCGGCGCCTACCGCTGGCAGGACAAGGCGGCGGTGGGCTACAAACTCC
>JBBRWR010000079.1:0-37223 GCA_038249085.1 Opitutales bacterium
GTCTTCGACGGGCGCCCGCCGGTCAGAGACGCGGCGCTACTCCCAGAGGCATCACCGCCCACCTTCAGATGCGCGGGGCGGGCGAACTTTGAATTGCGCCCGGCCCATTAAGAGTCTGTCCTCGCAGGCTTTTCGTCCCCCCATGTCCTCGCACGATCCCGTCGTCCCTCGCCAGTTTCCAGTGATTAAGAAGATCATCGCGGATGAATCGTGGCTCGAGGGCGAGCGCCGTGGCTGTTACGTGGCCCCGAATGATCCGGTGGTGCGGGAAAAGGTCTGCGATGTGATCCTTCGCATCGGCGCGCAAATGCGCGCGGCCTTGTCGACCCCGCAGGATCGCACCTCCTGAGGACGGCCGCGGGTGGCGTCATCCTTCGGCGGTGGCGAGTTCCCGCCGGCGCCGGAGTCTCCCCGGCGCCCCCCTGGCGCCCGTGGCCTGAACGTCAGGCCGCGGGCTTGGGCGGCTTCGGCAACAGCCTGGCAATGATCGCGAACAGGCCGATCACCACCAGCACCAGCGCACCCCAGAAAACCGCGCCCGAACCGATGCTCCCAAAAAATCGTGCGGTCCAACCCCCGGCAGGCGTCGGCTCTTCCGCTCCGAGCAAGGCCACCCATTTCTCCGCCGCGAGAATCTGCCCGGCCACGAGCGCCAGATCGTAACGCGGTACCAGCGCCGCCGGATTGCCATAATAGAGCGCCAGCCCACCCGCTCCCGCGGGATCGGCCGCGGTCGCCTCCATCTGAAAGAGCAGACGCGCCACCGGAAACGCCGCCTGCACTGCCGCAAGTTCGATGGGAGGATTGTCACCGTTGTCCGTCTCGAGCAGCAACCCATCACCCTGCGGCACGGCCCCGCAGATCAAGGTCAACGGGCGGGCTTCGCCGGGCGTGTGGCTCCAATCGGCTTCGGCCAGCGTCCGCTCGATCGGGTGGCCGCGGCGCTCGTCGGTCACCTCTTCGAAAAGCCGAAGGTGGCGCTGGAAGAGCGCCGTGGGTGACGCCAGCGTGAGGCGCGTGATCGGCAATCGGGCCCGCGGAAGTTTGAGGCGCCAGCGGCTCACCCGCGGCCGCTTGGGGTCATCGGCGGAAGTGACCCCGAGCTCCCGGGACCGCGCCAACGCCGGGCGTTCGAGGAGGTAGGGCACCTGCGCCCCGTCGCGCACCAGGCGGAGGTCGGCAAGCCCCGCCTGCGCCCGGCCGAGCACCTCGAGGTCCAGTTCCAATTGCTGCACACCGGCCGACTCCAATTGCACCGGCTTGCGAAAGCCCCAAAGCACCGGATCGAGTGCGGCGCCGCGCGCCACCGTGCCGGCCAGGCCGTCGGCGGCGCGGTAGCCGGGGTTCGGCTCCGCCGGGCCGGGCACCAACGGACTTGGCGGAGTGTCGCGCAGTTCCGTTGCAAGGCTCGCGAGGTCGTAACGCGGGGCCTCCACCTGCGCGTTGCCCACCAACACCGCGTAGGTGCCGGACTCGGCCGCGTGAAACACCAGCCAATGCGGCCGCTGCCGGGCGGTGATGCCCTCAACGGCGAGCGGCGGGCTGTCGCCATTGGCCACGTGAACCAGGAGTTCACGCGAAGGGGCGGTGAAGCGCACGGGCACGTCGAGCCTCGCCGAGGCCGGCCCGCCGTCGCCGGCGACGCGCCAGATCGAGCCCGACCCCAGCGTTCGTTCCACCGCCGCGTCATCGCGCAGTTCCCGCGCGGTGAAGGTGACCGCCCGGGCAAAGAGTGGCTCCGCCGACCTAAATTCCAGGCTCGCCAGCGGGACATGCGCGCCGCCGAGGTCGAGTGCCAACACGGATTCACCGGCGAATTCCTCCCGGCGCACGATCCGCACCGCGATCGGCGTCGTGACCTCCGGCGCCGCGGAGCCGACCAGCGCCAATCTCGCCCCACTGAAGGGCACGGGGCGGGAGCGGCGGTCGTCGATCGTCACCCGCACGTAAGCGGCCATGCGGCCTCCGAGTTCGAGCCGGAGTTGCTGCGCCCCAAACTGCCGGAAAATCGCCACGTTGTCCGCGAGGGTCTCCCAGCGCCCGCCCTCGGCCAAGATCTCGACCCGCGCCCCCTTGAGGAATCCCGGCGCCGGAGTTTCCAGCATGACCGCCTCGATCGGCTCGGTGCTGCCGGTGGCGAGCAGGAGTTCCGTGGCCGGGCCGGTCAGGGTCGCACGGAAGGAAAGCGGCACCCGGGTCGTCGCCGTCACCGCGGGCGGCGGCAGCGTGAAAACAAAGGGGACTTCGCGCCCGGCGGGATTCAGCAGCCGCAGGTCCTCGAGCCCGGGCCGCGCCAGGCCGAGCGTCTCGGGCGGCAGGGCGATCTTCAGAATCCCCGCGCGCTCGACAACGAGCGGTTGCCGGTGCTTCCAGGCCGTGGCGTCCATCGCCCGGGCGGTTTGCGGGATCAGTAGCCCGAAAACCACCGCGGCCACGGCCAGCAGGGCCAGCCCACCGCGGCCCCGTCCGACCGCGACGGCACCAGGGCTTCCGGGCGCCGGACCCTTCCGGAAAGTGTCACTTATTACGTGACACTTTTGCCCGCGGCCGGGGGGCCCGGGGCGGGACGGGGAGTCGGACGGATCATTTCGACGGGGTCTCATCTTCATCGGCCGGCAGGTAACGTTGATAGGCGAACGACGCGATCGTGGCAATGACCGCCACCGCCAACAGCGCCCCAATGCGGTAGAGCGCATCGAGGCGCGCGAGGTCGTGGAAAAACAGCTTGATCACCGCCGCTCCGAGGAGCGCGAGCGCGGCGTAACGCCCGGCGCGCGCGCGTTTCCAAATGCCCGCCAGCAGCAACCCGAGGGCGAAAAGCGCCCAGGCGATCGTATAGGTCATGTCCCGCCCGAAGTGCCCGGAGAACTTGAACGTGAGCACCCGCTGGCCGGGCTGACTGAAAAAGTCGGCGATCTCGATGTTGAGGAGAAGAAACGCCAGCACGGTGCCCAACGTGACAAACAGCACCGGGGCGTTGACCCCGAGGATGCGGCGGCCGTCACCCGGACCCGACTCCGGCCCGACCGCCAGGCGCGCCGCGGCGAAGAGGCAGAGGGTCACGACGCCGAAGCTGTAGAGGTACCAATTGAAAATCGCGGTGTCGCTGCGCGGGTGGTAGGCGAACACCGCCGGGTTGAGCGCCAGCCGCACGAACGCCGTCACGAGCAGCCCGGCTCCGACTCCGCGCAGCCCGGGATGAGGCACCCGGTGAAACAGCCACAACAGCGCCACCCCTTCCAGCGCCCAGCCCAGCGTGAGCCACTGGCGATCCCATTGAATCGGAAAGACCAGGGTGAGAAAAAGCAGCGCCACCCCGCCGAACCACGCGAGTTGGTTGAGCCGCGCCCGCGCATCAGCCGTCGCACCCCGCAGGATGGCGATCAGGCTCACCAGCGGCGGCACCGCGAACAACACGGGCATCACCCCCGGAAATTCGCCCGGCCACGCCGTCGTCACGAGGCGGTGGACGAGCGGAAATTGCACCACTCCGCCCAGTGCCGCCACCGCCCAGGGTCCCGTGCGCGCCGCCAGGCGGCGGCGGAACACAAACGGATAAGCGGCAAAGATCGCGAGGAAGACCAGATACCAGACCAGCGGAACCATCGCGCCGTCGGCGGCGGTCTGCCGGTGCTGCCAGGAATATTCCAGCCCCGCCAGGCCCGCGAGCGCACAGGCGGGCAGCCAGTCGATTTCAAACAGCCGGGCGAGCCCCAGCACCAGTACGACGAGCAGCAGGGCCAGCCCGAACACCGGCGACGGATCCGCCAGCGCCAGCCGCGACGTCAGCAGGATCAACAGCAGAAACGGCAGCAGGGCGGAGAACGCCGGAATCTGCGCGCGGGGATCGCCGAGCGCGGCGAGGGCCGGCACGGCTTTCGCCGCCGCGGCCAGGCGATCGCCAAAGCGGCGCGCCAGGAAGAGGCCCGCGGCAAAAAAGAGCACCGCGAAGCCGCCGACCACCAGCAGCAGCGCCGCCGGTGCGCTCGCCGCCACCGGTATTTGGAAAATCCAGACGCCGGTCGCGATCAGCGTGAGCACCAGCACGGCGCCCACCGCCGCCAACGACGCCGTCAGCAGCGCGAGCCCAATCGCCAGGAGGTCGACGAGCAGCACGCAGGGCCAGAAGAGGAGCGACACGGCCTCCAGCCGGATCAGCGGCAGCAGCATGAGCAGCAGCGCCATCGGCGGGAAAAACTGGCTCCACCACGTGGGCGCCGCCTCCGGTCGGTGGCGTTGCAGCAGGAGTGGAAACGCCGTGTGCAACACCGCGTGCAACAGGTAAAACGCCAGCGCCCACGGCAGCAGCGGGGCCGTCAGCCGGCTCCCCGTCCACACGGCCAGCAGCACAAAGACCACGGTGCCCGCCACGAGATGGAGTTGCGGCCATTCGTCGTCACACCAGGCCACAACCAGGAGACAGGCGTCGGCCAGCAACACATACGTGAACAGGAGCCCCGGGCGCGCCGCAATTTCCGCCTGGCCGAGGAACATGAACGCGAAGCCCAACGCCACGAACGGCAGGGCGATCGCCGACCAGGTGATTTCGCGCGCCGCCCGCCCGAGCCGGCCCGCAACCAGATACGTGGCGAGGAAGAGCACGCAGAACCCCAGGCACACCCCGACCGCCGTGTCCGCCTTGGCGGCGGAGAAGAAATTTCCGGCCCAGCCGACCTGGGTCACGATCGTGCCGAGGGCGCCGAGCGGCACGAGGTAGCGCCAGCGCCGGTGCAGCGCCACGGCGACCAGCCCGAGGTCGAGCAGCGCGATGTAGCCGAAAAGGCCCAGCGGATTGTCCTGGCCCGAGCTCACCAGCACCGGCGTCAGGAAACCGCCGAGCAGGCCCAGCACCGCCACCACCTGCGCCTCGAGCCGCACCGCCAGTAGAAACGCCGCAGCGGTGATCAGGCTCATCAGCAGCAGCGTCGGCCCCGGCCCAAAGAAGGCGAAATAGTAAACCGAGCGGCACGCAAAGGTGACCGTGTAGAGGCTCACCACGCCCGTCGCGATGAGGGTTTGCGCCGTGATCGCGTACCGGCTGCGGTCGATCCGCAGTCCCCCGAAGACCAGGCCAAGCGCGAAGAGAAACCCGATCGCCACCCGCACCGCGGGCGGGATGAGATCGTGTTCGAACGAGTATTTGACGAAGAACCCAACCGCGAGCAGTCCCGCGAGGCCGCCGAGCCAGGCGAAGAGCTTGGCGCCCATGAACTGTTCCCAATTCACGCGCGGCCCCTTCGGTTCATCCGGAGGAGCCGCCGCACGCGCGATCGGGGGTGGCGCGGATGAGAGCGGCAAGACCGGCGGGGTGGCGGGAGCACTCGCGCGCACCGGAGAGGCTTCGATCGGCGGGACGATCGGCGCCGCGGTGGCAACCAGTTCCGCGGGGGCAACCACAGGGGCCGGCGGCGTCTGAAGTGCGGCGGTGACGGCTGGGATCACGACCGGCAAAGGCGGCGGGGTCGGGGTGGCTGCCGTGGGCCGATTGCCCAGCGCGACCACCCGGCTGCGGAGCTCGTTGATTTCCTCGCCAAACTGACGGTGCTTCTTTTCGAGCGCCTTGTTCGCGGCTCCGAGCGACCGGATGCGCATCACGGCCCAAAGCGGGAAGATCACCACCAGCGTAAGAAAACCCACAACAAGGAAGACGGTAATTGCTTGCATGGGGGCGGGGACTCCCCGCGTTTCTGACGTCGGCGGTGGAACAGCGCAAGCCCCTCCACGCCCGGGCGAGTTCACCCGGCGGGCGGGGTCAAAGTCGTTTGGCCAATCTTTCTCTTCGCTCTTTATCTTTCTCTTTCGTCAGGGTTTGCCCGCAGGAGAGAAAGAAGAAAGAGAAAGACTACGAGGCGAGAGAACGACTTTGACACCGCCCCGAGTCCACCCGGCGCCTTCCCAGCCGAAGGGTCAACAAGACAGGAACCGGCCTCTCGCCGCCCCGTCCCGGCCCCATCGCGTCGTTAAACCTTACAGTCTGCCGGCGACGGAGATTACGTATCCAAAGAACTAGTATCATCCTAATATTGGGAAATGAATCACTTCCATCACCACAAGTAATCCGGCCTCAAACGGCATGTGGCCTGCAAAGCCCGGTCCGGAAGCCCAACGCGCCACCAACCTTCGTATACCACCCTGATGATTTCACTCCGCCGTCTCACCTGTCTCTCGATTGCCCTCAGCTGGGCGGCGGCGTCCAGTGCCATGGCCGGTTTCGCACCCATGACAGTGGCAATGCTGGCCCCCCAACCCGTACCGGTCCCTGACGGTGGTTCCACTTTGACCCTGCTCAGCCTGGCCCTCGTCGCAGTTGGCGCCGTCACCCATCGCCGGCGGGTATGAACCGCGGCAACGCCTGCCACCGCCCGGGGACGCTCTACCTGGAAAAGCAGCTACGCCGTGCGCGGCACTCGTCGCAACGCCGGTCGGCTATTTGTCAGGCACACCGCCAAAGCGTCGGCATCTTTTACACTTTCCCTGTGCGGACCCTACGTAGCTGCAAAATGCGTATTCCCCTAGTAACCAATCCTCTGCCTCTTACGGCATGCTCAGCAATCTGGGTGTTTCCGGTACGGCACCTGCAACAAAACCCTTATCAATAATCGCGCCAAACGCCTCTTTCTTCCTCCCATGAACTTTCTCCGTCCCATCCCTCTCTTGTCCCTGGTCCTCGGCTTGGCGGCTGCCTCCCCCGCCAGCGCCGCCCTGCTGCCCCTGACGCAAGCCAGCTTCGGCGGCACGGGCATTCCCAATGATCAGGTCGCAGTCGCCATCTACGATGGCCCCAGTTTCGACATCACTCTTGGTCTGACGGCCCATCAACGCTATGGGAATCCTGCCCTGACCAACAACGGCACCGATACCTTCTATGCCACGCCGGGTGGGGACGGAGCCCATGGCCAACCGGGATATGCCAACTGGAATTTGGGATTTTATATCGGTTTCGATCCGCTGAGCCCCAGTGCCTCCCTGTGGTACCTGGCGGGCAATACCGTCACGCTCAAATATGATCTGAATCCGGCCGCGGGGAACGGCACCACGAACGAATTCGACATTCTGGGCGCCGTCTACGGACTCTATGGACTGCCCGCCCTGCAGGCGAACGGAGTCTATCAGGACTCCTGGAACCTCGGGATGAGTTTTCTCAACACCGGGCCGTTTGCATCGTTCGATCCGTCCGCCCTGGGCGAATACGACTTCTCGCTCGTCGTCAAAGAGGGAAACTACGCGGTCGCGACCTCCGCGATCAAGGTCGTCGTCACCAACAGCCCACCATCGGTTCCCGACGGCGGGCCCACTTTGCTCCTCCTCAGTCTCGCCTTGGTGGCGGTCGGTGCCATTTCCCGCCGCCAACGCGACTGAGTTTCAGGATCAACCACCGCCGCCCGACCGTATGAGTCCGGGCGGCGTTTTTCTTGCCGGCCCGACCGCGACACCTGCTCCCGGGTGCATCTGCCGGTTCAAGTTGACGCCGCCACGGGAGCTCCCGAGCGGTGCCCAAGGGAGCGCGGGCACTCTTGCCCGCCTCTGCGTCGGGCGGCAGGCAGGAGTGCCTGCGCTCCCTTCTGTTCCACCGGCGTCAACTCGGAGATGCACCACCTTCTCCCCCCGGGCGGCTACGAAACTTGCACCGGGCGGCTAAAACTGAAAGCACCACCGGGTGCGCAAGCCGCTTCTCGCTCTCCTCGTCGCCGCGAGTGCCCTCCTCGCCTTCGGCGCCGCCCCTGCCACGCCGCGTCGGGTCCACACGGCTCCCGCCGCCGAATTGCGGGTGCGCGAAGCCGTCGTGCTGGGCTTGATCGAAGGGATCACCGAATTTCTTCCCGTCTCCTCCACCGGCCACCTCATCATCGCCAGCCACGTGTTCGGGCTCGACTCGCCGCAACCCTTGCTCGACGCGGCCGGGGAACCCATTTGGTCCCGGCCTCCGATGGGCCCGCACCCCGGCGAATTGCTCACCCTTAAACTCGCCACCGACACCTACATCGTGGTGATCCAGTTTGGCGCTGTCGCCGCCGTCGCGCTCCTCTACTGGAACCGGTTGCTGGCCATGGGCCGCGGCTTGTTGGGCCGCGATCCCGCCGGTCGGCGGCTGCTCATCAACGTAACCATTGCCTTCGTGCCTTCAGCCGGGCTCGGTTTTCTCACGCATGATTGGATCGACGAAAACCTGTATTCCGTCGGCACCGTGATCGTCACCTTGCTGGCCGGCGCCCTGCTGATGTTTTACGCCGAGTACTGGTACGGCAAACGTCTGCTCGCCGGCACCCGGATCGAACGCCCGGAGTTGTCCGTGCTCGGGGCGGCCGGGGTCGGTCTGCTGCAATGCGCCGCCTTGTTGCCCGGCACCAGCCGGCCGATGATGACGATTGTTGGCGGCTACTTTGCCGGACTCGACCCCCGCCGGGCGGCCGAGTTCAGCTTTATTCTCGGCTTTGTCACGCTGACCGCCGCTTCCTTGTACAAGAGCCTCAACGGCGGGACCGCGTTGATTCAGGTTTTCGGCTGGACGCACGTGATCCTCGGCGCCGCGATCGCCACCGTCACCGCGGCGGCCTGCGTCCGCCTGCTCGTGCACTTGCTGATGCGCTACGGCCTGGCCTTCTTTGCCTGGTACCGCATCATTCTGGCGGGAGCGCTCGCCGCGTATTTCTACGGTTGAACGACGCTCATCGCCTTGCTGCACCTGGTCGGGCAATTGGCTTGGACGGGCGAAGAACTCCCCGCCCCAAGAGGCCTGCTCCTTCGCCGTCTTTTTCCCTCATGCTCTTCCTCCCCAACCGCCGCATCGCAATCCTGGCTTGCGCCACCCTGCTGCTTCCCGCGGCCGCCGCCAGGTCTTTCCAGCTGGTGCTGGCGCCCGCCGACGTCGACCGCGCGGGACAGGTGCTCACGTTTCCGCTCCCGCCCGCAGCACCCGCCTCTCCGATCCTGCTGGGCCGATCCTACGGGGTCGGCCTGTTACTTGTTAACCTATTCTGAGTCCTGCCGTCTCGGCCGAGGTCGCTAACCAGTAACCGGCCGACCCCCTCGCGCCACCCTCTTAAACCCCTCCCGGCCCGACCCCTGAAGATCCAGTTTCCTATCGGTAGCTACCGCAGCACCTCGACGCCGCAAGCGACGGCGGCCTTGAGCAGGGCTTGATCTTGCGAGGCGAGAGCGGCGCCTCGCCGGACGGCCAGTTCCAGATACGCGGCGTCGTAAGCAGTGAGCCCTTGCTGCCGGGCAAGCGCAACGGTCGTAGCCAGACTTCGCTCCACGGGTTCATCGTCGGTGGTTATGTTCAAGGCCGCAAGCAACGCCAGCGCTTCCATCCCAAGGGCCTGTGTGAGCCGTTTGCGCCGCTCCGCCATCAGAATGCCGTTGGCCATTTCCATCCACCAGTGGGCCGGGACATTAATCCGAATCGCCGTGTCGAGCGCGGTGCGGAGTTTGCGTGCCGCCGGAGTCTGGCTTTCGTCCGGCAGCAGCAGTCCAAGTACGGCCGAACTGTCGACGACGAGCGTCTTCACAGTTTACGGCCGGCGTTGATCAAATCTTTGGCCAAATCGTGTCCTGGCTTGGCCTGCGCGGCAATGGCCTCGATGCGGCGCAGCGCCTCAGCGCGACTCAGACTGCTGGCAGGTGCCACCGCGGAGAGTCGCGCGATGGGTCTTTCATGCTTGGTGATGATGACCTCCAAGCCCTTCGCCACGCGACCCAGCAACTGCGTGAGGTTGGTCTTGGCCTCGTAGGTGCCGACAGTGACAGTCTTCATGGAGCTAAACTGGTCTTAGACTGGTCGGAATGTCAAGGGTCAGCCGGACAGGGTCAACCCGCTGGTGGCAGTAAACTCCGGCACTCCGGGAGCCGACGTAAGCGCTGCGCGCTGAAATCCCCCGGGGGTCTGCCGGTTGCTTGTTAACCCACTCTGAGTCCTGCCGTCTCGGCCGAGGTCGCTAACCAGTAACCGGCCGACCCCCTCGCTCCGCCGGCGATTCGCCGACAAACCGAAGGTGCAATTCACGGACCCCTTCGGGTCTCGCGCGGTGACGCTGGCGGCGCCGTAAAGCCGCCGGCCGACCGCCGCCTCACACCGCCCGCACCAGCAGGTCACGATCCCCGACGCGCCCCGCGGCAAAGCCCATCTTCAGGAGGTACTCGCGGTGCGTGGGCGAGTGGGGTTCGCTCGCCACCCGCGACACCCCCAGGGCGCGGAACACCGCCCGGTTCTGGCCGAAGACAAAGCGGCCCACCTTGAAGTCACGGTATTCGGGGATGACGTAGTCGAGGGTGAGGCCCAACGTATCCGCCGCCAGGCGACGGGTGAGAATCACCCCGGCCACGCGGGCATCGCGCAGGGTGAAAAAGGCGGCCCCATCCGCGCCGGCCGCCGCCGGGGCAAACTCCGGAAAGAAGCGGCGGATGCCCCCTTCATGCACCCGAAGAAACTCGGCCAGCAGGGGACTGTCGGCGCCGGCCGGCACCAGTTTAAAATCCTCCTTCCGTCCCAGGAGCTTTACCAGGTGCCAGACGTTGATGCCGGCAATCGCGAAATTGAGCAGCGCGACCGGGTAGGCGTGGATCATCAGCCCGTAGGCGGTGAACAGCAGCGCGCCCGTGAGGTTGATCCACCGCAGCCGGAGGAGGGAACTCATGAGCAACGACACCGCCACCACCACCGACGCGCCGTAACCAAACCATTCGACAAAATCTTTCATCGCGGGGGTCTAGCGGGATTCGGCCGACCCGTCCACCGGGCAATCGCCCGGCGCCGTCCTGCGCCCGCCGCGGCTCCATCTCACCACAGGAAGGAAAAGGCCTATTGTAACCTAATGGGTTACTTTACCTCTCATTTTTTCCCGCAGCCTGGGCGACACCTGGCCGGGCCAGCTATCCGCGCAGCCAGTGCATCCACGGCAGGCCGACGACGAGGAAGACCACGGGATAGATACCCCCGAAGATCGCGCCGAGCCGCCAATAATCCCGCGCCGGCAGGTAGCCGGCGCCATAGTAGATCGGACTGGGGCCGGTCGCGTACGGGGTGAGGATGCCCATCAAGCCGAGCAGCAGGCAGAGCTGGAGCAGCGGCCGATCCTACGGGGTCTGCCTGTTACTTGTTAACCTATTCGGAGTCCTGCCGTCTCGGCCGAGGTCGCTAACCAGTAACAGGCAGAACCCCTCGCTCCGCCCGATTCGCCGACAAACTGAAGTAGCAATTCACGGACCGACCCCCTCGGGCCTCGACCATGGCCGTGTTGCGACTAGCACCTCACGGGCTGACCCCGTCGGCCTTTCCCTGGGCGGCTATAAGAAAAGCCGGCTACAGGCCGAGTTGCCGGATCAATTCCTCGACGATGAGGCCGTGATGCGCGGCGACGCTTTTGAGGATGCCGGCGAGCGTGCCGATCTTGATCGGATGGTGATTCGGAATCGCCTCGTGGTGTTCGCCGTCGCGCTGGGTTGTGACGCGCACGTGCGAGCCGCGCTGCCGATCGACGACGTAGCCGAGCACGCGCAGCGCCTTGACCAACTCCGGGCCGGACACCTCGCGCGGTAGCTTTATCGCACAAAAACTTCGTCGCGCACGAAGTGGAGCCGGATCACTTTCGGCGCCTCCATCGTCTCGTCGAAGTAACAATCGACAGCCTCCTTCACGTTGGCACGCAGTTCGGCGAGCGACTCGCCCTGGGTGTGGATCCCAACGCCGAGCGCCGAGGCGGTGTAACCGCCGTCCACGTCATCCTCGCGCACGTCAAAAATGATTTCGATCATGGCGGCAGTGTGCGCCGGACTGCGGCGGGTTTCAACTCTCGCGTTCGCGGGGGTGACACTTCGCGTGCTTCTTCTTCGGATCGGCAATCGTGGGCTTCGCGTGGTGCTGCCGGGTGTCGAGGTGATCGTGGCCGAGGAGCTCCTTGCCGTGCCAGAGGTTCGCGCCGCCGCGGATGAGTTCGGTCGTGCAACTGCGGCGGAAGGGGTGCGGCGTCACCGCGAGCCACCTCCTGCAACTCGTGCTGGGGGAAAGCCTGCGCCTGACGGCCATCGGCCTGGTCGGCGGGGCCGCACTCGCCTACGTCGTCAGCCGGGGCCTCACGGCCATGCTCTACAACGTCTCCCGCCTTGATCCCACCGTCTATGCCGTCTCCGCCGTCGCCATGCTCTCCGCCTGCGCGGCCGCCGCCGCCCTGCCCGCACGCCGCGCCGCCCAGGTTGACCCCGTGACGGCACTGCGCGCGGAGTAGGGGAGCATCGCGCCCCCGGGGCCCTCTCCTTGGGCCGCGATCAGGGGTATCTTGAAATCTGGCATCTGGTATCGGGCTTCTGCAGGTTTTCGAACCACCGAAAAACGGACATCTGGATTCGTGGTTCGGCGATTCCAGATTTTCGATGCCCGATTTTCGATTTCACGATTTCACGATTTCCGGAACCGGCCGCGGGGTGAGATCACTGCGCCCACCGCAGTGCAGGTCGGACGCATCTCCGAGTTGGCGGTTGTAGGCGGGGTGCCCCCACCCCGCGAAATGTCGCCAGGCTGCGCGGTGAGGGCACCGCGCCCACATGGAAGTCACCGCCAACTCGGAGATGCACCCGTGCAGGTCGGGGGAGCCCTATCACCCCATCCCTGGCCCGGCTTTTGCTCCGGCTGCTGCGTTGTGCCAGAGCAGAATCTCTGCTGCGCTCCAGCGTTCCCATGTCCACGCCGCCTTCCACTCCTTCGTTTTTTGCCCGTCTCGGGCTCGCGTTTCGCGTGCTCGGCAACCGCTCCCTCGCGACTGAGGTCGCCGCCCTGGCCGCGCCCACCCTCCCCTCCGCCGCCCCGCCGCCCGAGCAGGTGCACGCCGCCGGCCTCGCCGTCCTCGCCCTCCTCCAGCGCGAAGGCCGGCTCATCGACTTCCTGCAGGAGGAGGTCGCGGCGTTTTCCGACGCCGAGATCGGCGCTGCCGCCCGGGTCGTCCATGCCGGCAGCCGCAAGGTTTTGGGCCAATACCTCTCCCTGGAGCCGGTGCTGCGCGACGCCGAGGGCGCGACCGTCACCGTGCCCAGCGGCTTCAACGCCGAAAAGATCCGCCTTACGGGCAACGTCGCCGGCCAGCCGCCGTTCCGCGGCACCCTGAAACATCACGGCTGGATCACGACGGCGGTCCGCTTCCCCGCCGTGCCCACCACCCTCGATCCCCGCATCCTCGCCCCCGCCGAGGTGGAGTTGTAAAACAGACAGACGGAGAGATTGAGAGTTAGGGAGACGGAGAGGATCCGCCTCTCCATTCTCCCCCCTCTCTCCTTCTCTCCTTCTCTCCTTCTCTCCCTCTCTCAGTCTCTCCCTCCTCCCTTCCTCCCCCGCCATGTCCCGCTATTCCATCGGTATCGACCTCGGCACCACGCATTCTGCCGTCTCGTATTTTGACCTCGCACACCCCGCCGCCCGCGGCCACGAGCAGACGATGCTCGGCGTGCCGCAGGTCACCGCGCCCGGTACGGTGGAGGACAAACCGCTCCTGCCGTCGTTCCTCTACCTGCCCAACGCGGAGGAGTTTCCCGCCGGTAGCCTCGGCCTGCCCTGGGACCGGAAGGCCCGGGCGGCCATTGTCGGTGAATTCGCCCGCAGCCACGGCGCCAAGGTCCCCGCCCGGCTCGTCTCCTCCGCCAAAAGCTGGCTGAGCCACGCCGGCGTCGATCGCCAGAGCGCTATTTTGCCCTGGCAGGCGCCCGCCGACGTGGCGCGCGTTTCCCCGGTCGACGCCTCCCGCCACTTCCTCGCCCACCTCCGCGCCGCCTGGGATCACCAGTTTCCGGATACACCGTGCGCGGCGCAGGACATCGTGCTCACCGTCCCGGCCTCGTTCGACGCCGCTTCGCGCGACCTCACCCTCGCCGCCGCGCAGCAGGCCGGCCTGCCCAAGGTCACGCTGCTCGAGGAGCCGCAGGCCGCCTTCTACGCGTGGACCGAGCAGATGGGCGAAGGCTTCCGTAAACACGTGCGCCCCGGCGATGTCATCCTCGTCGTCGACGTCGGCGGCGGCACCAGCGACTTCTCGCTCATCGCCGTCACCGATCAAGGCGGGGAGGTGCAGCTCACGCGCATCGCCGTGGGCGACCACATTCTCCTGGGCGGCGACAACATGGATCTCGCCCTCGCCTACACCGTCAGCGGCCGGCTTGAGGCCGAGGGACGGCAGCTCGACGCGTGGCAGTTCAACGCCCTCACCTTCGCCTGCCGCCAGGCCAAGGAGACCATGTTCACCGATCCAAAGCTGAAGCGTTTGCCCCTCGTGATCCCCGGCCGCGGCTCGTCCCTCGTGGGCGGCACGATCAAGGCGGAACTCACGCGCGAGGAACTCACCCGCGGGCTCACCGACGGCTTCTTCCCCGAGGTCGCGGTGACCGAGGTGCCGAAGACCGCCCGCAGCTCCGGCCTCGCCCAAATGGCGCTGCCCTACGCCCAGGACGCCGGTGTGACGCGCCACCTCGCCGCCTTCCTCACCCGCCAGGCCCGCGCCCTCGCCAACGCGCACGACACGCCCGTCGCGATCGCGGACCACGCCTTCGTGCATCCGACCGCCATCCTGTTCAACGGCGGCGTGTTCAAGTCCGCCCTCTTGAAGCAACGCGTGCTCGACGTCCTCAACCGCTGGCTCGCCGCCGATCAGGGCCAGCCGGCCACGGAACTCCAGGGCGCGGAACTCGACCTCGCCGTCGCGCGGGGCGCCGCATACTACGGCTGGGTGCGCCACGGCCACGGCCTCCGCATCCGCGGCGGCACGGGCCGCGCCTACTACGTCGGGGTTGAGACCGCGATGCCCGCGGTGCCCGGGATGGAGCCGCCGGTGCGGGCGTTGTGCGTCGCGCCTTTCGGCATGGAAGAGGGCACCGAGGCGAACATCCCGCCGCAGGAGTTCGGCCTCGTCGTGGGCGAACCCACGCGCTTCCGCTTCTTCTCCAGCACGGTTCGCCGCGATGACACCGTGGGCCAGATGATCGACCATCCCACCCGCAACGACGAGTTTGAGGAAGTGGCTCCCATCGAGTCCACCCTGCCCGCCGAGGCCGGCAACGAGGGACGCCTCGTCCCCGTTCACCTGCAGGCGGCCGTCACGGAAGTGGGCACCCTCGAACTCCGCTGCCTCGAGCAGGGCGGCCAGGGCCGCTGGAAGCTCGAGCTCAACGTGCGCATGAAGGAGTGATTCAGCCTGATCGCTCAGCGCGACCCGCCAGACGCCCATTGCCGCACTTTCTGTTCGAGTTCCGCGCGGTTGTATTCGCGTCCGCTTTTTTCATCGAGCGAACGCACCCCTTCGTCGATGGCAGCAAGCATGGCCGGAGACTCCTCCGTCAAAAGCCTCGCTTCGATTTCGTGCTGCATGAAGTCCGCCACCCGCGCCTTCTCCTCGGGCGGCAGTGCCTTGATCTGATCGATAACCTCATACGCGGTCATGGCGACAACGTGGGTGTGATTGACGCGGACGGCAAGTCCGCCGGTGGCCGCACATACGGGTGCATCTGCGCGTTGGCGGCGACTTCCATGTGGGCGCGGTGCCCTCACCGCGCGGCCCGGCGGGGACGACCTATCGCGGGGTGGGGGCACCCCGCCTACACCCGCCAACTCGGAGATGCGCCCAGCACAGACGGCGCCGGCCAATTCGTCGAGTCAGCGGCGCGGGTTCTCGGTATTTTCGGCCCACTTGCGGATGACGGCCTGCTGCGCCGGAGTTGTAGCGTACGGCATCACTTGAAGGATGTCGGTGTGCTTTTCGCCTGTTGCCGCCTGGTAGGCCTTCATCGCCGGCCGGATCAGGGCAAGTTCTCTCCAGAACTCCGGTGCAACCGAGGTTGCGCCGAAACCATTGGGTCCAATCACCGAAGTCGTATCGTACGTGGAGTCGACCAAACCGACCTGGGTGATAATCAAGGAGCCTCCCATTTGCACGTTGGGCACTTCGCTCGCGGGCGCCACCTTGTACCGTTGCAACATCGCCAGGTTGATTTCACCGCCCACCAACGGCTGGAGCTGGCTGGTGTCCGAGGGAAATTGACCCGGATGAACGCGGAGGAATTCGCGCAGGGCCGGCTGCACCAACTCGGCAAACCGTCGCTCCGCTGCTGCCCGCAGCTTGCCCAAGGCCCTTCGATAGTCCTCGGTGGTCTCGAGCTTTCCATCCACCGCCGCATACCAGTCGGAATCGGTGGCCAAACGGAGCTCCGGGATGTCTTGTTCCGGCAGGCGCGCCAGAATCTCCTTGAGCGCCTCGACCCTCGCCTGGATGTCGCCCGGATCGGGCGGATTTCGTTCGACCGGCGGTGACGGCGAACTCTTCACGACCTCCTCAAGGCGAGCCGCGACATCTCCGATCCCGGCGTTCGAATTCAGGGCCGAAGGAGATTCGATGCCTCGCCGCAGCTCAGTGAGCTCCTTCTCTCCGTCCGCCAATTGGCGGGATTGGTGAACGGCAAAGCCGATCGCCCCCAAGACAACCGCTCCGACCACAAGGCTGGTTTTGATCGAGCTCATCGTACTTAGAAAAACTGCTGTAGTGCCGAGTACCTGCCCCGTTGAAATCGCCGTTGCTGTCACTGACGCCGCGAGCCCCACCGGAGCCATCGCGGTCGCCTGGCCGGCCAACAGAACGGACAAGGATCCGCCCGCGAACACCACTCCCCGCCGGGACAACTCCATCCGCAGCTTTTCCAACGCGCGGTCTACGCGCATCCGCGCCGCGTCTTCCCTGAGATCCAAGGCTGCACCGACTTCCGCGAACGGGCGTCCCTCGAAAATCCTCAAAAGAACGGCCGTGCGATCGGGTTCACTCAGGGCATCCACCGCGGCATCCAAGACGGGTGTTATCCGCTCCCATTCCACCTGCGGATCCTCCGCGGCCATTATTTCCCTCACGAATGCAGCCTCCTGTTCGCGTATCCGGCGCCGATGCTCAGACCGGGCCAGGTCCACCGCCGCATTGCGGGTGGTCGCAAACAACCAGGAGGCCGGTGCCGGGTGCCGGGATAATTTTTCGGCCTCGCGCGCCACTTTGATGAAGACCACCTGGGCGACATCCGCCGCCAGATGCGAGTCTCCCCGCAGTCGGCGCAAGGCGGAGGAGTACACGAGCCCGAGATGTCGACGCACAAACTCGGCAAACGCCGCCTCGGATTTTTCGACCGCATATTGGCGAAGCAGGGAGGCATCGTCGTTCATGGTCTTTACCCCTATAACGACGCCCGACCGAAAACCGAACACGGATTCTTTGCCGTCCTCCGCCATCCTGCAGACGCGCCTCTTCGGGTTGGGACCCTTCAGAATTTCCGTGTCATCGCGGCCGACCAAAGGCTGAATGTCAGGTTCCCATGTCCGCCTCTCCCACCCACGTCGTCGGCATCGACCTCGGCACGAGCAATTGTGCCGTCGCCTTCGCCCGCCTGGTGGAGGGCGCCACACCGACCCTCACGGATTTTCCCGTGCCGCAATTGCAGCGACCCGGCCAGGTCGCCGCCCTGCCCCTGCTGCCTTCCTGCCTCTACCTGCCCGGAGCGCATGAACTCGCCGCGGGCTCAACCGGCCTGCCTTGGGACGCCTCCCCTCCCCAGGTCGTCGGCGAATTCGCCCGTTGGCAGGGTGCGCGCGTGCCGGGCCGGTTGGTCGCCTCCGCCAAGAGCTGGCTCTGCCACGCCGGAGTCGATCGCGCCGCCGCGATCCTACCGTGGGGCGCCCCCGCCGAAGTCGCCAAGATCTCACCCACCCACGCGTCGGCGCTGCTCCTCTCCCATCTCGCCGCGGCCTGGAACCACACCCACGCCGACGCCCCGCTCGCCCTCCAGGAGGTTGTCATCACCGTGCCGGCTTCCTTCGACGAGGTCGCCCGCGCCCTCACCGCCAACGCCGCGCGGCAGGCCGGCCTGGAAAAGTTTACCCTCGTCGAAGAGCCGCAGGCCGCCTTCTACGACTTCACCTCGCGCCACCGCGCGGACCTGGCCGACGCCCTGGCTGGCGTGCGGCTCGTGCTCGTAATCGATGTCGGCGGTGGCACGACGGATTTCACCCTCATCTCTGCGGCGGTCGGCGACGAGGGCCCGGTGCTCAAGCGCATCGCGGTCGGCGATCACCTCATGCTCGGCGGCGACAACATGGACGCCGCCCTTGCCCGCCGGGCCGAGGAAAGGCTCGTCGCCGCCGGGCACAAGCTCAACGCCACCCAGTGGACGCAGCTTGTGCAGGCGGCGCGGGCCGCCAAGGAAGCCCTCCTCGCCGTCACCGCCCCCAGGCACCATGCCATCGCCATCGCCGGCAGTGGCAGCCGCCTGGTCGGCACCACGCTCTCCACCGAGCTCACGCGCGAAGAGACCGAGCAGGTCATCGTTGAGGGCTTCTTCCCTTTCTGCGCGCCGGACGAGTCGCCGCGCCGCGCCGCCCGCATGGCCCTGCAGGAACTCGGGCTGCCCTACGCGCCCGACCCCGCCATCACCCGCCACCTCGCCGCCTTCCTCGCCAAACACGCCACCACCGCCCACGCCGCCCTCTCCCCGTCTCCCCCCTCTCCCTCTCTCCCCCTCTCCCCTTCTTCCGAGTCTCCGACCCTCCCGCGCCCCGACGCGATCCTCCTCAACGGCGGTGTATTCAATTCCCCCCGACTCGCCCAGCGCCTGGTCGAAGTGGTCTCCGCCTGGTGGCCCGACGCGCCACGCCTTCCCCTGCTCCATCACGATTCGCTTGATCTCGCCGTCGCCCGCGGCGCCGCCGCCTACGGCCTCGCGCGGCGCGGGCTCGGGCGCCGGATCGGGGGCGGCGCCGCCCAGGCGCTCTACGTCGGCCTCACCGCTGACGGCGACGCGGCCGCCCCGAGCGCCGTGTGCGTGATCCCGCGCGGCCAGGAGGAGGGGCAGACCCTCGATCTCACCGCGCGCCCGTTCCAGCTCACCGTCGGCCAGCCCGTGCAATTCCCGTTGTATTCGACAACCGATGACCGCGTCGATCGGCCCGGGGAGATCGTGGCGATCGCCGACACCTTCCACCCGCTGCCTCCCCTGCACACGCTCCTGCGCACCGCCCATGCCCAGGGCCGCGCCGTGCCCGTGCACCTGCGATCCACCCTCACCGAACTCGGCACGCTTGAGCTCTGGTGTGTGTCCAACGTCGCCGACGAACGCTGGCGCCTCGAGTTCGAAGTACGCGGCGCCGCCAGCCGCGCGGGGGCGAGCGTCACCGAGTCGATGCCCGCCAGTTTCGGCCAGGTGCGCGAACTCGTGGAACGCGTCTACGGGCCGGCCCCCCGCACGATCGAACCCCGCGACGTGAAACGCTTCGGCGACACGCTCGAGGCCGCCCTCGGCCCCCGTGAGACCTGGACGGTGCCGCTGCTGCGCGAGCTCTGGGGCACGTTGTTTGCCGGTGCGAAAAAGCGCCGCCGCTCTGCGATCCACGAACGCCTGTTCTACCGTTTCGTCGGCTACGGCCTGCGGCCCGGGTTTGGTTATCCGCTCGATGAGTGGCGCTGCGAGCAGACCTTCCAACTGCTCCCGGAAAACGTGCAGGCCCACGGGGAGACCTCCGTCTGGAACGAGTTCTGGGTCATGTGGCGCCGCCTCGCCGGCGGCCTCGCCGTGGAACATCACCAGGCGATCTGGCGGGTGCTGGAGCCGCATCTCGCCCGGCGCATTCCCCCCCAGGCGGCCAAGAACACCCCCCGCCCCAAGGGGCTGCAACCGGAAGGACTCGATGAGATGGTCCGCACCGCCGCCGCGCTCGAACACCTCGACCCCGCGCAAAAGGCCACGCTCGGCCAGTGGATCGTCACCCGCCTGCAAACCCCGGGCCAATCTGCGGCCGGCCCCTGGGCGTGGGCGCTGGGGCGCATCGGGGCCCGCGTGCCCGTCTTCGGCAGCGGTCACCGCACCGTCGACCCCGATCTCGCCGGCGCCTGGCTCGAGCTGTTGCTCACCCGGGATTTTCGCACCGTCGACGGCGCCGCCTTCGCGGCCGTCCAACTGGCGCGGCTCACCGGCGACCGCACCCGCGACCTCGATGCGGATCTGCGGGCCCGCACGGTGGTCGCGTTGCAGGGGGCCGGCGCGCCCGAACGCTGGCTGCACGTGGTGACGGAAGCCGTGCCGCTCGATGACGCCGACCAGGCCCGCGCCCTCGGCGACACGCTGCCCCTCGGCCTGAAACTCTGAGCCACCCGAGTGAAGGGGTGTGGTTGCGGATCAGGGCCGCCATCTCCAATTCTGGTCCGGGGAGCGCACCCGTCTCGGGTGCTGGCTGCGGCGTCTCGCCGCAGCCTTGCTCGCGTGTTATTGGATCGCCGAAGAATTCCATCCCTGCATTCCTTTCTCTCGCTCCCCATGAAGACCCTCACCCGCCGCTCGTTCCTCCACCAATCCGCCGTCGTCGCCGGAGTCGCCGCCGCCGCGGGTTTTCGCCCGTCCACCCGTGCCGCGCCGGTCGGCGCGAACGAGGCCGTGCGCCTCGGGATCATCGGGCTCAACGGCAAGGGCTCGGCCCATCTGAAAAACCTGCTCAAGATGCCCGACGTCCGCATCGCCGGGCTCTGCGACGTCGACCCCAAGGTGCTCGCCCGGGTGGTGGCCACGCTGCCCCAGACTCAGACCGCACCCTTCACCACCACCGACGCCCGCGAATTGCTCGCGCGTCCGGACATCGACGCCGTGTTCGTCGTGACGTGCAACCACTGGCACGCCCTCCTCACCATCTGGGCCTGCCAGGCCGGCAAGGATGTCTATGTCGAGAAACCGATGTCGCACACCGTGTGGGAAGGGCGCAAGATGATCGAGGCGGCGGCGAAGTATAACCGGATCGTCCAAGTCGGCACCCATTACCGCTCTGAGACCGGACTGGCCGCCGCGATCCAATATCTCCACGAGGGTCAGCTCGGCAAAATCAACCACATCCGCGCCGTCGTCTACAACCTGCGCCTCTCGATCGGCCGCAAGCTGCCGTGGTATCCGGCTGGCCTGGACTACGACCTGTTCTGCGGCCCGACGCCGATGCGCCCGCTCGAGCGCAACAACCTGCACTACGACTGGCATTGGGAGTGGGACACCGGCAACGGCGAACTCGGCAACAATGGCGTGCACGTGCTCGACATCGCGCTGCGCATCGCGAAGCACAACGGGCCGCCCCGGCGCGTTGTCAGCTTCGGCAACCGCTACGGGGTCGACGACGTGGGCCAGACCCCCAACACGCATGTCGCCGTCTATGACTATCCGGCCATCCCGCTGCTGTTCGAACATCGCGCGCTCCCGGCGAAGCCCGGCGTTTCGTTCATGGACCAGCACGGCGGCCTTCGCACCGGCGTCGTGGCCCATTGCGAGGGCGGCTCCGTCTCCGGTCTCGTGGGCGCGACCGCCTACGATCCGAGCGGCAAGGTGATCAAGAAATTCCCCGGCGATGGTGGCGCGGGTCATGTGAAAAACTTCTTCGATGCCGTGCGCTCGCGGCGCCAGCAGGACCTCGCGGCGCCCGTGGCAACCGGCCATCTCTCCGCCTCACTCTGCCACTTCGGCAACATCTCGTACCGGGTCGGCGAGCCCGCCTCCACCCCCGCCATCGACGCGTCCATCGGCGATTTCCCGGCCGCCGGCGGCATCCATCGCGAGCTCCAGACCCATCTCAAGGTGAACGGCGTCGATCTCGCGCAACAACCGTTCCGCCTCGGTCCGTGGCTGCAGCTGGATTCGACTGGCGACCTCATCACCGGGGTTTCTTCCGAACAGGATCGCACCCTGGAGCGGGCCCGCTTCCTTCTCCGGGAAACGCCGCGTCCCCCGTACGTCATCCCCGAGCAGGTGTGATACCGTCGGCTGGTGCGAATCGGATTTTGTAGGGCCGGACCTTGGTCCGCGCCTCCCGGGCGAGAAGGCGTCACCCAGGTGACGCCCTCCAATCGAGAAATCATGAGCTGTTGGTGTGAACCGAAGCAACGCACCTGGCCTGTGGGCGGGGTGCCCCCCACCCCGCGAAAGGTGTTGACCGGGACCGACGTGCAGCCGGCGAGCGCGGGCCTGTGGGCGGGGTGCCCCCACCCCGCGAAAGGGCGTCGGC
The DNA here is from genome assembly GCA_038249085.1 of Opitutales bacterium. GTDB lineage: Bacteria > Verrucomicrobiota > Verrucomicrobiia > Opitutales > Opitutaceae > ER46. The sequence continues at coordinate 22,031 of JBBRWR010000079.1, forward strand.
GCAGCCACCCGCCTGCGGGGTGAGGGCACCCCGCCTACAATATCACCGGACTCTCGCCCGCAAGGTGGGCCACCCTTGCCCCGGCGCACGCCTTCGCCTCCGTCAGGCGCCAGCCTTCACCGCGTCGCGACGTACGGCTCGATGGGCCGGAAATTCGGTCGCGTCACCGCCGCGTCGCGCGCCGCGGCCTCGGCAAAAAGATACACGGCGTAGCCGCCAAAACCACCGCCGCAGTATTTCCAGGCGAGGGCCCCGGGCACCGTCTCACCCGCCGCGGGATCACCCGGCAGTGGCACCATGCCTTCCGCCCGTTGCACGGCGTAGGACTGCCGCACGCCCTCGGCGATGCCGGCGGGATCGTTGCGCCACACGCCCTCGCGCGCGGCGACCCCGGCGCGCGCGATCGCATCGTAGTCCCGCTCGCCGTGCACGATGCCGGGCGTGTCGTGCGAGGTGCCCGTCCAGAGCAACGCCATCCGACCCCGTAAAAACTCCCCGCTGGTCTTCACCTCGAGCTCGGGACGGGGCCCGCTCCGCCACACACATAGCCCCGTCTCGGCCACCACCGCCGGATCCTGCCAGCCCACGCCGAGATCAAGTTCGGAGCCAACTCCGTCCCGGCCATTGAGCAATGCCCACGCCCCGGATCCGCCGAGCCCGGAATTGCGTTCATAGGGCCAGTCGCGCAGCGACACCGTCGGCGTGATCGCGCAGTTGACGATGTACGCCCCCGTCCGCGCCAACCGCGGCACATCGAGCCAACCGCCGCCAAAATCGACCCGCAGCGGGGCCACGGCCGGGGCCCGGATGAAACGCACGATCTGGGTCGTCGACACCGGCGGAAACTGCGGCGGCGTCTTCGGCATGACCACGTACCGCGCCCCCACCTCGGCGCACAGCGCCCGTTTGAGCGGGCCGTACTTGTCGTCCTCGGTCACCGCCAGGATGTCCGGTCGCAGCCGCAAAAAATGTTCCCGGAAGTCGATGCCTTCCTCGTGCCCTTCGCCCACCACCACGTCGTCGACCCCCTTCAGCGCGGCGATGAGGGCGCGCTTGTGTTCATCCGGCAGGGAGGTGCGGCGTTGCTTGTGCAGCCATAGCACGTCGGACGAAGCAAAGCACACTGTGAGGTGATCCCCGAGCGCCCGCGCCTCGGCGAAAAACTGCACATGCCCCGCGTGGAGGATATCGTAACAGCCGGAGACAAAAACACGGATCATGAGGAGAAGTTTCCCGCAGGCTCGCGGTCGGAGGCCGGCGGCGTCAACCCACGATTTGGCGGTCACGTGGGAGAGGGCGCATCTGCGAGTTGGCGGTTATACCTCTGGGAGTAGCGCCGCGTCTCTGACCGGCGGGCGCCAGTCGAAGACTGGCGCAACGGGGAGGACCGGGCTCAATGCCACCGTCAACCTGGAGATTCGCCCCGCGGCAGGATCGCGCCGCGCCTACCGTCCCGGCGCCGGCTCAGCCGCATAGATCACCGCCCGCCGCAAGCCGATCGTCCGGCCCTTGCTCTGTGGATCCGCGTCGGCCCGGGTGATCAGGCGCAAGGTGTGCTCGCCCGGCGGCAGCGCGAAGACGCGCCACAGGTCGCTGTCGACAATGTTCGGTCCCACGTAGGCCTCCGCCACCAGTTCATGCCGGCGCCCGTCGATGAAGACATCCGCCCGCCCCCCTTCCGGCCCCATCGACCCGACCAGCGCCACGCCGGTGCCGTTAAAACGCAACTCGGCCTCGCCGCCCGCCCCGGTGGCGAGCCGCTGGTCCTTCGCGGTCCGCCATTCCCCGCGCCACGTCCACTCCGCGTCGGCGGACTCCACGATCTTGGCCGGCCGGCCAAAATTACACTGCTCCAGCGCCGGCGCCCGGGGTGCCTGCCAGGGAATGAGAACCGCGGTGTCGGTCACCACGCCGCCGGCACGCTCGATGGCCGCGAGGGCGCGCCGTTCCGTCGACTGGACGATTTCGTGGTAGGAATAATCCGTGTATTGGAATTTCCGATCGGCCAGGGCCGCGAGATCGCGCCGGTAGGATTCCGGCAATCGCGCGTAGCCGAGCATCGTGCCCAACACGCCCGCGGCACTGGAGGGATTGCAGTCCGAGTCCTGGCCGCACCGCGTCGCGATCTCCATCGTGCGCTCCCAGTCTCCCCGGCCGTAGATCAGCCCCAGGGCGATGAAGGCCCCGTTGAGTTTGGCGTCGATGTTGAAGGGATTCAGCGCCCCCTGGGGACAGCAATCGCCCTGGTCCCACTTCTCCTGCAGCCGGCGCCACACCTCCCGCCAGTCGTCCGGGTGCGACCGCGACCAGGCCAGCACATCGCGGATCAGCCGGGCATAGGTGCTGTCCTCCGGAATACAGGCGAGGCCCGACGCAACCACGGCGAGGGGATCGTCTTCGAAGAAGGCCGCGGCATACATGCCCGCGACAAACATCCCGCCGTACAACCCATCGCCGTGGTTCATCACCCGGCCCACGCGGTCGCAGAGTTCGTTGGAGACCTGCGGCAAGCCCGGGCACATGATCCCGATGAAGTCGGCCTCGATCTGAAAATCGATGTCATCGGCGTGGGCGTTGTAACGCGGATCGCCCGTCAGGGGCGGGACGAGGCCGCGCTGGAGGTTCCGACGCGCCGCGGCGTTGGCGTGCCAGAGCCGGTACCGCGAAGCCCGGAAGGCCGCGCCGAAATCGGCGCTCGTGGCGTCGGGCCCCACGGTGTCGAGCACGCGCGCGAACGTCATCTCAACATAGAGGTCGTCCTGGTTGATCGCGTTGGCGAGCGGCTCGGGTTTGATCTCGGCCTCGTACCTTTCGCCCTTCGCGCGGAATTCGGTCTTCGCCCCGTAGGCGACTCCGATCATCTGGCCGGCCCAGGCACCCTGGATCTTGTCGCGCAGCACGGCGCGGGAAAGTCGAAGGGGGGCGGCGGCGGCCCCGAAGCCGGGGGAAGCCAGCGCCGTGACGAGGAAGGCGAGGGTGAGCGTGCGGTTCATGGCAAAAGCTGGGTACACCACGACTTGCTGCCGGCAAGCCGCAAGGGAGCGACCCGACCTTGCACCACCGGCGACGGCGTGTCGATGCCCGCGATGCCCGCCGTGACCGCCCCGGGCGCATCTCCTGGTTCGAGTTGACGGTGGCGTTCAGCCCGCTCCTCCCCGTAGCGCCAGTCTGTCAGCGCCTTCTCCCCGGAGATCGCCCGCGCCACCCTCGCCGGATTGCGCATCACCCGACGGACCCGAAATCGAGCTCGAGCCCCTCACCCCCGCCGCCGACCTCACCCTCGACGCCGCGGGCGACCTGCGTCGGGCCTACGACCTGCGCCCCGATTTCCAGGCGGCGCGCCTCGGCATCACCCGTCGGCGCACGAGCCACGACCTCGCCCGCCACCCATTGCTCCCCCGGGTCGATTTTGTCGGCAGCTACGGCTATACCGGCATGGATCGCGACTTTGGCACCGCGCGGCGACAGGTGCGCGATCAGGACGTGCGGGCGTACTCCGCGGGGGTCGTCATCTCGCTGCCGCTCAGGTTTGCGGAGGGCCGCGGTCGCGCCCGGGCCGCCCAATTGGGCGTGCGCCAGTCCGAGGCCGATCTGGTCCGCCTGGAGCAGGACATCGCCGTCGAGATCTCCGCCGCCGCCGGTCAAATCGACACGACCCGCCAGCGGGTCGCCGCGACGAGCACCGCCCTGGACCTCTCCCGCCAGGCGCTCGAGGCGGAACAGAAGAAACTGCAGGCCGGCTCCGGCCGCACGCTCGACGTCCTCACGGCGCAGGAGCAGCTCGCCCTCGTCGAAAGCAGCTATGCCCGCGCGCTCGCCGACCAGCGCCGCGCCCAGGCCGGCTACGAACGCGAGATCGGCACCACCCTCGAGCGCCGCCACATCAAGGTGGAATAACACCGGCAGCCCACCGCCTACGCCAGCGCCACCGGCCGGCCCGTGCGAATCGACTCCTCCTCGGCCTCGCAGATCTGCACGGCGGACAGGCCGTCCTCGCCCGTGACCCACGCCGGCGGGCGGCGCTGTTCGATGCAATCAATCATGTAGCCGAGTTCGCCGACGTAGCCGTCATCGGGCTCCGGGGCGACGACGCGCGCGCCCTTGCCCGGTTCGAAGATCTTGAGCGCCGCGGCGCCGCGGCCCGGATCGTAGTCGGCGGTGGCGCGTTCGAAAATCACGGTGTACGCCATGTGAAAGCCGAATCCGTCACTCATCATCCAGCTGCCTTCCGCGCTGACGCTGGCGCCGTTCGCCACGGTGTACTGGGTCACGACGTGGTCGATCGCCCCGCTGTGGAACGAAAAGCCCTGCGAGTACACCGCCTTGGGTCGCCCGAAAAGAAACTGCACGAAGTCGGTGTCGTGGATGTGCAGGTCGAGCAGCGCGCCACCGGAGGCCGCGCCGTTGAAATAGCTCTCGCGGCCCCAGGCCGGCGGCTCGCCCACGCGCCGGAAACGCGCGGCCTTCACCCGGCCGTATGTCTCCTCCCCGATCGCCGTCTTCAGCCACGACCAGCCGGGCCAGAAGCGCATGCACATCGCGGGCATGAAGTACCCCCTGGCCTGGCGGGCGACCTCGATAATTTCGCGCGCCTGGGCGGAGGTGCGCGCCAGCGGTTTCTCGCAGATGACATGTTTGCCCGCGCGCAAGGCGAGCGTGGCGAGTTTCACGTGCGTCGGCGTCGGCACGCAAAGATCGATGAGGTCGATCGCCGGATCGGCCAGCAATTCGTTCAGGTCCTTCGTGGCCTTGACCTGCGTGAGGTCGAGCTTGAGCGGATCGCCCGTGTCGAAGTTGCCCGCGATCGTGGAAAAATCGCCGTTCTCGGGGAGCCGCACCGCATCGCAAATGGCGGCGAGGCGGGCGTGCTTGAGTTTGCGGTAGGCTTTGAGGTGCGTGACGCCCATGAAGCCGAGGCCGACGACTGCTACGTTTACCATGGTGAAAAGGCAGGGTGCGTGGAAGATTCAGGAGGCGATTTGCTCGAGATGCCGGCGCGCGGCGCGGATGTCGGCGACGCGTTGGGCGCCGGCTTCGCGCTCGACGCAGAGATCGCCGCGATAGCCGAGCGCATCGAGGGTCGCGAGAAAGACCGGCCAGTCCACCTCGCCGGTTCCCACGGTGACTTCCTCGCCCCACGTGCCGGGCACGCGGGTCCGGCGCGCGTCCTTGACGTGGCATTGCTTCAGCCACGGACCGAGCGTCTTGAGCGCCTGGAGGGGATCGCCCTTGTCGTAGAGCAGCATGTTCGCGGGGTCGAAATTCACCCCGACGGCGGGCCGGTTGAGGTGGCGTAAAAAAGCCGCCAGCGTGTCGGCGGTCTCCTGTCCGGTCTCGAAACCCAGCGCGATCCCGTGGCGGGCGAAAAGGTCGGCGATCTTCTCGATGCGGTCGAGCAGCCGGGCAAAGGCCGGATCGCGCTCCTCATGGGGCAGGAAACCGGCGTGAAACGTCACCAACTCGAGCTCGAGACGGGCGGCGAGATCGGCCACGGCCTGGATGTTGCGCCAGTTGGCCTCCCAAGTCTCGTCAGGCACGACGCCCCCGGTGCGCTTGATCGTCTCCAGCGTGGAGTAATCCTCGCCGACCGTGCCGAACATCCCCGAAGCCAGCGTGACGCCGCGGGCCCGGGCGAGGTCCGGCCACGCGCCCCAGAGCCCGGCCTCGGTCCGCAGGGGGTCAAGCGCCAGTTGGACCCGCGTCATGCCGGTGGCCGCCAGGGCATCGAGCAGCTCGGTCGGGTTGGCCGGCCGGAGCGACCAGCTGCACACCGCCAGACGTTGGGCGAGTTCCGATTTTTTCATGGAGAAGGGGCGGCGCGATGAAGAGGCAGGGCCGGCACCGCGGGCGCGGCGCGGCGATCGCCGGAGCCCGGAGAGTGATCAACGCGGAACGCGCGACGCGAGTTTTTTTCGCCGGCGCGCAACGGGCGTTTTCCCCCAGCCAGTGCCCAACCCACCGGGCGGCCCGCGAAGCGCTCGGCGCAGCCCGCGGCACTTTTTACGTGTCAACGGCCCGACCGATCGGCACGCTCACCGGCCCCGTGACTCCCACCGACTATATCCAACGCCATCCCGGCGAACTCCTCGGCCGCCTCCAGCACCTGGTCGGCATTTCGACCGTCAACCCGCCGGGGGAGAATTACGATTCGGTGTCGGCCTGGCTTGCCCAGGAACTCACGGCGCTCGGCCTGCGCACCCGCCGCTACGCGATCCCAAAGGAACTGCTCCGCCAAACCCTGCCGCCGGAGCAGCACGCGTATCCCCGCTTCAACGTCCTCGGCAAGCTGGCCGCGCCCGGCGCCAAAAAAACCCTGCACTTCAACGCGCACTACGACGTCGTTCCGGTATCCGGCCAGTGGCAACACGGCAGCCCGTTCAGCGGCGCCGTCGCCGGGGGCTGGATATACGGGCGGGGCACGGCCGACATGAAGGGCTCCATCGCCAGCCTGCTGCTGGCCCTGCGCGCCCTCCGCGCCACCCGCACCTCCCCGCGGATGAATCTCGAGGTTTCCTTCACCGCCGACGAGGAGACCGACTCCGCCCTGGGCAGCGAGTGGCTCGTCCGGCACGCCCCCATCCGCCCCGACTACGCGGTGGTCATGGAAGGCGGCGAGGGCCGGATGGTCTGCTGCGGGCACAACGGCACCCTCTGGCTCGAGGTCGAAATCCACGGCCGTCCCGCCCACGGTTCGACCCCGCAAAAGGGCATCAACGCGCTGGAGAAGATGGCCGCGCTCATCCGGGCCCTCGATGAGTACAAACAACGGCTCGCCCGTCGGCCGTGGCGGACCCCCGCCGGCCGCCAGCAATTCCCCACGGTGAATCTCGGCGGTGTTTTCCACTGCGGCGAAGGAGCCAAGATCAACACCGTGCCGGCGCACGCCAGCTTCACGATCGATCGCCGCGTGCTGCCGCTCGAAAACCACGCCGCCGCCGAACGCGAGTTGCGCGCCTTCCTCGCCGCCGCGGCCCGAAAGATCCCGCAATGCCGCATCTCGGTGAAAAAAGTCTCCGAAAACTTCTCGTGTTTCTCCGAGCCGGCCCACCCCTTCTTCGCCGCCATGGCCGGTTGCGTCACCCGGGTGCGCCGGCAGCGGACGGTCTTCAACGTGTCCACCGGGTTCAACGACATGCATTTCTTCTCCCACCACCTGCAGATCCCCACCCTCGGCTACGGCCCGGGCGGCAAGGACTATCACGCGGTCGATGAGCGGGCCAGCGTCAAGGAGTTGCTGGCCAGTGCGCGCATCTACGCGGACTTGATGACGACGTTTGCGGGTTGAAGGCTCCCGCCCGCGCCGGCGCCGCGAACCGGTTACGACTTCAACCCCTGCCGGATCATCGCGACGGCGATGGCGGCCAGCAGCATCGAGATGATCTTCGAAATCGCGCGCATGCCCGTCGCCCCGATCAGCCGTCCGAGGCGATCACTGTAGGCAAAGGCGAGCACGACGAGCACCAGGTTGGCGACGAGGGCCGCCAGGGTAATCACCACGCCCAAGGTCTGGGCCAGCAGCAGCAGCGTTGCGATCAAGGCCGGCCCTGCAATCAGGGGCATGCCCAGCGGCACCACGCCGAAATCATCCGGCAGTATCTGCGGCTCCGCCGCCGACTGCATGAGATCGCGGGCCGCGAGAATGAAGAGGATCAACCCGCCCGCGATCTGGAAGTCGCTTGCGGAGATCCCCAGCGCGCGAAACATGCTCGCCCCCAGAAACAGAAAGAGAAGCGCCACCGCGCCGCCCGTGACCGTGGCCTGGCGGGCGATCCGCTGCCGCCGCTCCGGCGCCACGCCCTGCCCCAGTCCGAGAAAAATCGCGGCGAGCCCGACCGGGTCGATGGCGACGAACATCGGGATGAACGCCTGGATAAACTTGGTGACCCATTCGGGCATGCGGCAGAGTAGAAGACCCAGGACCAAAAGACCAAGTGTCTAAAAGACCAAGGGACGAATAGACCGGGGAACCCGCAGACCTGAACCTCCGGGACAGTCCCTTGGTCCCTTGGTCCCTTGGTCCCTTCGTCTTTTCGTCCCCTTTCCGGCCTTGTTTCACCTCCGTTCGGACCCCAAGGTCTCCCTTTCCTCGCCCCACCTGCCATGAAAATCAACGCCCGCCTCACTCCGCAAAAGCTGCAGAAGAAAACCAACCGGGTGTTCGAACTCGCCGGGGAAAAGATCCGCGCGCTCAACGCCGCCTGGGATCCGTCGAAGGGCACGCCGGTGTTCACCTGGAAGGGCAAATACACCTCGCGGGGCTGGACCGAGTGGACCCAGGGCTTCCAGTTCGGCCTGGCCTTCCTGCACTTCGACGCCACCGGCGACGAGTCGATGCTCGAGCTGGGCCGCGAGAAGACCCTGAAGCACATGGCCTCTCACGTCTCCCACGTCGGCGTGCACGATCACGGCTTCAACAACATTTCGACCTACGGCAATCTCCGCCGACTCATCCTCGAAGGCCGGATCGCCCGGGATCAGGGGGAATTGGACTACACCGAGCTGGCCTTGAAGGCCTCCGGCGCGGTGCAGGCCGCCCGCCATGTCCCGACCGCCTACCGCCAGCCGTGGTCGCCGATCGCGGGCGCGGCGGGCGTCGCCCCGAGCGGCTACGTCTACTCCTTCAACGGCCCGCAGTCGCTCTTCGCCGACACCATTCGCTCGATGCGCTCGCTCGTCGTGGCGCACCAACTCGGCCATGTGCTGATGGGCGAGGGCGACAAACCCATCAACCTCCTGCACCGCGCCGTGGAACACGCCGCCACCACGGCGCGTTTCAACGTCTTCTTCGGCCAGGCTCGCGACACCTACGACGTGCGCGGCCGCGTCGCCCACGAGAGTGTCTTCAACCGCAACGACGGCCAGTTCCGCTGCCCGAACTCCCAGCAGGGTTATTCGCCCTTCACCACCTGGACGCGCGGCGCCGCCTGGGTCATCTGCGGCTACCCGGAACAACTCGAGTTCCTCGACACCGTCCCCGGCACCGACCTCGACGCGGTGGGCGGCCGCCGCGCCGTGACCGATCTCTTCCTCGCGACCGCCCGCGCCGCCTGCGATTATTATATCGACGGCTACTCCGCGAAGGACGGCATTCCCTACTGGGACAGCATGGCGCTGAACTCCCACCGCCTCGGCGACATCACGAAGCAAAACGCCGACCCCTTCAATCCCCACGAGCCGGTCGACAGTTCGGCCGCCGCCATCGCCGCGCAGGGTTTCCTGCGGCTCGGCACCTACCTGGCCGCCAAGGGAGAAAAGGCCGCCGGGAAAAAGTACCTCCAGGCCGGACTCACCATCGCCAACACGCTCTTCGACGAGCCGTACCTCGCGACCTCCCGCAGGCACCAGGGCCTGCTCCTGCACAGCGTCTACCATCGGCCGAACGGCTGGGATTACATTCCCCCCGGCCAAAAGGTCCCCTGCGGCGAAGCCAGCATGTGGGGCGACTACCATGCGATGGAGTTGGCGCTGCTCATCCATCGCCTGGCCCAGGGCAAATACTACACGTTTTTCTGAAGCCGCCTGTCCCACCCGTGCCCATCCCTCTCCTCTACGAATCCCACTGCCACACACCCCTCTGCAAACACGCCGTCGGCGAACCCTCCGAGTACGCCGCGGTGGCCGAACAACGCGGCTTGAAGGGTATCATCGTCACCTGCCACGGCCCGCTGCCCGACGGCCTGGGGATCGACCACCGCATGGCGCCGGAGGAGTTTGACGACTACGTCGAACTCGTCGCCCGCACCCGCGAGGAATTCGCCGGGCGGGTCGATGTGCGCCTCGGGCTCGAGAGTGATTATTTTCCGGGCATCGAGGCCTGGGCGGAGCGGCTCCACGCCCGCGTGCCCCTGCACCACGTTCTCGGTTCCGTGCACATGCAGGTGGCGCACTATCGGAGGCGCTATTTCACCGGCGACATGTTCGCGTACCAGCAACTTTACTTCGAACACGTCGCCGAGTCGGCCGAGACCGGTCTCTTCGACACCCTGGCCCATCCCGATCTGGTGAAAAACGAGGACCCGCAGGCCTGGCGCTACTCCCGCATCCAGCCGCATATTGAGCGGGCGCTCGATCGGATCGCCAAGACCGGCGTCGCCATGGAACTCAACACCAGCGGACTGCACAAGGCGCTGCCCGAGATGAACCCCGGCCCCCGCACCCTCACCCTCATCCGCGAGCGCGGCATTCCCCTCGTGCTCGGCGCCGACGCCCATCGTCCGGCGCGCGTCGCCGGCCATTACGAAGAGGCTCTGCGGATGCTGGCTGAACTCGGTTTCACCACCGTCAGCTACTTCCTCGACCGCCGGCGGCACGACGTACCGATCGCCGCGGCCCTCGCCTCTCTCCGCGCCGTCGAAGTCGTCACCGCCCCGCCGGCGACTTAACGCAGATTCGCCGTGCCCGCCGCTCTGGTGAACCTCTACGACCTGACCCGCGAACAATTGCGTCTGCAATTCGCGCGCTGGGATTTTTCGCCGGTGCACGCGGCGCGGTTGTGGAACTACCTCTACCTCGAACTCGCCGACTCGTGTGCCGCCGCGGCCATGCCGGAACTGCCGGCCAAGGTGCGCACCCGCCTCGCCGCCGCGACCACCCTCGGCGTGCTGCCGGTGGCGATGGCGACGGACTCGGCCGACGGCTTCACCCGCAAGTACCTCCTCCGGCTCGGCGATGGCGAACGCATCGAGACCGTCCTGATGCGTTTCACCGGGCGTGTGACGGCCTGCATCAGCTCGCAGGTGGGCTGCGCGATGGGCTGCGTCTTTTGTGCCACCGGCCAGATGGGCTACACCCGCCATCTCACCCCCGGCGAGATCGTCGCCCAGGCCGTGCACGTGGCCCGCGCCCTGCGCACCCCTTCCCCCCGCGCGAGTTGTCACGTAATACGTGACACTCCTCCGTCGCGCGCCCGGGAAGAGGACGAAAAGTGTCACGTAATACGTGACATAGCCCGGGGGGCGGAGCGGCTGCGCAACGTCGTGCTCATGGGCATGGGCGAACCGCTGCACAACTACGAGGCGGTGATGCAGGCCATCGACATCCTGCGCGATCCCAACGGCCTCGCCCTGGGGGCGGAGCGCATCACGTTGAGCACCGTGGGCGTCGTGCCGGGCATCCTGCGCCTGGCTCGCGAGCAGAGGCCCCTGCATCTGGCCGTCTCGCTCCACGCCGCCACGCAGGAGGAGCGCGCCGCCCTGGTCCCGGTCGCGGGCAAGTGGCCCCTCGACGAACTCATGGCCGCCTGCCGTACCTACAGCGAAACCACCGGCCGGCGCATCTTCTACGAATGGACCCTCATCGCGGGGAGGAACGATTCCGCGGAACACGCCCGCGCCGTCGGTCGGCTGCTCCGCGGCCTGCCGGCCCAGGTGAACCTGATTCCCCTCAACCCAACCGGCGGCTACGGCGGCACCCCGACCCACGCGGACGCCGCGAAGCGTTTTCAAAAGATTCTCGCCGACGAATTCGCGCTGCCCAGCACCGTCCGCCAGCGCCGCGGGATCGATATCGCCGCCGGCTGCGGCCAATTGGCCGTTTCAGCGTAGCGGCACCATCCCCCCGTCTGGCTGACCTCCCGGCCCGTCCTCGCGACCCGGCACGCCGCGCGAGAATCATCCAGCACGCCGCGCCCGCACGCCTTCGGCCAGCGTCGCCAGCACGGGCAGCGTCTGCTCCCACGCGAGACAGCCATCGGTGATGCTGCGGCCGTAAACGAGCGGCCTCGCCTGATAGTCCTGCGCGCCGCCCAGGAGGTTGCTTTCAATCATCACGGCCGCGATGGCGCGCTCACCGCGGCTGATCTGGCCGGCCACATCGACCGCGACCACGGGCTGACGCGCCGGATCCTTGCCGCTGTTGCCATGCGAGAGATCCACCATCAGGTAGGGCGGCAGGGAATTCTTCCGCAGCAGCGCCGTGGCCGCCTGCACCTGTTCCGGGGAATAATTTGGCCGGCCCGTGCCGCCCCGCAGCACAAGGTGCGCATGCTCGTTGCCCGCCGTGCCCATCACCGCCGGCGCACCCTCGCGGGTCAGCGAGGGAAACCAATGCGGATGCCGGGCCGCGCGGATGGCGTCCACCGCCACCTGCACCTCGCCATCCGTCCGGTTCTTGAAACCCACGGGCATCGACAACCCCGACGCCAGCTCGCGGTGCACCTGGCTCTCGACCGTCCGCGCCCCGATTGCGCCCCACGAAACCAGATCGGCGTAATACTGCCCCAGCGTCGTATCCAGAAACTCCGTCGCCACCGGCAGCCCGAGGTTGACGATGTCAATCATCAGCCGGCGCGCCAGGCGCAACCCGAGGTTGATTTGGAAGCTGCCATCGAGAAAGGGGTCGTTGATCAGGCCCTTCCAGCCCATGACCGTCCGGGGTTTCTCGAAATAGACGCGCATCACGATCACCAGCTCGCGAGCGTGGAGCGGCGCCACCTCCCGCAACCGCCGGGCGTATTCCACCGCCGCGGACGGATCATGGATCGAGCATGGTCCCACCACCACCAGCAGCCGATCGTCGGCCCCGGTGATCACGCGGGCGACATCAGCGCGCGAGCCGGTGATGAGCGCCGCGGCGGCGTCGGACAGCGGCAATTCGTCTTCCAGCACCGCCGGGGCGATGAGGGGTTTTTGCGCCCGAATGCGCAAATCATAGGTCGGGGCGGGCATCTTCCGGGGGGCTAAAGCATCGCCTTCTCCGCCTGGGCCACGAGCGGCGAACGGGCCAATGGCGCCGCCAGGGTCTCGGCGAGCCCCAGCTTGACCGCCCGCAGCCGCAGCGTCAGGAACGCCAGCGAGGCCGCCTCGCTCCCGGCCGCCCGCGTCGCGGCCTGCGCCAAATCCGCCGCGACCGGGGGGAGCTGGCCGGCGGGCAGAATCGTCTTCTCGACGAGGAAGAGCCCAAGCGAAGCGCCGAGCGTGTCGAGCCAGGCCCGCGGCTGGGTCGGGATGACATACGCAAACGCGGCGCTCGCCGGCGACCACTCCATGTAACCGCGGACTTCCGCGTGAATCTGCGTGAGGGCGGCGTCCGCCGTCGCCGGCGTCCACCGCGCGCTGAAGGTCTTGCGCTCGCGAAACGTTTTCACCTCCCAAACCCGCAACAACAGCTCGTAGTCGCCCGCGGCGAGGCGGAGGGCGCCCGTCACGATGTAGTCCATGCCGTCGCCGCTCGTCTCGACCAACTGGCGCAGGTTCTCGGTCGTCCACTCCGCCCCGAAGATCACGTGGTGGTTCCCGCCGGCGCCTTCCGGCGGCGTCTTGAAGGCGACCGCCGCCACGGGGGCATAGGAAGGGGAAAAATAGAAGGTCTCGGCGAACCAGAGGGGAATTGCGCGCGACAGGCGGCCCAACTCATCCTCCGGCAACCGCATCGTGGCATCGTCGGCGGCATGCCCCGGCAGGGCCAGTTGCGCAAACGCGATCCGCCGCAGCCGGCCTTCCTTGGGCGGCAGGATCTGCGCGACCAGCGGTTCCAGGCCGTAGAACCAGATCGGCTTGCTCACCGTGATGAGGCCGACTTTCGGGGCGTCGCCCGGCCCGCCAGCGCCCCCCGGCCCGGGAGCGACCTGATGCGGTGACGCCAGGATCTCGCCGATCGCGTTGGAGAACCCATGCAGGCGATCCTCGAGTTCGGGCCGGTTGAGGGCGAAGAGAATGTCGAGCACGTGTTGCGCGGCGTCGGCATCGCGCAGGGCCAGGTAGGCCTGGACCAGGTTGATGCCCGTGGCCGGCCCGTGCCGGTCGGCGTCGTAGCGCGGGGCGATCAGCTCGATGATCTCCGCCACGTGCCCATGTGAGCCCAGGTCACCCGACATCGCCACCAGCACGTCCGCGCGGTCGCCCGCCCCACCCGCCAGCAATTCTTCGTAGAGCGCCATCGCCCCGGGCAGATCCTTCGCGTCGAGTTTTTCCCGCGCCGTGGCTAGGTGGGCCTTGACCCCAGTCACAGGCGTCGCCGCGGTCGCCACCGCCGGCTCGGGGGTAACAGTACCGTTGGCCGGGGCCGGGGCCGGCTGCTTGGCGGCGAAACGATCGAAAAATCCCATAAGGGCGAGCAAAAGCGCGCCGGGTCACGTGGCGACCACAAATCCAGCCGCCGGTGGGTGCTCTCCGAGTTGACGCCGGGGGAACGGCAGGCCACCACCCCTGCGCTCACCGGGGCGGCGCGAGGCGATCCGGCGTCACGCCGGCGCGGGTGGCAATCAGCGCACACACCTTGGGGACATACATCCGCGTTTCCGCCGGCAAGGCGTCCGCGATCCCCGTGAACGTGGTCGCGTGCTGCGCCGTCAGGGTGCGACTGACGCGCCCTTCGCCGGCGTTGTAGGCGGCCAGCACGAGCGCCCAATTATGAAAGCGACCGTGCAGCGTCCGCAGGTAGCGCGCCGCCGCCCGGGCGGATTTTCCCGGGTCCGTGCGCTCGTCGGGCAGAAACGTGCTCAACCCCATCGCCTTCGCCGTCTCGGGCATGAACTGAAACAAACCCTTCGCGCCGACCGGACTGCGCGCCGCCGGGTTGAACGAGCTCTCCGCCTCCGCGATCCACGCGAGTTCAGGGGGGATCCCTTCCGCCGCAAAGGCCGCGCGCAGCTGCGGCATCAACTCCCGGGCCCGCCCCGGTAGTGGGCGCCCGCGCACCCGGGCGAGCCATAGGTTGTAGTGCGGCACCGGCTGGACCGTCACCGCCCGCGGCGCGCCCGGGCGCAAGGGCGGGACCGGTCCCGGCAAGGTCGGGGGCGCGGTCGCCTGGGCGGCCTCGGCCCCCTCGATTTCGTCGAGCCGTTGCTCGAGCCAGTCGCCGAGATCCTCGTAGCCGGGCAGCGACCGCAACACCGTCAGCGTCGAGCGCGTCTCGCCGGCCAGCGCGCCGAGTTCGGCGAGTGAATCACCCGCAAACGCCCGCTGCAGCCGGCCGGCAAACACGTTCCACTGTTCCGGAGACGGAAACTCGAACCGGGCCTTCACCTCCGGCGGAGCCACCTGCTCAAAGAGCTCGCGCCCCAGCCGAAACCACTCGTCCGCCTCGGCCGGCGCCGTCGCCCCCGGAGCCACCGGCGCCACCGGAGCCGCTGGCGCCATCTCCCCGCGCGCCGCCGCCGCCGCCGCCGGGGGCGGGGGCGCCCCCGGGGTCGTCTCCGGCACCGCCGCAAAGGCCCCCAACCCCGCCCCGACGAATGTCACGTAATACGTGACAA
>JBBRWR010000080.1:0-36898 GCA_038249085.1 Opitutales bacterium
CCTCACCCCGCCTTGGGCCGGGGCCCCGCCGCTGTCCCGGGCCGGTGCGGGGTGAGGGCACCCCGCCCACACCGGGAGCCGACCGCGGCCCGATCTCCGGCGTGCTGCGCATCGAGAGCGCGATGCGCCCCCGCGCGAGATCCACCTCGGTGACGGTGACCATCACCTTCTGCTGCGGCTTCACGACCGCCGAAGGATCCTTCACGAAGGCGTCCGCCAGCTGGCTCACATGCACGAGGCCATCCTGGTGCACGCCGATGTCCACAAACGCGCCGAACGCCGTGACGTTCGTCACGAGGCCGGGCAGTTTCATGCCGGGTTTGAGATCCTCGGGCCGGTTGACGCCGGCGGTGAAACTGAACGCCTCGAATTGCTGGCGCGGGTCGCGGCCCGGCTTCGCGAGCTCGGCCATGATGTCGGTGAGCGTGGGCAGGCCGACCTCCGCCGTGACATAGTGCTCCAGCTTGATCCCGGCGCGCAGTTTACCGTCGCGCATCAGGTCGGCCACGGTGGCACCGAGGTCGGTGGCCATCCGCTCGACCAGGGCGTAGCGTTCGGGGTGGACCGCGCTGGCGTCGAGCGGGTGGGCGCCATCGCGGAGGCGGAGAAAGCCGGCGGCCTGCTCGAAGGCCTTGGGACCCAGGCGGGGGACCTCCTTGAGATCCGCGCGCGACTTGAAGGCGCCCTTCTCATTGCGGCGCGCGACGATGGCGGCGGCGGTGGCGGCGTTGAGGCCGGAGACGTAGCTGAGCAGTTGTTTCGACGCGGTGTTGAGCTCGACGCCGACCCCGTTGACGGCACTGACCACGGTGTCGTCGAGGGAACGCTTGAGCGCGCCCTGGTCGACGTCGTGCTGGTACTGGCCCACGCCGATCGACTTGGGATCGAGCTTCACCAACTCGGCCAGCGGATCCATGAGGCGCCGGCCGATGGACACGGCGCCGCGCACGGTGAGATCGTGGTCGGGAAACTCCTCGCGGGCGACGTCGCTCGCGGAGTAGATGGAGGCGCCGGACTCGTTGACCATCACGACGGTGATCGCGGGCGGGAGCCCGAGGGCGCGCACGAAGGCCTCGGTCTCGCGGCCGGCGGTGCCGTTGCCGATCGCGATGGCCTCGACGTGGAAGAACTTCACGAAGCCCAGAAGCTTCTCCTTCGCCTCCTCGGCGTGGCGGTCGGGGTAGATGACGTCGTTGTGCAGGAGCTTGCCCTGGCGATCGAGGAGCACGGTCTTGCAGCCGGTGCGGAAGCCGGGGTCGATCGCCATCACCGCCTTCTGCCCGAGGGGGGCGGTGAGGAGCAGTTCGCGCAGGTTGTCGGTGAAGACCTTGATCGCGGCCTCGTCGGCGCGCTTCTTCGACGCGAGCCGCATCTCGGTCTCCATCGCGGGGACGAGGAGGCGCTTGCAGGCGTCCTGCACGGCGAGCACGACCTGATCGGCGCAGGAAGAGGTGGGCGGGGTGCCCTCAACCGGCGAGCCGCGGGGTGGGGGCACCCCGCCTACAAGGGAAGCGGGTTTGACGAAGAGGGACTGCACGGCGGCGAAGGCCGTGTCCTCCTCCGGCAACTGCACCCGCATCATCAGGAACAATTCCTTCTCACCGCGGCGCATCGCGAGCACCCGGTGCGAGGGGGCTTTCGCGAGTGGCTCGCTCCACGCGAAGTAGTCCTTGAACTTGGCGGCCTCGGGGTCGTGGTCCTTGCCCGTGATCACCCGCGAGGAGACGACGGCGTCCTTCTGGAAGACGGCGCGCAGCCGGGCGCGGGCATCCTTGTCGTCGCTGACGCGTTCGGCGATGATGTCGCGGGCGCCGGCGAGTGCCTCCGGAAGATTTTCGATTTTCGATTTTCGATTTTCGATTTCGTATTCGCGGCCGACGTAGGCCTGCGCGGCCGTGAGCGGGTCGGTCGCCGGATCCTGCTGGAAGATGAGGTCCGCGAGCGGCTCGAGGCCCTTTTCCTTCGCGATGGTGGCGCGGGTGCGTTTCTTCGGGCGGAAGGGCAGGTAGATGTCCTCGAGGACGGTGACGGAGTCGGCGGCGTGGATGGCCTTTTCGAGGGCGGGGGTGAGGAGGTTGCGCTCCTTGAGCGAGGCGAGGATGGCGGCGCGGCGCTCATCGACGGCGCGCATCTGCTCGAGGCGGTCGCGGATGGCGAGCACCTGGACTTCGTCGAGCTCGCCGGTGACCTCCTTGCGGTAGCGGGCGATGAAGGGCACGGTCGCGCCTTCGGCCAGCAGCTGGGCGGTGGCGGCAACCTGAAAGACCTTCACGTTGAGCTCCGCGGCGAGCCGCAGGACGTGGTCGGGATTGGGTGACGAGGACGAGGCCGGAGAGGCGACAGCAGACATGCGGAGAAAGGTGCCGAGCACAGCGCGTCCGGCGACGCCTGCAACCTCGAAAAACGGGCGGGTCCGCAGTTGCGGGGAGAGACAGGGTCGCTAGGGTGGACCGATGATTTTTCGCATCGCGATCGTTGCCTTCACGTTCGCCGCCGCCGGATTGCAGGCGGCGGAGATGCTGCCGATCGAGGAACGCGTCGCCGAGGCGGTGAAGTCATCCCAGGTCACCGTCGTCCACTTCTGGGCCAGCTGGTGTCCGAATTGTCACGCGGAATTGCAGAGCGGGGGCTGGAAGAAATTTTTGGAGGCCAATCCGAGCACGAAGGTGATCTTCATTGCCGTGCGCGACGAAAAGTCCGGGGCCGCGGAACTGGCGCGATTTGGCCTCGGCCCGCAAAAGAACCTCACCCTCCTGCAACATCCGAACACCTCGCGCCGGCCCGAGGAGGAGATGACCTCTTTCCTGGGCCTGCGGGTGGGTTGGATCCCGGCGACCTGGATCTTTCGCGACGGGCGGCTGCGGTACGCCCTGAACTACGGGCAGATTCGCTTTCCCATCCTCCAGCAATTGGTCGAGGACTCGCAGCCCAAGTGGGATTAGGCCGGGGGCGGGTTGGCGGGTGATCGAGACTCAGAACTCCTGACCCCGGCCGGAGTACTTTCGTCGGCGTGGAACGTTCCTGAGACAACCGTGCTGGATTCTGAGCGACAGGTGCACAAGTTACACGAGCTACCAGCGCATTGCTGGCGCAGGAACGGTATCAGGTCATTTCCACGGGGTCAGGAGGTCTGAGACTGGCTGCCTTTGCCGCAACCCAGCCTTGTCACCCCGCGCGGAATGTGAACCACTGTCCGGCGCGCGCGTCCGCGTTTTTTTCCATGACTGCCATCAATTGCTTCCTCCTCGAAAACAACCTGCGCATCGCCACAAACCCGTGTGTGAGCCCCGACTTCTGTCTCGACTGGCCGGCGCTGCGCGATCAGCTGCGGGCGGGCGCGCCCCTCGCGGCGTGGCCGAAGAGCCGCTTTGAGACGAAGGCGGGCGCCTGGACGCTGTGGGAAAACGAGTCCGGCGACTGTGCCTGGCGGCTCGAGGGCCGGACCGAGGCGCTGCTCGACGGCGTCGATCTCAGCGGGGGGTTCCAGGCCTTTCCCGCCACCTTCGCCAATCTCCTCCGGCTGAAAAACCTCGCGCAGGAGCACAACCCGGCCGCGACGATCTTCCCGACCGCGGCGGAGAAACTCGGGCAGAGCACGCTGGGCATCGGCGCGCGCTTTACGACGCTGCACTGGCCGGCAGTCGACTGGGCGATGAGCGCGCTCAGCCTTGGCCTGACGGCCAACCAGAATTCGATTCCCCGCGAGCTCGTCTACGACGTCGACGTGATGCTGGCCGGCCAGCTCGACACCGTGCCGTTCCCGTTCATCGGCACGAATGTGCCCGAGGGGCACCAGGGTCAGAGCGTCGAAGGCATGAGCCACGGCTGCGTGCTGGCGAAGCTCAAGACCGGCTTTCACCGCCGGGGCGTCGCGTGGAGCTTCAACGCGGACCACCAGCCCATCGGGGGCAAGTTTGATTCCCGCGAGGACGCGCTCGTCGCCGGCTGCGTGCTGGCCAGCTACATCACCTTCGATCTCTCGCCAGAACTCGCGTTGACCAAGGTGCCGGAGGACGCCGCCGCGTGGGTGACGGCGAGTGTGCCCGCCGCGGTCGTGGCGCAGGTGAAGGCCCGGGTCGCGGCGGTGGGGCTCACGCTCAACGAGGCCGAGTTCGCCCGGTTGCTGGCCTACGTCTGGCCGGGAATGCAGAAGATGAAGCGGCGCGACGAGAAATACGCCGCCGCCCGCGCGCAGCTCTTCACGACCGAGTCCGGCCGGGCCTATCTGCGCGAACTCTCGATCGACGAACTGCCCGGCCTGACGACGCCCGAGACCACGGCGATCATGCTGGCGCTGTGTGAGGCGCTCGGGATGAAGATCCACTTCGTGGCGCCCGCGTTTGGCTTCCAGAAGAACATGCCGTATCCGGACAATGCGGCGCTGCGCACGCTGATCGAAAAGCAATGGGGCGTGTGCCGGCAATTCGGCGCGAGCATCGGCTTCCACTCGGGCTCGGGCAAATCCGCCGAGAACTACCAGGTGATGGGCGCGGTGACCGGCGGCCGGCTCGAAATCAAGACCAGTGGCCGCTACACCTACGAGATGGGCCGCGCGCTTTTCGCCTCGAAGGATCCGGCCGATCAGGCGCTCTGGCGCGACTGGTACCGCTTCACCCTCGAACTGGCGCAAACCGGCTGCTACAGCACGGACGCGACCGAGCAGAAGATGGCGCGGATCTTCGTGACCGACGCCCTCGCCAAGTCCGGCCGCGGCATCGAGGTGTTTGCGAGTCCGACCGTGACCCGCGCCGCGCTCGAGTCGCTGCCGGCCAGCCCGGACCACATGTTCTGGTTTGAGTACAACTTTCTGCATGTCCTGGCCGGCGGCGGCCGGGCGGAGAAGGCCGCCCTGGGGGATCACACTCCGGCCGGCTACCGGCAGCGGGCGCGGTTCTACGGCATCAGCAACGAGGGCCGGTTGAACTTCGCGAAGAACATCGCGACCTACATCGTGTTCCTCGCCGAGAACACCGGCCTGGCCCCCGCCGCGACCTGCGCCGGCGCCCGCGCCCTGCTCGCGCGTTACACCAGTCTCGACGAGATGTTGAACGATATTTCCAGGTAGGTGACCAGCGGCCCAATCGAAAATCGAAAATCGAAAATCCCAAATCCACGATGTCCAAGCCCCGCTCCTTCATCCACGACGATTTCCTCCTCGGCACCAAGCAGGCCCGCGAGCTCTATCACCGCTACGCGAAAAACGAGCCCATCTTTGACTACCACTGCCACCTGCCGCCCGACCTGATCGCCGGGAACCACCAGTTCGCCGACCTGGCGGAGCTCTGGCTCGGGGGCGATCACTACAAGTGGCGGGCGATGCGGGCCAATGGGGTGAAGGAGGAGTTCGTCACGGGCGGGGCGTCGCCGCGCGAGAAGTTTCAGGCGTGGGCCGAGACCGTGCCGCACACCCTGCGCAATCCGCTGTACCATTGGTCGGCGTTGGAGTTGAAACGCTACTTCGGGGTGGATCAGCTCCTCGACGGCAAGTCGGCCGAGCGCGTCTGGAAGCAGGCCAATGCGAAGCTCGCCAAGCTGCGCGTGCACGACCTGATCAATATGTCCAATGTCGCCGTGGTCTGCACGACGGACGATCCGGCGGACTCGCTCCAGCATCACGAGGCGATCCGGCGCAACCCCGGCAAGCTCAAGGCGCGGGTCTATCCCGCCTTTCGTCCGGACAAGGCGCTCGCCGTCACGAACCCCGCGGCCTTCCATGCCTGGCTCGAAAAGCTGGCGGGCGCGGCCGGCGCCGCCGGCGGAATCAAGACCTTTGACGATCTGCTCGGGGCCCTGAAAAAACGGCACGACGACTTTCATGCGGCCGGCGCGCGGGTGTCCGACCACGGGCTCGAGAGCGCGCTGGCGGAGCCGTGCACCCATGCGCAGGCCCGGATGGTCTTCGACGCCGTGCGCAGCGGCCGGGCGGCCAATGCCGACGAGGCGGCCCGTTATGGCTCGTACCTCATGCTGGAGTTCGGCCGCTGGGACGCCGCCCGCGGTTGGACGAAGCAGCTCCACCTGGGCGCCCTGCGCAACAACAACACCCGCCTGCTCGGCAAGCTGGGGCCCGACACCGGCTTCGACTCGATCGGCGACTTCCCGCAGGCCGCGGCCCTCTCGCGCTACCTCAACGCGCTCGATGCCACCGACCAGTTGCCGCGCACGATCCTCTACAACAACAATCCGAACGACAATTACCTGCTCGCGGCCATGACTGGCAACTTCCAGGACGGCTCGATTCCCGGCAAGGTGCAGTTTGGCAGCGGCTGGTGGTTCCTCGACCAGAAGGAGGGCATGGAGTGGCAGATGAACGCGCTCTCCAACCTCGGGCTGCTCTCGCGTTTTGTCGGCATGATCACGGACTCGCGCAGCTTCGTGAGCTACCCGCGCCACGAGTATTTCCGGCGGACGCTTTGCAACCTGCTCGGCACCGACATGGCCCGCGGCGAGATGCCCAATGACCCCAAGCTGGTTGGCGGCATGGTGAAGAACATCTGTTTCGCCAACGCGCGGGACTATTTCCGCCTGGAGCTCGCGCCCGAGTTCACGGCGAAGAAGTGAGGTCCGACGCCGCGCCGCCTGCCCCGACAACGCTTACCTTCCCCCAACCCCCTGCTCATGACCACTCCCGCGCCGACTGAAAAACGCACCCACCATCGCTGGGTGATATGCGCCCTGCTCTTCGCTGCCACCACGATCAATTACATGGATCGCAGTATTCTCGGCGTGCTCGGGCCCACGCTCCAGTACAAGGTCTTCAACTGGACGGACACCGATTACGCCAACATCAACATCGCATTCAAGGTCGCCTACTCGCTCGGCCTGCTGCTGATGGGCGCGGTGGTGGACCGCTACGGCACGAAGATCGGTTACATGATCTCGATCGCGGTCTGGAGTGTCTTCGGCATGCTGCACGCGGCCGTCCAGCCGGCGTTCAGCGTCATCGGCTTCATCATCGCGCGTTTCGGGCTCGGGTTGGGCGAGGCGGGCAACTTCCCCTCGGCGGTCAAGACCGTGGCGGAGTGGTTTCCGAAAAAGGAGCGCGCCCTGGCCACGGGCATCTTCAACGGTGGGACCAACGTCGGCGCGATCCTGGCCCCGCTGGTGATTCCCCTGGTCGTGGCCGCGGATGGCACGAACTGGCAGTTCGCCTTCCTCACCACCGGCGTCTTCAGCGCGCTCTGGGTCGTGGTCTGGTTCAAGTACTATCACCGCCCCGAGGATCATCCGAAGATTTCCGCGTCGGAGCTGGCCTACATCCAGAGCGATGTCGTCAGCGAATCGACCACCGAAAAGATCCCGTGGCTCAAGGTGATTCAGGTGAGGGAGACGTGGGCGTTTGCGGCGGTGAAGATCACCGACGCCGCGTGGTGGTTCTACCTCTTCTGGGGCGGCAAGTATCTCTTCGACCGCTTCGGCCTCGACATCAAGAGCCTGGCGCTGCCGCTCGTGATCATCTACGTGATCTCCGACGTCGGCAGCGTGTTCGGCGGCTGGCTTTCCTCGGCGTTCATCAAGCGCGGCTGGCCGATCAACCGGGCGCGCAAGACCACGCTCTTCCTCTGCGCGTGCTTCATCCTCCCGGTGATGTTCGTCACGCAGATCAACACGCGGTTCGTGACCGACGACGCCTTCTACACCCGGCTGCAGCAGCGCAACTACACCGTGGAGGAAATCGCCACGGTGAATGGCAAGGCGGTCAAGCAGAAGGTCAGCCACACGATCGAGGCGGCGGATGTCGCCGCGCTCCGCACGATGGCGGGCCGGGATTTTGCCTCGGCCAAAGAATTCATCGCCGCGGCCAACACCGCCCTCGCCCAGGGCGACGCGGCGGCCGGCAAGGCCAAGGAGGCGAAGCTGGAGCAGCTCCTCGTGAGCAGCGCCCGCTCCGACAACTTCTATTGGTGGGCGGTCTTCCTGATCGCATTTGCGGCCGCGGGCCACCAGGCGTGGTCGGCCAACGTCTTTACGCTGGTGTCCGACGTGTTTCCGAAGAAGGCCACGGCCTCGGTCATCGGGCTCGGCGGCATGGTCGGGGGCGTCTCGGGCATCCTGGCGGATTACAGTCTGGGCAAGGTGCTCACGTCCAGCGGGCCTGCGGGCTATTTCTTCGCGTTCCTGCTGGCCGGCGGCGTGTACCTGGCGACGCTGGGGATCGCGCACCTGTTGATGCCGAAGATGACCCCGCTCGACGACAACCTGCGGCACGTGCACACCTGATAGCCACCGGTCGCGACGTTTTGGACCTTGGCTGCGGCGCGGACTCCGCATCGCGCCGGGATCACTTTGCGATCGAGACCACGTGCGTGGGGGCGCAGGCATGATCTGACGCCCCGGCGCCGCGACCGCGCCCGCCGGCGCGTCGGCGCGGGGGCACGGGCGCCCACCGCGCGGCGCGGGTCCTGGGGTTCCCGACCGCACCGGCCTCAGGCCGTGGCGGCGGCGAGCGCCTGATCAATGTCCTCGCGGATGTCGTCGATGTGCTCGAGGCCAACGCTGAGGCGCACCAACTCCGGTGTGATGCCGCCGGCGCGCTGCTGCTCCTCGCTGAGCTGCGAGTGCGTCGTGGTCGCGGGATGAATGGCCAGGCTCTTCGCGTCGCCCACGTTGGCGAGGTGCGAGAAGAGCTTGAGGGCGTCGATGAATTTCCGCCCGGCGGCGCTGCCGCCCTTGATGCCGAAGACCACCATCGAGCCGCCTTTGCCGCGGAGATACTTTTGGTTCAGCTTGAATTGGGGATCATCGGGCAGGCCCGGGAAGCGCACCCACTCGACGCTCGGGTGGCCCTTGAGGTGTTGGGCCGTCGCCAGGGCGTTCTGGCAATGGCGCTCCATGCGCAGCGGCAGGGTCTCGATGCCCTGGAGGAACATCCACGAATTGTCGGGGGCGATGCAGGCCCCCAGGTTGCGCAGCGGCACCGTGCGCATCCGCAGGATGTACGCGAGCGGCAGCAGCGGAGCCGGCAGGTCCAGGCCCCAGCGCAGGCCGTGGTAGCCATTGTCCGGATTGGTGAAGAGCGGATGCCGCCCGGCGGCCCACGGGAAACGCCCGCTGTCGACCACGACGCCGCCAATCCCCGTGCCGTGGCCGCCAAACCATTTCGTCAGCGAATGGACCACGATGTCCGCCCCATGCTCGAGCGGGCGGGTGAGGTAGGGCGTGGAGAAGGTTGAATCGACGATCAACGGGATGCCGGCGCCCTTGGCGATCGCTCCGACTGCGTCGAGATCCGTGATCTCGAGCGCCGGGTTTGAAACCGTTTCGCAGAACAGCGCCCGGGTGCGATCGTCGATGGCGCGGGCGAAGGCCTGCGGGTCGTTGGAGTCGACAAACTTCACCGTGATGCCGAGGGCGGGCAGGATGGTGTCGAATTGCGTGTAAGTGCCGCCGTAGAGGTTGCGGGCGGAGACGATGTTGTCGCCGACGGAGGCGAGGTTGATGATCGAATAGAATACGGCGCTCGTGCCGGAGGCGAGGCCCAGGCCGCCGAGTTCGTGCGCCCCCTCCAGCAACGCCACGCGCTTCTCCAGCGCGTCGGTCGTCGGGTTCATCAGGCGGGTGTAGATGTTGCCGAGTTCCTTCAGCGCGAAAAGATTGGCGGCGTGTTCGGCGTTCTTGAAGACGAACGACGACGTGCGATAGACCGGCACGGCGCGGGCGAGGGTGGTGGGATCCGGCTGCGTGCCGCCGTGAAGACAGAGGGTTTCGAGTTTCATGGGAGGATAGGGGGCCTCGGTTACGAAGGAATTGGAGCGGAAGGTCAACGCCCGAGCCGGCCTATTTCGCCCCCATACGACGATCCCTCGGTTGCGTGT
Source organism: Opitutales bacterium (assembly GCA_038249085.1). Lineage (GTDB taxonomy): Bacteria > Verrucomicrobiota > Verrucomicrobiia > Opitutales > Opitutaceae > ER46. Next base: position 9,816 of record JBBRWR010000080.1, read on the forward strand.
TTTCTTGCGACGACTTCCGAGATCATTCGTTTGCAGTCCGGCGAACGGCCCCCGTGGGGGCGCATCTCCGAGTTGACGGTGGTGCCTCTGGGAGTAGCGCCGCGTCTCTGACGGGCGGGCGCCAGTCGAAGACTGGCGCTACGGGGAGGACCGAGCTCAATGCCACCGTCAACCTGGAGATGCACCCCCCCCGTGGTAAGCTGCCTCTTTGCATTTGCGGAGCCGGGTCCCGCCGGTTACGCCCTCTCGCGCAGCCACTCACTTTATCCACTCTCCCACCATGTTCAAAGCCGTCGTCAAAACCATCGCCCTGCTCTTCATCGCGTTTGTCATGCTCTATGTCGGTATGAACAACACCCATGCCGTGGACTTTCATTTCCCGCTCGCGGGCACCACGGCCAAGGAACCGATTCACGCCTCGGCGGCGCTGATCTATTTTGGCATCTTCGCGGTCGGGGTGCTGGCCGGAACAATCCTCACCGTGGGAGGTGGCGGCAGGAATTCGGAGGAGAAGAGGTCCGGCGGAAGCAAGGGCAAGTAGGCGGGGGCATGGCGCGCCCGGGCGAAACGGCGGCGGGTGGAGGCGGTAGCCTGGGCGTCGTGCCGAAGCGCGGGCGCGCCGGTTTCTTTCGCGTCGGGCGGGATGAGGCGGGCCGCTGGTGGTTGCTGGACCCCGCGGGTGAGCCCTTTTTTGTCAAAGCAGTGCATGACGTGGGTCACGCCCCGACCTCGGACGACGGGGCGCTGCCGCGCGACGCGGCGGCGCAACTGCGCGCGTGGGGCTTCAACGCCGTGGGCGTGGCCGGCGCGGCGGGACCGGATGACGGGCTGCCGTTCATGGGTTTGGTGGACTTTTGCGCCGTGGGGCGGGTGCTGCTCGCCCCGGGCCTGCGCCTGCCCGATGTCTTTGACGCCGAATGGCCGCGCCGGGCGGCGGAACACGCGACCCGCGTGTGCCTTCCCCTGGCGGACCAGCCCGCCTTGCTCGGCTGGGTGACGGACAATGCCCTGGGGTGGGCCCAGCGGTCGCCCCGGGGCCGGCCGACGCTGCTGCAATTATGCCTGAGCCTCGAACCGGCCTTCGCCGCCTACCATGCCGCCTGGGAGTTTGTGCTGGCGTTGCATGCGGGCCGGCTCGAGGCGCTGGCCCGGGCCTGGGGCGTGCCCTTGCAGAACAAGGAGGTGGTGCGGGAACTGACCCGGAGCGAGACCGGCCTGGCGACGCGCGGGTACGCCCGCGACGACGCCCGTTGGACCCGGGAGTTGGCCCGGAGGTACTTCGTGACGACGTCGGCGGCGGTGCGGGCGGCGGACGCCAACCACCTCGTGCTCGGCTGCCGCTTTCGCCAACCGGTGGGGGCGGAGGTATTGGCCGAGTGTGTTTACCCGGCGGTGGACGTGGCGATGCCAGAGTGGAGGGAACTCCCGCCAGCGGGGCCGGCCGGCGCGCTGCACCCCATGCTGGCCGGAGAAGTCGGCTGGGGAGAGGAAGAATCCGTGCGCGCCCCGGCCACCGGTCGGGGGCTGCCTCTGACCTCCGTTGAGCGGATGCTGCGGCGGGCGCGGGCGGCGCTCAAGCGGGTGGCCCGGCACCCGGCGGCGGTCGGGTATGGGTGGAGCCAGTGGCAAGACGGCCCCGGCGAGCAGCCGCCTTTTGCCCGCGGACTGCTGCACCTCAACGGGACGGAAGCCCGCGAGCACACGGAATTGCTTGAGCCGTTCAACCGTTGGGCCGAAAGCTCTCGGCGCAAACCGTAGTCCCTCGCATCTCCATGAAATTTCCCCTGCTCTCCTGCCTGGCCGCGTGTCTTGTCCTCGGTGGGGGCGCGGGCTGCAGTCATGTCGATCTCGCGGCGGAGGGTAGCCGGGCCCGGGTGATCCGTGGGACAGTCGGGACCGGCGTGGCGCTGCCCGCCGGCACGGAGATCCTGGTGCGCATCATTGCCATCGGCGGACCGGGATCGGTCCGGCCGGCCGGAGCGGACTTGCCGGTCGCCCGGGAACAGGTGGCTGCCGCGGAAACCATCCTCGCCGAGCAGGTGCAGACCCTGGCCGCGCCCGCGGGGGGCCCCGTGCCGTTTCAGATCGAGTTGGACGCGGAGGACGCGGTCCTGCGGCGGGGGGTGAATATCGTGGCGCGGGTGTTCTACGGCGGGCGCGTGCGCTTCCGCACGATCAACGCCCACGTGGTCACGCTCAACTCCGCCCACTTCCCGCAGACGGTCACGCTGCAGGCGGTGGATCGGTAGGAATTTGGGGACGGGGCGCGGACTTTGCGCTGGGCCGGGCGACCGCAGCGTCGAGCCCTCCGCGCCTACGGCCGCACGAACCGGCCGACAAAGCCGCCGCCGGCCGCGACGAACAGGGGCAGAAGGCAACGGGAGAGTTTCATTCGCAATGGGTCCGATACCCCGCAGCTTGCTCCGGGGATGTTTTACGGAAATTTGCGAGGCCAATGACGGCAGGCGGCAGCGCATCAGCTCCTGATTCTGGTCGCGGCCCGGTGCGCCGAGAAGCCAAAGGCGCGAGGCGAGGCCGGGTTCGAGGCTCCGCAAGCCGGCTCTTGCTGGACGCCGCGGCACCGGTAGAGTGAATGCATGAGTGCTGCCGAGCTGCCCATTCGAATCGACCGCGAGCAAATTGCAGTGTTCTGCCGCGAACGTGGCATCCGGCGGCTCAGCCTGTTCGGTTCCGTGCTGCGGGATGACTTCGACTCGATACGCAGCGATGTGGACGTGTTGGCTGAGTACGAGCCGGGAGCGCTCAAGGGATTGGGCTGGGATATCATCGATCACCGCGAGGCCCTCGGCCGCCTGTTGGGCAAGACGGTGGATTATTGCACCCGACTGCATCCCTTGATTGCGGCCAGGGTACGCGACCGGCTCGTTCCAATATATGAGCGAGCGTGATCCGAAGTTGACGCTCGAGCAAATGCGCGACTTCGCGAGTCGGGCGCACGCGTTGACGCACGGTCGTTCGGTGGATCAAGTGGCCGCCAACGACATGCTGCGCGGGGCACTCGAACGGTACGTGTCGCTCGTCGGCGAAGCCGCCACGCGGCTCGACCGGTCTTTTCACGAGCGGTATCCGCGGGTACCGTGGCATCGGATCATAGGCATGCGGAACATTCTCGTGCATGGTTACGATGCGATCGATGATCAGGTATTGTGGGACACCGCCTCGTTGCGCACGGTCGAATTGATCGCAGAAATTGATCGAATTCTGCCTGCTCTACCCCTGTCGTCGGCTAGCGCCAGGTGGTAGTGATTTCGCATCACCACCTGCGCGTACACTCGCCGCCCAAATTGGGCGCAGGCTTCCGCCCGGCCCCCGACGAAAGACTCGCGAGCACCGCTGCTGGCGAAGATGTCGTGCTGAAGGTTGCCCCGGTAGATTACGTGATATCGGGCATCCGGAAATTGGATGCGCATTCGACGTGCCATCGGGATCAAGTCACCACGGGATCGCTGCGCCTGCCAGCCCGCCTTCACCGCAATTTCAGGTAAAGACCCAGCTTGCGATCTTTGGCTGCATCGCATCCCGCCGGCCCGCTCCTGCCGGTGCGCAACGTCCTTGGTCCCCCCATCAAATGAGGCCCGCGATTCGCCGACAAGCCGGAGTAGCAATTCACGGACCCCGTTGGTGCTCCCCCGTTGGTGCTCCGACCCCGTTGGTGCTCCCCAGGCCGAGGGGGCGTCGCACGACCAGATTTCCCGCCAGTCGCGGTCGTACTCGATGACCCGGCCGAGGTTCATGTGCGCGATGAGGTAGGTGCCGGCCGCGGTGAGGCGCACGTTGCGGAACTGACCATGAATCGACCTGGCGTCGACGGGTTCCTTGGTGCGCATGACGTGCTCCAGCTCGAATTTCCCCGTGGTGAGATTGTAGAGGCGCAGCTTCGCGGGCAGCCCGTTCTGCATGAACAGCACCTTGTCCGGGCCGACGGGCTGCGCCGAATGGCATTCGGCCCAGATCGTCTTGCCGTCGGGGGTGGTGCCGAGCGAAGGACACTTGTAGTCGAAGAGGGTCCGGCCGCGCGCATCGATTTTTCGCCAGCCGGTCTTGTACGCGAAGACGATGTCGCCGTTGGCGAGGCGGTGCAGGTCGGAAAATTCGCTCTCCTGCCCGTTGGTCTCGTCCTTGCGGGGGATCTGGTAGGTCCACGCGACCGCACCGCCGCGGATGAGGAACAGCGTACAGACGTCCTTCCGGGTATCCCATTCGCCCGTATAGAGGAAGTCGTGCTGCGCGAGGCCCCGGCCGGGCAGCCGGGCGGGAGGAGACGGATAAGGTGCCTCGACCGGAGTCGGGGCGGCAGTTACCAATCCGGACGAGGCGAGCACCGCGGTGAGGAGGGCAACGCCGAGCGGGGCGGACGGACGAAGGGGCATGCAGGCAAGGTGCGCGCGGGCGGGTGCCGGGCAATCTCAATGGCTCCCTGCCCGCGGCAAGGACGGAAACTCGCGCTCCGATGGCGGTTGGGCCCCGCGGAGCCGCTCCACCTCGACGGCCTCCTTCCGGCTCAGAAAGCCGAGCTGTCCGCCTTCGTGCCGCAGACGCTGACCTCGAGGCCGAGTTCGGCGGCCAGCGCCGCCTTGGCGTAGAGGGCGAGGTCGGCCTCCTTCGCGCTGTGCGCGTAGGCGACCTGGATGTGGTTGGCCTGGTGCCGCGCCATCATCTGGTCGCGGGTCACGCCGTACGTGACGGCATGCATGATCGGCCATTGCACCGTCGTCTCCTTCCAGCGGCGCTCTGTCTCCTCCTTCGGCAGCGTGATCACCTTGGCGCGGCCGAGGTCCATCTTGAGTTTGCCGTCGGCCATGAACACCCGGCTCCACACGATCTCGCCGGGCTTGGCGATGCCGCGCACGGTGCCGCCGCCCAGGCGGAAGTACATCGGAGGCTGGCGCATCGAGTCGGTGCCCTTGTAACCGCCGATGTGATGCGCCGGCGGGGCGCTGCCGGAGATGAGGAAAACCCACACATATTCGTCGGTTGTGCCGCTCTGGTCCCAATCACCCCAGCGCAGATCATGGAGGGTGTTTTCGACGGGCTGACCCAAGGCGGTGTGCACGCGGTTCGTGAAGAGCCCGTCGAGGCCGGCGCATTCGTCCACCTCGTTGAAGTGCGTCAGCGGCGCCCCTTTGCGGATGACCTGGCCCGCGGCGTTTTTCACCGGCGGCCGGTCGCTGTTGTTGAGCAGGCCTTCGACGAGATCGCTCGCGGGCAGCAGATCCTTGAGTCCCTGCTGATACTGGATGCCGATTGTCTCGCAGCCGAATTCGTCGGCGATGCGCAGCGCCGCGATGTACATCTTGCACTGCCAGAGGATCTGGCGCTCGGTGAGCTCCGTGGCTTCATCCGTGCCCAGGTGAAACTTCATGCCCTTCTTCTGCAGCCACGCATACACGGCCGCCGCTTCCGCGTCATCGACCTGGGTGGCCCCGGCATAGAGGGCGGATTGGGAGAGCCGTTCCTTGTAGACGCCGGTCGGGAACAGGAGCTCGTCGGGGATGATGGCGTTGTACATGCCCATGCAGCCCTCGTCGAAGACCCCCATAATGGACTTGCGCACGCGCAAATCGGCCGCGATGCGCCTGGCGACGGCCCTGGCCTTGCCCGGCACCTTCGCCGCGGCGAGGGGCTTGACGTGGGTGGTCGGGTGGGTGGCGACGCCGGTCTTCAGCCAGGCTGACAGGCCCTGCAAAAAGTATTCATCCGTGAAGTCATCGCTCCAGAGGGTGGAGTAGTTTACGCCGGCCTTCGTCAGCGAGCCGTTGAGGTTGAGCATGCCGACGAGGCCCGGCCAGGTGCCGCTCCAATTCGCCACGGTGAGGATCGGCCCCTGGTGGGAGATGAGCCCGGCCAGAAGGTGGTGGGAATACTGCCAGACCGCCTCGGCGACGATCAGCGGGGTCTTCGGGTTGAGCTGGGCGAACACCGCCATGCCTTCCTTCTGGGAGCCGATGAAGCCGTGCTTGAGCGCGGGCTGGTAGGGATGGGCGCGGACGAGCTGGTAGCCGAGTTGGGCGACGGCGGCGGTGAGGGCCTGTTCCATCGCGTGCTGGGCGGGCCAGCAGACTTCGTTGGCGGATTGGCGGAGATCGCCGTTGGCGACGAGGAGGATTTTTTTTGAGGAGGCCATGGCGGCAGGGGGGGTGGAGGAGGCCCCGCCTGGACCTACCGGGCGGGGAACTGGCAACAGAATGCACTCGAATCCTGAGGATTTGAATGGATAGATCCGACATTCGCATGGAGAAAATCGACCGCCCCGACGCCGCCCGCCTGCTTTCCCAGCAGGTGACGGGTGCCCGCTGCTTTTTTCTCAACCTGGCCCCGAACCGGCGCGAGCCGCTGACGCTGACGATGGGGGGCCGCGAGCACTGCAATCCCGACTACGCCATCCTGCGGCGGGGGTTTCCGTTTTATGTGCTCGAGTATGTGCATGCGGGGCAGGGCACGCTGCGGCTCGATCGGCGGCGGCATGCGCTCCGCCCCGGGGTGATCTTTGCCTATGCGCCGACGACCGATTGCGAGATTCACAACGATCCCCACGACCCCATGGTGAAGTACTTCCTGGGCCTGGCGGGGTCGGGCGTGGCGACCCGGCTGCGGCGGTGCGGCATCCCGCCGGGCGGAGTCCGGCAGCTGGCCGCCCACGCCGAGGTGACCAGCGTGATGGAGGACCTGGTGCGCGAGGGCCAGCGATCGGGCGCGCTGGCCGGCCGGATTTGCGCGACGCTGTTTGAATTGCTCCTGTTGAAGATTGAGGACAGCTCGACACTCGTCTCGCAGGCCAGCGAGCCGGCGCGCGAGGCGTTTCTGCGCTGCAAGGCGATGATGGATGCGCAGGCGGAGAGCCTGGGCTCGCTCGAGGAGATTGCCCGGGCGACCGGCGTCGAGGCTTCGAGTGTGTGCCGCTGGTTCCGGCAGTACCAGGGCTCAAGCCCCTACCAGTACCTGCTGCGCCGCAAGATGAACCTGGCGGCGGAATACCTCGTCGAGCACGGCGGCCTGGTGAAGGAGGTCGCGCAACGCGTCGGGTTTGCGGACCCGTACCATTTTTCGCGGGCGTTCAAGGCGGTGCACGGCGTCGCGCCGCAGACCCTGCTGCTGTACCGCCATCGAGGGGAACTGCGCCGACCCGGCTAGGTGCGGCTTCCGGGCGCCGACGGACGCGGATTGCGCTGCCGCGGACGGCCGTATGTGCTCGCGCGGTGCATCGTTCTGCCCGCATCCGCTCCTGGGAAGTTTTCGTCCTCGACCTGCCGCTGCACGAACCGTTCGGGATCTCCGGCGGCGCGCAGGCTGCGGCGAACAACGTGCTCCTCGCGCTCGAACTCGACGACGGCAGCCGCGGGTACGGTGAAGCGGCGCCGCTGCCGCCCTACAACGGCGAAACGCAGGCGCAGGCGCTGGCCGCCTTGCGCGCGGCGGGCAAATGGCTCGTTGGCACGCGTGTTTCCGACTGGCGCGAGCTTGGGCGGGAGTTTCGCCGCCGCTCGAAGATTCGCTCCGGGTCCGCCCTCTGCGCCCTCGAAAGTGCGCTGCTCGATGCCCTGACGCGTCGGGACGGTCTGCCGCTCTGGAAATTCTTCGGCGGCGCGGGCACAACGCTCGAGACTGACATGACCGTGACGACGGGTTCGCCCGCGGAAGCGGGGCTCGCCGCCCGGGCCATCCGCCGCCGGCGAATCCGGATGATCAAGGTGAAGATCGGCGGCCCCGGTGGTCCCCGTCATGATTTGGCCCGGTTGCTGACCATCCGCGAGATCGCCCCGCGGGCGCCGCTGATCCTCGACGGCAATGCGGGCCTCACCCGCGCCGAGGCGAGTCGGCTCGTCGCCCTCCTGCGGGAGGCGAAGATCAAGCCGGCGCTCCTCGAACAATGGCTGCCCAAGGGGGATCTGGCCGGCATGCGTGCCCTGCGCGAGGAGTCGGGGTGGCCGGTGGCCGCGGATGAGGCGGTGTCTACGGTGGCGGACGTACGGCGCGTGGCGGAGGCCGGGGCCGCCGATTTCATCAACATCAAGCTGATGAAGGCCGGCATCGCGGAGGCGTGGAACGTCGCCACCGCCGCGCGCAATGCCGATCTCGGGCTGATGATCGGCGGCAATGTCGAGTCGATCCTGGCGATGACAGTGTCAGCGTGTTTTGCCGCGGGGATCGGCGGGTTCAAGTTTGCCGATCTCGACACCCCGCTCTTCCTTGCGAGTAACCCGTTCGAAGGCGGGTTCACGCTCAAGGGCGGCCGGATTTCCGTGGCGCACCTCACCGCAGGTCACGGGGTCACGCCGGCGGTCCCCAGACTTAGTGTCACGTAATACGTGACACTCTGCTTCTTTGGACCAAGGTTGCTTGATAAAGTGTCACGTAATAGGTGACACAATTTTGGGCGGCAGGGGGCAGGGAAATTGCTTTGATTGAGGGCGGTGCGCCGGGTTGGCTGGGGTATGGCCTCCAAAACCGCTCTCGTCACCGGCGCCTCGCGCGGCATTGGCCGCGGCATTGCAATCGAACTGGCCTGCGCGGGCTGCCGCGTGGCCGTCAACTATGCCGGCAATGCCGAGGCGGCGGCCGAGGCGCTGGCGTTCGTGCGCGCCGCCGGGGGCGACGGTTTCATCGTGCAGGGGGACGTGTCCGTGGCGGCCGACCGCGAGCGGATGGTGGCGGAGACGGTCGCGAAGTTCGGCCGGATCGACCTGCTGGTGAACAACGCCGGCGTCGGCCCCAAGGTGCGCGCCGACCTGCTTGAAGCCGGCGAGGAGAGCTTCGACCGGCTGTTTGCGATCAACCTGAAGGGGCCGTTTTTCCTGACCCAGCTCGTCGCGAAGCAGATGTTGCAGCAGGAGAGGGACGTCGAGGGCTTCCGCGGCCGGATCGTGAACATCACCTCGATTTCCGCCTATACCGCGTCGATCAACCGCGGCGATTATTGCATGGTGAAAGCCGGGCTCGCGATGATGACCAAGCTGTTTGCGGACCGGCTCGCAACCGACGGCATCAACGTTTACGAGATCCGCCCGGGCGTGATCGCCACCGACATGACCGGCGGGGTGAAGGACAAGTACGACCAGCTGATCCTGCGCGAGGAGCGCGGCATCACGCCGATTCGCCGCTGGGGCAAACCGGAGGACATCGGCCGGGCGGTGCGGGCGATCGCGGAGGATCGCTTTCCCTTTTCGACCGGGGCGGTGTTCGATGTCGACGGCGGCTTCCACCTGCAGCGGCTGTGATGCCCGCAGCGCTTGAAAATTTGGGTTTTCCCACGTTGCCCCGTGGGTAGGGCGGCGAGTCCCTTCGCCGCCGGGTGATCGTTAAGCGGCCCAGGGGTGATCCCGGCGCGGAGCGGAGTCCGCGTCCTACCCATGGATCAACCTAAATTCAGCAGTTAAGACCAACCGCAGATTTAGGGTGGCGCAGATGGAGTTGGATGCCATCCAAACGACGCGTGCTGTTTGCTTCACTCGATGGGTGAACGGCAACATTCCGATAATCCTCTGTCATCGGCGTTCATCGGTGTCATCTGCGGTTCAAACTGCGTTTTCTGGGAGCAAGAAAACCAGGGCGACTGGTATCGCCCGCGTCCCGGCGAGGCGCCAGTTGGAGACTGGCGCTACGGGAAGGATCGGGCGGAATGCCGCCGTCGTCAGGGAGGTTCGTCCGGGAGGGTTCGCGGGGCGAAACAGCTCGACCGGGGCGCGGGGCGCCGACATTGCTCGCGCTCATGCCCGGCGTCCCCTGCGCTCCGTCGCTTCCTAACCTGCTCCCGATCCTCGTGCCGTTGCTCGGGTTGATCGGCTGCAGTTCCAGCTCGGCGCCCAAGGGCAGCCCGGCCCAGCCGCTGTTCCGCCCGCCGCCCGCTCTGACCGCGGCCGCGCCGGAGGCTGCCGCCCGCCCGGTGATGCTGGGCATCGACGTGCTCGAAGCCGAGGGTTTCGCGGCGGTGAAGGGCAAACGCATCGGCTTGCTGACCCACCCGGCGGGGGTGAACCGCCAGGGGGTGCCCACCGTCGAGGTGCTGCGCCGCGCGCCCGGCGTGAAGCTCATGGTCCTGTTCGGGCCCGAGCACGGCATTTACGGCGACGCCCCGGCTTCGGCCAAAGTGGCCAACACCACGGACCAACGCACCGGCCTGCCCGTGTATTCGCTGTTCCCCCCGCGGCGCCCGACGAAGGCCATGCTCAAGGATCTCGACGCCCTCGTGATCGATCTGCAGGACATCGGCACGCGCAGCTACACGTTTGCCGCCGCGATGCGCTGGGCCATGGAGGGTTGTTTCGAACACAACGTCGAGGTCATCGTCCTCGACCGGCCGAATCCCCTCGGCGGCCTCAAGGTCTCCGGCCCGCTGCTGGATGCGAAGTGGGCGCAGCGGAGTTATGTCGGCGCCTTCCGCGTGCCCTACGTGCACGGCCTCACCATCGGCGAACTCGCCCGCATGGCGAAGGAGGCGCCCGGCGTGCTGGCCATCCCCGAGGAGACCCGCGCCCGCGGCCAGCTCAAGGTGGTGACGATGCGCGGTTGGACCCGGTCGATGCGCTGGCCGGAAACCGGGCTGAAGTTCGTGCCGACTTCGGGCATGATCAAGGATTTCGAAGCCGTGCAGGGCTACCCCATGACCGGCCTGGGATCCTATTTTGATCTCAACCCCAAGGTGAATTTCGATACCGGCTTCCGCACCGGGGTCGGCACGGCGCACCCCTTCCGGGGACTCTCGCACAAGCGCGCCGGCCTCGAGGTGCTGACGAAGGAATTCATGGCGCTGCAGCCCCAGCTGCCGGGCCTGCGTTTTCAGCGGGTGAACGGTACCAACGCCAAGACCGGCCAGACCGCCCCCGGCCTCTACATCCAGATCGTAGACTACGACGCGTGGCAGCCCTGCGATCTCAATTTCTGGATGATGAAACTCGCGTGCAAGCTGGCCCCGCAAAATCCGTTTGCGCCGATCAAGGGACGCGACGCGAGCGGCTTCCTGCGGCACATGGGCTCGCAGGCCTTCATGGATGATCTCATCGCGAACGGGGCGAAGGTCGACGTCGAGAAATGGCTCCGGCTGTGGCGCACCCAGGATCAGGTCTACCAGGAGCAGAGCAAACGCTACTGGCTTTACCGGTAGGGGGGCGCGCGACCTCCCTCCTGCGGCGCGGCCTTGGAGTTTCAGTCCTTGGGCAGCTTCTCGCTCAGTTCGCGCGCCAAGCTGGTGGCTGCGGCAATCTGTTCGCGGGACATCTCTTGCTCGATGATGGCCAGGTTTTGCCGCGAAGCGGCGGGGGCCTTGGCCCCGCTGAGGCTGAGCCAAGCATGGGCCTGAACGAGATCCTTGGGTACGCCATCGCCGGCGGCAAACATCGCGCCGAGGTTGCTTTGTGCGTCCGCATTGCCCTGCGCCGCCGCCCGCCGAAACCACCGCACCGCCTCGGCGCCATCTTTCGCCAGCCCCTCCCATCGGCATACATGATGCCGAGGTTGTTCTGCGCCGCCGCGTAACCCTGGTCGGCCGCCCGCCAGTACCACCTGACGGCTTCGGCCGCATCTTTGCCGACCCCTTCCTCCTGGGCATACATCATCCCGAGGTTCGATTGGGCAACGGCGTAACCCTGTTCGGCCGCCCGGCGGTACCATTTGATCGCTTCCACGCCATCCTTTGCCAGACCCCTTCCACTGGCATACATCGCGCCCAGGTTGTTCTGCGCTTCTGGCATTCCCTGCTTCGCCGCCAAGCGGTACCATTTTTCAGCCTCCCCGTCATTCTTCGCCACCCCGTCGCCCTTGGCGTACATTGCGCCCAAATTGGTTTGCGCATCGGCACTGCCCCGTTCCGCCGCCTTGCGGTACCACCTGACCGCCTCAACGCCATCACGCGCCACTCCATCGCCCGTTTCATACATTCGCCCAAGGTTGTTTTGCGCCGTCAGCAACGGCAAAGAGGGCGTCCAACCATTGTCGACTGTCACGGAGGTCCGGCCGACGACATGGTAAGCAGGCAGGACCAGCGTGAAGATCGCCAGCATGGCTCCCACGTGAAACCGGCCCCATCCCTGCGCCCGCGAGGCAACCATCCACCCCAGCACCACGACCGGGATCAACAGGACCATCGATCGGCTCAAGTCCAACGCCGTGAACAACCCCATCATCCCGGTGACGACGGTCCCCACGGCGAGCAGCCGGGCCTGGACCCGCCTGGCAGGGTTGGCCGCCCGTCCCATCCCCAGGATGGCAACCGCGATCAAAACCCATCCCAGGCGCAGGCCGGCCCACGCGCCATAGACGCGCTGGGTGAAATCTATCTTCAAGAAGAAGACAAACTGCGCCAGGTATTCGCCCACGGTTTGAGAACCCCCGGTGCCGCCCAGTTTTACTCTGATCGCGGCATAACCGCAGACCAACAAGACGGGCAAGAGGGATTGTTGTTCGAACCAATCCCACTCGGACTTTGGAGGCGGATCGGTCTGGATCCGGCGGACCCACAAAGCCAGCGGCAACCCGATCACAAATCGCTCATCGATCCACGGCGCCAGCACGCAGGCGATCCCAACGAGCCACCGGGATCGACCGAACGCCACTCCCACGAGGCCAAGCGCCAGCCACGAATCGTAGTAGCCGAGCCAGCCCATCGAGGTGAAGAAAGGGGCGCTCGCGCCCGCCACCAGGCCAAGATACAGTCCTTCCCTGGCCGTCCTGCCAGCAGCGACGGACCGGGTCGAGCCGATGGCGACGAAGGTCATGATCAGGGCGACACAGCCGAGGTGAGCCAGGCCAAGGGTCAGCCAGCCGGGCAACCTTAGAAAGTGGCCCAGAAACGGAACCAAGAGCCGCCAGCGGACAATCTTGTGGTTCGGGTCCCCAATCTCCGTGCTCAGATCACGCGATTGCCTGATCACGTAGAGTCCCCGGTTGGAATGTCCGCTCAGAATCGCGCCCTCGATGGCCGCCTGATGCGCCGCATCGGGGTCGTTGCGCCGGACTTCACGCAGGCCGTCGTAAAACGCGATCCAGTTGGGGGAAAACCTCACGGCCAGGAGAAGAAACGCGCACAGTCCCAACGCTGCGATTGTTGCCGCCGTGGGCCAGGAGCAGGCCTTCGAATTCACGCGGCACGACCCGGCCGCGGGATGGGCAACGGAGGTGGCGGCGGCGGATCGTTCACCTCCGCGGCTCATGCTTCGTTCTGGTTGGGTTGGTGGCATCGACGCAGCAGTATGATTCTTGGCGGAGCCTATTGTTCTGACGGGAACGACTTGAGCTTGGCAATGCGCCGTCGATTCCCCCCCCGGTATTCTCCCACCCGCTTCGTGGGGGATGAAGCATCGTCGTAATCCCGGCTCGAGGAGCGCGCGGCTCCCACGCCGGCCGGTGGTCACCGGAGGTGGAATCCACGGCGGCCCGGCGCGGGCTGCAAGTTATCGTTGCGACCGGCGCCGGCCCGCCCGAGATTCCCCGCCCGTGCCTCGCCCCCCCAAGAAGGTCTCCCAGACGCAACTCGCCCGTGAACTCGGCATCTCGCAGGCGCTCGTTTCCCTGGTGTTGAATGGCCGGCGGCAGGGCATCAGCCCGGAGACGTACGATCGCATCTGGGCCCAGGCGGTGAAGCGCGGCTACCATCCGAAGGGTATGCGCCTCGAGTCCTCGCCCGTCACCCAGGCGCGGCAGGTCGGGATCATCCTGCGCGCTCCGCTGCGGTTGAACACCCCCACGATGTATTTCGGGCACGTGCAGCACGGGTTGCACACCGGGATCGAGGCGCGCGAATACACCACGGTTTTTCTGGGGGCGGAGGACCAGCTCGACCCGGAAAAACTCGGGCGCGTCTTCGCCGCAGGGCATTCCTTCCGGGGCATTGTGTTGGTGGGTGAAGTCGCGCGGGCCTTCCTCGATCACGTGCGCCGGTTCGGCATTCCCATCGTCGCGGTGTCGGCCCGCTACCCCGGGCTGTGCCACTCGGTGCTGGGCAATGAACCGCAGGCGCTGGAGGCGCTGATCGAGCATCTCCACGGCCTCGGGCACCGGCGGTTCGGCTGGCTCGGCGGCAACGTCGGACTCGGCCGGCACGAGGCCCGGCTGCAGGCCCTCGAGGCCGCCCTCGCCCGCGTCGGCCTCGCCCTGGAGCAACGTTACGTCGTGAAACTGAAGGAAGGCGACCGCATCGACGGCGCCGATGCCGTGCGCCTGCTCCTGCCCGCCGCCCGCCGCCGGGATTTTCCCACCGCCCTCATCGCCTACAACACGCTCATGGCCGCCGGGGCCGTACGCGAGCTCCGCCGCGAGGGCTGGAGTGTGCCCGACCGCATGAGCATCGCCAGCGCCGACATCTCCCCGGTCGCCACCGACAGCTCCCCCCGCCTCACCGCCGCCGGCACCAACCCCGAAAAACTCGGCGAAGCCGCCGCCCGCCTCATCCTCGAAAGCCCGGCCACCCACAGCGAGGGCTGGACCGACTTGATGCTGCCGGCCCAGCTCTTCCTCGGGGAAACCACCGGGGCGGCCCGCAAGTAGCCGTGGCGATCCGTGGAATTCCCGCTCCCGCGCAAGTGCGGATGCCCAACCTTGCTGCCACCGATGGCAGTAACGTTGATCGGCCAATCTTTCTCTTTCGTCCGGGTTTGGCCGCGGGCGGGAAAGATTAATACCGACGGCTTAAGATGATTGGATTTTGTAGGGCCGGACCTTGGTCCGCGCCTTACGGGCGAAACGGCGTCACCCAGGTGACGCCTACAATCCAGAACTCACGAGCGGTTGGTACACGAGAAGGAGGAAAGACAAAGACTGCGGGTGGAGCGATCGACTTCGCACCGCGCCTGTTCCCGCCCCCCGCCGCCGCCAATTTTTTCCCTTGCCCGGTGATAATTATGAAATGAACGTGGAGCCCTGCGCCGGAAGCCCGGACCCCTGCCCATGACCCCCTACGATTACGCCGTCCTGGTATTCTACTTCCTCTTCATGCTGACGATCAGCTGGGTGTTCCGGCGTTTCGTGCACAATGTGAGCGACTACTTCCGGGGTGGCGGCAAGGCCTTGTGGTGGATGGTCGGCGGCTCGGCGTTCATGGTCGCCTTCAGTGCCTGGACCTTCACCGGGGCGGCCGGCAAGGCCTACACCGACGGCTGGCCAGTCGCGATCATCTACGTGGGCAATTCCGTCGGCTTCCTGATCAACGCGCTCTACTTTGCTCCACGCTTCCGCCAGCTCCGCGTCATCACGGCGGTGCAGGCCATCCGCCAGCGTTTCGGCCGGTCCAGCGAGCAGATTTTCACCTGGCTGCAGATTCCGCTCGGCACCCTGCAGGCCGGCATCTGGCTCAACGCCCTGGGGGTGTTCTTTTCCGCGGTCTTCGGCATCGATCTGTCCGCCACCATCGTCGCCACGGGCCTGGTGGTGCTCGTCATCGCCCTCGTCAGCGGCAGCTGGGGGGTGCTCGCGAGCGACTTCATTCAGGTGCTGATCCTGATGCCGGTGTGCCTGGCGGTGACGGTGCTGGCGCTCATCCGGCTGGGCGGCATCAGTGGATTCATCGCGCACCTGCCGCCCGCGCACCTCGATCTCGGCCAGATTTTTTCCCAGGATTTCCTCTGGCTCTGGTGCCTGGCCATGATCTGCAAGCAGATCAACTCGACCAACAACCTCTTCGACTCGTCCCGCTACCTGTGCGTGAAGGACAGCCGGCATGCCCGCTGGGCGGGTTTTCTGGGCGCGGGACTGTTTCTCATCGGCATCGCGATCTGGTTCATTCCCCCGATGGCCGCGCGCGCCTTGTTTCCCGATCTCGGCGTGCTCTTCCCCCAGCTGAAGAATCCCGAGGAGGCGGCCTTCATCGCCATCTCCCGCGAGGTCATGCCGGTGGGCATGATGGGACTGCTCGTGAGCGGAATCTTCGCCGCCACCATGTCCTCCATGGACGCCGGCCTGAACAAGAACGCCGGCATCTTCCTCAAGAATTTCTACCAGCCCCAGTTTCAACCCCATGCGGAGGACCGCCACCTGCTCAACGTCGGCAAGATCGCCACGGGCGTGCTCGGGATCATCGTCATTTTGGTCGCGCTCAAGATGAGCACGCTGAAGGGGCTGGGCCTCTTCCTCCTGATGCAACGCGTGGGCATTTTGATCGGCATCCCGATCATCGTGCCGCTGCTGCTCGGCTTGATCGTGCGCCACACGCCCCCGTGGTCGGCGTGGAGCACCGTGCTCGTCGGCTTCATCTGCTCGCTGTTCCTCACCGATGCCGTCACCGCGGAATGGCCCGCCCGGTTTTTCGGCGTCACCGGACCGCTCGGCCCCGATGCGAAGGAATACTGGACGCAGAGCATCCAGTTTTTTGTCAACGTGATCGTGGGCAGCACGTGGTTTTTCGCCACGAAACTCTTCTGGCGGCAGACCGCCCCGGCCTACCAGGCCGACATCGAGACGTTCTTCGTCCAGCTCCGCACTCCCGTGAACTTCGATCGCGAAGAGGGCGCGCACAACGCCAACGACGACCGCCAGTCGCAGGCCATCGGCTGGCTCTGCCTCGCCTACGGCTCCTTCGTCATGCTCCTGGCCGTCATTCCCAACCCCCTGACCGGCCGCCTCGCCTTCATCGGTTGCGGCGCCCTCGTCACCTTCGTCGGCGGTCTGCTCGTGCGCCAGTCGCTCCCGATCAAACCAACCTCATGACCTTCCGCTTGTGCGCATCCTCACCACTTATGGTAGGAGCGGCTTTACGCCGCGAAAATCCCCGGAATCGCGGCGTCAAGCCGCTCCTACGCCCATCCGGACCTGAGCAAGCTCCGGGGTATCGGACCCACCTCGAATGAAGCACCGCGGCCAACTCATTCTCCTGCCGCCCAACCGGGTCTGGCGCACGTATCCGGGCGGGCGCACGCTCGACGCGCTGGCCGGGGCACCCGCTCCCGCCGACACCCATCTGGCCGAGGACTGGATCGCCTCGACCACCCGCGCCGTCAATCCCGGCCGCGAGGCGATCGCGGAGGGGGTGTCCCAGGTGCGCCTGGGCACCGATCCGACGCCGCATGACTTCGCCCGCTTGCTGGCGAGCGACCCTGAATATTTCTTCGGCGCCGCCCACGTCGCCAAATATGGGGCCCAGCCGCAGCTCCTGGTGAAGTTCCTCGACAGCGGCACCCGGCTGCATTTCCAGGTGCACCCCACCCGCGAATTCGCCCGGCGGGTCCTCGGAGCACCCAGCGGCAAGACGGAGGCCTACTACGTGCTCGACGTGCGCGAGCCCGCCAGCGGCCACATCTTCGTGGGCTTCCAGCGGCCGCCGGCCCCCACGGCGCTACGGACCCTGATCGAGCGGCAGGACATCGCCGGGCTCGAGGCGTGTTTCGACCGCATTCCGGTGCGCCCGGGCGACACCTTCATCATCCCGGGCGGCACCCCGCACGCGCTGGGCGCCGGCGTCTTCATGGTCGAGATCCAGGAACCCAGTGATCTCGTCGTGCGGTTCGAATTCGAGCGCGCCGGGTATGTCCTGCCGGAAGCCGCCCGCTTCATGGGCCGCGACCTCGATTTCGCCCTCACCCTCTTCAACCTCGCCCCGCTCACCCCCGCCGACCTCGACGCTCGCGTGCGCTGCCAGCCGCGCTTGAGGCGCACCCTCGGCCCGGGCTCGCAACAGGATGAACTCATCGGTGCGGCCCAGACCGACTGCTTCCGGGTCCACCGGACCACCCTGCGCGCTCCGGTGGTTAAGGATGAAAACAGCGCCGTGATCGCCATCGTGACCCGCGGGGCGGTGACTGTGGCGGTGGGCGGTCGCAGCCACCGTCTCATTGCCTATGACAAATTCTTCCTGCCCGCCCAACTCGGCCCGGTGAGCTTCACGCCCGAACCCGAGGCCGAGATTCTCGAGTGTCTCCCGCCGCTTTAGTCACCGCCTTCCTCCCACCTCCGGGTTTCTTCTTTTTTGCCGTTTCTCCTTTCCACCGTTTGCCCGAGTTCTCCCTCTCCCGCTCAATGTCCCGACCCTCCTCCCTCCTAGCCCTGCTCACGCCCGTCGAGGTCCGTGAATTCCTGCCCGAACCGATGCTGGGGCAATTGCGCGCCCTCGTGCCCGAGTTTCGCCTGCTCGACCCCACCGGGATGAGCGAGGCGACCTTCGCCCGGGAACTGGCCGCCACCAATCCGGATATCCTCGTCGGTTGCTGGAAGACACCCCAGTTGCCCGACTCGCTGCCGCCCCGTCTGCGCTACGTGTGCTATATCACCGGCTCGGTGAAGAAGCTGATCGCCCGCGCGCACCTCGACGCCGGCCTGCTCGTGACCAATTGGGGCGGCGTCATCAGCCGCACGGTCGCCGAAGCCGCCTTGTTTCACGTCCTCGCCTGCCTGCGCAACGCCTCGCATTGGGCCGTCACCATGCACCAGCCGGGAGTTGCGGCCTGGAAAAACGGCCTCTCCGACTCGCGCTCGCTGTTCTGCCGTTCGGTCGGCATCCACGGCTTTGGCCCGGTGGCCCGCGAGTTGGTCGCTCTCTTGAAACCCTGGCAATGCCCGGTCTCCGTCTTCGCGCCGGACCTGACCCCGGAGCTCGCGCAGACCTACGGCGTCCGGCCCGCCGACTCGCTGGACACGCTTTTCTCCGGCCACGAGATCGTCGTGGAGCTGGCCCCGCTGATTCCCGCCACCACCGGTATCGTCACCGAGCGCCTCCTCCGTCTCATCCGGCCCGGCGGTGTCTTCGTCAATGTCGGCCGCGGCGCGGTGGTCGACGAAGCGGCCCTGCTCCGTCTCGCCCGCGAGGGACGGATCAGCGTGGGGCTCGATGTCTACTCCACCGAGCCGCTGCCGGCGGACAGCGGTTTCCGGGCGCTGCCCCGGGTGAGCCTCACGCCCCACACGGCCGGTCCGACCATCGACCGTTATCCCGATGCCGGCGCTTTCGCGCTGGCCAACCTCCGCGCCTACGTCGCCGGCCAGACGCCCGTGGCCGTCGTCTCGCCCGCGATCTACGACCAATCGACCTGAGCCGGACGCGCCGCCGCCTGGTTGCCACCCCCGCCGCCACTCCGATGATGCCGGAAACGTATCGCCACTGGCAGGACGCCGCCCGCCGCCTGCTCGATCCCCTCGCGGCGTTGATGCAACCGGGCCGCGCCGATCTGGCCATTGCCGGCCCCGCCAGCGATCACGACCGGCCGGCCGACCGGCTCGAGAGTTTCGCCCGCCCGCTGCTGCTGGCCGCCTTCTTCCTGCAAAGCGAGTCCGCCGCCGAGGTGGGCGGGGTGCCTTCGCCCCGCGATGGCGCCGCCGACCGCGCCTTTCGCGATCGGATCGCCGCGTGGTTCCGCGCCGGCCTCGTCGCCGGGAGCGACCCGGGCTCGCCGCAATTCTGGGGACCCGATGCCAGCTACCACCAGCACCATGTCGAAATGGGCTTGATGGCGATCGCGTTGCAGATCGCCGGCCGCGCTCTCTGGGACCCGCTCACGTCCGCGGAAAAAAGCGGCGTGGCCCGGTGGTTTGCCACCTGCCGCGGCGGTGGCATCGTCAACAACAACCACCTCTTCATGTCCGTGCACATCCTCGAGGTCCTCGGGCGGCACGGCTTTGGTCACCGCACGGATCGGACCGTCATCGCCGCGCACCTGAACCAGCTCGAAACCATGCACCGCGGCGGCGGCTGGTTCGAGGACGGCATCAACCAGGCCTTCGATCACTACAACGCCTACGCCTTTCATTTCTACGGGCTGATGTGGGCGCATCTCCACGGCGGCGGCGACCCGGACCGGGCGCAACGCTGGCGCGATTGGGCGCGGCTCTTCGTGCGTGATTACCAGCATTTCTTCGCGGCCAGCGGCGAGCACCCGGCTTTTGGCCGGTCGATTTGCTACCGCTTCAATTGCCTCAATGTCTTCGGTCTCGCCCTCGCCGAGGACTGCACCGAACTCGCCCCCGGCCTCCTGCGCCGGCTCTGCACCCGCAACCTCGACTTCTTCCTCGCGCGGCCGATTTTCCAGGAACAGGGCTGCCTCAACCTGGGCTTTACCGATCGTTTCGACAAAATCATCGAGCCTTACTCGTGCGCCGCCTCGCCCTACTGGGCGGCCAAGGGCTTCACCCCGCTCCTGCTGCCCTCCCGCCATGCGTTCTGGCACGAGCCCGAGCAGCCGCTGCCCGCCGAACGGCCCGGCGGCTTCGTCCACGTCATGCGCGCCCCCGGGCTCATCACCCGCAGCACGCCGACCGGCGACATCGAAATCCTCAACGGCGGCTCCATGGTCGGCAACACGCAGTTGCGCTACGGGGCGTGGAAGTGGAGCAAGCTGAGCTACCGCACCGGCGTGCACTTCACCTACGCGTTTCCCGAGATCACGAATTTCTCCTGCGACAGCGCCCTCACGCAGCAACTCGACGACGGCCGCGTCTTCGGCCGCCACTCCACCGTCGTCGTTGCGCTGGACGAACACCACCTCGGCTACAGCTACAACCTCGGTTTCAAGACCGGCCAGGTGAACACCGGCGTGGAGTCCTTCGTCTTCTGGCGCGCCGGCTGGCTGCTGCAGGTCCACCACGTCGAGCCGCGCCAGCCGGTCGTGCTCCGGCTCGGCGGCTTTGCGCTGCCCCTCACCGAGCAGCACGCTCTCCTCTCCGACCCGGGGTCTCATCTCTCCGCCTTCTCTGCCGACGGTCGGGGCACCGTCCTGCAGACCCTGTCGCCTGGCCTGCACCCGGACTGGGACAGCCGCCTCGATGACACCACCGAGCGGCGGCACGTGGCGGCGCCCTACCACGTCACGCCGATCGCGAAAACCGATCGCGTCACCGCGCCGGTCGTCCTCGCGGCCCTGGCATGGGCCGGCGCCGACCACGCGGAATCCGTCGCTTGGACGGTCGAGTCGGGTGCGGCCGGAGCCTGGCGCCTTTCCCATCCCCAACTCGGCCGCTGGGAAATCTCCCATTGGTCGTTGCCGGCGCTCTCCCTCGGAAAAACGGTATGACCTCCCAACCCCACGACTTTTTCTTGTGGGCGGGGTGCTCTCACCCCGCGTGTTTGGCCGTTTCGCCGCGACGTTCCCGCGGGGTGAGGGCACCCCGCCTACAGCGGCACAACCTCTGACCTTCGAATTCCAACTCCTCGTTCCCCATGACGTTTCGTCCCTTCCTTCCCTTCTTCGCCCTGCTGCTCGGCGCCGCCGCGGTGCCCTGGGCTTTCGCGGCGGTCCCCGCCACCGCCCCGCGCACGCTGATCGTCGAGGGCCGGGCCGAGGCCTTCCGCGCCTATTGCACCACCGGGGAGGGTGCCCGCGCCTTCGCCAAGATTCGCGCCGACTACGATCGCGACTTCGCCACCTTTGCCGCGCCGCCCGAACCGGTCACCTACGGCGACCCTTCGCCCTCCAAGCGCACGTCCGACATGGCCGATCTCTGGCGCGGGCAGCAGGATCTCTGCGGCCGCATCTCCGGCGTCGCCGAGGCCGCCACGCTGTGCTGGATCGTGACCGGCGAAGACCGCTACCTCGCCAAGGCCCGGGAGTTGCTGCTGGCCACTTCGCAGTGGACGCTCGGCCCGTCCGGCAAGCCCGTCGACTGGCGGCAGGGACCCGTCCCCGGCGCGGCCGACATCTACTACAACGACGAGGCTCATTTCCGGCTCTGGCGCAAACTTCCGCTCGTTTACGATCAGATCCGCTCCCGCCTCTCTGCCGCCGACCGTGCGACGATCCTCGCGCACTTCTCGGCCCGCGGGGCGCGTTCCGCCGCCTGGATCAGGAAGCAGGGCGACATGGCCAAGGTCCGCCGCAACACCATCGAGGGCGCCGAGGTCTCCTCCCACCCAATTCGCTTCATGCCCATGACCGGCCTGGCCGGGCTGGCGCTGTGGGACGACCTGCCCGAGGCGCGGTCGTGGTGGAATTTTGCCTACACCTTCTACCGCGACCAGTTCAGCCCCTGGGGCGGCGACGACGGCGGCTGGGGCGAGGGCAACGCCTATTGGCGCGGCACGTTTGAGCACGCGACCTTCCAGGACGCGCTCCTCGCCCTCGGCGATCCGATCGCCTATGCCGCGCCGTTCTGGCGGAACTCTCCCTACTTCTGCCTCTACAACGTCCAGCCCTACCTGCACACGACTTTTGGCGACGCCTCCAACGCCGGCCGCTTCAACCTCGAGCCCACGACCGCCGATTACTTCGAATACATGGCGCGGGTGCAGCAGAACGGCTTCTTCCTCGCCTACGCCGCGCTCTGCACCGACCGGCGCCCGCGCCCCATCGACAAGGGCCTCGCCGGCCTCGATCGGGGCTACCCCGTCGCCGCCGAGTTCCTCGTGCGCAACTTCGGCGTCTCCGCCAAGCCGATACCGGAGCCGCGCCCCCTCTCCGGGCTCCCGCCTGATCGTTACTTCGCCGACGTCGGCCTGGTCGCGCTGCACCGCGCGCTCGGCCGGCCGGCCGACGACATCCAGGTGACGTTCCGCGCTTCGCCCTACGGTTCCTTCAGTCACAGCCACGCCGATCAACTCGGCTTCATCCTCAACGCCTACGGTGAGGGCCTGGCGATCAACTCCGCCTACCGCGAATACCACAACTCGCCGCACCACGAGCAGTGGACGCGGCAGTCCGTTTCGAAGAACGTGATCCTGATCGACGGGGTCGGCCAACTCGCCAAGTCCAAGCTGTCCACGGGCCGGATCACGCGCTTTGAAACCACGCCCCGCGCCGTCTGGACCACCGGTGACGCCACCGCCGCCTACCAGGCGGCCCAGAAGACCAAGAACCGCGTGCAGCGGGTGTCGCGCGATCTCGTTTTCATTGATCAACGTTATGTGGTGCTGCGGGATCGCGTGGTGCTGGCCACGCCGGGACGACTCTCGTGGTTGCTGCATGCCGAGCAGAATCTGTCGTGGGACGAGGCGCGCGCCACTGCGACCATTCGCGGCCTCGAGGGCAAGGCCACGCTCACCGCCCGGCTGCTCGCCCCCGGGGTTCGCTGGCACGGGACGGTCACCACGAAGTTCCCGGTGCCCGTCGATCCGAAATACGCGACCGGCCCGGCTTCGCCGTACATCACCGCCTCGTGGCATGATCAGGCGCACCTGACCCTCGAGGCCGCGGACACCGCCCAGGACACCACGATTTATGCCGTGCTCTGGCCGGAACGCGGCACCCAGCCGGCGGCGACGGCGGTCACGCTCGCGGCCGATGGCGCCCTCACCCTCGTGCGGCCCGACGGCAGGACTGACGTCGTGACAGTGACGGATCAGGCGCTGACCATCCGGTAATCTGCGCGCGCACCGGGGTGGTCATCGCCACCGAGGGTGCCGACAAACTCCGCCGGATCGTCCGGCGAAACGACGACGGTCCGGTCGCGAAAACGAAGCACCACCGTCCGGTGGGGATCGGTCACGTAGGCCCGATAAGCGCCCAGGGTCTTGCTGTGGAAGCAACCGGAAAACGAAAAAAGCCCGCCGTTGCCGAAGGTGCGAATGCTGCCGCGCATGGCATCCGGCAGCACCTGAGCCGACTGCAAACCGGCCCGCGGCAACTGCGTCGCCCAACCCAGGCGGCGCACCGTAATCAAGTCGGCGGTCACCACGTACCCCCGCACGACGAAGAGGGCCGAGCCGCTGGCGATGGCGAGCGGAAATACTGCGGCCCACCACGGCACCTGCGACCCGCTGGCGAGCAGGCTGAAGGTCACTCCCGCGAGCAACGCGGTCGCGAGTGCGGAGATGAAGATCAGCGATTTTCCCCAGGGGGCGTGGTAGGTTCTCGTCATGTGATTTCGGATCGGGGGCCGGCGCCTGGGCCGGCGACGGGTTCAAAAACCGGTTTTGGCGCTGCGGGCATGAGGCCGTGCACGGAGGGTGGTCGCGGGCAGCCGCACCTTCGATGGGCGGCGCGCCCAAGGCGAGAATTTCCACCAGCCCGGTCCGAAGCCGGGCGCAGCTGTCGGTTGGCGGTGATGCCTCTGGGAGTAGCGCCGCGTCTCTGACCGGCGTGCGCCAGTCGAAGGCTGGCGCTACGGGAAGGACCGAGCTCAACGCCACTGTCAACCTGGAGATACGGCCGGTCCAAAAGTCAGCCTTGGAACCCTCGTACGAGACCACGGGCCCCGTGGCCGGGGCGTCCTGCCCCTGGCTGCAGGGGGGGCCAGTGCGCAGCCCAGCCTGGCGCTGCCGGAGCCGCGATGGTCGTTGCGTGGTCGGCGTGTAATATCGGCCCACCCCCGGGGTTTCATTCGCTGAATCCAAATATTCATCCCATGAAAACCAACAAGCTAGTCGCCAGTCTCGTCATCGGTCTCGGTCTTCTGACCCAGGCCCTCATCGCCCAGGGAGGCCCCGCTAACGGCCGCGGCCCCGCCCGCCCCGACTCCGCTCCGATCGGCAACCCGGAGGCGTGCCCGTACTTCATCGATGGGCAATGCCCGGCCGGCGAATTCGGCGTCCCCGGGGAATGCCCACGGGCCATCGACGGCACGTGCCCGATGGATCAGGTCGGTCCGAACGGAGATC
Source organism: Opitutales bacterium (assembly GCA_038249085.1). Lineage (GTDB taxonomy): Bacteria > Verrucomicrobiota > Verrucomicrobiia > Opitutales > Opitutaceae > ER46. The sequence goes on from JBBRWR010000080.1 coordinate 34,273, forward strand.
GGCCGGGTTGCCCCGGCAACGGCGGCGTGTGCCCGAATCCGGACGGCGAGCCGAAGCGCGATGGCACGGGCGGACCCGGCAAGCCCGCCAACCCGGCTGGCCCGCAGGATGGCACCGCCCCGGGTCAGGGCCACCGCGGCGGCCGCGGCTGATCGCGACCGGAATCCTCTCCGCGTAAAAGTTGGCACCGGCGCCGGACGAAAATCCGGCGCCGCTTCGTATTTACTCAAGTGCCGACGGCCGCCAACAGCCGATCGATCACCTCAGCGTTGCGCAGGCTTTCCGCCAAGCCGGATACTCCGCTTGCGACACCGGCGGTGCCACCGCCCCAGGCGGTGTCAAAGTCGTTCTCTCGCCTCGTAGTCTTTCTCTTTCTTCTTTCTCTTAATCTCTCTCTCCTGCGGGCAAACCCTGACGAAAGAGAAAGATAAAGAGCGAAGAGAAAGATTGGCCAAACGACTTTGCCACCGCCCTGGCCAGCGCCCGCCACCGCCGCGTGTTCGCTTGCGCTCGGGCGAACCTGGACCCAGTTCGGTTTCTTGATGAAAAGCCTCGCCTGGTCCTGGCTGCCCTTGGCGCTCTGGTCCGCGGCTGCGCCGCTCGTTGCCGCGGAACACCGCATCACTTCCGCCAGCGACCTCAACCGCATCACCCCCAGCCTCCAACCCGGCGACAATGTTTTGCTCGCCGCCGGCACTTGGCGCGATCAAGCGCTGACCTTTCGCGCCACGGGCACCGCGGGGGAGGAGTGGCGCTGGTTGGGCAACTTCGCCGATGGGATTTCGCCGGGGTCGGATTTCAGGTCGGTCAATTGCTCGCGGTGGTCGCCGGAAGCGTAGACCACGTACTTGAAGCGATCCGGGTCATGAGAATATCACTTCTTCTTCCGCCCTTTGCCGCCAGGGGTGCGGACTTCGCCTTCGAGGTTCAGCTCGTCGTCCGCCTTCCTGCGCCAGTCGGTCAAGAGCCCGCGCAGGTGCGCCACGTCCGGCGCCACGGAGGGATCGCCCGCCAGATTGTGCAATTCATACGGGTCCTTGAGCACGTCGTACAGCAGCCAATCCCCCGCGTTCGTCACGGCGTACAGATAACGCTTCGTCCGCACCGCCCGCCACGAAGCGCCGACGTTGTTGCCGGTGTGTGGCTGGTTGTAGAGGAAGATCGACTCCGGCTCTTCGCCGCTCTCGCCGCGCAACACCGGCGACAGGTCCACGCCGTCCATCGCCGCCGGCCCTTTCACCCCGCACATGCCCAGCACCGTGGGCATGATGTCCACCGTGCTCAGCAGCAGGTCGCGCTTTCGCCCAGCCCCGACCTTCGCCGGGTAACGCAGAATAAACGGCGTGTTCGACGCCTCGCTCCAGGGCTTCTGTTTGAGCGTCCAGCCCTGCGATTCGAGCATGTCGCCGTGATCGGAGGTGAACACCACGATCGTGTCGCGCTCGATCTGCAACTCCGCCAAGGTATCCAGCAGCCGGCCCATCTGGTGATCGAGGCTCGAAACCAGACCGTAGTATTGCGCGATCTGCTTCCGCGCCAAAGCGGCGTCGGCCTCCGGCACGTTGGGTCGCAGCTTGATTTGCGACGGATCATAGATGTCCCATTCCTTCGGCGGCGTATAGGGGTTGTGCGGTGGACCCCAGCTCATCACCAGGCAGAACGGCTCGCCGCGGTGCTCCTTGATGAAGCCGATCGCCAGGTCGGTCTGCACCTGCGGCTCGTAGCCGTGCACCGGAATGGGCGTCGGTTCGTCGGCGAAGTAACGCGTGTCGAAGTATTCGTGGCTGCATTCCAGGGCGCGCCAGAAATCGAAGCCCTGCCGCGCTTCTCCCGGCGGGACGAAGCCGGCCTTCTCCGGGGTGCCCGGCTTGGCCTTTCGTCCGGCGCTCAGGTGCCATTTGCCGATGAAGCCCGTGGCATAGCCGGCCCCCTTGAACGCCTCCGCCAGCGAGATCTCCTTAAACGGCAATGCCACGTCGTTTTCCATCACGCCGGTGTGGAAACCGAAACGACCTGTCAGCATCATCGCCCGGAACGGCGTGCAGACCGGGTCGGTCGAGTGACAATTGCTCAGCAGCGCGCCCCCCGCCGCCAGCCGATCCAGATTCGGCGTCTTCACCTGCGGGTTGCCCATGCAACCCATCGCCGCGGCGCGCATCTGGTCCGCGAATACGAGCAACACGTTCGGCCCGCCGCTCCGTGACGCCGCCTGGGCCGACGCTCCCGCGCCCAAAGCCGCCGCCAGAATTACCGCCACCGCGAATCGTGTTTGGGTCTGCATGTCAGGAGTGTACAAGTGAGCCTTCAGGGGTTGGAAAGGGGAAGGGTCTGGCGGGCCGCGCGGTCGCCTGCCGAAACGATGACCCGGTAGGCGTGGGCCGAAAGTTGCCGGGCGACTGCAAGGCCGGGATCCCGGTATGACCCGGTGGCGAAACCGTCTCCATGATCGTCAAAGTCTTACTGCTGCCATCGAGACGTCAACGTTCACCGGGCCGGCCCGATTCCTTGGGCGCATCTGTCGGTTGACGGTGGCAGTGAGCTCGGTCCTCCCCGTCGCGGCCCACAAAGAAACGCGCCCCCCCCACCCAAAACCGGCGCGAAAAGCAGCGGTTTAACCAAAAAACCG
>JBBRWR010000081.1:0-35823 GCA_038249085.1 Opitutales bacterium
CTGCGCCCATTATGTTTTGCCGAATCCTGGGGGTTCCCCCCGTCCGGCCCTTCCCGGTCTGTTGAAGGCCTGATTCCGGGGCATTAGCCAGGTGGCTAATAGCCGGCAGGGCACGGGAGAGGTTACTGTGGCCGCCTGACTCGCAGCCACTGCAGTTTTCACCCAAGGGCTTTCCTTCCTCAATCCGATCCATCTCCAAATGATGGACCGTTAAACCTTCCGCTAAATTTCGAAAACTGAAAACGGGAGAGGGTCAACTTAACTTAAATGCATATGAATGTTCGCTGGCTTTTAGCTCCGGGCGACCCTGCCGAGGTCATTGCACCCCGGCGCAGTCTTGATCGGTAGGTCTCGGCCCTTGCAGAGAGGAAACGTCCCATGAACGAACTGCCCGTAATCTTCTCCCTCCTTCTCGCTGTCCTCGCCGTCCATGCGGCCGAGCCGCTGCGTTTGGAAAATGACAAGCTCGCGCTCCGCTTCGATGCCGCGTCCGGCATGCTCACCGCCGTTGAGAACAAGCTCACCGGCGAGACCTACGCCGTCCGCGGTGATGAGTTCGCTATTGAGGCGGTGGAGTTCGGCATCGAGTTCTCCCAGCTCAAACCTGCGGCGGTGAAGCAGACCGGCGACACGCTGACCGCGCGCTATGAGGGCGGGGGCATGAATGTCGAGGTCGCGTGGACGCTCCGCCGCAACCACCACTTCGCCGAGAAACGGATGGCGCTCACCTTCCGCCGCGACTTTGGACTGAAGAAGGTCGGGTTGAGCCAGCCGATCTTCTCGGCCGACGGTCTGCAATTGCTCAACTACCGCTATCCGCAATTTGAACGGTCGCCGGGGAGCGAGCCGCTCTGCACCTGCTTCGGTCGCACCGCGAAGGGCGGATTCTTTACCGGCGTGGAGATGCCTTTTGCCGCGTCGTCGTTGAGCGGCCAACAGGTCACGCTTGGCTATGCGCCGAGCCTGAAGGTGAAGGCGGGCGAGAAACTCGTCTGCGAGCCGGTCTATGTCGGCGTGTATCGGCGCCACGCCGCAGATGGCCAGCCCACCTCGCCGCCGCCGATTCGCGGCTCCGGTCAGAAACCACCGGCCGCATCGGCAGAAGTCCTGCCGCTGCCATCGGAGTCCGACGCGATGGTGGCGATGACTTCCGCCGTCCTCGGCCCGCCGCGGCATGGCTTGGTGCCGATGGCGTGCGGCTGGCACAGCGAGATGGAGCGCGGCACGTATGCGGACGACAGGGCCGTCGAGGCGGAAATGCGGTCCTTGGAGTTCTTGGCCGAGTGCGGTGTTGATTGGCTGAGCGATTCGCATCCGTGGGGCGGCGAGACGGCGAAAATGAACGCGCTGGGCGCCGACGACAAATACGCGCCCGGTGCATTGGTCACAAAGTTTCTCGAGCACGCGCAGAAGCAGGGCGTCAAGGTCGTGATGTGGCCTTCGATGAACAATACGCATCCCTGGTCCGGCGTGGGCCGGCCGTTCCGGGCCGACCAGCCCGAATGGCTGATGACGCCGAAGACGCTCGAGGGCAAACCGGACATCATCAAGCGCGTCAAGGCGGCCAATTGCTTTGCGAACACGCCGTTCTTCGACTGGCTGTCGCGCATCAACAACGAAGGGCTGGCCACCGGCTATTACAAGGCCTGGTGCATGGATGGTAGTTTCTTCGGCGACGGCGGCTGGTTCACGTCGGTCATCCCCGTGGATTGCGCATCGGACCAGCATGACCATCTCGCCGGCGACTCGAACTACGCCTGCCAGCGCGCTCTCGACCAACTGATTGCCGGCGTGCGCCAGCAGCAACCTGACCTCTTCATCGAATTGTGCCGGCCGTCGATGGACCTTGGCGTCTGGTCACTGAGAAACGCCAGCGCCTGCTTCACGCTGTTGGAAACCGGCGCGCCGCCCTCCAACGTCGTGGCCGGCGACGAAATCCGGAAGTGGTCGCGCGTTCGAGTGCATCATCATTTCTTTCCGCACTACCTCGACCAGCCGCTGTTGTTTCAGAGCCGCCCTCTCAACGACAAGAGACCTTTCCAATGGTCCGGCAAGCAACTCGATTACATCCTGCTCAGCGGGCTGTCGTCCTCGCCGAACCAACTCTACTACCTGCCGACGAAGACGGACATTCCCGACGCCGACAAGCAGGAGATCAAGAAGTGGCTCGACTGGGGCCGCCAGAACATCGCGTATCTCAAGGTCCGCAAGGACCTGCCCGACTGGCCCGCGTCCGGCAAGGTGGACGGCTCGGCGCACATCGTCGGCGACCGCGGCTTGGTCTTCCTGTTCAATCCCGACAAGACGGTGCTCTCCGGCGAGTTCGCCCTCACGGCGGAAAGCATCGGCCTGAACGCGAAAGGCGCGTTCAGCATCACGCCGGAACATCCCGCCCCCAGCCGCACCCAGACCGCACGCTCCGGCGAAACGATCCGCTGGGAAGTTCCCGCGCAGACCGCCGTCGTTCTCAGGATTCAACCCGCAGCCGATTAAGGAAGCGAATCGGAAAGTCGGGTTTCGGAAAGTGATTTCAGCCTGCGCCACCACCGATTCCGCTCCGGAGCATTTCGGAAACACGCGGTGAGGTTGCGACTCGCGGCCTTTGGCGCTCCGAGATGGAGCGCCGCGGAATTCGAAACGTAGCTTCCGGGCCATACCGGGTGCTCCGATCTCGGCCCCCCCGATGCGATACCGTCAATGACCCCAAAATCCGGGGTGCGTCAGGCTTCAAATATCACGTTCCGAAACCCGTTCGAGCCCCCCTCCGCCTTCATGGCCGCGGCATCCGCGCATCGGTCGGTTCCCCGGTGCCCTTCCCCGCCGTGGTTGTCGTTTCTTCAGCGCGAAACGAGAGCCCATATGCGCCGGTGCTCCGCTCCGACGTGGTGGTGAAGGCCAACCGCCAAAGTTGGTCGCCCCAATTTGCGCGCATGACCGCATCCGAAAGCGGCCGCGGCTCGATCGTCACGGACAATTTGGCGGGATCAAACTCGACGAGGAGTCGGCGTGGGCGGCACGCGATGGCCACGACACCGGGTCGGAGGATTTCGGCCGGTTGCGCCGCGAAGAGCGGCACGAGCAAACTCCCGGTTCCCGCCGCCATCGTAAAGGAGTCTTCCACTTGAACCGCGGGATCGGCCCCGCGCCGCAGAGCGAACGTTCGGCGCAAGGTCGCGAGTCGAAGGTTCGCGGGATACGCCTTCTCGAGATTCATGGCCAGATTCGGTCCGGACGGGCCGAGCGCATACTCGACACGAGTGGCCTCAAATCCGCGGCCGGCGGCCTGCTCGACGCCGTTGACGACGGGAGCGTTATGCCCGAGACCCCGGGTGAACCAGAGTTCGTAACGCCGGGCGCTGAAGGTCTGCGCCGTGTAGTGCTCGTATCCCACGTCGACGATGCCGGGGTTTCCATCGAGGTAGACAATGAAGTGCCCGGTGTCGTTGTGATTGTGGCTTTCGGCATTGTGGCCGCCTTTCGCCGCGAGAAATAGCCCGCGGCTTCGGTTGCGCTCCTCCCGCGCCATCAGAACCTGCAAATCCGGCAGCCAGACTTCCGGACTCGCGGCCACGTCCGTCGGAGTGGCGTCCGCCGGCACCCAGAACAACGTCTGCAACGCACCGAGCAGCGGCTGGGTAACCGGGTTGATGGCCAACGCCGGATCCGTCGGCCCATCCGCCCGCCAGTGACGAAGGGCCAGCAGCGCCAGCGACTTCATCGCTTCGGACCCGACGCGTTGCCCGAACCGATAGACCTTGTCCGCGGGCGGCGTCATCTTCGCGTCGGCATCGGCGAAGTTGACGAACCAAGGGCCGGCGATTTGGGCCTGCACGATATACCGACCCATTGCGGCGATCTTCGGTTCGGCATAGAGGTCAATGGCGCCGTCCGTGCGCGAGTGGAGCAACTCAAGAAAGACGAGCAGCGAGCCACCGGCATTGGACCAATACTTCGGGCCCTCGTCGCAACCACCGTCGTTCCCGTAGTGATCGATGAAGCGATCCACCGCCGTCATCAGGCGAAACGTCAATCGGGCGATGCGCAGATTATCATCGAGGCAAAGCATCGCAGCGCCGAGGACGTTGGAACTACACCACGGCGTCCAATTGTTGAAGGTTCCCGTCAGCCAGGCGCGAGCACAGCCAAACGTGTCCGAACGCTCCACCGGCTCGACCACGCGCCGCAAAACCTCCCGTTGCACCCGGGCCCAAAGCGCGGGTGAATGCCGGTCCAGTTCGGCGCGCAGCAAATGCGTGGCCGTGGCGAGCGTCATGGCGGTCTCCGCGGCGAACAGATCGACCCGCATCGCATCTGGGCGACCTGCCGCATCGCCCGGTTGCACGTTGACGTGAGCCGGCAGCCACCATTTGGACTCGTCGCAGATCGCCTCGATCCCGGTGACAATTTCCTCAAGGAAGCGCCCGCGATGCTCCATGCATTCGACCAGAACGAGCTTGGCGAGTCGGGCGCGTCGCTCAAAATAGGGCACTTCGAAATTGGTGCGATTACCGGTGCGCGCGAACTCATCGTAAAGCTCGGCGGAGAGTGCGGGCCAGGGTGAACCGGTCAGTTGCTCGGCCTCTTTCACGAGGGAGGCGAGGCGAGATCGATTCAGTTCCGAACTGAGCAACGGGTCCCACGCCTTGCGCTCCGCCGCCGGCGGAAAGTAGCGCCAACTCTCCCGCGGCAGCATTCGGGCCGCGATGAAGTCGGCTGAATAACGCTGCGTGAGGAGCCGGTTGCGACCACTCGCCGAGGGCGCCGGCACTGCGGCGTCAGCGGTGGCGGCGGCGGCGCGCTCGGCTGGCACCGCCGCACGCGCGATCACACATCCCGTCAGGCAGCCCACCGCGGCAACCCCGCGCAACCGACGCATCAAACTGGGCGGAGTGGATTGCATGTCAGGGTGCAGAGACGGAAGTGCCGCGCATTTTCACCCGAAAGGAAACGGCATGCCGGAATGGCATGGCCGAGGGACCGTCGAGGGTGAGGGCATCGGCCTCCTGCTTCCAGCGCACTTCCCCACCACCGACCAGCGCGACTGAATCAGCCGACTGGTTGAGCCGCTTGGCCGCTCGCCCCAACAAGCGAATCCTGAGCACCTCATTCGGACGCGGCACGGTCATAAACCAAACATACGCCGCGCCGACCTGCCCAAGCGTCAAGCGAAAATCGCCCGTCGTGAAAGGCAGCTACGCCGTTTCGGCGCAGCCGGACGGGCAGGCCGTTGCACGTTGCAGCTACAGCGGCGGGTCGGAAGCTGGTCGAGCGGTGGAGCCTGCCGGGGTCATGTCGCGGATCGCGGATCAAGGTCGCAACTGACGGAAATCGGGGTGCAGGACGGCCTCGACCTGCGAGGTCAATGGCGAGGAGCGTCGCCAGCGCAAAGCGTCGCCCGGCGGCGACCGGTCTCGGCGTGCGAAAAATCGTTGTCGGGGCCAACGAAATACGAGCCCCTCCCCTCCTTCCTCAGCACCCTCAGCGGCGCACCGTGGCGCGCGGTTTTCAGCGCGACCGGTTGAGGGCGTGACTCCGGGGTATTAGCCAGGTGGCTAATAGCCGGCGGGGCGCGGGAGAGGTTACTGTGACCGCTTGTCTCGCAGCCACTGCAGTCCTTACCAACCAACCCCGATGAAGATTCCTTCCCCCTCAGTGTTCGGTCGCCGCCTTTTCCGTATGCTCGTCCCGGGCATGATCGTTATTTCCAGTGCCGGCGTTTTCGCCCAGACCGTTGCGACCCCTTCGAGGTCGACACTGGCTGAGGAGACCATCGTGCTTTCGCCCTTCACCGTCAGCACCGATCGCGACGTCGGCTTCGTCGCCGCCAGTTCACTCGCCGGAGGTCGCCTCGCGACTGATTTGAAGGACACACCCGTCGCCTACAGCGTGCTCACGCGCGAGTTTATCGACGCCCTGGGAATCGAGGATCTCAACCAGGCGATCGAGTGGACGGTCGGCACCCACCAGAACGTCGACGGCGGGGCCAACGCCATCTTCGCCAGCAACGGCAGCTGGAGTTCCCGCGGCGTGAGCGGTCTGTCCCGGCAGCGCAATTTCTTTCCCTACGGCATCGTGTTCGACAGCTACAACGTCGACCGCTTCGATTTCGCGCGCGGGCCCAACGCCGTGCTCTTCGGCGCCGGTGGGCTTGGGGGTGCGGCCAGCATCGTGACCAAGCAGGCGGTTTTCGGCCCACCCATCCGCCAGGTCGAGGCCAGGATCGGCTCGTGGTCGAACTACCGCGTGACCACCGATGTCGGCGCGGCCGGGAAAAACTTCGCCGTGCGCGCGAACACGCTCTGGGGGGATGCGAAGTCGTGGCGCGACGACGATTACGAAAAAAAGAAGAGCGCCTTCCTCACGACGACCTACCGCTTCTCCCCCCAAACGCAAATTCGCCTGGAGGGCGAATACGGCGATATGGAGCAGCGCCGCGCCTACACCAACATCAACGACCGCATCAGCGCCTGGGACGGCACCACGACCTACGCCACCGTGCCCACCGTCCAGCTCCCGGGGGCGACGCGCAATACTGCGGGCGTCTCCCAATACGGCACTGACGTCTGGATTTTCAGCCAGGCTTTCGGCACCAGCGACATCATCAATTTCCAAAACGTGCCGATCACCGTGGCCGGGAATGCTGCCGGCACCTTCATCGGCGGCCAGCCTATCGTGGGTGTCGCCGCCAGTGCCGCTGGCCTGCCCATCAACTATCAGAAAAATCTGCCCGCGACGCAGTTCGACCGTGCGATCGCCGGCTCCTCGTTCCGCCTGCCCGGCCGTGAGTTCACCGCGCGATTCACCAACCGTCCCATGCTCACGCAGCGCTACAGCGCCGGGACGCTCACCTTCAACCACCAGATCGGCCAGTCGTTCTTCCTCGAAGTCGCCGGCGACTACAACAAGGAGCGGCGCTTTGGCGACACGACCTACAATCGGGCGTTTTCCGACGTCAATATCGACATCAACCGCACCCTGCCCACGGGCGTGACCAATCCCAATTATCTCAAGCCCTACTTCGAAGCCTCGCAGCGCTACGACAACGTCCGGGGGACCGAAAATCTTAACGGGCGCTTTACGGCCGCCTACGTGCAGGAAACCAAGATTGGCCGCTTCACCTTCAATCTCCTCGGCGGAGTGAGTCAATCTGAGCAAACCTACGACGCGTGGCAACTCACCCTCCCCTTCGAAACCGACAGCCGCCTCTGGGCGGGCAAACACTCGATCCGCTTCCGGCAGTATTGGGACCAGGCGGACCGCACGCTGCCGGAGTTCCCGACGGCCGTGCGGACAGTGGATCCACTGACCAATACCACGGTGTCCCTTCTGCCGCTCATGGTTCGGGATACGACCCGCGCAGACTCAAACGCCCGGCGCACCAACAAGTATACCTACGGCAACGCGGCGATTCAGGCGAACCTGTTCAAGAACCGGCTCAATCTCGTGGCGGCCTATCGGCGCGACCAGTATGCGAATACCGCAAAGCAGACTCGGGTCGCAGGGGATTACGACAGCGGTTGGAATGCGTCTAATATACAATGGAAGCCGGCCGCGCCGCAGGATTACTACACCCTGGCCCGCGTCGTCGCCCGTAATGCCAGCGGCAATGCGACCGGTGGCACGATTTCCAACGAAGCACGTCCGCGCGACAGCAACGGCTTCCGGCTGGCCCAATACGCCAACGACCGGTTCCGCGACGACTATGGCCCGCCCGATGTGGACGGCGCCGTGGGCACCTACACGGTTGGCGGCGTCTACAACCTGACCCGCTGGCTCGGCCTGTCCGCGAACTACGCGGAAACCTTCAATCCCCCCGGGGGCAACGTCGGCTATGACGGAGCACTGCTCGCTCCCTCCACCTCCAAGGGCATTGATCTCGGCGTGCGGCTCAACCTGCTCAAAGGGAAGCTCACGGCCAGCCTCAACTATTTCACGTCGAAGCAGGAAAACGCCGTGACGGCCACGCCCAACGGCTCGCAAGCCAACTTCACCACCATCTTCCAGGCCAATGCCATAGGCGACCTGAGCATCACCGGCCGCAACATCCGCGACTTTGCCGATCTGCCGCTCGTGCTGCGCGACACCATCCGCAGTAATACCGCGGGCTTCGAGTTCGAGGCTACCGCCAACCTCACGCGCCAGTGGCGGCTGTTGGCCAACTTCTCCACCTCCGAGCCGCTCGCGGACAAGGCCACTCCGCTCTCGATCGCCTATTGGAAGGAGCACGAGAAAGATTTCCGGCAGATTCTGGCCGATACCGGGGTGCTGATCGATCCGACCACCAAAGTGGCCACCGCCGATCCTTCGGTGCCGGCCGAGCTGTTGTCGCCCGATAGAAACCAGGCCGCCGCGGCCTGGAACGGCATTCAAAACAGTTTTCTGGCGAACATCGCCGACCGGCCGCGTCTGATCTCCGGCTCGGCCCGCATCACGGGCAATCTCTTCACCGATTATACTTTCAGCCGGGGCTGGCTGAAAGGCGTCCGGATCGGCGTCGGGGCCAACTTCCGTTCCAAGGCAGTGATCGGTTTCCGCGGCGGCGATACGATCGTGAGCCCGACCAATCCGGCGCTCGCCATCGACGATCCCAACGTCGACGCCTACACGCCGGTCTACAACGACTCCACCCTCAACGGCACCGCCACGCTCGCCTACACGTGGAAACTCAAGCAGGGCCGCCGGGTCTCCTTCAATCTGCGGGTCAGCAATCTCTTCAACGACGATGCCGTGCGGTATTTTCAGAACGGCGGCAGCGCCACCGGCGGCACCGCGCAGCGTCCCCGCAACGGCGACGTTTCGTCACCCGCGCGCGTCGCCACCGCCACCCTGTTCTCCTTTCCCACGCCCATCAACTACTCCCTCTCCGCCCGGCTGGATTTCTGAGGTCCGATGCGCCAGTCAGGGTCCATTTGACGCTCGAATCCATTCCGGGGAGCGCACCCGTCTCGGGTGCGAGACGCAGGCGCTCCCCGGACCATACTCCACGCCTCAATCCTATCCCCCAGCCGGATCCAGCTCCCGGGAGTCGGACCCGTTGCAAATGAATCCTCCTGCAAACACCCAAAGAGTAGGCCTCACTATTCACGTTATGCACTTTGCTGCTCGTTTGCTCTGCCGGCCGCGCGCGGCCGCCCTCATCGTCCTGGTGCTCGGCACCTGCTCCCTCGCCGCCCAGACCGTGGCCGGCGAACCCACGAATGCCACCGAGGCCGCGGCGAAGAAAGCCGCCGAAGACGGGCGCACCGACGAGCTCTATCAACAGAAAAAATCCACGCTCTCCCCGGAGCGCCAGGCCTGGGAACGCGTCCTCGAACAGAATCTCGGCCACGGGTTCTACCTGCCGATCCACAAGCGCGACTTCGTGCGGGGCGTCTCGACGGCGTGGGACTTCGTGGCCGACGACCCCCGACTGCCGCGCGTGCTGTTGATCGGCGACTCCGTTTCCCGCGGTTACACCCTCGCGGTGCGCGCCGCCCTGGCCGGCAAGGCCAACGTCCATCGTGCCCCGGAAAATTGCGGCCCGACGGCCAACGGGGTGAAAAAACTCGACGTGTGGCTCGGTGACGGAAAGTGGGATCTCATTCACTTCAACTTCGGCATCCACGACCGGGCGACTCCGCTTGCCGACTACGAGCGGCGGCTGGAGGAAATCGTCGCACGCCTGGCGGCGACCGGCGCCCGGCTCGTGTGGGCCAGCAGCACGCCGTTGCCGGAAATGAGCACCTACGGGAGCGACGCCGCCATCGTCGAGCGCAACGCGATCGCGCGGCGCGTGGCGGAACGACACCACCTGCCGATCGATGATTTGTACGCGGCGATCCGACCCCGGCTCGCGCAGTTCCAAAAACCCAACGACGTGCATTTCAGCGAGGCCGGTTACCTCTTCCTGGGAGGGCGGGTGGCGGCGGAGATCAGCCGGGTGCTCGCAGCCCGCAACTAGACGAATACTTCCCGTGAAATCACGCCGCCGCCCTTCGTTTGCCCTGTGCGCGCTCCTGACCTGCCAGCTCCCCGCGGCACCCATCGCGACGTGGACCGACTTCAACAAGAACGGCCGGCAGGACGTTTACGAGGATGCGACCCAGCTGATCGAGCGGCGCATCGACGACCTCCTCGCGCAGATGAGCGTCGAGGAAAAGACCTGCCAGCTGGCCACGCTTTATGGCTATGGCCGTGTGCTCAAGGATCCGCTGCCGACCCCCGAGTGGAAGCAAAAGATCTGGAAGGATGGCCTCGCCAACATCGACGAGATGCACAACGGCATCGGGAAGTTTGCCTCGTCGCCTTACAACGCGACTCCCGCTGCGACCGCGAACGCGCTCAACACCATCCAGCGCTGGTTCATCGCGGAGACTCGCCTCGGCATTCCGGTCGACTTCACCAACGAGGGCGTGCGCGGCCTCAACTACGTCCGCTCGACTAATTTCCCGTGCAATCTCGCCCTTGGGGCGACGTGGGATCGCGACCTCACCACGCACATCGGCACCGTCATCGCCGCCGAGGCCCGCGCCGTCGGCTACACGAGCATTTACGCCCCGCTCCTCGATCTCGCCCGCGATCCGCGCTGGGGCCGCGTCGTCGAGACCTACGGCGAAGATCCCTATCACGTGGCCGAGCTCTGCATCCGCATGGCCCGCGCGCTGCAGGACGGCGGCGTCACCTCGTCGCCCAAACACTTCGCCATCTACTCCGAGCCCAAGGGCGGACGCGACGGCGCCGCGCGCACCGATCCGCACGTCGCGCCGCGCGAGATGGAAATGCTCCACCTCCGCCCGTGGGAACGCATCGTCAAAGAGGTCGGCATCCGCGGCCTCATGAGTTCCTACAACGACTACGACGGCGTGCCGATTTCCGGCAGTCACGAATTCCTCGTCGACCGTCTCCGCACCCAATGGGGTTTCAAAGGCTACGTCGTCTCCGACAGCGAGGCGGTCGAGTTTCTTCAGACCAAACACCACGTCGTCGCCACTTATCCCGACGCCGCCGCGATGTTCATCCGCGAGGGCGGCAACGTCCGCACGCATTTCACGATGCCCGACGTCTTTATCCAGGGCCTGCGCACCGAAATCGCCGCGGGCCGTCTGGCGATGGCGGTCGTCGACGCCCGCGTGCGCGACGTGCTGCGCGTGAAATTCGCCACCGGCATCTTCGATCACCCCTACGTCGCCGCGCCCGAAAAAGCTGCGGCGGTCATCCGCACACCCGCGAGCCAGGCCCTCGCCCTCGAAGCCGCCCGCAAATCGCTCGTGCTCCTGAAAAACGAAAAATCCACGCTCCCGCTCTCTCCCACCCTCAAACGCCTCCTCGTCTGCGGCCCGACTGCGAAGATGACCGAGACCTCCTTCGACCGCTACGGGTCCAACGGCGGCGAAGTCATCTCCGCCTACGACGGCATCCGCACCCGCCTCGCGAAAACCGGCACCGAAGTCCTCTTCGCCGAGGGCTGCAAAATCACCGACGCTCGCTGGCCCGAGTCGGAGCTCTTCCCGGAAGCGCCCGAAGCTGCCGAAGCCGCGCTGATCGCCGAGGCCGTGGCCCAGGCGAAGACCGCCGACGCCATCGTCGTCTTCCTCGGCGACAACAACGCCACCATCGGCGAATCGAAGAGCCGCACCAGCCTCGATCTCCCCGGCCACCAAAACGACCTCGTACGCGCCCTCGTCGCCACCGGCCGCCCCATCGTCGCCGTCCTCCTCACCGGCCGCCCCGCCACGGTCAATTATATCCAGCGCCACGTTCCCGCGATTCTCTCCGCGTGGTTCCCCGGCGAAGCCTGTGGCACCGCCATCGCCGACGCGCTCTTCGGCGACTTCAATCCCGGCGGCAAACTCCCCGTCACGTTTCCCCGCACGGTCGGCCAGCTGCCGTACAACTTTCCCTTCAAGCCGGGCAGCCACGCCATCCAAGGCAGGAAGGAAGATCCCAACGGCTTCGGCCAGGCCTCGATCGAGGGCGCCCTCTATCCGTTCGGGTTTGGCCTGAGCTATACCACCTTCGCCTACGGTGACCTGAAGATCTCGCCGGCCACAATTCCCCCCGACGGCGTGGTATCCGTCACCTGCCGGATCACCAATACCGGGCAGCGCGCCGGCGATGAAGTGGCGCAGCTCTATTTCCGCGACGTCGTGAGCAGCGTGACGACCTATGAGCTCAACCTCGCGGGCTTCGAGCGCGTCGCCCTCGCGCCCGGCGAGGCGCGCGAGGTAACCTTCAAACTCCCGGCCCGCGACCTGGTGCTCATCAATCGCCAGGGTCAGCGCGTCGTCGAACCCGGCGAGTTTGCCGTCCACATCGGCGCCTCCAGCGCCGACCTCCGCCTGTCGGGAAAGTTCGCGGTCGCGGCGCCGTGATACCACTGGTTTAGCGGCCCGACGATCCGCCCCCGCCGGCGGTTCCGGGCCGTTCCCAATCGGCGAGCACCTGATCGAGCGCGGCGCGAATTTCCCGTCGCGCCAGCATCCGATCGCCATGGTGGCCCAGCCGCCGGTCGTAGTCCGTATGCGCATGGCGGATGTGCGCGACCACCGCCAGCCGTAACGCTTCCGCATCGAGGCTCTTGGCGGCGGCACTCCGGCCGACCCGGCCTGAATGCTTCCGGCACGTCCATTCCGCAATTCGCACCACCTCTGTCGCCGGACAGCCCGGAAACAGAACCCGGATCGCCGCCGCCACCGCGTCCAGGTACACCTGTTCCCCAGCCTCACGGCGCACGGCGGCGCGGGCCCGCTGGCGCTCCCGCACGGCAGCATCGGCCTGCGAGTCGATCTCCGCCTGCGCAATCGCTTCGGGCGCTGCGAGGATGCCCTGTCGTTCGTAATGCTGCCGCGAACGCGACCATTGCACGACGACCGCCTTCAGCGGCGAGAGCTTTCCCGCCCGCCGGGTCACGGCGGTGTCTCCGCGGGGCAGATACTCGAGGTGCCCCAGATCCGCGCAATCGAGGCAGAGGGCGTTCCCGTCTTCCACGCGGATCATCTGGCCGCGGAAAAACTCCGCCTGGCACTCCGTACACTTCCCTTCGTGCCGCGTGATAAAGACGACGATGTCTTCCGGCTTTCCCGCCTTCGCCCCGTGTGCTGATGCCGACACCCTCTCCTGCGATTGCCGTGTGCTCATGGCACGGCAGCGAAATAAGATTCGCCGCCGTCCGCAACGGTGCTGATCGCCAGAGGAGGGGGCATCGCATCGCCTAATCACCGAGGAAGCCGCGGGGGGATGGGGTGGCCGCAAAAAGGCGCAATGATTGTCGGTCCTGCCGACGAAGATCACCCGCGCGCTTATAGGCGCCTGGAGAGCCATGTTTGCCGACGAGTTTTTGCGAGTCTTTGCGGCAAGGAAATTTGAAGTTCATCGTGGCTCGTTCGGGTATTCTTCCTCTGTGGTTCAAAGGGTTGAGTTGTTGGTGAATAGGCGGTGGGGTGCATCGGCCGGGCGGTGACCACACTTTCCGGATGAGCGCCGCGACTGCGGCCGGCCTGATTTCTCCCCAATCACCTCAACGCAGGCTGGAGTCCGGCGGAACCGGAGTCATCTTCATCCTCCTTCCATGGTCTCTATCCGTCTCCTCTTTCTCACCGGCGGTTTGTCCGTCGCCGCCTGCGCCCAGGACGGTTTCGTTCCGCTGTTCAATGGCCGGGACCTCACCGGCTGGGACGGCGACCCGAAGCTGTGGAAGATCGAGCAGGGCGTCATCATCGGCACCAGCGCCCCGGGAAGCCCCGCGACCAACTCGTTCCTCATCTGGCAGGGGTCGTTAAAGGATTTTGAGCTGCGCGCCACGATCCGGGTGATCGGCGACAACAACTCCGGCATCCAGTACCGCAGTCACCGCCTCCCTGAAATCAGCCCCTGGACCATCGCCGGCTACCAATGTGACGTGCACCCGGTCGATGTCCATACGGCCATGACCTACGAGGAACGCGGGCGCGGCATCTTCGGCTATAACGGTATGGACGTCGTCATGGACCCGACCGGTCAGCGTTGGCAGGTGGGCGAACGTCCGCGCGTCCAGGTC
This sequence comes from Opitutales bacterium, assembly GCA_038249085.1. GTDB lineage: Bacteria > Verrucomicrobiota > Verrucomicrobiia > Opitutales > Opitutaceae > ER46. The sequence goes on from JBBRWR010000081.1 coordinate 14,015, forward strand.
GATATCTCCGTGTGGAATGAATACACGATCATCGCCCGCGGAAACCAGATGACGCACAAGATCAACGACCAGGTGACCTCGATTTTCACCGACCACGACGAGCCCCACCGCGCGCTCGAAGGTCTGCTGGCGATCCAGCTTCACGCCGGCAATCCCCACACGACCCAGGTCAGGGACATTCGACTGAAAGTACTCCCGAACGCCGCGCTGATCGCCTTCGATCCCACTACGCTCCCCGCCGGCGCCATGAAAATCGCCAAGCCCAAGGTCGTGAGTGCCCAAGGCAAGGCCACGAAGAAGAAGAAGTAGCCTGCCGCCGGACGGGCCGCCTCACGGCAGTAAATAGACTTCGACGAGCGCCACGCCGGTGGTGCCGCTGACCCCCGCCACAAGGAAGGTGTAGGCCCCCAGGTTGGACGGTGAGAACGAGCGCGTGGGCGACGGCCGGGTCCAGGTCGACTCGCCGGCGTCGAAAGCTGCCGCGACGGCAATGGGGCGTGGGTCCCATCCCTCAAGGTAACGGCGAAATTTGAAACAAGCCCCAGCCACTTCATTACAAAACTGCCATTCACTGCAACTCGCCCCCATCGGAGGCGTCTGAACCCTTGAGACAGCTAACAACCGTTCCCGTGGACTCTCATCATGATCAACATCCGGGTTGGCGCCGGGCCGCACTGGGTTTCACCGCGGCGGCGAGTTGGGTGGTGGCGGTGGCGCTGTTTGCCGGTTATGCCGTCGCCACGCGATCCTCCCTCGATCGCGAAAGCTACTTTCTCGGCGGAGCCGGCTGGCTCTTCGGCCTGCTGGCGTGTTATCTTGTCGCCCGCGTGCTGCGGCGGGAGTGACGAATTCCGCGGGCCTTGAGCCGTCGCACTCCTACGGATACCTCGCCGCCGGGATCGCCACCGCACGGGCGAAACAGACCAGGCGGTCCAGCGGAGATTAGTCGTTGCGGCTGATCGTCCCAGCCCATGAATTTGGGGCCATGAAGACACTCTGGCTGGCGGCCCTCCTGATCGGTCTGGTGTTGCGCGCCGCTGCCTCCGAGGGAGAGTGGCAGGCCCTGTTCAATGGGCGGGACCTGACCGGCTGGCAGGCGAACGCCGACCCCGGCGCCTTCACGGTGGAGGACGGCATCCTTAAGGCGCACGCCACGCACCCCTCCAACCGCGGCCACCTCTTCTTTGTGGGTGACCGCCAGGAGGGAGAGGTCCTCTTTCGCAATTTCGAATTGGTTGCCGTGGTGCGCGGCGAGCCGAATTCCAATTCCGGCATCTTCTTTCACACGGATCGGACCACGCGGGATGGTCGCCTGCACCTGCGCAACGGCTACGAGGCGCAGCTGAACAGCACGCCCACGGAGAAGCGCAAGACCGGCAGTCTGTACGCCATTGTGGATCTCGCCCAGTCGCCGGTGGACGAGTCGAACTGGTTCAGGGTCACCCTGCGCGTCGAGGGAAAACGAATCCAGGTTTGGATCAATGAAACCCGCACGGTGGATTATACGGAACCGGAAAATCCCGTGCGCCCCCCGGAGCGGGCGGGTCGCTTGTTGCGCGCCGGGGGCGGCGCCATCGCCCTGCAGGCGCACGACGACAAGAGCACGTTTTACTTCCGCGAAATCAGGATCCGCCGCCTGCCGTAAGATCCTTGAGCGTCAACCTGAGATGGCACTCCGGACGGTCGGCGAACTGTTGCCCGCGGCCCCGTGGGATGATGCGATGGCCACGGTCGGCGCAAAACAACGCGGATCCATTTCTTCCGCGCCACCTTGACGTGGCAAACCGACGCCCTTGAGTCTGCCCGGTAACGATGCGCCACGATAAGCCCACGGTCGTCATGACCGGAGCGACCGGATTTGTGGGCACGGCCTTGCGCCGTGCCCTGGCGCTGGATTTTCGGCTCGTTGGGCTGACCCGATCCGCCGCCAACATCCCGCAGACCATGGGCGAAGAGGACGGCGGCGCCGCGACCGAGTGGCGCAGCTGCGATCTCTTTTCGCTGCTCGAACTCGAGGCGGGGTTGCGGGATGCCGACTACGCCATCTACCTCGCCAATTCCCGGTTGCCTTCGTCCCGCCTGGTGCAGGGCACGCTGGCGGACATCGATCTGATCATGGCCGACAATTTTGCCCGGGCGGCGCAGCGCTGTGGCGTGCAGCAAATCGTCTACCTCGGCGGCCTGGTGCCGACGCCGCCTGACCGGCCCGCGCATCTGGCCGGCCGACTTGAGGTGGAGAAAACGCTCGCTTCGGGCACCACCAAGCTGACCACCCTGAGCGCCGGGCTCATCGTCGGACCCAGTGGTTCCAACCTCCGGGTCGTGACCAACCTCGTGCGCCGGCTGCCCCTCATGATTCTGCCGGGGTGGACCCTGACCCCGACGCAGCCGATTGCGATCGAAGATGTGGTGCGGGCGGTGCGACTCTGCCTGGGGGCGTCGCCGCACTACGACCGGCAATACGACATCGGCGGACCCGACACGATGACCTTTCGGGAAATGCTGGAGCGCACCGCCGCCGCGCTGAGCCGGTCGTGCGTAATGATCAATATTCCCTTCCGTTCTCCGGCCGCGTCCAAGCTTTGGGTCACGATGCTCGGAGGCGCCTCGCCCTACCTGGTGGCCTCGATGGTTGACCGCCTGCGTTTCCCGCTGGTGGCCCGGCCCAATCCGCTCAACGCGGCGCTCGCCCAGGGCGCCAAATCCTTCGAGGCCGCGCTGCGCGCGTCGCTCGATGCGAGCGGCCGCGCGCTGCCGAACCCGCGCGATCACATCCGGGCCACCGATGACCGCGCCATCCGCCAGGCCCGCCGCGTCCGCTCGATCCAGCGCCTGCCTCTCCCCACGGGATGGACGGCGGAGCAGGTCACGCTGGAATACTATCGCTGGCTGCCCCGCGCGGTTCGCCCCTTCCTGCGCTGCACCATCGCCCCCAAGGGCCCGGTGCGGGTGTATCTCGGATTCACGCGCTGGCTGCTCATCGAGTTCACGCCCGCGCCCCAGCGCAGCTCCCCGGACCGCCAATTGCTCTACATCACGGCCGGAGCCCTGGCCCGGACCAAGAACAACCCGAAGGGACGGATGGAGTTTCGGGAGATCCTCGATCGCCACTGCATGCTCGTCGCGATCCATGATTACATCCCCACGCTGCCTTGGATCATCTACCGCTTCACCCAGGCCGTGGTCCACCTGTGGGTTGCCCGCCGGTTTGGGCGTTACCTGGACGAAATCCAGGCGAGCGGGCGACGACCCGAACCCGCGACCAGTTCCCCGCCGCCCTAGAGTTTCGGCCGGGGCCTCACCGCCACGCTGGTCGTGAAACCGGCAATCCCGCACCCGCCTCCATTAAAAGACTGTCATCGGCGCTCCCCGTGCAGTCATCCCGGTAGCTCGCAAACCCTATCTTGACCACGGTCACCGCCCCGCTTCGCATCGGCCCCGCTGGACCGCCCTACGCTCAGCCAACGCCCAACACCCCCGCGCGAGCATCCGCGCGCTTCCCCTCATGATCCGCCTCCCTGTCCCACTCCGCCTCCTCTGCGGTTTCCTCCTCGTCGGTCTGCTCGGCCTGTCCCGCGCCCAGACCGCCGCCCCCGGGGCCATCACCGGACGAATCTTCAACCCCTCCACCGGTGAATACGTGCGCAACGCCCGTGTGCAAATCCAGGAAACGGGCGTCAGTGCCGTCTCGGAGGGCGGGGGCGACTACCGCCTGTTCCCCGTCGCACCCGGCACCGTCACGGTCGTGGTCACCTACACCGGCTACCGCACCGCCACCGCGACCGTCACGCTCGCCCCCGGCGCCACCGTTGCCCAGGACTTCGACTTGGTGAGTTCCCTCGCCGCCGCTCCCGCCGCCCCTGGCGAGGCGGTGAAACTCGACGCGTTTGTCGTCGCCAGCGGCCGCGAAGGCTCCGCCAAGGCCATCATGGATCAGCGCAATTCCATGAACATCACCAACACCGTCGCCTCCGACAGCTTCGGCGACAACCCCGAGGGCAACGTCGGCGAATTCCTCAAACACCTGCCCGGCGTCGAACTCGACCTCTTCTACGGCGAGGTCCGCACCGTCCGCCTCGGCGGTCTCGGCTCCGAATACACTTCCGTCACCATGGACGGCATCGCCCTCGCCAGCGTCGACGCCAACAACAGCGGCTCCGGCGCCGCCCGCTCCTTCACCATGGAAATGGCGTCGCTCAACAGCATGGAGTCCATCGAGGTTTCCAAGACCATCAGTGCCGATGTCGATGCCAACGCCCCCGCCGGCACCATCAACCTGCGCACCAAGCGCGCCTTCGACCGCGCCGGCCGCCGGGTCTCCTGGCAGGTCAACGTCACCGCCCACTCCGAGGAGTTCAACCCCCGTTCCTCCCTCGGGCCCGACGAAGACCGCCGCAGCCGGAAGCTCCGCCCCGGCGGCATCTTCGAATACTCCGATGTCTTCCTGAACAAGCGACTCGGCGTCGTCCTCAATGTGAGCGAGTCCAATGTCTATCAGGAGGCCCTGATCGCCTCCCTCGCCTACAACGGCACTCCCACCGCCGCCGACCCCCGTCCGCTGGTCCCCACCACGTTCAATTTCCAATGGGCCCCGCGCTTCAACAAGCGCTTCGCCACCACCCTCACCACCGACTACCGGATCAACCGCGACCTCAACGTCGGCCTCGGCGTCGTCTACAATTACGCCGATCTCTGGACCCCGCAGCGCACCACCATCTTCAACGCCGGCACCCGCACCAACGTCGTCGGCCCCGACCCGCTCCTCAGCCTCACCTCGGCGCCCAACGGCAGCGTGACGGTCAACCCCGTCGCGGTCTCCAAGCTGGGAGAGACCCTCACGCTCCTCCCGCGCTTCGCCTTCAAGCGCGGCAATTTCGAACTCGAGGGCAAGGCCGCCTACAGCGACTCCACGAGCTGGTACGACCCGCTCGGCCGCCGGAACACGATCCGCGACACCAACTCTCCCATCGCCACCGGCGTCGTCTTCCGCGCCCAGCGCTCCTCGCCCACGGCGGCCGACTGGAAGTTCACCCAGATCGCCGGTCCCGATATCAGCCGCGGCGCCAGCTTTTCGAGCCCCGCCGTGACGGTCAATGACGGGCGCTTCGGACGCACCGCCCTCTACACTGCCGAGCTCATCGGCAGCCTGAAGACGGCCGGCGTGCTGCCGGTGCTGTGGAAGAGCGGCCTCAAGACGCGCTACCAGGCCCAGAAGTTCGAGGATGACCAGTTGTCCAAGCGTTTCACCTACACTGGCGCGGGCCCGACCGGTGCCTGGGCGGCCTACCGCTCCCCGTGGGAATACGATCTCGGCATGAACGATGGCAGCATCACCTCCCTCTCCGGCGCCAACGTCTTCATGCCCAACCTCCGTGGCATCACCGAACTCTACCGCAGCCGGCCGGACGATTTTCGCCAGGACTGGGGCGCCAACGCGGCCAATTACTACCAGTCCTACGTCGCCCGTCGGCGGCGCTACTACGAGGAGATCGACGCCGCCTACCTCATGGGCACGACGTCGTTCAAGGCTTTGAACGTCCGCGCGGGCCTGCGCTGGGAAAAGACCTCCACCGAGGCCAGCGAAGCCGACACCCGCTCCCCGGCCGAGGTCCGCGCCGCCGGCTTCCCCGTCAGCACCGCCGGTCTCGCCACCACCATCCCCGGCATCGACTACCAGTTTCTCTCGCGGCCGCGCATCCGGCGCACCGGCGACTACGACAACCTCTTCCCCAGCGCCTCGTTCAAGTATCACCTGGCGCGCAACCTCGATTTTCACTTCGGCTACAGCGCCACCATCCGCCGCCCGTCCTACGTGAACCTCGCCGGCGTCTGGTCCATCAACGATATCGCCCAGACCGTCACCGCCCCCAACCCGCGCCTCAAGCCCGAGCGCTCCAATAATTACGCCGCCCGCCTGGCCTACTATTTCGAACCGGTCGGCCAGCTCGCCGCCACCTTCACCGAGCGCAGCGTGCGAAACCTCTTCATCACCGATCGCGTGACGGCCCCGGAGTTCGGCTACACCGGGGATGATGAGCTGGTGAACTACGAGTTCGTCACCACCGAAAACGGCAGCGAGACGATCAAGATCCGCAGCATGGAGCTGGAGTACAACCAGAGCCTCGCGTTCCTCGGAACGCTGTTCAAGCGCCTCTCCGTCCGGGGAGCGTACACCCGCCTCTACGCCGAGATCGCGCGCGCCAACCTCACGCCCCACCTCGCCAGCGGCGGCCTCAACTACACGCTCAACCGGCTCAACCTCTACGCCAACTGGAACTGGTCCGACGACGTCAACACCAACGTGGCCGGCACGACCTATCGCCGTCATCGCGCCAACGTCGACGCCGGCGGCGGTTGGCGCCTCACCAGCCGGTACACGCTCTCCGTCAGCGTGCGCAATCTCCTCGACGCACCCTATGTCAACATGCAGCGCTTCGCCTCGGGCCCCACCGCCCTCACCCGCCGCGAAATCGCCGGCCAGTCCTGGACCTTTGCCCTCAAGGGCACGTATTGACCGCGAAGATCCCCTTGCGGAAACCGGCCGCCGTTAGCGCACGGTCTCCCAGGGCGCCCAACCTTCGTTCCACTTGAGGTAGGCGCGGCGACCGAATTCCAGCGGGGGCCGCCCCACCTCAAACGCGCCGAGATCCGGCGCCCGGCCGGTGAAGTCGTCATTGAAGTTCGGCAGCACGGCGCCCGCGTCGATGACGGGATTCGGCACGGTCACGACCGGATCGGTGATCTCGCGCTTTTCGCCCGCGCCCATGTCCGTCGAAATCTTGCCGTAACGCACGACGTTCACGCGCGGGGCGGGGAAGAACTCGAGCCGGGCGGTCGCGAGATAGGCGACCTTGCCGCGCACGCCGTGCCGCTCGGCGGCGGTGCCGCGCTCGCTGCCATTGAAAAAATCGTAGTCGTAGTCGCTCGCGGGCTCCGGCTCCAGCCGCGACGCGAGCGCTCCGCGGCAATCGAAGATATTGTTGCGTGAAACGCCATTGGGGTTGGCGTGGGACGTGAAGGCGCTGTGCACGCCGCGGGGCTGCAGCGCGGTGTTGTGCAGCACGTACCGCCGGCCCCCGCCGAACTCGCCCTTCTCGCCGGTCTTGATGCAGGCGCCGCCCGTCGGATCGCGGTGGGTGTAGCGGCTCTCGGCGTAGACGTTGCGGAACACATAAAGCGGCCCGCGCGACACGCAGGCCGTCGCGATGCCATTGTAGAACTTGTCGAGGTAGTTGCCCCAGATGCGGACGTTCATGTTGGCGCCCTCGCTCTCAATGGCGTCGTCCCAGCAATTGCGGATGAAATTGCCGTAGATGTCGGAATCGCGGTTCGGGCTGCCCGCGCGGGAGAAGTTATCCCCGCCCCCGATGCCGTCGTTGAAGCCGTGATCCTCCGTCGCCCAGATCTCGTTGTAACGAAAAACGTTTCCGCCGGTCGAGTTGATCAGGCTGATGCCCTGCGGGCCGACGGGGTGGCCGAACTCCCAGTCGCTCGCCGCGCCGCGCGGGTGCTCGAGGAGGTTCCGCTGCACCGTGAGATTGCCGCAGCCTTTCTCCGCGTACACCGCACTGTCGGTGTTGCCGATCAGGTTGCCGAAGGAAATGGGCCCGGTGAAACGACCCCAGCCGGAAATATGGCACTGCTCGACGACGATGTCGTGGTGGCCGGCCTTGATCAGGATGCCATGCGTACCCGCGTTGCGCAGTTCGACCCCGCGCACGATCACATAGTCGGCATCGATGACGAGATTGCTCCCGCGGTTCATCGCATCGAGCGTCGTGCGCCCACCGGGAGGCGGCGCGACCAGGTGGTAGCCCTGCGGCGTGCCGGACTTCCGGAGGGTGAAGCTCTCCGTGCTGTCGCCCGCCGGCAGCGTCGTGGTCTCGCCGATCGGAAACTGGTCGCGGCGGGTGCGGGCCTTCGTGCCGGCCTCGATCCCGGCGGCCCGCAGGCGGACCTCGTAGGCGGTGTCCGGGACGAGCCCAATGAGGCTCCCGCGAAACTCGCCGTCGCGCGGGTCGTAAACCAGCGGCAAGCCGTGACGCCAGGCCGACTCACCCTCGCGCCGGAATTCCACCGTACACTCGGGCGCCGCCGCGGTTTTCCAGTACAGACCGATGCACTCGTAGGTGCCGATGGCGGACAGCGCCGGCGCGGCGGAAGCCACGGCTGCGACCGGCGCGGCCAGCGCCCCGGCCGCGGCGGGCCCCACGGCGCAGCACGCCAGAATCGAAAAGGGGCGAAGCGCGCGGAGTTTCATGCCCACGCTTTTGGGCCCTTTGCGTTGCGCTGGCAATCGCGCGCCGCGGTTGCCCACGCGGGAACGACCCACGCACCGCGAGCCGTGCGTCCCTGCCGGTGATCGCGGGCCTCACCCGACCAGCCGGAAATCCGCTCCCGCCAGCACCGCGCCGTTCACCTGCAACTCCACCCGGTGCCGCCCGGGGTGATGCTTGCGCGTGGAGAAATCGCGCAGCACCTGGCGTTTCGCCCACGCCACCTCCGCCCCCGGGGCGAGTTCAACCTCGGTCAGTTTGAAGACCTTCGGCGCGGTTGTTCCGTTCTGCTTCACGTAGTGCACCACGTAGTCGACCACGAGGCGCTGCACCCGCGGGCCGGTCGACACCAGCCGGCCGGAGAATTCCAACGTCCCGCCCAGCCGCAGCCGCGCCCGCCCCAATTGGAATCCCTCCACCCGCACTGCCGGCTTGGCGCCAAAGCCGAACAGTCGCAGCGCCGCGGGATGCCCGGCCTTGATGAGCGTCCTCGCCGCGCGCCTGGCAATCCACGCCGTATGGACATTGGCCCGTCCCCACCCGCGCAACCGCGCCAGCATCCAGGCCGGATGATCCTTGGAGATGTCGTTGAGATGATTGGCGACCGATTTGCGCACGTAGAGGCTGGGATCGGCGCGCAGTCGGTCGAGGATGGGCGCGACGGGAGAAGGGTCGGCCACCAAGGCCTCCAGCCGGAAGGACCACGGCAGGCGCGGGCGACAGCCCTCGCTCGCCAGCCGCCGCACGTGTTCATCCTCGTCTTCCGCCCAGCGCTCCATCACGTGCAGCGTACCGCGCAGGTCGAGCCGCAGGTATTCGCGCACGGCAAACTCTCCCGAGGAATAACGCGTGAGAAACCGCAGCGCATCGAGCGATTCTGCCGGATGCCCTCGCCCGTAAAGACCCACGAAGTCCGGCAGCATCATGCCGACAAACGAGTGTCCGATCCGCGGCGCCACTTCGCGCAGGATTGGCAGCGTCGCGAGGTACGCTTCCGGCAGCGTCGCCCGCAGGGCCTCCGTGCCGCGCCGCATCCGCGCCAGCAGCGCGAGCGGCTCCAGTCCCGGCACCGTGAGGGCCAAAAACCGCTTCCGATCAAACCCGGGATGCGCCTCCGCGAACAATTCCGCCAGCGCGGCAAAGCGAGATCGGTCGAACCAGTTCTTCAGCGCCTCAGCCATGACCTCAGCCGGAATTCCGCCCCGCGCCGCTCTGTAGGAGCGGCTTCACGCCGCGACGCCTCCGGCGCACCGCCCGGCGGTTCGCCGTCACAGCAGCCCCTGGTACGCGAGCCACAGCGAACGGAAGTATTTCATCACCCGCACCGGGTCCTTGCTCTCCGGAATCTCCGCAAAGCAGAAGCCGGTGAAGCCGGTCGCGTTCAAGGACGTGAGCAGCTTCCGGAACGGGTAGTCCTCGAGGTACAGGTCGCGCAGGTGCACGGTGAAGATCTTGTCCTGCACCATCGCGAAGTTTTTCTCGAAGCCCTCGCCCCCGAGATCGGTCTGGTTCGAGTTCCAGCACACACCGACGTTCGCATGGTTGGCGACGTCCATGATTTTCTTGCAGTACGGCACCTGCGAGGTGGGGTTGCCGTGGATCTCGAGCCGGATCTGCTGGCCGTAACCGGCGGCAAACTCCCCGAGTTCGCGCAACGATCGCCCAATCTGCTCCAGGGTCTTCTCCACGCCCAGTTCCTTCGCAATGCCGTTCGGCCGCACCTTCACCCCCGTGGAGCCGACGTCGTGGGCCAGCACGATGTATTCCTTCGTCGCCTCGATGTCCTTCCGCAACTTCGCCTGATCCGCCGTGTGGTAGTCGAACGCGCTGCCCATGCTCGCCAGCTGGACCGGCGAGTCCGCAAAGCGCTGCCGCACTTCCGTGCGCTCGGCCTTGCTCAGGGCAACCTCCACGCCGTGCTGGTGCGTCGTGCGCAGCTCGACGCCCTCGAACTTCGCCTCCGTGCAATTCTTGATGATCGTGGGAATATCCCAGTCCATCGCGATGTTGTACGTCACCGTACCCAGGTGCATCCGGGACTTTCCCGCGAAACTGGGCCCGGGGGCGGCCGGCGCTTTCTTCGCCTTGGCTTTCGGCTCGGCGCCCAGCGCTCCGGCGGACAGCAGGCCGAGGGAACCGAGGCTGAGCGACGCAGTGTGGAGGAAGTGACGGCGGCTGGTGTTCATCGGGTCGGATCGGTTTTCTTGGGGGGACCGCGGGGCGCGATCGTGGCCCGACATTTTGCCGGCCCCGACGCCGTGTCGAGGGCGGAAACACCTCCCCTCGCTCCGCCCTTGTAGCCGTTCGCCCTCCGTGACGTCATGCCATGGCCAACCATGACCGGAGCGCGCGCCCGTTCGGTCAGGTGGGCGGGGTGCCCTCACCCCGCGTCTTTTCCCCCATGCCCAATCTGAATCGCATCCTCCCCCTCCTCGTCACACTCAGTTGCCTCGGTGCCAACGCCGCCGCCGCCGACGCGATCCTGGATTGGTCCGATTGGGAGAAGTACCGCGGGGCCGTCTCCCACCCGAGCGGCGCCATCAAGGCCGACGACCTCGCGCGCGCCCGGGAAAACCTCCGACGTTACGATTGGGCCCGCCAGTACGCCGCTACCCTGGAGCGCACCGCCCGCCGCACCGTGGGCCAGCTTACGCCGGCTTATCTCGCCCATATGATTCCGGAGACCACGCCGGGCGATTCGAAGTTCACCCCTTGCCCGGCGTGTCGCGAGCAGGGCCGCCCGGTCCATCCGCACGGGCTTTGGTCGTGGGATAGCGGCGCGCCGGACCAACTCACGTGCGACCTGTGCCACACGGTGTTTCCCCACGCCCGCTACCCCGAGGATGTCGTCCTGCACACCACCTGGGGCCGCCCGCAGACGCTCACCTTTCTGGGCGGCGAGCCCTTCGTCATCTTCACCTACAAGACGGGGCGACCGAGTTTCACGGCCAACATCCGCGCCCGCCAGGTGAGCCATCTCGCCAGCCTCTGCCACACCCTGGCCGAGGCCTATCTGCTGACCGGCAAGATCGAATATGCCCGCGGTGCCCGCGCCATCCTGCTCCGCTTCGCCGCCGTCTACCCGCACTGGCTCGTGCACACGGGTTACGGCGAGTACGCCGATCTGGATCCGCATGTCGCCGCGCAGTTCATCAATCAGCTTCCCGCGCCCGAGCTCTGTCCTCCCCCCAACCGGCCCGACCGCCGGCTGCACACCGGATATTGGACCGCGGGCCGGGCCAGCGGCGTCGGCCAGGAATCACACTTCGTCCGTCGCATGGTCGAAGCCTACGATTTTACCTGCGACGCGCGCGAGGCCGTCGGCGCGCCGCTCTACGCCGATGCCGAGCGCCGCACCATCGAGCGCGATCTCCTGCTCGAGGGCACCGTGCTGCTCACCAGCGACCCCGCGATCAACAACAAGTCCGTCGGCAACCGCACGACCGCGGCCCTCGTCGGCCTCTGCGTTGGCCATCCCGGACTCGTGCGCTTCGGCTGGGACGGCTTTCAGCAGACCATCGACGGTTGGTTCCTGCCCGACGGCACGACCTCGGAGTCGCCCGCCTATGCGACCATGACGCTGGGCAACATCTGGGATCTGCCCCAGGCGCTCCGCGGCTACAGCGAACCCGCCGGCTACACCGGCCCGGACGGTCGCCGCCGGATCGCCACCGATCTTTACCGCGGCACCGCCTACGAGCGCATCTGGGAAAACTGCGTCAAGGGGCTCCAGGGCGACCTCACGTATCCATGTTTCGCCGACTCCTACCGGCGGTCCGGCCTCGGCAGCAACTTCGTCGAACTGATGGTCGCCAACTACCCCGAACACCCGGAATACCTGGCCCTGCTCCAGGCCGCCGCCGGCCCCGACCTGGCCCGGGGTTACGCGCCGCTCGCGCTGTATTATCGCACCCCGGGGCTCGAAGCGAAGACCGCCCCGCCCATCACCCTGCCCGACTGGTGCCCGCCGGATCTCCGCCTCGGCCATATGCGCACCGGCGTCGATGGGCGCGAGAGCCTGCTGCTCCTCAGCGCGAGCCACTGGGGCAACCACCATCACCAGGACAGTTTGAACCTCACCTATTGGCGGCAGGGCCAGGAGATCCTCTCGGACCTCGGATACCTCTGGGATCATCCTCAAAAGCACCAGGCCTCGCGCACCGTGGCGCACAACACCGTGGTCATCGACGAGCAGGATCAACGGACCCGCGACCGGGGCGGAGAGGTGCGTTTCTTCCGCTCCTCGCCGCACGTCAAGGTGATGGAGGCGGCATCGCAGGCTTACGCCGGGGTCGCCCTCTACCGCCGGACCTCGGCGTTGATCGATCACGGCGCCGGACACAGCTACGTGGTCGACTTCTTCCGGGTGCAGGGCGGCCGCCGGCAGGACTTTGTCTATCACGCGGCCGACGCGAGCTGCGATCTCATCGGCGCCACCGCCCAGGCCTCGGCAGCCAAACTCTACGACTTCAAACGAGTGCGCACCCTCACCTCCGCCGGGACCTGGCGGGCGCGCTGGCGGGCCGGCCCGGACCTGACGGCCGTGGCGTGGAACGTTGGCCAGCCGGGCGAACAGGCCTTCGTGGCCGACGGATGGGGGCAGCGCGACTGGAAAAACTCCGACCTCGGCGCCACCCTGCCCTACCTCGTGCGCCGGACCGAGGGCGCCGGGCCGAAACTGTTCGTGTCGCTCTTTGAAGGCTATGCCGGTGCCGAGCCGTTCGTGCGCGGAGTCGCCTTGCGGGCCGACGGGGTGCTGGTGATCGAAACCGCCCGGAGCACCGACTACGTGCTGTCGCCGCTCGAACCCGACACGCTCACCGTCGCCACCACCGCTGGAGCGCAGGAGTTTACCGGCAGGTTCGCGGTCGCCTCGTTGCGCGACGGCAAGCTGGCCTGGGCCTTCACCGCACCCGCCCCCTGACTCCGCTGCTGCCAGCGGTGGGCGGGGTGCCCTCACCCCGCAAAGTGCCCGGGGCAACCGGGCCGCGAACCGCGCCGCCCCGACCGCCGCCCGTCGGCAGGGCGGGGTCAAAGTCGTTTGGCCGATCTTTCTCTTTGCTCTTTATCTTGGCTGATGTCGCTGCGCTCGGTACTCTTTCGTCAGGGTTTGCCCGCCGGAGAGAAAGATTAAGAGAAAGATGCAAGAGAAAGACTCCGAGGCGAGGGAACGACTTTGCCACCGCCCTGCGCCCGTCGGGCGCGCAATCTTGCCCCTTCGTCCCGCCACTTCTCGACTTGCGATGCGACCCCGCCCGTTTATCGCTCCAACGCCACAGAGCTGCATTGCCACGCGGCCCGGAGCCACCCACAAGGTTCTCTCCCATCCCCCTCCGGCTTGTCCACCCTCTCCCCAATCTTTCCTGCCATTGACATTGGCGCGCACGCGCGGGGCACCCACGGGGCATCCTGCCGATGAGTCCCGTTGTTCGCCGTTCCCTCGTTCGCGGCCTCCGCCTCGGGTTGCTGGTCACGGCCGGATCGGCCGTTTCCTCCCACGGCCAGGTCAACTACACCGGGGGCGGTTACGTCCAGAACTTCGACGCGCTCAACGTGGCGCCCAACAACACCTCCGACCTCGGTTGGACCGACAACTCGACCCTGCCCGGCTGGTTTGCGGATCGGTCGACCTATGCCGTCACCAACGGCACGCTCGGTGGCACCGCCGCCGCCTTCGACAACGCCGGGATCCCCGCCAACAACGGGCTGTTCAGTTTTGGCACCGCGGGTTCCGCCGACCGGGCGCTCGGCACCCGGTCCGCCGACTGCAGGCCGGTGCGCTTTGCGGTTCGTCTCGTCAACCAGACCGGCCGGACCCTGACCCGCTTCTCCGTCGCCTACACGGGCGAGCAGTGGTTCAAGAGCTCGGCCGCCACTCCCCACAAGCTCGCCGTCGACTATCTGTTCGACGCGGTAAGCCTGCAGGACGGCGCCTGGGCGCCCATTCCCGCCCTGACGTTCACCAGTCCGGTCATCACGCCGGTGGCCGCCGCGCTCAACGGCAACGCGGTCGCGAACCGCACCCCCTTGGTGGCGACCGTTTCCGGCGTAGCCTGGGAACCGGGACGCGAGCTGTGGATCCGGTTTTCCGACCACGACGAGCCCGGCGTGGAGCAGGGCCTTGCCGTGGACGATTTTGCCGTGTGGACCGGCGAAGACAGCGCCGTTTATTTTGGGGGCGGCACCGGCTATGTTGCGATGGGCCCAGCCCCCTCGCTCGGCCTGGGCGCCTTCACCCTCGAATGCTGGTTCCTGGAAACCGGGGCCGGCACCGTGGTCGGCACCGGCACCGGCGGCGTCACCGGTCGGCCCCTGATCACGAAGGGCCGCAATGAAGCCGACGGCAGCAACGTGGACTGCAATTACTTCCTCGGGCTCGACACCGACGGGCACTTGGTGGCCGATTTCGAAGCGATGCCCGCCCTGGGCATCCCCGCCGGGGAAAACTTTCCGCTCACCGGTGTGGGCCGGGCGATCCCTGGGGCCTGGAATCACGCGGCCGTCACCTATGACAGCACGGGGTGGCGGCTCTATCTCAACGGCGAACTCGACGCCATCGGGACCCCTCCGTTCGGCGCCTTGCCGCGCGAAGACAGCATCCAGCATTTCGGCATCGGCACCGCCCTGAATTCCACGGGAGTGGCGGCCGGTTTCTTTCAGGGCGTCATCGATGAGGTGCGCATCTGGAACCGGGCGCGCAGCTCCGAGGAAATCCTCGCCACCCGCGATCTCCCCATCACGACCTTCGCGCCGAACCTGGTCGCGCGCTACGCCCTGAACGAGGGCACCGGCCCCACGGTCACGGGGCAGATCCCCGGCGCGCCCGAGGGCACGCTCGCCGGAGGAACCGCGTGGGCCGTCGGGCGCCGCTTCGCCCCCAACCTCTCCCCGACCGTGGAACTCACCTCCCCCGTCGCCACGTTCCGCCCGATGTTTCCCGCCACGGTGCCCTTCGCCGCCGACGCCAGGGATCCCGACGGCACCATCGTGAAAGTCGAGTTCCTGGTCGATTCCCGCGTGATCGGCGAGGTCCGGACCGCTCCCTACACCTTCGACTGGCAACGGGTCCCCGCCGGCACCCATACCGTCCTCGCGGCCGCGACCGACAACTCCGGCACGCGCGTCACGTCGGCTCCGGTCACCATCCTGGTTGAGGCCAACCCCAATCGCCCCCCGACCCTCGCGGCCGTCGGCCCCGCCGCGGACGCCACCGGCATCGGAGCCACGACGACGCTGGCCGTGACCTTGGCGGACCCGGAGCGGGCTCCCGTGCGCGTCACGTTCTATGGACGCCGGTCGCCGCCGCCGCTCCCCGGTCCCGACTTCACCCTCGGGACCTTGCCGGACACCCAGTATTATACCTTGGATATCCCGGGCCGCTCCCGCCAATTCTACGCCCAGAGCCAATGGTACGCGGATAACAGTACCGCCCTGAACCTCGCGTTCGTGTCGCACATGGGCGACCTTTGTGAACACGGCGACTTCAACCCGAGCACCGCGCAAAGCAACCTGCCGGAATGGCTCGTCGCCGACGCCGCGATGAAGGTGATCGAGGATCCCCTGACGACCCTGCACGTCCACGGCATTCCGTGGGGGGTCGCGCCGGGGAATCACGATCAGTCGCCCACCGGCAGCGTCTTCGGCACGACCGCGCTCTACAACCAGTTCTTCGGCGTCGATCGTTTCGCCGGCCGGATTTACTACGGCGGCCACTTCGGCGGCGACAACAACAACAGCTATCAGCTCTTCCGCGCCAGCGGCATGGATTTCATCATCTTCCATCTGGGCTTCGACACCCGCGCCCTCGCCTTGTACGAACCCGTGCTCGCGTGGGCCGACGCCGTGCTCAAGGCCAATCCCAGCCGCCGAGCCATCGTCACCACCCACTGGATCGTAAGTACCGGCAACCCCGCGGCGTTCAGCGCGCAGGGGCGGATCATCTACGACTACCTGAAGAACAATCCGAATCTCTTTCTCATGCTCGGCGGCCACATCCCCGGCGAAGGCCGGCGCAGCGACGTGTATCAGGGCCGGACGATTCATTCCGTGCTCCAGAACTACCAGAGTCGGGTGAACGGCGGCGACGGCTGGCTGCGCACCTATACCTTCTCGCCCGCCCGCAACACCATCGGAGCCCGCACCTACTCTCCCACGCTCGGCCGGGCCGAGTCCGATGCCGACAGCGAATTCAGCCTTCCCTATGACATGCAGAGTGCGATCACCCCTTGGACCCCGTTGGGCACGGTCGACGTGGCCGCCGGCGGCACCTCCGCAACGGCCGCCTGGTCCGGCCTCGAACCCGGTTCCTCTTACGAATGGTACGCCGCGGCCCAGGATGAGATCAACACGACGACCAGCCCTCCTCGCCGGCTGGTCACCACCGCGACGAACCCCATCACCGTCGCCCTCACCGCGCCGATCGCCGGCACCCGTCTGCCGATTCCCGCCACCGTCCGGCTCACCGCCGACGCCAAGTCCGATGCCGCCATCACCCGGGTGGATTTCTATCAGGGCAACACCAAGGTCGGCGAAGACACCACCGCCCCGTACGAGTACACGTGGTCAAATCCGGTCACCGGCGATTACGCCCTTAGCGCCCTCGCCACGGATGCCACGGGGGCCTACGGGCGTTCCCGCGGCGTCACGATCACGGTGTTCAATCCCAGCAATCGCGCGCCGACCGTCGCGCTCACCGCCCCCACCCCGGGCACCCGGGTGACCACCCAGGCCGCGCTCACCCTCACCGCCGCTGCCGCCGACTCCGACGGGACGATTGCCCGCGTCGAATTTTTCAACGGCACCACCAAACTCGGCGAGAGCCGGACCGCGCCCTACACGTTCGTCTGGAACGGCATCGCGGTCGGCACCTACACGATTACCGCGCGTGCGACCGACAACGATGGCGGCGTGACCACTTCGAATCCCGTTTCCATCAGTGTCGTCCCACCGGTCGTCACCCCGTTGATCGCGGCGAATTCAAACTGGAAATACCTCGACGATGGCTCCGATCAGGGCACCGCGTGGCGCACGCCTGCCTTCAACGACTCCACCTGGCCCTCCGGTCCCGCGGAGTTGGGCTACGGTGATGGCGATGAGACGACGGTGATTGGCTTTGGCCTGAATCCCGCCAGCCGGGCGATCACCGCCTACTTCCGGCGCACGTTCGTGGTCGCCGATCCGGCGCGGATCGGCCAACTCGTGCTCAACCTGGTGCGCGACGACGGCGCGATCGTCTACCTCAATGGCACCGAGATCGGCCGCAGCGCCATGACCGTCGGCGCCACCTACGCCTACAATACCCTCGCTCCCACCGCCGTCGCCGGGGCCGATGAGCGGACGTTTTTCCCCCTCGTGTTCAGCACCGATCCCCGGCCGCTCCTCGTACGCGGGAACAATACGCTGGCCGTCGAGGTGCACCAGCAGGCCATCGCCAATCCCGATCTCAGCTTCAACCTCGAACTGCTCGACCAGCGCGTGCCCGTCGGCGCCCCGCCCGCGGTGGCGCTCACCGCCCCGCCCCCGGGCGCGATCTTTTCCACGCAGAGCCGCGTGGCTCTCGCCGCCTCCGCGTCGGACTCCGACGGCACGATCGCGAAAGTCGAATTCAACCTCGACGGCACCAAACTCGGCGAGACCACCCGCTCACCTTACGTCTTCGACTGGACGGCGACACCGGCCGGAGCCCATGTGCTCACCGCCACCGCGTTCGACAACGATGGCAACGCCATTTCCTCCGCCCCCGTTCCCGTGCTCGTCCGCGAGTCGGACCCTGGGCGCTTCGTCAATTTCTCGATTCGCAATAATGTCGGCTCCGCCGCCAGCGCGCTGATCATCGGCTTCGTCACCGGAGGCGCCGGCAACCAGCAGACCAAACCCCTGCTCCTCCGGGCCGTGGGCCCGACGCTCGCGGCTTTCGGCGTCGACAATTTCTCCCCGGATCCCGCGGTCACCCTCGCGGTCGGCAGTACCATCCTGGCCGCCAACGACAATTGGGAGGGCGATCCCCAGGTCATCAGCGCCAGCGCGCAAGTCGGGGCCTTTCCGCTGGCCGCCCCGGACAGTCGCGATGCCGCCTTGGTGGTGCAGCGGCCGCCCGGGGCCCAGACGCTGCAAATCACCGGAGCCGCGGGCACCGCCTTGGCGGAGATCTACGACGCCACCCCGATCGCGGCCTACACGCCCGACACGCCTCGTCTCATCAACGTCTCCGCGCGCGCCATGGTCGGGGCCAACAACAACGAACTGATCGCCGGAGTCGTGGTCGGTGGCAGTACATCCCGGACCGTGCTCCTCCGCGCCATCGGGCCGGGGCTGACCCGTTTCGGCATCACCAATGCTCTCGTGAATCCACGGCTGGAAGTCTATCGCGCCGGCAACGCCACCGCCATCGCGAGCAACGACAATTGGGGTGGCGGCGCCGTCCTTGCGACGGCCATGGTCAAGGTGGGAGCCTTTTCGCTGACGCCCCTCAGCCGCGATGCCGCCGTGCTCGTGAACCTGGCGCCCGGCGCCTACACTGCCCGCGTCACCGGCACGCCGGGCTCCTCCGGCGTCGCCCTGGTGGATATTTACGAGGTCCCCTGATCGGTTCGACGGCGGACGCCGCGGTTCCGGCCGCATCCGGGGAACGTCGTCGCCGGGACACCACGCGCGGGCGGCGCTCCGCCGTGCGGTGGCGGCGCCCTGGCCCTCCGCACCACGGGATTGCCAATGCGCCCGGCGGTGACCACAAGGTTACCCGATTACCCGGCCCGCCTGCCGCCGCTCCCTTCCTTTTTTTCATGAAGCCCTCCGCCTCCCCCACCCGCCGCACCTTCCTCCAGACCTTGGGCGCCGCCGCTCTCTCCGCCCCGTTCTTCGCGCGCAGCCTTCACGCCGCCGCCCCGAGCCGCGTGCTCCGCCACGCCAGCTTCGGCGCCGCCGGTATGGCCTGGGCCGATATCCAGGCGATCACGACCAACCCGTTTGTGAAGCTCGTCGCCGTCGCCGATGTCGATCTCGCCCGCACCCAGCAAGTGAAGGAGGCGTTCCCCGACGTGAAGGTCTATCAGGACTGGCGTCAGCTGCTCGACCGGGAGCAGGGCAACATCGACTCCGTCAACGTCTCCACGCCCGACCATATGCACGCGCCCATCGCACTCTCCGCGATGCAGCTCGGCAAACATTGCTACTGCCAAAAACCGCTGGCCCACGACATCTACGAGACGCGCACCCTCGCCAACTTCGCCCGCGAGAAACGACTCGTCACGCAGATGGGCATCCAGATCCATTCCTACAAGGTCTACCGCCAGGCCGTCGCCATCGTGCAGAGTGGCGTCATCGGCAAGGTGAAGGAGGTGCACACCTGGAGCAGCAAGAAGTGGGGTGATACCGGCCGGCCACCGGAGAGTTCCGCCCCGGTGCCGGCGTCGCTCAACTGGGATCTCTGGCTCGGCGTCAGCGGCGCGCGGCCGTATGTGAAAGGTTATTACCACCCCAGCCAGTGGCGCAAGCGGCTCGACTTCGGCACCGGCACCTTCGGCGACATGGGCTGCCATATCTTCGATCCCGTCTTCGAGGCCCTTGCCCTCACTGCGCCCCTTTCGGTCCGCTCCGAGGGTCCCGCGCCGGACCAGTGGAACTGGGCGATCAACGCCCGCATCCACTACGTCTTTCCCGGCACCCGCTTCACCGCCGAAAAAACCGTGCCCGTCACCTGGTACGACGGCGACGAGCGGCCGCCGGCGCACGTGCAGGCCTTGATCAAGGAGGCCGTCCCCGCCGACCCGGCGGGCAAGGGCGGCAAACGCAAGGCCGCCGATCCCGACAACCAGGGTTCGATCATCATCGGCACCGCCGGCGTGCTGCATGTGCCGCACATTGCGCCGCCGAAGCTCCACCCCGTGGAGAAATTCCGGGACTACAAGTTGCCCGAGGCCGAACAGGGTCACCACTGGAGCCTGTGGGCGGAAGCCTGTCTCAACGGCGGCAAGACGGGCGCCGGCTTCGACTACTCCGGGCCGCTCACCGAGTCCGTGCTGCTCGGCAGCGTGGCGGTGCGTCTGCCGCAGACCACCCTGCAGTGGAACGCCGCCAAGCTCCAATTCGACCACGAGCGCACCGCCAACCAGTACCTCCGGCGCACCTACCGCCCGGGTTGGGAGATCGCGGGGCTGTAGCGGCGATCGCGCCGTCTCGCGGCGCGGAGCGGAGTCCGCGCCCTACCCCTGCCGTCATTCCTAAACGGCAGGACAGAAAGTCCCTTCCCCGCCCCCGCCGCGTCACGCAATTCTTTCCGATCCGCGCGCTGCTCACGCCGTCCGCACGCCCACCGTGAAGGCCTGCGCCGGATTGCGCACCGTGAGCTGGTCGATTTCCTCCGCGGAAACCCCTTCCTTCCGCAGGGCCGGCAACAACGCGCGAAACAACACGTCGTAGCCACGATACGTCCCTCCCTCCGGCTCACCCGGGCGGTACCAGCCCGCATCGTGCGACACGAGCACCCGCCCGAGCAGTCCCTCGCGTTTCATCGCCATGACCAACGCCACGTGCCGCGTCAGCGAGCGCGGTGACACTCCGTCAAACGAAAGCCACGCCCCTTCGCGCGCCGCCGCCGCCAGCGCCGACTCGTCGGTGGCATTCTGCGCGTGCACCCAAATCCACGCCGCCGCGCGCACGCCTTCCTGCCGCAGGAGGGCGAGCTGCTCCGCGGCCGCCACCTGGTTGCCCGTGTGCGCTGCGATCGTCAGGCCGCTCGCGCGATGGCACCGCGCCGCCGCCTGCACCAGCGTGCGCGCCTGCTCGCTCAGCGGGCCGGCGTCCATCCCGATCTTGATGAACCCAGGGCGCACCCCGGTGCCGTCGATCCCCTCGTCCCATTCCCGTCGCCACCGCCCTGCGAGCGCGTCGGCGTCCGCGTGCAGGGCGTGGGCGGGAATAAACTTGTTCTGCCGCGCGGCGTAATACCCCGTATTCGTGACAAGGTGCAATCCCGTCGCCTCGCTCAGGCGCACCAGCAACCGCGGATCCCGCCCGAGATAAGCCGGGGTGCATTCACACAGCGTCGCGCACCCGAGGGACTTCGCCTCGTCAAGGAACGGTTTGATCTTCGCGCAAGCCACGTCGGCGTCGTAACGCGCCGGCGACACCTCGGCCGCCCCCACGAAATCGACCAGCACATGCTCGTGCGGCAGCACGCAACCGAGGCTGCCCGCCGGGCGCGGCCCGCGCACCGTCATGACCTCGGCGGCCGGAGTCGCGGCCCGGATCTTTGCCCCCAGTCCGGCCACCGCGGCGAGTTGCAGGAATTCGCGTCGCTTCATGCCCCAAGACCATGGCGACCCCACCGCCCGCCGCAAGCCCCACCCCACCCTCACCGCCCCTGGGGCGCACCTGTCGTTTGGCGGTGATGCCTCTGGGAGTAGCGCCGCGTCTCTGACCGGCGGGCGCCAGTCAAAGACTGGCGCTACGGGAACGACTGAACTTGACGCCACCGTCAACCTGGAGATGCGCCGCTTGGCGCGGGGGCGGCGGGGGTTGGCGCGTGACATTGCC
>JBBRWR010000082.1:0-35561 GCA_038249085.1 Opitutales bacterium
ACCCCCCTCTTGGGGGGCGGGGCTACCCCCCGCTCACCCCCCCCTCCCGGGGGCTAAACCCCGCTCCTACTTCCATCCGCTCCGGGGTATCGGACCCGTTGCGAATGAACTTCCGCGCATGGCAGGCCCTCGCCCCCGCCCAGGCCGCCCACGAGATTCACGCGCGCGTGCAAGCCCGTCTGTCCGCCGCCCAACGACGCGCGGTGATCGCGTGGCTCTGCCCGGAGCCCGAACTCGCCGGGCGTTTTCGCGCCGCCCGGCGCGACACGCCGCTCGGGGGCGTGCCTTTTTTCGCCAAGGATCTCTTTGATTTCGCCGGCACTCCCACCTTCGCCGGATCGACTTTTCTGCCGGAGGTTAGACCGGCTCCCGCGGCCGGCGGGGCTTTCGCCCGCGCGCTGCACGCCGCCGGCGCCGTCTTCGCCGGCAAGACCCATCTGCACGAATTCGCCTACGGGATCACGGGCGAGAATCCCCACTACGGCGACTGTGAGCATCCCCGTTTTCCCGGACGCACCACCGGTGGCTCGAGCAGCGGTTCGGTGGCCGCGGTGGCCGCGGGTCTGGTGCCGTTCGCCCTGGGGAGCGACACCGGCGGGTCCGTCCGCGTGCCGGCGGCTTTCTGCGGCTTGTTTGGCTTTCGTCTGACCCCGCACGACCCCTGGATTGCGGATGCAGTCGCCCTGGCGCCGACCTTCGACACCGCCGGCTGGTTCACTGCGACGGCGTCCGACCTGCGCTCCACCCTCGACGCGCTGGTGGACTCAGCCCGCGACACCCGGACGCCGCGAGGCGCATACCTGGACCTGCCCGGCGTCGACCCCGAGGTCGCCATCGCCTGCCGATCCGCCGGAGCCCGCCTGGCCCCCGCCGCCGACCCGGCGCTCGCGGCGACGTTGCGGCGCGGCTTTGCGCCGGCGCTTGAGGCCTATCACACCATCGTCGCGCTCGAAGCGTGGGAAGTTCATCGGGGGTGGGCCGAACGCTTCCGGGCCCGGTATGATCCAATCGTGTGGCAGCGCCTCACCCGCGTCCACGCTCTGACCTCCGCCCAGATCAAATCCGCCCCGCTCGCGCTGGCCCAGGTGCGGGCAACCTGGACGGACTTCTTCCGCGACTACGATTTTCTCGCGCTGCCCGCCTCTCCGGCCCCGGCGCCGACCAAGGCGGAATGCACGCTGGAAATGCGCAACCGCATCATCTCCGTGACCGCCCCCGTGAGTTTGGGCGGGCTGCCGGTTCTCACCGTGCCCGTGCCACTACCCTCCGGTCTGACCACGGCGCTGCAGATTGTTGTCCGCGAGTCGAAAAGTCCGGTGGTACCCTGGGCGCTCGATCGGTTCACGACCGCCGCCTGAGCAAGCCACTCACGGTTTCACCCAACACCCCGGCATCGGCGCCGCCGGCCCGCGCCTCCGCCACGAACGTAGCGAGTCCCGACGCCCCGGGAGTCCGGGGATAGAGATCCAACGGGTAGTCCGAGCCAAACAACACCCGCCCCGCGTCGACCGCGACTCGCATCCGCGACCAGATATCCGCGTCGTAGAGCAGCGGGGAGGCGGCAGTATCCAGGTAGACGTTGGGCGGCAACGGCGCTCCTGCGCCCACCGCGGAGAGCGGCAGCAACCCGCCCCAATGCGCCAGGATGAACGTGCAGCGCGGATACCGGTGCGCGAGCCGCAAAAAATCCGGCAAGGGCGTTTCCACCCGCCCGGGATACGAACGCCCCGCCGGATCGGTCACGTGCAGGTTCACCGGTAGCCGCAATTCAGCGGCCCGTGCGAGCACCGCCCCCAGGACCGGATCGTCGATGGAGTACCCTTGCGAGTGCGGCGACAGTTCGCCGATGCCCGCCAAACCTTCGTCACACGCCCACTGCAACTCGGCGAGAACCGGCCCCTCCCCCGCCCCTGGATGCAACGTCGCAAAGGCATCGAGCCGATCCGGATGCGCCCGCACGCACGCCGCATAAAACCGGTTCTGCCAGGCGCACGTCGCCGGCTTTTCCCAATACCACCCGAGCAGCACCGCCCGATCGATCCCGGCGCGATCCATTTCCCGCAACAGTTCGTCGAGGCTGGGAAACGCCTGGACGGCGCGACCGTCCCGCCGCCGCCGCCGGGTGCACAGTACTGACCAATGGTCCTCCCCGTGGGCCATTGCCCACGCCGCCGGCGCGACACTCAGCTCCGGCGGATACAGGTGAACGTGGCTGTCGATGACGGGCATGGCGGCGATTTTGTCGGACTTGGTGCGCGTGCTGGCGAGAAATTTGCGGCTCGCTCCACCACCCGGGCGAAACCGAGTGGGCAACGCGCTGGCGGGGATTGCGCACCGCTCGGCAAACCACCGCCGCGCCACAAGCACCCATACGTCAGATAGAACGCCAGAAGCGCCCGAACTTCAAAGGACGTGTCACGTAATACGTGACACTCTTCCGGAGGGGATATAGGAGACGGGAAAGACCGAGACGCGCTTATAAGGCTCACGCGTTGTGCTGTTGGTGGAGGCGCCAGGAGGAACGCCGTTGCCCCCCGGCACCGGCCCATGACAGAAACGGAACCAGCCCGGATCCCTCCGATGCTCCCCGCCCCAAAGTCTTTGCTCCCCGCTCCCGCCGGCTCGACTGGTTGACTCCGTGAAACCAAATCCAGCGACCGCGGCGCCATCGCGGGTGGGGCACTTCCGCTGGACGATCTGCGCCCTGCTTTTTACCGCCACCACGATCAATTACATGGACCGGCAGATCCTCGGGATCCTCGCGCCCACGCTGGGCCAGGAACTCGGCTGGAACGAGCGTGAGTACGGTCACATCGTGACGGCCTTCCAGGCGGCCTACGCGCTCGGGTTGGTCGGCTTCGGCCGGTGGATCGATCGGATCGGCACGCGTCGGGGTTATGCGATCTCGATCTTCGCGTGGAGCATTGCAGCCATGGGACACGCGCTCGCCCGCGGCGTATTTGGTTTCGGCGTCGCGCGCTTCGCTCTCGGCCTGGGAGAGGCGGGCAACTTTCCCGCCGCGGTGAAGGCCGTGGCCGAGTGGTTTCCGCGGCGCGAGCGGGCGATGGCGACGGGGCTGTTCAACTCGGGCGCCAACGTCGGCGCGGTGCTCGCCCCGCTGGCGGTGCCTTGGCTCACGCTGCAGTTCGGCTGGCGGATGGCGTTCCTCGTGCTCGGCGCGATCGGCTTCCTCTGGCTGATTTTCTGGTACTGGCTCTACGAAGCGCCCGCCCGCTCGTCGCGCCTGGCGGCCGCCGAGCTCGCCCACATCAACAGTGATGCCGACACGGTGACACCGGTGTCAGTGCCGTGGCGCCGCCTGCTGGGTTACCGCCAGACCTGGGCCTTTGTGGTCGGCATGTCGTTTTCGGCCCCCATCTGGTGGTTCTACCTCTATTGGCTGCCGAAGTTTCTTCACCAGCAGTACGGCCTCGACCTCGCGAGCCTCGGCCCGCCACTCGTGGCGATCTACACCATGACCTGCGTGGGCAGCATCGGCGGGGGCTGGCTGTCGGGCGCCCTGATTCACCGCGGCTGGTCGGTCAACGCGAGCCGCAAGTCCGCCATGCTGATCTGCGCCCTCTGCGTCGTCCCGGTGATCTTCGCTGCGCGGACATCGAATCTCTGGCTCGCCACGTTTCTCATCGGGCTGGCCGCCTCCGCCCATCAGGGCTGGGCCGCCAATCTCTTCACCCTCGTGTCCGACCTCTTCCCCCGCGAGGCGGTCGCTTCCGTCGTGGGCTTGGGCGGCATGTTCGGCTCCCTCACCGCCATGGCTTTTTCCCAGTCGGCCGGTTACATCCTGCAGACGACCGGCAGCTACTGGACTCTCTTCATCATCGCCGGCACGGCCTACCCGGTGGCGCTGGCGTTGATGCAGCTCCTGACTCCCGATCTGAAGCCCGTGGCGTTGCCCCATGACTGAACCCGCCGCCCCCGCGTCCGCCCGCGACTCCTCCCCCAGCCTCACCCGGCGGACCCTGGTGGAACGCGTGCTCCGCCGCACCCAACCGCCGCGAATCGTCTACGCCCCAAACTACTGGCAATGGTTCACCCACCACCGCAACCACGGGCTTCTGCCCGCCGAATTGCGCGACTGCGACACCCAACTCGCGCTCATCCGCCACCTCGGCCTGGATGTCTTCAGCCGCAACCTCTACTGCGATCCCACCCAGTGCTGGTCGGGCGGTCTGGCGGCGGAGGAGTGGCCGGGGATCGATGTCACCGTGGACCGCCGCACCGAGGGCCGCGATCTCGTCACGACCCGGAAGTACCACACGCGCCGGGGCACGCTCACCGAGCAAGTTCGTTTTGTCTTCGCCCATTCCACCCTGGTGCAGGAGCGATTCCTGCTCGCTGACACCGGCACCGGACTCGACGCCTTCGAGGAGCTGATCGCTGCCCGGCGCTGGCAGTTTGATCCGAAGGCCTACCGGTTCTGGCAGCAGCAGGTGGGTGACGACGGTCTCATCAACGCCGGTGAACTCACCAGCCCGCTCAAGCTGCTCCATGTCTCCGCGGGCGCGGACAGCGCGGTGTATCTGCTCGAAGACTTTCCGGATCGCTGCCGCGCGTTGATGGAGCGCCACGAGGCGGCGCAACTCGATCTCGTCCGCCAGATGCTGGCCGCGGGCGTGCCCGCCATGATCTCGATGGACAATCTCGACGCGGCGTTTCACCCGCCCGCGTACCTCGAGCGTTACTCCGCCCGCTTCTATGAAAAGGCCGCCCGGCTTTGTCGGGATGCGGGCGCGGTCTTCTTCATCCATGCGTGTGGCCGGCAGCGCCCGATTCTGCCGCTGATCGCGTCGCTTGGCGTGGACGGACTCGAGGGCGTTGCCTACCCGGCCCTCGGCGACATCGAACTCGACGACGCGATGCGGCTGGCCGGCGACCGGTTGATCATCACCGGCGGGATCAGCGCCTTGGAAACGGAACGTTTCACGACCCCCGACGAAGTCCGCCGCTACGTCGAAAACCTCTGCCGGCGGCTCGCTCCCTACCGCCACCGCTTCATGCTTTCCGCCAGCTGCAACACCTCGATTCGCACGCCGTGGCCCGTCATCACCTGGTTCCGCGAGGCGTGGCGGGAATTCGGCGGGTGAGGCCCGGGCGTCCAAGTTTCCATGAAGCCTCCCCTGCCGCGGCGCGCCGCCTGTTTCCTGCTGATGCTCCTGGCGCCATTCGGCGCGCCCGCGGTTCTCCCGGCGGCCGAAATTGCGATCGTGACCACCCCCGCCGCCGCCCCCGCCGAACGCCTCGCCGCCGGCGACCTCGCGTCCGCCCTGGCCCATCTGTATCCGAACGACCGATTCGTGAGCGCCACTGTCCTGCCGGCAGCCGGTCGCGCCATCCTCGTCGGCGCCGCCACTCACGCCCTGATCCGGGAGCACCTCGGGGGGCCGCCGCCCACCGCGCCCGAATCGTTTGTCGTCCGCCAGGTCCAGTCCGGCCGCGGTGAGCTCGGCCTCATCGCCGGTGCGGATGCCCGGGGCACGACCTACGGCGTGTACGCGCTGCTCACCCGGATGGGCTGCGGTTTTTCGCTCAGCGGCGACACCCTGCCGCCTCCGCGCCCGACCGCCTTTGACTTCACCGGCTGGGAACTCAGCGACCGGCCGCTGACCGGCGAACGCCTCGTCTTCGACTGGCACAACTTCCTCAGCGGTTGCTCGACCTGGAATCCCGCCGACTGGCGGCGCTGGATCACGCAGGCACAGAAACTCGGATACAACGCGATCATGGTCCACGCCTACGGCAACAATCCCATGGCGGGCTTTGCCTTCGAGGGCGCGGAGCGTCCGGTCGGCTACCTCTCCACCACGGTCAAAGGCCGCGACTGGTCCACGATGCACGTCAATGATGTCCGCCGGCTCTTCGGCGGCGACGGGTTCGACGGGCCGGCCTTTGGCGCAGAGGCCGGGCTGGTCCCCGACGACCAGCGGGTGGTTGCGGCCCAGGCCCTCATGCGCGGCGTGTTCAACGACGCGGCGCAGCGGGCGATGGGCGTATATTTCGCCGTGGACGTCGACACCCCCAGCGCCAATCCGCCGGAACTCGTGCGCCGGTTGCCGGAGTCTGCCCGCTTTGAGGTCAACGGCGCCACGAGCACGGTGGCCGGAGGTTCAGCCGGCCGCATCTGGGTGCCGAATCCCGACACCCCGGAAGGGAGCGCGTATTATCGCGCGCAGGTCGCGGAGTTCGTGACGCGCTACCCCGGGATGACGACGCTGGTGGTCTGGTTTCGCCGGGGCGGGACACCGTGGACCGACCTGAAGGTCGCCGATCTGCCGGCCGCGTGGCAGGAGGAATTTGCCGCCGAGGTGACGCGCACACCCGAGGCCGCCCAGTACTGGCGGGCCCCGGGCATGTTCGCCGTGGGCAAGATCGTGCGCGCCTTCGAGCGGGCCCGGCGGGCCAGCGGCGCGGATCACGTCCGGATCGCGGCCGGCACCTGGGGCTTCGAATTCCTGGCGGCGGCGGATCGTTTCTTCCCGCCCGGCGTCCCGCTGATCGGGCTCGATTACGAGGTGCTCCGCGCGAAGCCGCAGCTCGGCACCGCGGCCGCGCGCGGCGTCCTGCGTGAAATCGGCGGACACCGGCCGGTGATCCCGGTCGTCTGGGCCCAGCACGACGACGGGCACTACATCGGCCGGCCGTACACGCCGCTCGCGGAGTTCGCGAGCAAGCTCGCCGACGCCAAAGCCGCGGGCTTCGGCATCATCCATTGGACGACCCGGCCGCTGGATCTCTATTTTTCCAGCCTGGCCCAACAGGTCTGGCAGAGCACGCAGGACCGGCCGCTGCGGGAGACCTGCCTCGACCTGGCGGAACGCTGGT
The DNA here is from genome assembly GCA_038249085.1 of Opitutales bacterium. Lineage (GTDB taxonomy): Bacteria > Verrucomicrobiota > Verrucomicrobiia > Opitutales > Opitutaceae > ER46. The sequence continues at coordinate 6,841 of JBBRWR010000082.1, forward strand.
TCGGGCCGCGAAACCGCGCCGGCCTCGGCGCCTACCTCGAGGCGTGGATCACGGGCGCACCCCGGTTCGGACGCGAGACCAGCGACTGGTTCATCGATCACAAGCTCACGAACATCCCGGAGGTCGTCGCCGGCTGCCGCGCGCGCCAGGCGATGCTCTCCGCCGCCGATGTCACCGGCTTGACGCCGCCGCAGCGCGACCACCTCGTTTATTGGCGCGGGTTGGAGGAGTTCATCGCGATCTTTCACGAGACCCACGGCCGGTACCAGGAGTCGCAGGAATTGCTGGGCAAGGGCGACCTCACGGGGGCCCGGCAGGCGATGGCGGCGTGCCAGCCGGGTCCGGTGATCGAGCACTTCGCGCGTTTCAGTTCCGCCGGCGGCATCACCCGCGGCGAGCAGGGGCTCATCGTCTCGCTCAACACGCGCTGGTACACCCACCTCGTCCGCCACCGGCAGGCCCTCGGGCTGGAGCCGGTGCGGATCAACTTCGCCCCGACCTCGCACGATCTGCTCGCGCAGAGTCGCGGCATCTTCACGTTCCACTTCGAACCGAATCGTTCGGTCTGGGAGTGTTGGGGCGCACAGGAGACCGGTGCGGAGATCTTCACCCTGCGGCCGGCGGTGACGGTCGCCCGCGGCGCCCTGCCCCCGGCCTGGGCGGAAATTGCCCGCACCGGCGTCTCCAGCGACCATGCCCTGACGTTTACGCTGCGCCCCCTGATGGCGCGCGACAGCCGGGCCCGGGGCAAACCGGTGCCGCTGCCCGCCGGCGACTATCGGATTCGCGTGCTGCTCCTCGACCCCGCGTCGACCGCCCCCGGTCAGCGCCGGTTCGAAATCGCCGTGCGTCCGGCCGCCCCGGCGGACGACCCCGCCTTCACCACCCGCGAAACGATCGATATCTTCCAACTTGCCGGCGGCGCGAACCGGCTGATCTCCCGCAGCTATGCTCTCAATCTCGCCGCTCCCGGGGCCTTCGAACTCCGCGTGACTCCCCTCCAGGGCCAAGCCCTGATCGCCGGCCTGGTGGTCGAACCCGTCCCGGCACGGTAGTGGCAGCGAACTGCTGGGCGCAGCCCGCCGCCGGGCTCAGGTGCCGTCGTAGAGGGAAGATCCAGTTTCCTATCAGTCAGTGGAATCCGGACGACCTGCGACGGGGCGCACTACCGAACTGCGGCGGCTTCGGCTTCGTGCAACAGCTCCCGCGTTCGCGCATCGTTCGGCATCACGGCGGACGCGCGCTGCAGCTCGGCCAACGCTTCCTGTGGTCGTCCGACCTTCAGCAGCCAGGAGCCTTTCTCGCGACGCAGGATAGGGGTCAAACCGATGAAATGCTCCTCATGGGAGAGGAGCGAAAGCGCCTCCGGATAGTCGCCCCGGGCCAGCGCGGCCTTGATCGCCCCGACATAAACCGCCTGGGCCCGGTTGAGCATTTCCGCCGCGCGGGCCGGCGAATTCGACTCCCGGAGGTATTGGCTCCACAGCACATAAACCAGTCCCTGCTGCCGCGGATTGTCGGCAAACCGTGAATCGACGGCCATCTGTGTGAAAAGGGTTTCGCTGTTCTGCCAATGCATCGCTACGCGCCGCGCCGCGACCGCCTCGATTCCGATCAACAGCAACCCGCCGGCGGCCAGACTCCAGTGCCACCGGCCCGGGCACCGCAGGAGCAGTCCGGCCAGACCGCCGATTAAGATCAAATGCACGAGGTAACTGTAGCGGTCCACCGGCCACGTTGGCCGTTCCGTCAGTCCGAGGCAGGGAGTGCTCAGCGCGGCAAACCCCAGCACGACCAGCGCCACGCCGGGCCAGCGCCGTCGGTGCCGCCAGGCGAGCAGGAGTGTCGCCGCGCCCATGATTGCGGCGAGCAGCACCAGCGCCAAGGTTTCAACTGACGTCAGGATGAGCGGGGCGCGATTGGGCGACAGGTTCACGGGCCAGACGAGGCCCCAGGCCAGAGCGGTCATGCTGCTCAGCGCCATCACCAACCGGACGGGCAATCCCGTCGCAGCCAGATCCGGCGCCGCGCCAAAGATGGTCGGATCCGTATAACGCGTCCAGACGGTGCTGAGGACGGCCAGCGCCGCCGGAAAGAGGAACAACGCATGCCGCACCCACCAGCTGACTTGCCGCGGACCTTCCTCCGCCGGATTCCGGTGCCAGAGCCACAGGTCAAATCCCACCAGCCACACGCCGTAGGTCACTCCGACCGGATAACAACCGTAGGACAGCACGGCCAGACCCCAGGCCGCGCCCATCCAAGCCCGATTGGCCGGCTGCACGGTCCGGGCGCGCAGATAGCACACAAAGGATGCCAGCACGAAGGTCCCCGACAGCGGATAGGTGGCAGCGGTTGCCCAGGCCACTGGTTCCGACCGGAGCGGATGCACCGCCCATGCGGCCGCGGCCAGCAGGGCCAAGGCATCGGCCCATGATCCGGCTCCGGAGCTGAAGAGGCGCAGGATCCGCCGCAACACGAGGGCAAAGAGCAGGGTCGCCAGCAGGTGCCAGCCGAGATTCACCAAGTGCCAGGGTTCGGGATGCAGGCCGACAGCGCCATAAACCAGCCGGCAGCTCAACCACTGCAACGGCATGAAACGCATGGCGTGATCCGCCCGGAACAGCTTGCCCGTCAGATCGAGCGACCACGGGGCGGGGAGCAGAGGATTGTGGACGAAATTGTTGTCGTCGTCCCAGCGCACAAAGTCGAAGTGACGCACCGGGGCAAAGACCGCGATCACCAGCACGCCAACCAGCAGCAGGCCGGATAGAAAAAGCCAGGATGACTTTTGCATCGGTCAACGCGATTCGACCACCCCGGCACCCAGGGGCGTCGGTTGACCGGAATCTGCGCCGGGGGAAAGAGTCATGCGTGGACCCAGCAGTGGGCCAGAAGGCCAAGGAGGCGGGAAGCTCAAACTTGTGAAAACGTAGCGGGGCGGCTCCGACGCGACGGCGGCGGGCCGGAGGACAGCTCGGTGGCCCCGATGGTCTCCGCGCCGGGAGGCTCGAGTGTGCTGTCGCTGTCGTGCGCCAAATGAAGGCCGACACGAAATCCAAGAAAGGAATTCTTCGGACCTTGTGACGCGCCTCCGGAAAATCGTGCGAAGACAGAGCGGCTACCGGTTAACCCCTCCCGGCCCGACCCCCGTAGAGCGAGGCGATCTCGAGGAGGATCTTTTCGAGTTCCTGGAAATAGTTACCCTCGTTCATTTTCGCTTTTCGCCCGCGCAGCTCCGCGAGCTGCATTTCCAGGCGATCCCGGCGGGCGCGGAGTTCCGGCGTCAACTGCAGTTCGGCCACGCTGCGGACCAGGTGCATTTGGTGGGCGCGCGTGCCGTCGAGGGCCGCGCCGTCTTTCGCCCGCTTGGTCGCCAGCACACCGCGGAACCAGTCCGCGGGCGTGCCAAAACCATCGCCATTGTCGTCGATCAACGCATGCTCCGTCGCGAGCCGGCCCTCGGTCTTGTAGAACTCCGCCGTGCGGTGCGAAGCGCTGAGGAACGACTCCAACAGCGAGACCTGTCCATCCTTGTCCAGATCGCTCTTGGGATCGGCCAGGGCCTCCGCGAGGTACTTGCCGAACCGGGCGTAATTGTGTTCGTAGCCGCTGCGCGTCGCACTGACAATCACCCGCCCGGGGGCGGCGAGCTTGTTCAGAAACGGGGCGCTTGACGAGGTGGTGTCGATGATGGCCACCGGGCGGTGAAAAGGCTGCAGCCATTCCGCAAGTTCGGCGGCGGACAGGTCGGGGCCGCGCAGGTTCAGCTTGGCTTCGCGCCCATCGAAGGTGCCGTGCCCGATGAGCACGAGCCAAAGTTCCGCCAGCCCTTCCTTCGGCTCGGCGGCCAGCGCCTGCTGCAGGCGTTCGCGATCCGACCCCGTCCCGGTGGAGTCACTCTCACCGATGGCGAGGTACCGGGCCTCGGCCCGGGCGCTCGCCGTGGCCCACGCCTTGAGTTGGAGCTCGAAATCAGCGGCAAACTCGACCTCCCCCGGCGCGCCCGCCACCGCAATCACCGTCGAGGGGGCCGTCTCAGCCGCCGCCACCGGGAGCACAAGCGCGGGGCCGATTGTGACGGCCAGCCAGAGCGCGGAAATTATCAACCGGAGAGTCGGCGCGTTCATGGCAGCCCCTTCCAGCGGCGCAGGCCCCACTCCGCCAGCAGGCAGGCGAGCGCGAAGCCGAACATCAGCGGCGTATGCCACGCCGGATACGACCACGTCTCCATGACGGGCGCCTTCAGCTCTGGCAGCCGCCGCACAAATTTTTCGAGATCCTCCGCCGCGACGACCTCGCCGCCCGTCTTGCGCGCGATGTCCTCCAGCAAGGCCACATTGGGCACCAGCGAACGAAATTCCTCCGCGGCCAGATCCGTGCTCCAACCCGCCTCCCCCCGCCCTAAATCCGCCCCGGCGTGGTTCTTGACGGTCGCCACCGCCTTGAAGCCCCCCGTCTGCCGCGGAACATAGGTGATCTGGAACAGCCCCGGCTCGCTGAGGGCCGGTTCCGCCTCGAGTTTGATCGGCGCCCCGCCCGCGCCCGCCGTCCCCGCAAAAACCACCGGTTCCACCTCGACGGTCACCGTGGCGTCGTCGACCGCCTGAAACTTTTCGTTCCGGACCCGCACCTGGATCTGCACGGCCCCGTTGGCGTCCGCGGGAATCGGCTCGGCGGTCGTCTGCACGCGCAGTGGCACGTCCGCGATCAACCAGCGCACCAATTGGCGCCACGACCGGTCCATGTCCTCGTGCGCGGCGGCATCCTTCATGCCCCAGCGCCAGACGTCGCCGACCATCAGCGCCGCCGTCCGCCCCCGGCCAAAACGCTGCACGGCCAGCGCGGGGAGTTCGCCGCCCTTCTCATCCCGCACGGTGGCAATCACACTCGCCCCGGGCTTCAGCGCCCGCACCCGGTTGAACACTTCAAAGGCCGGCATGCCATCGAGGCGCGCGCGTTCGTCGCCCTCGTTGTCCCGCAGGCGCGCCCACGGCTGCAACCAGCCCTCCCGCGCCAGCTGGAAATGAACCTTGCCCGGCGGCTCCGCCGTGCCCTCGTCGAAATCGAGGTAGACCGGCAGCATGTCGCCGATGGGCGTGCGCAGGTACTTGCCTTCGTGGAAACTTTCCATGCCGCCCAGCATCAGCAGGCCGCCACCGCGCTCGGAGACGAATTTCTGGAGCAGCATCGCCTGGTCCGGGGAGAAAAACTCGGCCTCCAGATCGTCCAGGATGACGGCGTGATAGCCGTAGAGTTCCTCCGCCGTGCGCGGAAACCCGGCGCGCAGTTCGACTTCGTCGCGCGTGTTGAGCCGCACCAGCACCGGCTGATCGTAGCGCTGCACCTCGTCGGGCGACTGGTTGCCAAAGCCCCGGAAGAGCGGGTTGCTCGTCTCGCCGGCCCGGCCCCGGAAATCGAATTTCGGCTCGCGCTTCGCCACGCGGATGAGACCGACCAATTGCACCTGCTCGTCGAGCTGCACCGCGCGGTTGAGAAACTTGAACTCCCAGTTCGGCCGGCCCGAGACATAGAGCACCCGGAAGGGGCCCTGCCCGCGATCGACGGCGAACACGCGGGCGTTGTTGGCCAGCGTCGCCTCCTCGGTCTTTTCCCGGGGAGCCGCCCCCGGCGGCGCCAACTCTTCCGCCGCGCTCACCTGCACCTGGTAAAACGACAATCCCGGCTGCTCCGGCTTGAGCCGGAACCGGTAGGCCAGCGCCTCGCCATCGGCCCGCGCGTTGGCCGTCTGCTCCTGCACGGTCTTCCCGGTGCGATCGACGAGCCGGGCGGTGATGGGCCGGCCGCGGAAGCCCGTCGTCATCACATCGGCCTGCAGCGTCACCGGCGCGTCCTCGAACGAGCTCTGCCCCACGGAAACCTGTTGTACGGCGAGGTCGTGCACGGCGTCGCGCCGCCCGATTACGACCGGGTAGACCGGGGGCAGGCCGCGCAGATCCGGCAGGGCGCCGCCGGGCAGATCGGTGGCGTTGCCATCGGTGAGCAGCAGCAAACCGGCCAGCGGCCGCCCCGCAAAACGATCGGCGGCCGTGCGCAGGGCGGAGCCGAGCGCCGTCGCCCGGCCCTCGAACTTCAGCTCGGAGAAATCCTTCGTCGACGAAAGTCGCGTATCGAAAAGATAACGACGGACGTCGAACGTCGTCGCCAGGGTCGACTGCCAGGGGGAAACCTGCGGGTCGAGCAGCGTGCGCAATTGCTCGCCGCGGCTGCGGGTCTCGCCCGGATCGCGCACCTGCAGGCCCTGGCTGTTGTCCGCCAGCACGGCGAAGAGGTTGGCGCCCGGCCGCGCGCGCTGCCCCAGCCACAGCGGCTCCAACACGCACAGCGCGAGGGCCACGAGGCCCAGCGCCTTCAGGACGAGGCAGGTCCAGCGCCACGGGTAGCCGGCCGCGGCCCGGTAGCTCCAGCCGAGCACGCCCAGGGCGAGGAGGCTGAAGCCGAGGACCGGCCAAAACCAGTTCCAGCCCGAGAAGGTAAGCGAGGTCGTCATGCGGTCGCGGGCGCGGCGGTAGGAACGGAATGTGGGCGGGGTGCCCCCACCCCGCAAAAATACGCCGCGGCCGCTCGCCCGCCGCGGGGTGAGGGCACCCCGCCCACAGAAAACTGCGGAATGAGGGAAACGACTGGCACGGTGGTGCTCATTTGTCTTTGCCCAGCTCCTCGTAATAACGCCGCACCGATTCGGCGAAGCGGTTGGGCACCGGATCCCGATCGATGGGGGCCAGCGAATCCTTCGAGTCGCGCCGGGCCAGCTCCTCGGCGACGCGATTGCGCACTTCCACCAGCGGCTTCAGAATCTGCAGTTCGACCACGGTCCAGTCCGGCTTCTTTAGATCCTGGCGGAAGTCACGACGCGTGAGCCGGGCGCGCTCCCGGGCCGCGGCGAGGGCGTTGCGCAACTCCGGGGTGTCGACCAACTCCTCGACGTCGCGCAAGCGCTCGGTCCAGCGGTTGAATTCATCGCCGGTCAGGGGGCCGCGGTACACCGGACCAAATTCGCCCCCGCCGAGTCCCCCACCCCGGTTGTCGCCACCATTGAGAATCGTATCCACCGACAGACCACCCCGCTCGCCGCCGCCGCCCTGATTCATCTGCGGACTGCGGCCATTGCGTCCATCCGCGAGCTGACCGCGGTTCCGTTGCCCCGCCTGCTTCCCGCCCTGTTTGCCCCCAGGCTGCTGGCCACCGCCCTGCCCTCCACCCGCCTGCTGACCGGGTTGCTGACCTTCGCCCGCCTGCCCTGCTTCCTGCCCCGCCGACGGGGGCTGGTCCCCGCCCGCCACCTGCTGCGAGCGATCGCCGGGCTGGCCCGCCTTGCCACCTTTGCCCGACTTGCCGGATTTGCCGGCCTGGCCGCGCTGCCCGGGCTCGGTGCCCTGCCCATCCGGCTCGCCGGCCTGTCCTGGCGTCTGACCGGGTTCACCCCCGGGCATGCCCGCCTGCCGCTGGTCTCCTGGCTTGTCACCCGGCTGGCGCTCCGCCCCGGCAGCCTTGCCCGGCGACTTGCCATCGCCCGCCTGCGCGATCTCGCGCTGCAGCTGATCGGTCAGCGCGTCGAGTTCCGAACGCGCGAGTTTCAACTGCTCGGCGTCGTCCCCGAGCACACTTTCCGCCGCGCGTTCCACCCCGCGTTTCAATTCGTCGATCTGGGCCCGCGCCCGCTGGCCCGTCTGCTGGGCCTGCGGGAGAAAACCGTCGTTCACCAACTCCCGGGTGAGATCCAGGGCGCGGCCGCCGGTCTCGCGTTCCTGCATCTTCTGCAGCCGGTCAAAGAGGTCGCGCGTCATCGCGCCGCTCCCGAGCAACTCGGTCCGGGTCTCCTTCACCGCATTGGTGTCGTCCTGGCTGACCTTGCGAATACTGTCGTAGAGCTGCCGGGAAATAAGGGGCTCGGTGTTCTCGGCCTGCTCGGAAATCTGCGTGGCGCGATCCACGAGCTTGTTCATGCGCTCCTTCTGCTCGGAGAGCTGATCGAGGATTTCCTTGCGGTCGCCGGAGTCACTCAACGACTTCCGCTGCTTCGATCCGCCGGCGGCGAGGGACTCCACTTTTTCGCCGAGCTGATCCTGCCGCTGCGCGAGTTCGCGCGCCTCGCTGCGCATCTGGCGCAGTTCCTCGGCAAACTGGCTCGAGTTCTGTTTGCGCATCTCATCGCGCATCTCCTGCAATTGGCGCTGCGCGCGCGTGCCGGAAGCGAGGGCCTGCGCCACCGAGCCATCCGCCGCGGCCTCGGCCGCCTTCTGGATGTCCTCGCGGGTCTGATCGAGTTGCTGCCGCTGTTGGGTCATGGCGGACTGGTTCTCGGCGCGATCCATGCGCTGCCGAACTTCGTCGGCATCCGCCAGCATCTGCCGCTGTTCCTCCTCGAGACGTTTGAGGCGCTTGCGAATGTCTTCCTTTTGATCCTCGGTGCGGGCCTCCTGGAGGGCGGTCTGCAATTCCTTCAGGCGATCGTTGATGTCCTGCTGCCGACGCGCGAGCTCCTGCAGGCGGTTCATCACCACGAGTTGCTCCTTCCGTTCCTGATTCTGGGGTGACTGCGCCACCCGCTGGGTTTCGTACCGGTTCTCCGACTGCTGGAGATCAAGCTGATCGAGCTGGCGCTGGTTGCCCTTCTTGCCACCGCCGCCGCCTTTCTGCCGGTTACGGCGCGTCACGGCGGTCTCGTGCGCCTGTAATTTCAACAGCGCCTGATAGGCGGCCTGCTCCACGGGCAGCGCCTGGGCCAGCGGCCCGGGGATCTTTTGGGCCGCCTCCAGCTTCTCGATCGCCTTTTCCATTTCCTGGGTGACGGCCTTCCACATGCCTTCCTGCCGCGGGGAACGCGCCTCCCCGGCGGCTTCCCCGGCCTGGGCCAGCGCCTGCTGCTGGGACTCGAGCACGACCTTGGCATCCTCGGCGTAACCGGGCCGGGCGCCGTCGCGCTGGAGCTTCCAGGTGGCGCTGATGATCTGCTTCTGCAGTTCGGTGAGGCGCTGCGCCTTCTGGCCCTGGCCGCCCGGCGGCTCCGCGTCGCCCGATTCCTGGTTCTGGCTTTCCCGGAAGATTTCATCGAAGGGTCGCACCTCGGCGAAAAACAAATCCCCACTCGTGCGCCGCACCTTTCCGTCGGGGCCGATGTCGTCGGCCCAGGCAAACCACGAAATCAGATCGTCGGGCTTGGCGCCGAGCTTTTCGAGGCTGAGCAGGTGGCCAAAGAGGCGCTTTTCCTTCGGCCCCCCGTCGCGGCCCAGTTGGAGGAACTGTGGTTCGGCGCCGGCCACCGCATAAGCGATGCCGTAGGCGGGCGTGCCGAAGTCATCCCAGACCGTGCCGTCAAAGGCCACCTCCTCGAGCGCGGACGGCTGGACATCCCCGCGCGGCAGGGCGAGCCGGATTTCCGGCACGCGATTCGGCTGCACGTCGATCGCGAAGGGCGAGGCCACCTTGTTGGCCCGGCCTTCCGCATCCACCAACTGCAAATCGTAGTTGCCGCTCTTCGCCGGCACGAAGGCCGGAAGCGTCGCGCGGGCCTCGTTCGGAAACACCTTGAGCTCAATCGTCTCCTTGCCGCCACCGCGGGCCACCAACCGGGCCGACTTCACGGGCTTGTTGAGCTGCAGGGCAAAATCGAGCTGCGTGCCCTCCACCGCGCTGACCCGGCGGGTGTCCTCGATCCGTTTCGGCGGCAATTTGGTATAGTCCGGAAACGTCAGCGCCACATCGGACCGCACCAGCCGCGGATGCTCGTACACCGTGACCTTGAAGTCGCGCGTCCGCTGCCCGCGATAGGTGAGATGGTAGGCGAAGTCCTGGTCGACCTCCGTGACGCTGCCGCCAAACACCGGATCGGCCAGGCTCTTGACCAGGGGGATCGTGCGGGGTGCGGCGCCACTCTGAGTCACGACGAGGCCGACGCTCGGGGGCAGCGTGCCGCCGAAACGGGCCAGCACGACGAGACTGTCGCCGCGCTCCACCCTGGCGTCGCCCGGCGTGACCGCCACGCCATCCGCGCCCACCCAGCGCGGGGTCTCGCCGTGGATCGGGGCGGCGACGCGCAGGTTGCCCAGCGCAAAACCAAAGAGCGTCAGCGCGAACAGATGGATGATCTGGCCGACGAACAGCCGGGAGAAGGGAACCAAGTCGCGCCAGTCCTGTTCCTGGCTGCGCGCAGTCGCCTCCTGCAAGAGCCGGTATTGCAGGTAACCCTGCTCCTGTTCGCCGCCCGATTGCTGCTGCACCGCGGTGAGCAGGAGCCCGTTCAACTCGGGATGGCGCCGCTCAATCTGCCGGGCCAGCCAGCGATAATCGGTCTTTTCGATCCAATGCAGCAGCGCCACGCCCAGCGACACGCTGACGGTCACCGCGAGCACGAGGGGAAACGTGAGGGGGGAGATCTGACCCAGCGCGTGCTGCACCCAGGCCACGCCCACGGTCACGAGGGCGGCCGCCGCCCAGCAGGCCGAGAGCTTGCGCCACAGGGCAAACCAACGCTGGCGCCGGGCCACACGATCCAGCCGGGTTTTCAGGAAGGCATCGTTCATGAAGTCACCTCATTTGCCTGGGTCGCCGAACGGCGCGCGGTCCAGCCCGCCAGGGCGGTTTCCACCAAGAGCACGGCGAGGGTCGCCGCGATCAACCATCGCCAAAGTTTCTGCCGGTTCTCGGCCTCCACGCCCTGCAGGAGCGTCTTGGTGTCCTTCGTCTCCACCGCGACCGACGGCGCCTTGGTCACCGGCACGCCGAGCTGCTCGAGCTCATCGGGGCCCAGGGGAGCCGTGCGGCTCTCGTTGGGATCAAGGTTCACGGCGAAACGCCCCGGCCGCAGGCCGCCGACGATTTCGTAGACCCCCGGCCGCGAAGCCTGGTTGAAGCTCGTCGCCCGCGGCTCCAGCGCCCGCGTGCCTCCGTCGGGGCCGCGCACCGCGGTGGCGGTGCCGTCCACCGGCAGGGCCACCGGTTCGCCCACGAGGGCATTGGTCACCAGCGCACCGACCCCGCCGCTCGACTCGAGCAGGGACCAGAGCAGCGGCACGAACTTCGACGACACCGCGAGTTGGCTGTCCTCGGGCTGCCAGCCACTGGCGAGCACGTAGAGCCGGCCCTTGCCGATGGGCATTTCGAGCAGCGCCGGATCGCCGGTGTCAAACTTCGCCACCACCCGGGACCCGGGCAGAAGGGCCGCGTCGATTTTGCGGAATTTCCAGAAATGGATCTTGGTGAAGTCGCTGTAGCGCGGATCGGCAAACGGCGCGAACAGCGGATGCTGGAAGTCGATTTCCGCGAACATCGCGTAGGAACCCGGCCGTATCTCCCCCATCCGCACGGGCTCGCGTCCCGCCAGCGCACCCAGCGTCGCCTCACCCGCGGCATCGGCCCGCTTCGGCGCATACACGATCGTCTGGCCGGCTTCGGCCTGCGCCCGCAACGTCGCCGCCGTCTCCGCGGACACCGCATCCGAAACGAAGATGATACTGGCGGCCGCCAAATCCGCCGGCAGGAGGGGCGCTGCGGGGGACTGGGCCACCACGCGCACCGCCACCCGGGGCGTCTCCGCAAACGCCCGCCGCAGGAAGAACAGGGGTTGCTTCGCATCCTCCGCGACATCTGAGCCGATCCAGAGAATCGTGGGTCGTTGCTGGGCCGGCGGGATGAAGTAGGCGGTGTTGTCGAAGGGCTCGTCGTCCCCCGTGAGCGTGACTTGCGCCAACCCCACGGCGTCCTTCGGCGGGCTGAGGGCAAAAATCCGACTCTGGCCGGGCGGAACATAAGCATCGATCGGCACACCCACGTAGGCGACGGACGCTCCGCCCGCCGGTTCGCCGCGGGTCCATCCCAGCTTGAACTGTTCGCGTTTCGCGTCCGGCGAATTGCTCACCCGCACGCGCACCGGGGCATCGGCAGCCCGGACCGAGTCCGGCCCTTCCGCCACGATTTGCACTCCCGCATTGGTGGAGAGGGACGCCGGCACGGGCTCGCTGATGAGTTCGACGCCCTTGGGCCATTCATAGGCCTGCAGTGCATCCAGGCGGCTTCCGGTTTGGAGATCACTCACCAGCACGATTTGCCGCGGCCCGGGAGCGATCTTACCCTCGTCCTCCGCGAGCGCCTCGGCCGCCGTCACCAGGGCGTTGCCAAGGTGCGTGCCCTCCCAGGACGGAGCCAGGATCGCGAGCCGCCCGACGGCCAGGGCCACCCGGTCGCCCGGCGCCGCCCGGTTCCAATCCTCAAACGAAACCAACGCCGACGCCTTGCGATCGAACGGAAAAACCGCCACCTGGTCCGCCGGACCGGCGCGCCGCAGCACCGCTTCGGCCCGGGACCGCGCCGCGGCCCACACGCCCTCGCGCCGCATGCTCGCACTCGTGTCCACCAGCACGACGATCCGCTTGGGCTGGGCCGCCGTCGGATCATCCACGGGGGCCTGGCGCAGGAAGGGACGGGAGAAGCCCAGCGCGAGCAAGGCCAGCGCGAGGCACCGCAGGATGAGCAGCAGGATATGTTCGAACCGGTGCCGCTTCGAGAGCCGCGGCGGGCTCGGCAGCAGGAACATGAGCGAACTGAAGATCGCCTTCTCCCGCGTGGTCCGCCGCACCAGGTGGTACAGGATGGGGGCGGCCTGGAAGTTCACGAGGGGCCTCCACTCTGGGCGCGGCGGAACTGCCGGCCCCGCCGCATCCGCGACTGCAGGAATTCGAACAACGCAATCTCCAGCGCCTGATCCGTCGGAATCTGATGGAAGGTCACACCCAGTTTCTGGCAGATCGCGCGCAGGGCCGCGCAATGCGCCTCAAATTTCTTCACGTAGCCCGCCCGGGCCAGCGCGGGATCGATGTAGATCGTCCGGGACGACTCGACGTCCTGAAACAGGGCCGGCTGGTCGAGGCCCAGGGTCAGTTCCGTCGGATCGAGCACCTGAAAGACGGTCAGCTCGTGCCCGCCGGCCGTGAGGGCGATCAGGTTCTTTTCGAGGCGATCCAGCGGGGCGAGGAAATCCGAAATCAGGATGACCATCCCGCGTTTTCGAATCAACGAGGTGATCCGCTCGAGCGGGGCGGTGAGATCCGTGGCGCGGCCCGCCGCGGGCCGTTCCAGCGCAAACATCAATTGCCGCAGGTGGCCCACCCGATGGCGGGCCGGCAGGTAGTCGCGCACCTGCTCGTCAAACGTCAGCAACCCGACGGCGTCGCCCTGCAGGTGCAGAAAGTAGGCGAGCGTCGCGGCCAGGGTGGAGGCGTAGACCGCCTTGGTGTAGCCCCGCGAACCATAGTCCATCGACCGGCTTTGATCGGCCAGCAGGTGAACCCGCAGGTTGGTCTCATCCTCGTACTTCTTGATGTAGTAGCGGTCGGTGCGGGCGAAGACCCGCCAGTCCACATACCGGGGATCGTCGCCCGACGTGTATTGGCGATACTCGGTGAATTCGACCGAGAAGCCGTGGTAGGGGCTGCGATGCATGCCGCTCCAGAAACCTTCCACCACCGCCCGCGCCCGCAATTCGAGGCTGCGAATCGTCATCAACGCCTGCGGGTCGATGAGCTTCGCGGCACTGATCGCGGGAGTGGCGATGGACATGGGTGGGAAGGGGCGTGGAACTAACCCGGATAATAGCCGTGATCTTCAATTCCGGTCCGGGGAGCGCACCCGTCTCGGGTGCTGGTTTCGGCGTCTCGCCGAAATCTCAGATGCCCGATGGCTGATTTCGCGATTAACAGGAAACCTCGGTTGCGGTTGCCGGGGCGCAAAAGACGGAGCCGGGCGAAAGGGCGTGGTTTCATGCCGGTTTCAAGGGAACCTTGGCCGCCGCGAGCAGGCGTTTGACCACTTCATCGACGCGAATGCCCTCCGCTTCGGCGCGGTAATTCAGGAGGATGCGATGGCGCAGCACCGGCACCGCCAGCGCCTGGATGTCCTCGATGGTCACATGCGCCCGGCCGCGGAGCAGGGCCCGGGCCTTGGCGCCCAGAATCAGAAATTGCCCGGCGCGCGTGCCCGCCCCCCAACTCACCCATTCATTCACGAAATCCGGGGTGTCCGTCTGCCGCGGTCGCGAGGCGGCCGTCAATTGCACGGCGTAGCGCACCATCTCCTCCGCGACCGGCACCTTGCGCACCAGATCGTGGAAGCGCAGCACATCGTCGCCGGTAAAGAGCGCCTCGATCGGAGCCGGGCGGCCCGCGGTGGTCTGGGTGACGACCCGCACCTCGTCGGCCAGCGGCAGGTAGTCCATCACCACGTTGAACATGAAACGATCGAGCTGCGCCTCCGGCAGCGGATACGTGCCTTCCATCTCGATGGGGTTCTGCGTCGCGAGGACAAAGAAGGGCTCCTCGAGCGGGTGGCGGATGCCGGAGGCCGTGACCTGATGTTCCTGCATCGCCTCGAGCAGCGCCGCCTGCGTCTTCGGCGGCGTGCGGTTGATTTCGTCGGCGAGGATCATGTGCGCAAACACCGGACCCCGCACAAAGGTGAGCTTGCGCGCGCCCGTGCCGTCATCCTGGAGGATCTCGGTGCCGGTGATGTCGGCCGGCATGAGATCCGGCGTGAACTGGATGCGCGAGAACTTCAGGTGGAAGACCTGGGCGATCGATTTCACCAGTAGCGTTTTGGCGAGCCCGGGCGCGCCCGTGATGAGGCAATGGCCGCCGGCGAGCAGTGCGATCATGATCTGCTCGATCACCTCGCGCTGGCCGATGATGACCTTCGCCAGTTCATTCTCAATCCGGGTGCGGCCGGCGAGGAGGCGTTCGGCGGTCTCGCGCTCAGCGGCAAAGCCCGTGACAGGCGCGACGGGTTCGACGGGCTCGGGGGCGGGAGGAGGGAGGGGTGCGACAGGGATACTCATGAAAGGAAGGAGGGAGGGACCAAGGGACCAAGGGACAAAAAGATCCGGGGACTGGAAGCCCAAAGTCCGCGAACGCCAAACGGCGGCGAACCCAGCGCGGGCTTCCCTTGGTCTCTTGGTCCTTTCGACTCTTGGTCGCTTTTCATCAATGCGTCATCAGGTAAAAGACCAGGTTGATGCCAAGCGGATACGAGACCTTTTCGGAAAAGGTCGCAAAGTAGTCGGCGTTTTCGCCCTCCCGCTCCCAGCCGTCGCTGATGTCACTGTTGTGAAAGGCAATCACCATGATGTTGCCGCGGTCGTCGAGCAACGCCCGCACGGTCATCTTCCCGGAATCGGGGCCCCGATCAATCTGCAGCGGAGCGTTGGGGTCGTTCGGATCGCGCGCCTTGTTCCAAAACTGCATCGTGGGCACCTGCAGGGACTGCAGCGGACCCTTCAGATCATAGACGCAATGGAACAACGGGTGGTCCATGCTCAAGTTGGTCCACGCCCGGTCGGGCAGCACGCGCTTCATCTGGGCGGCAAACCCCGTCCATTCGATCGAGTTCCAAAAATCGATGATCACCACGACCCCGCCCGCCAGGAGGTACTTGCGCAGGTTCGCCACCTCGGCGTCGCGCAACAGCATGTAGCCGGGATGCGTCAGGTAGAGGAAGGGATAATTGTTCAGGTCCGGCTCGCTGAGGCGCATCACCCGTCCATCGGGATCGGCGCGAATCGAGGTGAGTTGCTGGAGCCGGTACGAGAGGTTCAGATCGGCATCGGGAAAATCGACCCACCAGCCGATGCTGCGCCCGCGGTGAAAGACCGGGGAGAGGGCGGTGGTCGGTCCGGCCTTGAAGACGGCCCGGGCGAAGGTAAAGACATCCTTCTCGAAGCCCCGGGGATTGGTCCAGTTCGGCGTGCCCGTGCTGTGCGAATCGATTTCGCGCGCGGTGCGCACTGCGTTTTCATCGATGACCCCGCTGCCCTCCGTGCGCACGTAGGAACTGCCGATGTCGGACTCGTTGCCGGAGGGAATTCGCCGCGGCACCCCGCCATCGCGGCCGACCGGCTGGGCGTAAGCCCCGACCGCGCAGCCCGCCGCCAGCAGCATCAGCGCCTGGGATATGATCGTGCGCCCTTTCATGCTCAGTGCGTCATCGCGTAAAACACCACGTTGATGCCCAGGGGATAGGCGATCTTTTCCGAGAAGTTCTTGAAGTAATATTCGTACTCCCCTTCCCGCTCCCAACCGTCGCCGTTGTCGGTGTTGTGCGCGGCAAACACCATCATCCGGCCCTTGTCGTCGTGAATCGCCCGATGGTGGACCGTCTGCGTGTCGCCGTCGTGCTCCTCCCAGGTGATGCCCGTGTGCTGGCTTTCCTCGCCCGTCCGCACGTTGGGCACCTGGCCCTTCGACTTGATTTGGAAGACACAACTGTAGAGTGGATGGTCGAGGGAAAGCTCGGTAAAGCTGCGGTCGGGAAACACGCGCTTCATCTCCTGTTCCACGTTTTGCCACGCCGAGTCGCCCCAAAAATCGTCGAACATCAAAAAGCCGCCGTTGAGCAGGTATTTGCGCAGGGCGACGACCTCGAGCTCCGAGAAGGCCAGCGCGCCCGGCTCCACGATGTAAATCCAGGGGTAGTCCGCCAGATTCGGATCGGTCAGCTCGATGAACCGGCCGTCGGGATTGCACTTGATCGACGTCATCTGCTGGAGCCGGAAGGAGAAATTGAGATCGCTGTCGGGCGTATCCGTCATCCACCCGCCGCCGCGCCGCCCGTAACCTCCGCCCGAGCTGTAGCGAATCCGGGCAAACGTGAAGACGTCCTTGTCATACCCCCGCGGATTCACCCAGGCGGGGGTGCCGGTGCTATGGGTCGGAATTTCCCGCGGCGTGGTCATGTCCCCCCCGTTCCAGCCGCCGCCCCCGGAGTACCCGCCGCCCCCACGGGTGCGACTCTGCCGCTGCGCCATCATCCAGCCCGTGACGGCCACAAAAATCGCGATGAGGGGGACCAGGCGTTTCATTCGGTTCTCTTGGTTGGACCGGGGACCTCGAGCGGGGGCGAACCCGCGGGCGGCCCGGGAGGGGTCCGGCCGATTTCCAGGAGCAATTGCAGGGCGGAACGATAGCGGGGCGTTTCCTCGAGCGCGAGCAACACGTGCCGGCGCGCCTCACCGGTGTCACCCCGCTGGTGCAGGAGGCGGGCCAGTTGATAATGGGCGTCGGCCCGCTCAGGCACGTCGAGTTGGATCAGCGTGCGCCAGGCCACCACCGCCGCCGAATCGTCACCCAAGCCGGCCGCGGCCTGGGCCAGATACCGATAGGGCGGGGCCACGAGCGGGTTCACTCCCAGATAACGCTCCGCATTCTGTTTCACCGTGGCCCAGTCCGACGCCGCGGCACCCAGTTCCATCAGGCGCAGGAAGCCGTCGGTCGCCTCATCGTCGACCTCGGTCCATTTTTTCAGCATCGCCAGTTCGCCCGGGGCGTCACCCAGGGTGCGCAACGCCGTGACGAGCGGACGGTAGGCTGAGTCGCTCCCTTTCTGCCCCGGGTAGAGTTCGACGAGCCGGCGCAAGGGCACGACCGCCTCCGCCCATTTTTGCTGTTCCGTCCACCGCTGGGACTTCGTCTTCAGCACCCAGTAATTGTCGGGATGTTTTTCGGCAAAGGCGGCAAATTCCGTGGCGCCCTCCTCGAGGAAGAGTTCCGCCTCGGGACGCTCCCAATCCAAGCCTGGGGCGAGCTGCCCGGCCTGGGCCTTCGCGTAGACCGCAAACCCCTCCTCCAATTCTTCCAGCGGCACGGTGTGCCGGGCCAGCGCCGCGTTGATTTCCGTCCCGTCGCGCAGGTCACGGAGGATCGCCCCCAGCTGCTCGATGCCGTGGCGACTCACGAGGTATTCCACCACCAGCGATGACTCCAGGTAGGCAAACTGCAGGTGACGCGGCGACTTCGGCGCGAGGAAGGCCGCGCTCAGTTTTCCCACCGGCACCAGGTCCTTGCCCAGGATCATCTCCCGGTACGCCGGGTTGATGCGCATGCCCCAGGCCGGATTAGCCTGCCGCTCCTCGTACACGGAGATGCCTTCGCTCAGCCAGCGCGGCATCTTGTTCTTCGTCATCTGCAGGGTCACGACATGGCAGAATTCGTGCCACAGCACCGACTCCCAATTGGTCGGCGAACTGCTCGTGGCGGGACTGTTGGCGGTGACGACGCGGCCAAAGCAGACTCCGAGGAATCCCGCCACATCCGGCAGGCCAAACGTGCGCACCGCGAAATCCCGCTGGTCCGCGAAGATCTCGATGAAGGTCGGATTCGCGAGTTCGACGCCGTACTTGGCCACGAGCGTCTGCTTCGCCTGGCGCAGCAGGGCCAGCACCCGCGGGCCGTACACCGCAACCTCCGGCGCCGCCATGCGGATGACAAAGTCATCATTCGCGAGCGACGCGTACTTGTTCATCGTCTCGCGCAGGGTCACGAGGTTGAAGGCCTCGACGTCGTATTCGTCCCGCTCGTGCACGGCCTGGGCCAGCGCCCAGCCTTCCTTCTCCTCGCCGAGCCGCAGGAGGTCACTCGCCAGGGCCGCCTTGGCCGGCAGGTACTCGGGATCAAATTCGCGCGCGCGGCGCTGGTAGGCGGCTCCCTCGGCGAAACGATACTTGGCGGAGAGTTTTTCGCCGATGAGCGAATCCACGCGCGGATTGCCCGCCCAGGAACTGAGGGCCCGCTCCCGCGCGAACTTTTCCCCCACCAGATCGTGCTTGAGGTGGGCGATCACCGCCCGATACGCCCAGGCCTCGGGATGGACGGGATTGACGTCGATCACCTCGTCCAGCACCTGCGACGCCTCGTCGTACGCCTCGCCCGCAATGTGGCGATCCGCGATTTGCAGCAGGGTCGGCACATGGCTCGGGTTCGCTTTCAGGGCCGCCTGCAGCGCTTCCATCGAGACTTTCCGATCGCTCTCGCCAAAGGCCCGCCCGCGGCCACTGAGCAGATCCGGATCGTTCGGCAATTGCTTGAGCCCCTCTTCAAACGCCCGCGCGGCCAGGCCAAAATCATGCTTTTCCAGGGCCAGCTCGCCGCGGGCGAGATAGACGTCGCGCAGTTTCGGGTCCGCCTTCTGCGCGGTGGCATAGACCTTGTCCAGCACCTCCTTGGGATCGGCGCCCAGCATCAGCGCCGCCCGGCCGAACACGACCAGGTCCGCCGGCGCCCGGTACATCCACACGCTGTCGCGGACCGCCCGGCGCACCTCCTCCACCCGCGCCGCCGCCTCTTCCGGGCGGCCATTGGCAAACGCCACGTCCCGGGCCAGCCAGCGCAGTCGGATACTGCGGGCATCCCGGCCAATCGCCTCTTTCATCGCGGCATCGGCCTCCCCGTAACGCCCCACGGTCAACAGGGCGCGGACCAGCAACATCGACCACTCGGTGTTGCCGGCGCCTTCCCGCAACTCGCCCGTGGCCTGCTTGATCACCGCGGCATAATTACCAGCCAAGAGCCCCTGCTCCACCTCGGGCGGTTCCGCCGCCCACGCTGTCGACCCGGCCAGGCAGCCCGTCGCCCCGGCCAGCATCGACGCCACTCTCATCCGCCAGCCCCACCCCGTCCGCCGGGAAGCAATCGCATGGGTGGAAAAGGACCGGATTTCGAACATGAGGGGAGGCGAAGGGCGGTGGGCGACAGGTGTGGGCAGGGAGGAGCGACGAGATAGACGCGCGCCGCGAAAAAGAGTCATGCCCGCTCTTGGGGTTTTCTCAAGTCCCACCGCCATTGTTTCCGCTCGAGCCCTGGGCACCCGCCCGATCCCGGGAACGGAACGGGGGGGCGCATCTGGCGGTTGGCGATGATGCCTCGGGGAATAGCGCCGCGTCTCCGACCGGCGGGGGGACCCCTTCGGATCCCACCAAGGTCGCTCCCGATCGTGCCTGCTTGCGACGATATCGAAACCGCCATCATCGCATCGCCGCTCGGCTGGCACGGCGGATTTTTGCACGGCGAACAGGCTCGAAAATGGCTTGTCGGATCCCTCTTGTAGGAACGGCTTGATGCCGCGATTCAGCGCGGGCGGATTTCCATCGCGGCATAAAGCCGCTCCTACCGCGCGACCGACCGTGCAAAAATCCGCCGTCGCTCGGCTGGTTCGTGCTCGTAATCGTGCTCGTGCTCGACCCTTGCGATTGCGATTACGAACAGGATTACGAGTACGATTACGAGCAGGAGTACGAGCAGGAGGAGGAGGACGCTGGGGCATTTGGTTGCGGCCTCCGGCTGCGTTGCGAAATGTTCGGACGAGCCGGCGCCGTCACCGCTCGCGCGCGCCCGGCACCGACGACACCACCACAACTTCGGCAACCGGGGAATACGGACCCGGGAGCGCAGCCGCAGACCGACGCGGTATCGCCCGCGCCTTCGGGATCCACCGATCCGATCGTCAATCCCGCGTCTTGGATCCGATGGCCGCGGCGGCTTCGCTCGCCTGCCGGCGAACATCAGCATCTCTTGTCGCCCCGGCAATTTTCTCGAGTGCGGCCTTGACGGTGGCCGCATGACTCGACGTCGCCAAGGCCGGGGCAATCGCGATCACCGCCAGCGCCGCCTCCGTCTGCACCGCCGGGTCGTCGAGATACGGCTGGAGCATCTGCAGCCCTTCAATCTGCTTCAAACTCCCCAGTCCCGACACGATGATCAATTTCTCCTCGTTGGTGCGCACGGCCTGGTTGGCCTGCGTGAACCACGCGAGGTAGTCCAGCTTCGTGGGATCGCGACCCGACGCCACGTTGGCCACCATCTGCACCCCACCCCGCAAGGCCAGGGCGCGGTGGGTCGGATCCTGACGGATAATTTCAAGCAGGAACGGAGCCGGGCTGGCGTCCGGCCACGCCACCAGAACGCGCAACGCCGCCGCGCGCACCTCCGGGTCTTTGTCCCGGAACGCCTGCTTGATGGTATCCAGCATCGGGGGACTGCCGCCTGTGGCCTTCGCCACCGCCCCCAGCGGGCGCAACAACGAACACTTGGTCGCGGCGTCGCTGGCGGTCGCATAGGCGGCCAGGAGCGGGTCGGCGCGTTTTTCCGCCGGTTCAATTTTCATGGAGACGGCAAACACCGCCAGATCAGCCGGAACCTTTACCGCGTCGTCCCGGCAGGCCGCCGCCAACTGGATCAGCCCGGTCAAATCCGCCGGTCGCGCCACCAGGGCGAGCGCCCGAAAGGCGGCTTTGCGGACCGCCGGATCGGCATCCGCCGCCAGCGCCAAAAGTTGACCGCGGGCGCTTTCCGCCCGGCGCGCGCCCAACACCTCAATCAGTTTTGGGCGCAGCGCCGCCCCGGCCGAGGGCAAGGCGGCGAGAATGGTGGCGTCGGTCTGCGCGCCCCTGATCTGGCTCAGGCTCGCGAGGGCGGCGGTGGATTCGGCGGCACTCCGCCCGGCGCCAGCCAACTGCAGCAAAAGGGCCAGGCTGGAACTGCCGTCGTCGACCCGGGGCAAGGCTCGAATGGCGGCCAGACGCACCGTGGGCGCGCGGCTGCCCGCGGCCTTGAGCACCACGGGGAGCGCGGCCTGATCTCCGCGGGCGGCGAAAACCTGGAGGAGCAGGCATTGATGCTCCGCGGGCAATGTCGCCAGCTCGGCGGCGAGGGCTTGGGTCACCGTCGTGCCAGGCAGTAAGCGCGCCGACCGCCAGGCCGAGTTCAGCATGACCGGATCCTGGCTCCGGAGCTGCTGCAAGAGCAGCGGAATGCCGTTGTCCTGCCGGGAAATGATGGCGCCACACATGGCCGCCATGCGGATGTGGTCGGGAAATCCCGCGCCGCTCAGCCGGTCATAAATGGCCGTCGCTTCGGACCACTGGCGATCCGTCGCCAGCCGGCCGGCACAGGTGAGGCTGGCCTCGACGAACGCGTTCCGGCGCGCGCCCGGGCCGCCGTCGAGGGCGTGCTGCAAGTGCCGCGCGGCCTCGGTCGTGCCCATTTTTCCCAATGCCACGGCGACGGCCGCCGCCGTCGCATCGTCCGCTCGCTCCAGCAATGCGACCAGCGCGGGCGTGGCCTCGCGGTCGCGCCGGGCCCCGATGGAATTGATCACGCCGATGAGCAAGACACCCTGGACTTTGCCGAGGGCGTCGCGGAGCGCAGCAGCCGCGGCGGGATAGGCCATGGGCTCCAGCGCGTAACGGGCCATGTCGGACAATTTCGGGTCGGTCAGCAACGCCGCCAGGGTCGGCACCGCCGCCTCCGTGCCGAACACGGCCAGACGATGGCAGGCCACGACCTTGGCGTGCTCCGATTTGTCGGCCGACTGCAGGATGGCGAGCAACTGACGCTCCTCTTGCTCACGGGGCAGTTTGCTGGTCATCAAGGGTGGCCGCAACTTACCCGCACCTTTCTGCCGGGACGGCGCCTCATTGGTCGGTGCGCTCTGGCCCAACAGGCCTCCGGGAGCCACCGCCACCAGCAAGGCTGTCAGCGCGATTTTTAGACTAATTTTGGAGCAAAACATTTTCGACCTCTCTTTTGGATTGTGAAAGTTTTCGTTGCGGCGTTGGAGCGGCTTCAGGTCCGCCAGGGCGCCCGTTTGGCCCGGTCACGCATGCGGTTGGCTTCCTCGTCGCGAACGAACTCGTTCTTCACGGGATCGTAGGTGAGCTTGCGGCCGAGTTGCCACGCGATGTGCGCGGCGTGGCAGGCAATGTGCGACTGGCACGCGACGTCGCCGTTGGCGGAAGGCAGGGCCCGGGGCTTGACGCTATCCAGAAACTCGCGGATGTGCCCCGCGGGATGGGTGCCCACGGGATTCTGCTGGGTGCGCTCGCCGCGCAGCGATTCGGGATACAGTCGGATTTCTCCATTATCCCCCGTCTCGACCCAGCCCTCATCGCCTTCAAAACGCACGCAACAACTGCCCAACCCCAGCCACCCGGTGGTTTCATCGCGCATCACCAGGTTCACGCCGTTGGCGTAGCGGGCGACGCAGCCCTGTTCGGTCGGGTTATATTCGATCGGCACGGTCTTATCGGCGTCGTTCGCCCACTGGCAGAGATCGACGGTGTGCGAACCCCATTCCAAAATGCCGCCGCCGTGGAAATCGAAATGATTGCGCCAGCCATTGCCGCCCTCCACGTACTTGGAATTATACGGCCGCCAGGGGCAGGGCCCGAGCCACAAGTCCCAATCGCAGACATCGCGGTCCGGTTCGGGTTCGGCGGGCAGCCAATCGAGCCTCGTGCCCGGGGCGTGCGTGTTGGCGTGCACGGTGTGGAGTTTGCCCAGTTTGCCACTGCGGGCGAGTTCCACGGCGAAGACGAAGTTGCTCACATTGCGCCGCTGTGTGCCGGCCTGGTAAACGCAGTTGTAGTCCCGCATCGTCGCCGCCAGCGCCAGGCTGTCGGCGATGTTGGTCGAGCAGGGTTTCTCGCAATACATGTCCTTGCCCGCCTTCGCCGTATGGATGGCCGCCAGGGTGTGCCAGCGGTCGCCAGTAGCGATGAGCAACGCGTCCACGTCCCGTCGCGCAAGCAATTCGCGGAAATCGCGGATCATGGCACAGTCGTTATTGCCGTACTTCTGGTCCACCATCGCCTTGACCTCCTTCCGCCGCCCGGCCCGCACGTCGGCGACGGCGACGAATTGCACGTCGGGTTCGTAGAGCAGGATCTCGAGGTCGCTGCCGCCGCGTTTGCCAATGCCCATGCCGCCCATCACGATGCGATTGCTGGGGGCCACGCCACCGTCCAGGCCCAGAACCCGCCCGGGCACAATCTGCGGAAGGAAGGCGGCCCCGCCGACGGCCAGGGTTTGCTTGAGAAAGGAGCGACGCGTCAGCGCCGGCAGGGAACGGTTTATTGTTTTCATGTTTTCGTCATTAAGAGCAACCGGAAGACAAGGGGAGGACAAGATTGAGCCGCAGCCCCGGCTCAGAAATCGACCGCGAAGGTGAACACCATCACGCGCGGCTCGATCGTGGCGGTTTTCGCGACGTAACCGGTCGTGAGGGCGGCGACGGGCACGGGAGCGTTTTCGTTGAGGACGTTGCGCACGTTGAGTTGGAGGCGATAGGCGAAGCCGCCAAACGCCGGCATCCTGCCACGATAGCCGAGCAACACATCGCAATAGAGTTCCTCCCGGCCCTTGTAGGCCCGATCAAGGTCGAGGAGCGGGCTGCCGGTCGCGCTGAGTTTTGTGCCATAGCCGATGATCGGCGCCGAGCGCCAGCGCACGGCACCGCCCACGTTCACGCCCTTGAGCCGGCCTTCGGTGAACTTGAAATTGCTGATCAAATTGCCGCGGGCGGGACGGGCGCTCGCCGCCGCGCGACCGTCGGCCGCCTCCATGAAAGCGATGGTCTGGCCCATGAGCGCGCTGTTATAGAACTGTTCGACCGTGCCCCTCTCTGGGTTCGTGGCGCTGATTGGCGCCGTCTTCCACGTCATCGCCTTGCCGGCCGCGTCGACCTCGCCATTGGTCGCCACCAGCGACTGCCACACCGGGAGACGGGCGGCCGCCCAGGCGATCCACGGCTTGCCGATGTTGGAGTCGATCGCTTCGGAAATGGCGCCGTTGACGCGGATGTTCCAGTTGGGCAGCGGCGTGACATTGAGCTCCACCTCATAGCCGGAGGAATCGCTGTCGCTGTTGATGACGTAATTCGCCCGCCCGGCGGTTTGGAAGCCCCGGCGGTTGCCGTCGGTCACGTTGATCGTCGGGAGGTTGGGGGCCAGATCGCGCACGCGGTTCTCGATATTGGAAAAAATATCCTGAAAGCTGTTGAAGGGATTGCCCGCACCCTTGGGGCCGAGATTGGTCTCGTAACGGTTTATCCGCAGGGCAACCCGGTCGGCCAGGAGATCGAAACGCACGCCAAAGTCCTTCCCCGTGCCCGCCGCACCAGGTACGGCGTTGCCGAAAGGATCGTATTTGCCGGTATTAAGATCGAAGGTGGTCGACCGGTTGAAAAACAGCGTGAGCCACTTGAGCGGACGGGCGACAATCCCGAAGTTGCGATTGATGCCCGTTTCGGTGGGACCGAAGTCGTTGAAGCGAGCATCCCAAAGCACGGGAAAGAGGCCGGAAAAATCCCGCGTGGTGGACGCGGCGTCG
Source organism: Opitutales bacterium (assembly GCA_038249085.1). Lineage (GTDB taxonomy): Bacteria > Verrucomicrobiota > Verrucomicrobiia > Opitutales > Opitutaceae > ER46. Next base: position 31,785 of record JBBRWR010000082.1, read on the forward strand.
AGCGTCGCCGACCGCGCCGAGTCTTTCCGATAGCCGTAGGTGAGCACGAGGCGGCTTTGTTTTTCGCGATCCGGTAGAAAATAGCCCTGCCAGACAAAAACCTGCGACGAATTCCGGTCTTTGCTGCCGTTGGCCGTCTGACCCGCGGCGAGCCGTTTGCCGTCGGCGCTCCGCATCGGCGTATCGAACAGGTAGAGCTCGTAGGGTTTGCCGTTGGCATCGAGCAAGGACCACGATTCGCCCGCCATCGAGCCCGCGCCGACCGTCGGCTCATAGGGTGAATCGAAGTAGTGCCGGAACATGACGGCGCGGGACACATCGTTCGCCCAGTTCTGCAGCGTCTTCGCCCGGAGGGGGCTGCCCGTGAGCACCGGGTCGTCGAGGATCCGACGCTGAAAATTCAACTGCTTCAGAAACGTGGAATTGGAACCCGACTGCATCGCATTGAAGCGATGGTTCCCGAGCCAGCGTCCCCACGACCCGCGCTCCCCGAATTTCCGGGCGAGATCAAGTTCGTAGGAAAGCGAGGCCCGGGCGGCTTCGCGCCGGCTAAACGAAGGCGAGCAGCGTGAATCGCCCTGAAAGTAGAGCTGGCCGAAATGGGGATTGGGCGTCGTGGTGCCAGGGAGATACCGGTTGGGGTCGACGTTGAGATCATAATTGTTCCCGTTGAAAGCACCGCCGGCGGACAGATTATTCTCATAAGAGTTCTCGAAGTTGTAGGCGACTTCCAGAAACAGGTGGTCGATGATTTTCTGCTCGAGGATCACCGTCTTGGTGTACGCCCCGAGTTGGACGGTTCGCGACGTCCCCACCATATTCACGTCGTAGGGGAAAATTCCGGGATCCATGATCGTATGATCGACGGCGACATCGAAGGTCTGGTCCACGCCGGGAAGAGCCGAGGGATTTTTGACGACGACGGAATTGCGCCACGACTGCAGCGTCCCGGCCCCTCCCTGAATATAGACCGGATTCGCCGCCGCCTGGGCAAAGATGGCATTATTGGCGATGCCGGTGAAGCTGGAATTGGTGTAGGCCGGCTTGGCCACGGTGTAGCCGCTGCCCGGGATCCGGTCCGCCTCCAACCAGGGGGTGACGTGATCGAAAGGGTTGATGCGCGGCGCGCGGTTCCAGCTCCGGTTCGCCTTCTCGCCCTGGAGACTAATCGACGTGCCCTTGAAGGGCTGAAACGTGATCGCCGCATAAAGCCGCTCGTCGCGATCGAGATTCGGCTTCCGCACCGTGTACTCCCGCTTGGAGAGCCCCATGAGGCGCAGGGAGAGTATCCGTGGAACGATGACGGTGTTGGCGTCGAACGTCGCCCGCTTGGAGTCCTCCGAGTCGTATTGCAGGGCGAATCCATATTTATTGCGCATGAGCGCCCGGGCCGGCGTGGCGTCAAGAATGCCGGCCGGGCTGCCGAGCCCGAAGAGAATCGCATTGGGACCGCTCGCCACCGTCGCCCGCTCGATGTTGAAGTTGTCGGTCGGCCCGAGCACGTCGAAGAAGTTGCGCGACAGCGTGGCGTTATTGATCCCGCGAATCCGGCCGCCCTGGGCCGGGTTGACATACGAATTGCTCGTGGTGCCATTCATGTAGTCGTTTTGATTCTCGACGTTGGCCGTGTAGATCAGGGCCTGGTCGACGTTCGTCAGCCCCAGATCGTCCATGAAGTCCTTGGTCAGCGTCTCGATCTGGTTGGGAATGTCCTTGAGATTGGTGCGCAGGCGGCTGCCTGCGAGCGTCTCGGTGGCCACCCAGCCCGTGACCGCCGAAGTGGAGACGACGAAAGGCGTCAGCTCGACGGCGGGTTCGTCGGCCGGGAGTGGCGGCCTGGTCTGCGCGGGCAGGCTACCGGCCAGCAAAAACACGACCGCAAGCCCGGAGCGGCGGGCGAGAGCGGAGATGGGGTGGTTGGATTTGGGCATAAGTTCAAAGGGTCGAATGGGCGGAAGGTGCGCCGTTACTTTAGCTCGCGCCCGAGCAGCTCCCAACGGGCCCGGAGGCGGGAGAGTTCCGCCGCCTGGGCGAGGCTGCCTGCGAGATTGCGGGCTTCGAGCGGATCGGCCGCCAGATCGTAGAGCTCCTCCGTCAAAGGGTTGGGCGCGATCCAGCGCACATAGCTCCAGCGCTCCGAGCGCACGCCTTCGCTGGGCGGGATGCGCGCCGGATCGAAATGGTGCTCGTAGAAGAAATCGGTGCGCCAGTCCGCCGGCCGCTGGCCCGCGAGCAACGGTCCCAGGTCGCGCCCCTGCATCTCCGCCGGCACGCGCACCCCAGCCATCGCGAGCATGGTCGGCGCGAGGTCGATGTTCAGGGTCATGGCGTCGCACGTGGTTCCGCGCCGCGCCGGTGGCAGTCGCGGGTCGTGGATAATCAGCGGCAGACGAATGCTCTCCTCGTACATCAACCACTTGTCCGCCAGGCCGCGATCGCCGAGGAAGAAGCCGTTATCCGAGGTAAAAATAATGATCGTGTTTTCCGCGAGCCCTTGGGCCGCAAGCGCCGCCCGGATGCGCCCGACCTCCCGGTCAATGCCGGTCACCAGACGATAGTAGTCGCGCAGAATGGCCTGCGCCAGCTCGGCGGTGGCAAAGCGCCGGGTCCAGCGTACGCGGCCTTCCGACTCCCGGACGAAGGGCGGCAACCGGCGGTAAAATTCATCCGTCGCCGCCGGCGGCAGCGGAATCGTTTCCCCGGCGTAGAGGGACTCATCGCGCAGATCCGGTTGGAATTCGCGCGGCTTGCGATCGCGGGCGTGCGGGGCGCTGAAACTGAGGGAGAGGCAAAACGGGGTTTTCCCGTCGCCCCCCGCGATGAACTCCAGCGCCTGATCCCCGAAACGCGCGGTCGCGTGCGTCTTCGTGGGATCCTTCGGATCGATGAAGAGCGTGCCCGCCTGCCGCGGCAGCCCGCGCCAGTAATCGAACTCGCCCGCCATGGCCGCCACCGGTGCGTCCTCGTGATTGACGCCGAACTTGCCGATGAAGCCCGTGCGGTAACCGGCCTGCCGCAAGCGCGCCGGGTAGGTCTGCGCCCACCGTCCGGCGCCGAACGGGGTCACGAAATCGGAGATCCCGTGGCGCCGCTCGTGCTGGCCGGAGAAGATGGACGCCCGGCTGACCGCGCAAATCGAGGTGGTGCAAAATTGATTGCGGAAGAGCACGCCTTCCGCCGCGAGTCGATCGATGGCCGGAGTTTGCACGATCGAATCGCCCATGCAGCCGAGGGTATTCCACCGCAAGTCGTCGGCCAGGATGAAGACAAGGTTGGGCCGCCGCGGGGAGTCCGCCGCGCGCAGCCCCGCACACAGGGTCAGGGCAATCGGCACGACCAACCAGCGGAAGCGGCGCAAACGGGGAGGCACGGAATGAGCCTACTGGTCGGGCGTGTCGCGGCAAGCCACGCAATCGCGTAGTGCGACGGAGCGATGGAGGGACCGGTCTTTTGTCTTGCCGACATTCTCCGCTGCCATGAGCGGGACGCCCATGCCACGTGGCACGGGCATCCGGTCCGGGGGTTTGCACGGTTGCTCAAATCCCGACCCACGCCGCCGACGACCGCGCGAATCCGCCCAATTCGAACGCCCCCTCGCCGAGTTGCGACTGGCAACTCACGGGCCCCGTTGGATCGGCAGGGCCCTTCACTCCTCTGACGTAAGGAGCTGCATGACGAAGTGGATGTCGATTTTGCTGGCCAAGTGAGGCGCGGAGCCTCATGGGAGAATGGGATGAACTTCGCAACGATGACAGAAACGCTGCCGGAATGGGCGGT
>JBBRWR010000083.1:0-35476 GCA_038249085.1 Opitutales bacterium
CGGGGTGCCCTCACCCCGCGTTCCGTGCCCTGGGAAATGCGGTCCAGCGGGGTGAGGGCACCCCGCCCACATCAAACGCGACGGCCGCCCTACCCCTTGCCGCCGCCCTCCGGAGGCAGAACCGCGCCGAAACTCCCGCTCTCGGCCGCCCGCACAAACCCTTCGGTCACACTTTTCAGGTCCTCCCACCGGCGGCGAATCGTCTTCGCCTCGTCCTTCGAGATGGTGTTGTCCGCCGCCGCGTGCGCGATCGTGGCCAGCATGTCGGCGAACTCCTGCACGATGTCGTTCGTTGCCGGCATGAGGCTGTGGGTCGCCGGCAGATTGTGCGGGTTGCGGATGTAGAAGCCGTCGGCCTGCTCCGCCACCCATTGCGCGACCCGCACATCACCGGTGATGCGCAGGATCTGGCCCACCCGCTCCAGCGGACTGCTCGCCCCGCTGCCGTCCTCCGCCGATTCCGCCCACTTGTACACCAACGAAAGGGACAGGTTCATGTCCGCTGCGATTTGCTTGGCGCTGGTCTTCTTCAAAACCTCCCGCATCACCTCGTACGAATGCATGGCCCGGGAGCGTGTTGGTCGGTGCCCGAAACGCAATCCCGCACACCGCCGGTCGAGCCCGATCCCACGGCGGATTTTTGCACGGCGAACAGGCCCGAAAATGGCTTGTCGAATCCCTTTTGTAGGAGCGGCTTTACGCCGCGATTCAGCGTGGGCGGATTTCCATCGCGGCATAAAGCCGCTCCTACCGCGCGACCGACCGTACAAAAATCCGCCGTGAGCCCGATCCCAGGGACCCTGCCCGTCCGGTTCGTCTCACGCTTTTTTGCGTGCCTAACCTGCCCCCCATCTGACTTACTATCCCTTCCGTCTTTTTTTTTCATGAATATCCACGAGTATCAGGCCAAGGCGCTTTTTGAACAATTCGGCGTACCCGTCCCCAAGGGCGCCCCCGCAACCACCCCGGAGGAGTTCACCAACGCCCTCGCCCAACTCCCCGATGGCATCACGGTGGTGAAGTCGCAAATTCACGCCGGCGGTCGCGGCAAGGGCACCTTTACCGACGGCTTCAAGGGTGGCGTGAAGGTGTGCAAAAACAAACAGGAGGCCAAGGAGGTCGCCGGCCGGATGCTCGGCAACACGCTGGTCACGCTCCAGACCGGCCCGGCCGGCCGCAAGGTGCAGACCGTCTACTTCAACGTCGCGAGCAGTATCAAAAAGGAATACTACCTCGCCATCCTGCTGGATCGCGCGACCTCGTGGCCCGTCATCGTCGCCTCGACCGAGGGTGGCGTGGAAATCGAGAAGGTCGCCCACGAGTCCCCGGAGAAGATCGCCAAGGTCTTTGTCGATCCGGCCTACGGCCTCGCGGATTTCCAAGTGCGCGAACTCATCTTCAAGCTCGGCTTCACCGGCCCCGAAGCCAGGAACGCCGGCAAGCTCATCCGCAACCTCTACCGGTGCTTTTGGGAAACCGACGCCTCAATGGTCGAGGTCAACCCCCTCATCACCACGCCCGAGGGCGAGGTCCTCGCCCTCGACGCCAAGGTCTCGTTCGACGACAACGCCCTCTACCGCCACCCCGAGATTGTCGCCCTGCGCGACCTCAACGAGGAGGACTCGAAGGAAATCGAGGCTTCAAAACACTCGCTCAGCTACATTGCCCTCGACGGCAACATCGCCTGCCTCGTCAACGGTGCCGGCCTCGCCATGAGCACGATGGACATCATCAAGCACTACGGCGGCACCCCGGCCAACTTCCTCGACGTGGGCGGCGGCGCCTCCCGCGAGCAGGTCGTGGCCGCCTTCAAGATCATCCTCGGTGATCCGAACGTGAAGGGCATCCTCGTGAATATCTTCGGCGGCATCATGGACTGCAACGTGATCGCCCAGGGCATCGTCGATGCCGTCAAGGAGGTGGGCCTCCAGCTGCCGCTCGTGGTCCGACTCGAGGGCAACAACGTCGTCGCCGGCAAAGCCACCCTCGCCGCCTCCGGCCTGTCGCTGGTTTCCGGCAGCACGATGGCCGACGCCGCCCAGAAGATCGTCAAGCTCGTTGCCTGACCATCCACCCGCACCGCGCGTTTGCCCCGCCGGACCCACCTTCACTCCCAAGCCCCCCACTCCTCCGCTCATGAGCATCGCCATCAAGGAAGTCGCGTTCATCAACTTTCCCACCACCGACGTGCCGCGCACCCGCGCCTTCTACGAAGGCGTCCTCGGGCTCAGCAACACGTTGGCGATAGAATTGGAGCCCGGGAAGTGGTGGCTCGAATACAACATTGGCGACACCACCCTCGCCTTGTCCAATCTGCACGCGCCCGAGGGCCGGGGCGGCTGCTGCGTCGCGCTGGAAGTCGCCGATCTCGACGCCGCCCTCGCCAGCCTGCAAGCGGCCGGCGTCACTCCGTCCTTCGCCCCGATGGAAACACCCGTCTGCCGCATCCTCGGCCTCAAGGATCCCGACGGCAACGATCTCGCCCTCCACCAGCGCAAGGCCAAAGCCTGATCGCTTCCCTCCTCCGACTTCCGATCTCCAACCTCTGATCTTTGATCTCCGACCTCTGATCTCCGACCTCTGATTTCTAATCTCCGTTCTCACTCTTACTGTTCACTGATTACCGACCTCTGCTTCCGCCATGGCCATTCTCATCACTCCCGCCACCAAGATCCTCATCCAGGGCATTACCGGCGAATTCGGCGCCCGCCACACCCGTCTCTCGCTCGACTACGGCACCCAAGTCGTCGCCGGCGTCACTCCCGGCAAGGGTGGCCAGTTCTTCGAACACGGTGGCCACAAGATTCCGATCTTTAACTCCGTCGCCGACGCGGCCAAGGCCACCGGCGCCGCCGTATCCGCCATCTTCGTGCCCCCGCCCTTCGCGGCCGACGCCATCCTCGAAGCGGTCGACGCCAACCTCGATCTCGCCGTCGCGATCACCGAGGGCATCCCGATTCGCGACATGGTCCGGATTAAGCGCGCCATGCAGGGGCGCAAGACCCGCCTGCTCGGCCCCAATTGCCCCGGGATCGTGACACCCGGTGCCGGGGAAGGCTCCCAGGGCGGCTGCCGCATCGGCATCGCCCCCGGCTACATTCACCAGCAGGGCCACGTCGGCGTCGTGTCACGCTCCGGCACCCTCACCTACGAGGCGGTCTTTCAACTCACTTCCAAGCACATTGGCCAGACCACCTGCGTGGGGATCGGCGGCGATCCCGTCAACGGCACCTCCCACCTCGATGTGATCAAGCTCTTCAACGACGATCCCGAGACGCACGGCATCATCATGATTGGTGAGATTGGCGGCAACGCCGAGGTCGAGGCCGCGCGCTGGATCAAGGCGAATTGCCGGAAACCCGTGGCCGGCTTCATCGCCGGGGCGACGGCCCCCGCCGGTCGCCGCATGGGGCACGCCGGGGCCATCGTGGGCGGCGCCGAGGACACCGCCGCGGCCAAAATCGCCGTCTTCCAGGAGTGCGGCATCGAGGTCGCCACCACCCCGAGCGACATGGCCGACGCCCTCCTCCGCGCCGCCCAGGCCAGGGGTGTAACGCTGACGTAGGTCTCATCCGCTTCGATCGACGCGGGAATTCGGCCACAATCGAATCTGAGTCGGACGCCCTTCAACCCGACCGCCTGGTTCGTTTTCCGTGCGATCGCCGGCGCCACGGCGCGACTTCTTCGATCAAAATCGAACTGAGGTGGCGCGGGTGATCTTTCCGTCGTCCCTTCGTCCAGCGAATCCAAGCTCACCGGCAGCGGATTGATCCGAAGGGCGCGGCAGCGCCTTCCAATTCGGCGACCGGTCGCCGAATTGGGCCGGATGGTCAGGATGGGCGCAGCTGTCGTCTGGCGGTGATGCCTCCGGAAGTATCGCCGCGTCTCTGACCGGCGGACGCCAGTCGAAGACTGGCGCTACGGAGAAGACCGAACTCAATGCCACTGTAAACCGGGCGAGGCGCTCCGTCCGGACCCACTCCCATCGCGATCGTCGACAGATTCTGGGACGTCGGTCGAGTGTCGCGACCCGACCCGTCGACCCGACCCGTCGGGCTCCGATGCCGCGCCGGAGTTTTTCCCAGCGATTGCGCAAACTTTGGCAAGAACTGCTGAGCCACCCCACCGCAAAATCCGCATGCTGATCCGATGCGCTCCTCTCCTTCCGACGGCGGCCTCCATGCCCATGGCGGCCCGATGTATCCCCACGGCACCGCGCTGCTGACAAATCCCCTGCTCAACAAGGGCACGGCCTTCAACGAAACGGAACGCGAGGCCCTCGGCCTCCGCGGCCTGCTGCCGCCCCGGGTCTTCACCATCGACGAACAGGTGAAGCGGCTCATGGCCAACTTTCGCCGGAAGACCGACCCGTTGGAGAAATACATCTTCCTCACCGCCCTCCAGAACCGCAACGAGACCCTCTTCTACAAGATCATCGAGGAGCATCTGGAGGAGATGGTGCCCATCATCTACACGCCCACGGTCGGCCAGGCTTGCCTGGAGTACGGCGCCATCTTTAGCCAGGCGCGCGGCCTCTTCATCAGTATCCGCGACCGGGGTCACATCGCCGAGTTGCTCAGCCACTGGCCGCACAGCGATGTGCGCATGATCGTCGTGACCGATGGGGAGCGCATCCTCGGCCTCGGCGATCTCGGAGCGCTCGGCATGGGCATCCCGGTCGGCAAACTCTCGCTCTATACCGCGTGCGCCGGCGTACACCCCTACTACTGCCTGCCTATCACCCTCGATGTCGGCACCGACAACCTGGCCCTGCATAACGACGAGTTCTACATCGGGCTCAAACAGAAGCGGGTGCGGGGCGCCGAGTACGATGCGTTCCTCAAGGAGTTCGTCACCGCCGTGAAGACCACGTACCCCAAGGCGCTCCTCCAATGGGAGGACTTCGGCAACACCAACGCCTTCCGCCTGCTCGGCGACTACCAGGAAACCCTGCCCAGTTTCAACGATGACATCCAAGGCACGGCCGCCGTCGCCCTCGCCGGCTTGCTGTCCAGCCTGCGCATCACCGGCGGACGCCTGCGCGACCAGAAACTGCTCTTCCTCGGCGCGGGCGAGGCCTCCACCGGCATCGCCAGCCTCTTTGTCACTGCCGCCTGCGACGAAGGCCTGACCGAGGCCGAGGCCCGGGCCCGCTGCTGGTTTGTCGACACCAACGGCCTGCTCGTGCGCAACCGCCCGGGCAAGCTGCCGCACCACAAAGAGCCGTTTGCCCATGATGCCCCCTACCTCGCCACGCTGCCCGAAGCGCTCGAGGCGGTGCGACCCACCGCGCTGATCGGCGCCTCCGGTGTGCCGCGCACCTTCACCCGCGAAATCGTCAAACGCATGGCCGAATTCAACGAGCGGCCGGTCATCTTCGCCCTGTCCAACCCGACCTCGCGCGCCGAATGCACCGCTGAAGACGCCTACGGTTGGTCGGAAGGCCGGGCCATCTTCGCCAGCGGCAGCCCGTTCCCGCCGGTCACGCTGGGCGGCAAGACGTTCGTGCCCGGCCAGGGCAACAACGTTTACATCTTCCCCGGCGTCGGCCTCGGGGTCCTGGCCTGCGAAGCCCGGCAAGTGACCGATCATATGTTCCTCACGGCCGCCCGCACCCTGTCGTCGCTCGTCAGCGCCGACGACATCGCCATGGGCCGCCTCTACCCGGCCCTCTCCAAGATTCGCGACGTCTCGGTCGCCATCGCCACCGCCGTGGCCGAAGACGCCTACCGCTCGGGCCTCACGGATCGCCCGCGGCCCGCCGCCCTCGACGCCGACATCCGCGCGCGCATGTTCGTGCCGAAGTATTCGGACTACGTTTGATCGGAGTGGCAGCGGTGCGTCCGGCGCGCCCGTCTGCCGTTGGCCAGTCTCCAGCCGGAAAACCTATCGTGCACCCCTCCCTGCCGCGCTCCGGTGTAATCCTCACCTTCGCCCTGGCGGTCGGGGGCTGCCTCCAGGAACGCCTCGTCTGGTCGCCCGACGGCCGCCACGCAGCGGTCGTGACCGCCGACGGCCTGTACGTCACCGCGGCCACCGGAAAGATCTCTCCGCTCCTCGTCCCCCGTGCCTACCGCATGGCGTGGCTGCCCGACTCCCAGGGCCTTGTACTCGCCCGCCACAAGTCGGCGGCAACCTTGGCCGAAGTCTCCTCCGCCCTCGGGCCCGCCCGCACCAAGCTGCTCACCGCCAAGGCTGAGGCCGTCTGGGGCAAACTTCGGACTCTTCCCCGCGGGGAGGATTTCGACCGGTGTATGGGGGAGGAGATCGGGCAAGACCTTGCGGGTATCCTCATCTACCTGCGCGAACAACCGGATCACCTCGCCGCCTTGCGGGAGAAATTTGGATCCGACTGGAAGAGCGACGACGAAAACAAGCCCGTCGACTTGAATGAGATCGTCGTCGCCCACCTGCGCGGAGAGAAACTGGAGATCGGCCCCACCCTGTGGATCGGCCTTCCCGGGATCCACTCGCTGCGCCCCGCCCCGGGCGGCGACGCCGTTGCCTTTACGATGCCGGTCGAACTGAGCCTGCAACCCGACCACGGCACTTGCGTGATGCTCGCGCCCACCGATGCCTCGGTCTCCGCGACCGGGGTGGCAACCCAGAGCTCCGCGTATCCCGACTGGGGCGCCGACGGCCGAAGTCTGGTATTCTTCCAGGCCCGCGACGGCGCCGGCGGGACCGACGACCTGCGCCTCGGCGCCCTCGTGACGCGAGAGTTGCTCGACGCCCGTGGCGGTATCCGGCTGGCGCCCGGCCCCACTGATCTCGTCCGGCTAAGCTTTCATCCGCGCAGTCGCGTGCGCTGTCTGCGCAACGGGCGGGTGGTCTTCAACGCCACCGTCCTGACCTTGCCCATGGTGGCTGCCGGCGACAACGAACGGGAGCAATTGTTCGCGCTGGACCGCGCCGCGAAGGCCGGGTCCCTGCCGCTGATGCCGCTGATTCCGGACACCCAACTTGAAAAACTTCCCAAGTCGCTCTCGGCCTTCGAGGTCAGCCCCGACGAGAGCCAGGTGCTGTTTGGCAGCGATGATGGCACCGTCGCCCTGCTCACGCTGGCAACCGGAACCGTGGCCGACGTCAGCGCGAAAATCGAGAGCGACAAGGCCAAGGGCGAGGGGGAGAACTTCCCCGCGCCGGTCTGGCGCGCCGCCGGTGAATTCACGTTTCTCCGCCGGAACGAAACCGCATCCGGCTCGCCGTTCGAACTCGTCCTGCGTCGCGGTCAGGCCGAGACCGTGCTCAGCCGGAACTGGGAGGCCTCTCTCCTTCGCCGGTTGCTCGACTGATCACTTCACCGCGACCGGTTTGGGCTCCCCCACCGGCGGCCGGGCCTGGGAGGGCGGACGGGAATGCGCTAAGTTAAGCCCGTTGATCGTTGAGGCGCCACTCTCACCAACGACCGATGACTCCAGTCGGACGGGGTCACTCCAGTCGGACGGGGTCAGGCTGTTGCACGTTGCAGCGGCGGGTGCGCGCGGTCGCATTGGCTCAGTCCGTGAATCGCTATTCGAGACGAGCAGACCCCCTCGCTCCGCCGGCGATTCGCCGACCAGCCGAAGTAGCAATTCACGGGCTGACCCCCTCGGGTCGCGCTCAACCACATCGTCTGGGAAACGCTGACGCCCGGCGACATCGGTGTGATCGGCCTGCCCCCGCTCGTCGGCACCGGCACGAAGTGATCGGACGCGCAGGGGTTGAAGGCGGCGAAGCCTGACTCCACGACGCATTATCCAGGGATCGACAATCCGGTTCCCCTCGGCTCGACCTCGGTTCGTTCTCCTGTGCGATGCCGTGGGCCGCTCCAATCCGTTGACACAGGAGTTCAAACCGAGGACGGACGGAGGACGATCACGTCGTATCCCTTCCTTGGCTGTTTGGTCGTGGTCGGGACTCCGTCGACTTGGGGCGGTCGCATGGGTCAGTCCGTGAATCGCCATTCGAGACGAGCAGACCCCCTCGCTCCGCCGGCGATTCGCCGACCAGCCGAAGTAGCAATTCACGGACCCCCTCGGGTCGCGGAGCCGCGGTCAGGCCGAGACCGTGCTCAGCCGGAACTGAGAGGCCTCTCTCCTCCGCCGGTTGCTCGACTGATTACTTCACCGCGACCGGCTTCGGCTCGCCCACCGGCGGGCGGGCCTGGGAGGGCGGACGAGGTTTGCCGTCGGCCGTGGCCGGCTCCATCACCTCCACGCGGGTGCCGTCGGGGTCATAAAAATTGATCTGACGCTTGCCGTTCACTCCGGTGGCCATCGCCGTCGGCGGCTTGCAGCCGGCGGGCAGCGGGCGACCACTGAGGATGGCGCCGGCCTTCGCCACATCCGGAACCTCGAGGCAAATGTGCTGCAAGGTGTGCACGCGGTCGACCGAGGGATACTTGTCGTACAGCATGAATTCGACGTAGTCCTGACCGTCGGGCACCTGCAGGTTCACCCAATTCAGGACGTTGGCGGTTTTGCTCCCGCGCCAGATTTCCCTGAACCCGAGGATGTCCACGTAGAACTTCAACGCCGTGTCCAACTGGGCAATCATCACGCCGACGTGGCTCAGGCGCGTCGAGATGCGCGTGTCGGCCATGAACTTTCCCGCTTCGCGCCTCGTCCAGCCTGCGGGCAGGTACTCGACGATCTCCACGATGTTGCCGCTCGGATCCTTGATGAAATAATTCTTGTTCCCGATTTTTCCGACGCCGACTTTGTCGGGCACCGCCACGCCCCTGGACTTCAGGTAGAGCCGCATCGCTTCGGCGTCGTCGGTCTCCACGGCGATATGGTAAAGCCGGTCAGCCCCCGGCGCGACTTCGGAGCCGGGGAAGAGTTCAATCGTCTGCCGGTCGTTGATCTTGATCCACACCAACTGTTCCTGCGGGTTCTTGCGCGGAATCGAAAACGGCGACTGGTAACCGAGGAACCCCTCGTAGAAGGCCCGCGCCTTGGCCATGTCGCTCACGTAAAACGCGGCGTGGGAAATACCGATGATGCGCGGACGCACCGGCGCGGCTTGCGCCAAAGCGACGGGCGGAGCCATCAGGCCGACGACAAAAAGAAGCACGGGGAATCTCATAAGGAAGGAGGTGGGTACGGCGGATTATTGCACGGCGAACAGGCCCGAAAATGACTTGTCTCATCCCTCTTGTAGGAGCGGCTTTATGCCGCGATTCAGCGCGTGCGGATTTCCATCGCGGCATAAAGCCGCTCCTACCGCGCGACCGACCGTGCAAAAATCCGCCGTGGAGGTGGGGAGGTTGGACCCGCCGTCACTCACGGCGAAGGGGCGCGCGGCCCAGGCACGGCCTGCGCGAGGCCGGCGACGGGCAGGCGGTTGTCGTTCATCAGCGAAACAATCTCATTCGGCTCAAGCCCACGGTCGGCGATGAAGAGTTCGTCGATTTCCCCGCGAAAACGCTCCGGTCGCTTGCCGGTCAGCCGGCAGCCGAGCCAGACAGTGTCGATCAGGGCGGCATCGCCGGGCAGCACCGATCCTCCGCTCCGGCCCGGGGTCAGCGTGATGGTGCTGCTTTCCAGCCGGCCATCGATGTATTGTTTCACCTGCACCGGCGCCGCCGGGTCGTCACCCGCCGAGAAGTACACCGCGACGTGGTGCCAGCGCCCGTCGCGCAAATCGTGCGAGCCAATGGCGTACCCTCCGCCAAAATCCGTGCGCAACGCCCCGAACGATCCTTCCGCGGGCCGCCGGTTCCAACTGATCTGCACGGGACGCGAACTGAGCTTCTTAACCTGGGTCCCCCACGAAAGCATCCACGCATCGGCGACGGCGTCGTCCGGCACCTTCACCCAAAACGCCACCGTGCGCGGCGAACTGCCCGATATGCCGGGGAACTTCGCCTTCGCAAAGAACCGCCCGTCGAAGCGCAGCGCCTGCCGCTGGTGGCCCGCGGTCCGGCTCGCCGCCAGCGCTTCCGGGGCCGCGGAATTCAGATGGGCGTCGAACGCCTCCAGCGCCGTGCCGTCAAAGTCCGCCTTGATGGTCTCGCCGGCGTCTTCGTCAAAGGACCAGTGCACATACTTCGTCAGCGGCGAGAACCGATCCAGGGCCAGCGGCTCCGCGAAGAGCGCGAATTTCTTTTCCGGGTCGCTCACGCTCGACACGCCCGAGGAGGCAAAGCGGCGCGACTCGTTCTCGCGCAGCAGAATGGTCTCGGCCTCGAGATCGGCGCGCGGTGCCGCCTCGACGGCGCCTTTGAGGACGAACACTTCGGCGACGCCCCGGCCGTCGGCGATCATCGTGAACTCGGTGCCAAGGTCCACGACCTCAACCGCAGGATTGGAAATGCGAAAGCCAATCGCCTCCAGCGGCACGCTGGCCTTGAGCGTCCCGCGGCGGAGCGTGCCGTCCCACGCGGAATTGACGTCGAGGGAGGCGGGGCCCTCGAGGACGACCCGCGCCCCGGAGTCGAAGGTGATTTCCACCAAACCCGCCGCGAGTTCGAGGCGCTGGCTGCGGTGCAGGCGGTCGCCGGGGCGCGGCGCCACGCCACTCCACTGCGCTTCCTTCGCGCCACTGACCATCGCCACAAAATCGGCGCGTCCCGCCGTCACGCCCGCCTGCTGCCGCGCGAGTTGCGGCCCAAACCAAAAACCCAGCACCACCGCCGCCGCCGCGGCCAGCGCCGCGCCCCACCCGAAGACCGCGCGATGAATTCGCGGGGTCGCCGCCGACGCATCCGGCGCTTCGGTGTGCAATTCGGCGGCGTAAGTATGCAGGCTCGCCGACTGCCCGAGCGCGCGCACGTAATATCGCCGCACGGCCTCGGAATCCCGCAGCCAGCCCGCGAGGCGTTCCCGTTGCGCCCCGCTCAGCGTGCCGTCGACCAACGCGCCGCAGAGTTCGTTTAACTCGAGGACTTCACGATCGGAGAGATTCATGCGTGGGCCTCCGGATGGGCGAGTTGGTCGGTGACGCAATCGTGCAGCAATTTCCGCAGGCGATTCAGCGCCTTGTAGGCGGCGTCCATCGAGCGCCCGGAACGCTGCGCCGCCTCCGCGACGCCTCGCCCCGGCTCATAACGCGTGAGCACCAGCTCCCGATCGCGGGGGGCGAGCTTCTGCAGGCAGCCCGCGAGCGCCTCGTGTCGCGCGTCGAGCTCCTCCCGCATGACCGCCGCGCTGCGCGCGACCGCCTCCAACACGTCGTCATCGAACACCACCTTGGCCCGCGCAAACTTCTGCCGCGCGTACCGGATCCGCCACCACGCAATCTGGCACGCCCACGCCACGAAATCGCTGCCCGGCCGGAAAGTGTCGAACTTTTCGCAGATGACCACGCTCGTCTCCTGCAACAGATCCTCCGCATCGTGGCGGTCGGGCACGAGCGTGTAGATGTACGCGAAGATCTGCCGCTGGTGGCGCGTGATCAACGCGACCAGGCGCTTGCGGGCATCGGCTTCGTCAGGCGGAGTCAGGGACATCAAGAGAGGACGGTAACGGAATCATTTCACCGGAACGCCGCCAACCAGGTATTTTCCAGACCAGCTGGAGGCCACCCGGCTGGCGGCTAGGCAAAGTCCCATGCGGCTGCACCGAGGTGCAGCCCTGCACGAATTGCTTTTCTGCATGCTCACGTTGTAGGGCCGGACCTTGGTCCGCGCCTTGAAACCGTCAAGAACGACGGTCCGTCCCATGCGGCTGCACCGAGGTGCAGCCCTGCACGAATTGCTTTTCTGCATGCTCACGTTGTAGGGCCGGACCTTGGTCCGTGCCACGAAGACAGGTTCGACGATCGGTTCACCTTTCTCGGCTGCACCGACGTGCCGCACTTCCTTCGCTCGATTTCGCACAGTGATTGGACTCAATGGCTGACGGTATACGCCAGAAAAACTCCGCGGCCCGACCCGAGGCCACCCCGCTGGGTGTCGTACTCACGGTCGAAGAGGTTTTTGGCGCTGAGCCGGATCGACTGCCGGGTGCGGCTGGAGTCGGCGCTCCAGGCATAGGTGAGCCCGGAGTTGACCAGGGTGTAGCTCGCCGCCACGACGTTGCGCCGCCCATCGGTGAGCGCCGCGGTCGAGTTGGGATACGACAGGCCGGAGTAGGTCACGCCGGTGTTCCACGAGAGCCCCTTGAGGGCGCCGCGAACGAAGGTGTATTTCCACGCCACGCTGCCCTGGTCCAGGGGCACGCCGGCGGGCCGGCGACCGATGTCGGTGGCGGCGTTGCCGTTGTAGAGGATGCGTGCGTTCACGAAGCCGTAACTGGCCGTGACGACCAGTTCCTGGCTGATGCGCCAGGAACCCTCGAACTCGCCGCCCCGGGTGAGCTGCTTGCCGGCGGCCACCGTCTCGTTGAGGCCGGTCACAGGATCACGCTGCGTGGTCTTCACCCCATTGCGATCGATGTAGAACCCGCCGAGGGTGAACACGAGGGTGTCCTTGAGGTAGGAGGCCTTGATGCCGTAGTCCCAGCCCACGGAGGTCTCGTTCTCGAGGTGCGGGTCGCCGAGCTTCGCCACCTGGCCGGAGGGGGAGAACGAGGTACTGTGGCTGGAGTAAAACGAAATGTTCGACGTCGCCTTGAAGTTCAGGCCGAGGCTGGGCGACCAGGCGGTATCCGTGTAGTGCGACGATTCGCCGGCCTTCGAGAGTGCCCCGCCCGCGCGATTGTATTGGTCGCCGAAGTTGAAGTTGTAGGTCACCGCGTCACGGCGCAGGCTCGCAAACGCCAGCAACCGGCCGTCGAAGAACGTGGACTGCTGCCGGAGCAGGAAACCCTGGACATCCCAGCGCACCTTGTCGCGGCGGGTGACGACGTTGAAAGCCCAGCGCGGCGGCAGCGAATAGTCGGGGTTCGCCAGCAGCACCCCGTTGATCGGCCAGACGCGGCTGTTGGGGCTGCGCTGCTCGCGGTAGCGCCAGTTTTGCGAGTAATCGAGGGTGAGCAGGGTCTTGTTTCGCACCTTGCCGTTGAAGGCCGTGTAATCGGCCAGCGTGTCGACCTGCACCCCGCCGCCATCCTCGTTGAGCGGGTCGGTGATGACGTTGCCGCGCCCGAAGCGACCGGTCTTCGGATCAAACTGGTCGCTCGAGCCGCTGTTGAAGTTGAAGGCATGACGGGCGTACGTGTAGGCGCCAGCGTGGGTGGACCACACCTGGTTGTAACGCTTGTCGTAAGTCAGGTAGGCCGAGGTCAGCTCGCGGTTCTGCACGGAGTCGGGGCCGCCCTGGCTGAAATGCGCCAGGTCCCGGCGTTGGACGGAAGAGTAGAGCCGCTTGGCCGTGTCGTATTCAAACGGCGTATCCGACGTGGCGTTGACCGCCTTCCGTTTGGACCACTCGACCTCGAAGACCAGCGTGCTGCCGTCCTTGAACTTGGCCAGGAGGTTGTAGTCGACCAGTCGGTTGCGGGTGCTGGCGTAGGTGGTCTCCGAGCCCACGTTGGTGCCCTCCGCGTTGAAGAGCTGCGCAAACTGCACCCCACCGAGCGTGCCGAGCGGCGTGTTGACGCTCATTTCGGCGCGCCGCATGTCCAGGCTGCCGGCAGTGAGCGTGAGCCGCTGGGAGCTGGCATCGAGCCGCGGCCGCTTGGTGACGAAGTTGATCAGGCCCGCGGGCGAGGTGGAGCCATAGATCGCGGCGTTGGGGCCCTTGATGACCTCGATGCGGTCGGTGTTGACGCGATCGTTGAGGCCGAGCCGGTAGAAGCCGTTGCGCAGCGTGAACGTCGCACCGTAGCCGCGCAGGTTGGAGTTGCCCTGGGTGTCGACCGCATTGAGGTTGGCCGTGTAAGCGAGGTCGTCCGCGAGATCGAAGAAGTCGAAGTCGTTCATGAACTCGCTCGTGATCACGCTGACGCTGAACGGCAGATCCAGGATCGGCGTGGCCACGCGGGTGCCGGTGACACTCTCCGACGCGATGTAGCCGGAGAGGGACTTCTCGGAGACGGTGAACTCCGACAGCAGGACGGTATCACCGCCCGCCGGAGCGCTGGGGGTCGCGGCGGAGACCGCCGACCGCGGCCCGCCAAGGGCCAGCGCGGCGATAAACGCGGCGAGGGAAAGGTGCGAAAGGGACCGGTGCGTGTTCATGGTGGCAGGGGTTGCAGCGTGCCTTACTTCTTCTTTTCGCCCGACTTCTTGCCGCCCTTGGTGCCGCCCTGGCCGGGTGGCTTGATCGCAGCGATCTCGGCGTCGTCGAGCTTGCCGTCGGCGTTCTTGTCGTAGGACGCAAACTGCCCCTTGGGATTCGCGGCAAACGCCTTCCGGACCGCGGCCACCTCATCGCCGTCGATCACGCCGTTCTTGTTGGTGTCGAATTCGGCGAAGATGCGGGCCTTGGGCCCCGGGGATGAGGCGGCGGACAGGGCCGGCACGGCGCAGGACGCCAGCGCCAGGGCGGTGCCAAGACAGGACAAGCGAAGGAACGAGGGTTGGAGGGTCATAGGTGAATGGTAAATAGCACGAGGCGGCGGATTTTGGGACAACCCCCGGCGCCGCGATGTCGGGGGCTGGTATTACCAGAGTCCTTGAAGGCCCGAATCCGTTGTGAACAGGTCAAGTTTTGTTTCCAGTCCTTTGGTCCCTTGGTCCGTGGTCCCTTGGTCTGAGGCGCAGCCTCGCCAGGTCACGGATCAGCGAAAAGAACCCAACCTCACATTGTAACCCATTAGGTTACTTTACCTCTGATTATTCACGGAAATCGTGCGGGGCACTTGACGAAATAATCGCTACGATCCGGCGCGGGGTGTCTCCACCACCCACACATTGCGGAACTGCACCGGCATGCCGTGCTCCTGCAGCATCAACGGCCCCGTCGGCGCCTCGCCGAGGCGGCCGGCGGCGCCGGTCGCCTGGTTCAATTCCTGTTCGTCGTAGATCTTCACGCCGTTGAGCCGCACGGTCGCCCGCGCCGCCGCGATCTTGGTGCCGGCGGCGTCGAAGCGCGGGGCGCGAAAGTCGATGTCCAGCGTCTGCCACTCCCGGGGCGGCCGCGACGCGCGGATCTTCGGTGTCGTGCCCTTGGGCGTGCAATTGTCGAGCCCGCCATTCGGCGTGCCGGTGAGCTGGCCGTAGGTCTCGTTGATGTTCACCTCGTACCGGGTTTGCAGGTAGAGGCCCGAGTTCGAAGGAGCCCCCAGGGTGCGAAACTCCGCGTGTACGCGGCAGTCGCCAAATTTCTGATGCGTGATGATTCCGCCCCCGGTGCCGGGCACGACCTCGAGCGCACCGTCGACGATCTTCCACGGCGCCGGGCCGTCCTCGACCAGCCACTCCTTGCCCTTCTTGTTCGCAAACGCGTCCAGGTTCCTGCCGTCGAACAACACCACGGCGCCCGCCGGCGGCACCGCCCCGAGGGTCGGCGGTCGGCGGGTCACCCGTTGGAGATCAAACTGCTCCGCCCCTTTCGCCGCCGTAAAATGCCCGCCGGCGATCGCCCCGCTCCAGCCGTCGCCCCTCAGAGCGGCGGCCTCCCCTTTGAGGACGCCGAGCGGTTTCGCATCCGGCTGGTCGAATTGCGCGAAGAGGTTGGCCTGCAGTTTCCCGTCGTCGGTCGGCATCACTTGGGCCACGAAGCCCGCGGTGCCCTGCCAGTCGCCCATCAACGGATGGGACGGCGTCAGTTTGAAGCGGCTGTCGATGGCTTCCTCCGCCGCGAACAAGGGCAGAACCAGAGCGGCCAACGGGAGGACGAAATGGGAGAATGTCCTACCGCGGCAGCCGCCAACAAACGTTCTTGGAAATCGTGAAATCGGGCATCGGGCATCTAAAATCTCGGAATTTCCAAACCGCTGTGTTCCCGACTGAACGCAATGAGGCGAATCCCACCGCACTTGCAATTCCCGGATGATCGATGGCCGATTCTCGATTTCAAGATTTCCGACATCTTCGCGACACGGCGCGAGCTGGATTAACTGTAACATACGGTTGTGCGTTAGGCCCCCCCCGCTCACGCCGTCTCCGCCAGCGCCTGCCGCACCTCGGCGAGGAATTTCGGCACGACGGTGAAGGGATCATAGGCCGGGCCGGTGCCGCCGCGCGGCGACAACGTCTCGATCGGCAGGTAGCCGCGATAACCCGAGGCGCGGACGATCTTCAGCAGTCGCTTGAGGTCGGTCGGCACCTCGTCCTCCTTCTCAACCCCGAGCGGGCTCTGCTTGATCTGCCAGTTGACGGCGTAGGGCGCTGCCTGGGCAATCTCGGCATACGGATCCGCCGCCTTGAAATACCCGGTGTCGACGATCGCTCCGCACCACGGCGTATCGACGCGTTTGATCAGGCTGATGAGATCGGCGGCGGTCTTGATGAAATCGCCGTGGTTCTGGATGCCGATGATCACGCCATGCTTCGCC
Source organism: Opitutales bacterium (assembly GCA_038249085.1). Lineage (GTDB taxonomy): Bacteria > Verrucomicrobiota > Verrucomicrobiia > Opitutales > Opitutaceae > ER46. Next base: position 16,308 of record JBBRWR010000083.1, read on the forward strand.
CCGTGTTCGGCGCAGTCCCGGATGTCGTCGGCGATCCATTTCTCCACCTCGTCGCGGCTCGCCCCGTTTGACACCGTCTGCCACGTCTGCGCCCGCATCTGGGTGTCGGCAAACACCCGGAGGACCGGCGCGCCCAGCTTGGCGGCAAGTTCGACCTCCTGCTTCACCCAGGCGACGTCCTTCGCCCGCGCCACCTTGTCGGCCACGGTGAAATTGTTGCCCGTACCCGTGCCGCTGATCGCGAGCCCGAGCTCGAAGCAGCGCCGCTTGACCTCGTAGACGAATTTGTCCGGGGGCAGCGTGCGCTCGCGGTAACCGGGAAAATAATACGCGGTGATGTCGATCGCGTCGAAATTGTGTTGGGCGCAGAACTCGGCCAGGTCCACGAGGCTCAGGCCCGGCCCGCGCTCCTGGAGGCGGTCGTTAAGCAGCTTGGCGAACGAGTACGCATTGAGCGAGAGCTTGAGGTTGGGCCCGCCCACGCGCTTCGGTGGCTCGATGGCGGCGGCCACCGGGAGGGAAACCGCAGCGGCGGCCAGGGGCAGCAGGGCGGCGGACTTGAGGAAATCGCGGCGGGAGGAGTGGTTCATGGGAGAGGGGCGCACGGAGACGTGACACTAGTCAATAGCCCGAGGCCGCGGCTTTGGGACAGGCCACGGGGGTCGCGAAGCAAGAATCCGGAAATGGGGAAAGCCGGAAACGAGGCGACCACTCCCGATCAGCTGCCTCTTTCCGGTATCTCCCCTGGGTTTGTCGGCAGCGAGATGCATCCCGGGAGGGGCGCTTGCAAGCGCCCAACGGCGGTTGGAAACCGCCGATCCGTAGAATTCCCGCTCACACTCAAATACTGATGTGCGCCCGGCACCCCCAGGGCGGCGTCAAAGTCGATTGGCCAATCTTTCTCTTTGCTCTTTATCTTTCTCTTTCGTCAGGGTTTGTCCGCGGGAGAAGAAGATTAAGAGAAAGAGGAAAGAGAAAGACTACGAGGCGAGAGAACGACTTTGACCCTGCCCTGCCGGCACCCCGCCGGGATGTCCGGAATCAATCGCTCCCGGCTATTAACTGCTCAGACCCCTCCTTATGCGCCTCCTCTCCCCGTTTTTTCTCGCGCTGACATTCTCGGCCTCCGCCCTCGCGCTCCAAGACACGTCCCACGTGCCGTTCCTGCACCCGGGCGTCCTCCTCAACCGGGCGCAACTCGACCTGATCAAGCAGCGCGTGGCCGCAGGGACGGAACCGCAGCAGACCGCGTTCGCCGCCCTGCTCGCGAGTCCCCTCGCCGATCTCAACTACACCCCGAGCCCCCGCGCCACCGTCGAATGCGGCCCGAACTCGCGCCCCGATCTCGGCTGCAAGGACGAACGCCGCGACGCCACCGCCGCCTACTCGCAGGCCCTCGCGTGGATCGTCACCGGCAACGAGCACTACGCGCGCAACGCCATTCGCATCATGAACGCCTGGTCCGGCACGCTCACCGGCGGGCACCTCAACAACAACGGGCCCGTCCAGGCCGCCTGGGCCGCTTCGGTCTGGCCGCGCGCCGCCGAAATCATCCGCTACACCTTCGAGGGCTGGGCCAAGGAGGACATCGCGCGCTTCCAAACCATGCTCACAACGCAGTACGTGCCGTCGCTGATCAACGGATACGACGAAAACGGCAACAAGGAACTCGCGATGGCCGAGGGCCTCCTGGGCATCGGCGTCTTCAACGACGACCGCATTCTTTTCGCCCAGGGCGTACGCATGTGGCGGGGCCGCGCCCCCTGCGTCATCTATTTGCAGTCCGACGGCCCCACCCCGCTGCCCCCGCCGAGCGGCCTGCCCAACTCCGCCCCGTGGAGCAACAAGGGCATCTTCCCGCCCTTCGTCGACGGCGTGCTGCAGGAGACGGCGCGCGATCCTCACCACGCCAACATGACGTTCGCCTCGCTCGTCAACGGCGCCGAGACCGCCCGCCAGCAGGGCCTCGATCTCTACGCCGAACAGGGCGCACGCATCGTCGCCGCGATGGAATTCCAGGCGCAATTCCTCGCACCCAATCCCACCCCGGCCCCGCCCAAGATCGAATTCTCCAAGGAGCCCACTTGGGAAATCGCCTACAACCATTTTCACACCCGCCTCGGCCTCACCTTGCCGCTGATGGCCAAGGTCATCCCCACCAACCGCCCCACCGGCGCCGACCTCAACCACATGGTCTGGGAGACCCTGACGCACGGCGACGTCGGGGCGATCGGCCTGCCGCCGCTCGTGGGGATTGGCACGAAATGATCGGGCGCGCGGGGGTTGAAGGCGGCGCAGCCTGACTCCACGACGCAATATCCAGGGACGACGATTCGGTCATCCTCGGCTCGACCTCGGTTCGTTCTCCTGTGCAATTTCGTGGGCCGCACCAATCCGTTGGCACAGGAGGTCAAACCGAGGACGGACGGAGAACGAGCACGTCGTTTCCCTTCCCTTGCTGATTGGTCTCGGTCGGGGCTCCGTCGACTTGGGGAATCCAGGGATCGGCGCTCCGGTCATCCTCGGCTCGACCTCGGTTCGTTCTCCTGTGCAATTCCGTGGTTCGCGGGTGCCTCCGGCACGTTTCACGCCTTGCCGCCGGCCGGCTGGCGCGGCTTAAAGAAGCCCATGCACCTCGTCCTGCGTTCCCTGCCCCTCTTCGTTGGCCTCACGCTCGCCTTCGCCGCCCGGCCCGCCCCCAAGTCCGCCGATGTCTCGAAGCTCGACCCCGCGATGGGCGTCAATCAGGCCGCGGCCGCCAATCTCGACTGGCACGATGTCACCACCTGGGGAGCCGAGGGGCGGGAATGGACCGACCAACCCCGCCTGCGTTGGTTCGACCGTCTCCCGGCCAAGGCGCAGGAGACCGTGACCTCCGCAGTGTGGAATCTCAGCCGCGACAGTGCGGGCATGATGGTCCGTTTCCAGACCGACGCCTCCTCGATTCACGTCCATTACAAGCTGCTCAAGGATCGCCTCGCGATGCCGCACATGCCGGCGACCGGGGTCAGCGGCGTCGACCTCTACGCGCGCGATGCCTCCGGCCACTGGCGCTGGGTGCAGGTCGCGAAACCGGCCAAGCAGGAGGTGCGCGCCGAACTCGTCAAGGACCTCGCGCCCGGCTTCCGCGAATACGCCGCCTATCTCCCGCTCTACAACGGCATCGAGTCGCTCGAGATCGGCGTGCCCCAGGGCGCCAGGTTCGAGGGCCTGGCCCCGCGCGCGAAGCCGATCGTCTTCTACGGCACCTCCATCACCCACGGCGCCTGCGCCTCACGCCCGGGCATGGTGCACACCGCGATTCTCGGCCGCCGCTTCGATGGGCCCGTCGTGAATCTCGGCTTCTCCGGCAACGGCCGCATGGATGCCGCCGTCGGCGACTACCTCACCCAGATCGACGCCGCCGTCTACGTCATCGACTGCCTGCCCAACATGAACGCCGCCAGCGTGCGCGAAAAATGCGCCCCGCTCGTCCGGCAATTGCGTGCCGCCAAACCGGACACCCCCATCGTCCTCGTCGAGGATCGGCGCAACACCAATTCCTGGATCCAGCCGGCGCGAAACAAGTTTCACGACGACAACCACGCCGCCCTCCGCGAGGTCTACGCCGCCCTGCAGCAGGAAGGCGTGAAATACCTCTCCTACATCCCCGGCGACGCCCTGTACGGCACCGATGCCGACGGCGCCACCGACGGTTCGCACGCCAGCGATCTCGGCTTCATGCGCCAGTCGGATGTGATGGAGCCGATCCTGCGCGCCGCGTTGAATCGGTGATCGCTTGGACGCAGATCTCCGCACCGCCGACGCCATTGGGCGTGCCCTGGCGTTCTGACGATCTTGAAATCGGTCATCGGTCATCAGCCATCTGGGAATTTCAAACACCCCACGGAATTTTCGAAGATGGCCCCTCTGCCTCGCGACGGTCTTGCTCCGGCAATTCCAGATTTCAGATGCCCGATGCCCGATTTCAAGATTTCCGACCTTCCCGCGGGGTGAGGGCACCCCGCCCACCAGGCCAATCCTCTCCATGAATGTCGCCGGCCGTCCCACCCGCACCATCTGGCCCGCCGCCGACGGCGTCGCCGTCGAGATCATCGACCAGACCCGCCTGCCGCACGCCTTCGTCACCGCGCGCCTCGCCACGCTCGACGACGCGGCCCATGCCATCCGCGCGATGCTCGTGCGCGGCGCGCCCCTGATTGGCGCCACTGCCGCCTGGGGCCTGTGGCTCGCGCTGCGGGCCGACGCCTCCGATGCCGCCCTGGCGCACGCCCACGCCACCCTGCTCGCCACCCGGCCCACCGCGGTGAATCTCCGCTGGGCGCTCGACCGCGTGCGCGCCCGCGTCTCCCCGCTCGACTCGTCCGCCCGCGCCGCCGCCACCCGGCAACTCGCCCTCGAAATCTGCGACGAAGACATCGCGCTCAACCGGGGCATGGGGGTTGCCGGGTTGCCGCTCATCCGCGCGGTCGCCGCCCGCCAGGCCCCCGGGGAACGCGTCAACCTCCTCACGCACTGCAATGCCGGCTGGCTCGCCACCGTCGACGTGGGCACGGCCACCGCTCCAATTTACGCCGCGCACGACGCGGGCATTCCCGTGCACGTGTGGGTCGACGAGACCCGGCCGCGCAACCAGGGCGCCAGCCTCACCGCGTGGGAGCTGCTCAATCACGGCGTGCCCCATACCGTCATCGCCGACAACGCCGGCGGTCACCTGATGCAACACGGTCAGGTCGATCTGGTGATCGTCGGCACCGACCGCACCACCGCGACCGGCGACGTCTGCAACAAGATCGGCACCTACCTGAAGGCCCTCGCCGCGCATGACAACGGCGTGCCGTTCTACGTGGCCGCGCCCTCGCCGAGCATCGACTGGTCGCTCCGGGATGGCTTGCGCGAAATTCCGATCGAGGAACGCTCCGCGCGCGAACTCTCCCATCTCGCCGGCCGCCTGCCCGACGGTTCCGTGGCCACCATTGCGCTCCTGCCCGAGGGCAGCCCGGCCGCCAACCCCGCCTTCGATGTCACGCCCGCGCGCCTGGTCACGGGACTGATCACGGAACGCGGCGTCTGCGCGGCGTCGGCCCCGGGGCTGGCCGCCCTGTTTCCCGAGCATTCTGCGTGATTATTACTACCAACATCCTTTGACCTTTGGACTTTCCATCCACGTCCCATGGGTGGGGCGGCGAGTCCCTTCGCCGCCGCAGTTGCCGCGTGATTTTCCTTCGATCTTTTCCGGCACGGAGCGATGTCCGCGCTCTACCCAAAATCCAAAGGACAATGGCGGGGGATCTATCCGCCGAAGGCGCCCTTGATCTCCGCGAGGCTCACGCCCAGGACGGCGCGCGCGCGGCGATCGAGCTTCACCTCGTCGCCCTGCAGGTGAATCGTGCGATGCGCATGGGACGCGGAAGCGCCCGGGGCCAGCGCGAGCGCCGGCGACGAGCTTTCCAGTTCGAAGAACTGCCCCATCTGCTTCGCGCCGGGCGCGGGCGGACCGTCGTTGTAGCTGTTCACGACATCCCCGGCAAAGGGCTCCGGCTGAATCTCCCACATGGAATTCACGTAGTCGGTCGCGCCGACGGGCAGCGTGAAGGAGACCAGCGTGAGCGTGCGGGAGGTGCGGTCGTAGCTGCCGAGCACCGGGCGGGCGCGCCGCGGCGGAAGGCCGATCTTGCTGCGGAAAGCGGCGTCGGCCCGGAAATAGAGGACACCGTCCTTCACGATCAGGCGATCGGCGGGCACCTTGCCGAAGTAGGTGTCGTTCACCACCGGGCCCCGCTCCGCCACCGTCCCTTTTTCAAACGGGATGATCACGGTGGACTGGGCCGAGGCGTTGTACATGCCCAGAATCCAAACCGACAGCAGGCCGGTCGTCTTCGTCCACGGGGCTTGGCCGGTGTTCTTGACGGTGTTCACCGATTCGAACGCCACCGCGTTGAGTCCGTCCGGCAATTCGGCCCCGATCCCGCGCAGGGCCTCGGCGGTGGGCAGCAACCGCACCTCACGGTTCACCTCGAGATCCAGGGCGGTGCCGGAATAATTGTTCAGGTGGATCGATCGGCGGCAGACCACCCGATCGGTGCGCTGGCTGACCACTTCAAACGGCTCCGTATCCAGGGCGGCCGGCGTGAACCAGTGTTCGAGGTCGAACTTGGCCCCCCGGGGCGAAGAAGATGGAGCATTGCCCGCCCTCGGGACCGAGCCAGAAGCGATCCTCGCCGCCGAAAGCGTTCATGTGGGGCTGCAGTTTGCCGGAAGCGATCAACTCGCGGTTGATCCAGCCGAAGCTGTGACCGTCGTTGCCCTGCGCGCTGCTGGTCATCACGCGGCCCTGCCAACCGGGGGCCACCGCGACCTTCGATTGTCCCTTGTTCGCCGAGAGGACAATCAACTCGGTGTGTTGCTTGAGGAACGTGCTGTCGTCGCCGAAGTTGGCGGCGCCCAGGTTCGAGAGCGCAGGAGGGCCATGGTCGAGAGGGCAAGGATCAATCGGGTTTTCATGATGCACCGTCCGCGGGAAGCGCGGCGTGCATGGGACTGAAAGTTCCGCCCCTCGCGCGACGAGCAAGAACCCGGGACGGCGGGGTCGCGCACGGGGCTCCGACGCTGCCGGGTCAGCGCGCGGCAGAAGCGGGTGACATCGGATAATCCAGCAAGAACTGGTGCTCGGTCCGGGCCGGCACATACACCATGCGATCCACCAGCTCCCGCCTGGTAGTGTCGTAGGTGATGACCTGGACTTTGTTGTCGCGCGGGAGAAACCGGTAGAGCCGCAGCGGGCCGGCCGACATGTAGTCCGACAACAAGGCATGCACGATATTGCCGTGATCGCCGGGCAGTGAAAGGCGCATGGCCGTGACCCGGCTCTGATCGCCGCTGAAGATGAACCCGAGGTTCGCATGCTTCCGGTAGAGTTTGTCCCACATCTGCTGCGGCGGGTTGCCCCGGGCGCCGTGGACCTTGCTCCAGGCCATGCGGCCCTTGGGATCGGAAATGAAGCCCTCCTGATCCTTGGGCTTGTCGCGAATGCCGAGATCCATGTGGGTGCTGATCAGCGCGCGGCGACCCTGGTAGCGGGTCAGCACCTGATCCGCCCAAGCCAGCACCGGGTCGGGCGCATTGCACTCCAGGTGGAGAAACACGAAGTCCATGCCCCCGGCCGCGAAGAGCTGGTAGCTGTTCACGTTGTTGCCGAACTGCGCCTGATCCGGCCCGCGCGGCTCGAAACCGCCGCCATACCATTCGTATTTCCGGAACCGTTCCGCCGGGAAATATTTCTGGAAGAGGGACGCGTCGCCGCTCGTCTTCAAGTCGTGGTTGCCGACCACGAGCCCGAACGGCACGAGGCCGAAGAGCCCATCGAGGTTCTGGCGGGCCAACTGCCATTGCTCGTCGTTGTTCTTGTCGACGATGTCGCCCACATGGCTCACGAAGACGATGTGCTGCGGCCCGACGCTCTCCCCGAGCCATTGGAGGTGGTGCGCGAAGACGGGATTCGTCAGCGGCGCGGTGCTCTGCGGGGTCGCCTTGGTGTCCCGACCGAAATATCCCTGCGAGTCGGGGATGACGACGATGGTGAAGGCCCCCGGCGGCGGCAGGTCGAGATCGGCGGCGCGGAAGACGGCGCCAAGAACGGTCAGCAGCAACCACCCGCGCACAAGACGGCGAAACGAGAATCGAGACATGGACTGAGAAGAACCTCCCGGCACGCCGGCGCAACTCCTTGAACTTGGATCACGCGCCATCGTCCTTGCCTCCACGACCACTACGGGAGCCACGCGGCCAAGGTTGCCGGCTCAGAAGTCCACCTTGGCCTGCAGGCGCCACGTGCGCGGAGCCTGCACGACGGCACGCAGCACCGTGACGCCATCGGGCTGGATGCGGGTCACCAGCGGATCGTCGTCATCAAACACGTTGGCCATGTTGAGCTGGAGGGTCAGCCCCTGGACAAATCGTCCCACCTTTTTCAGCGCGGCCTTCGGAAACTTGTAGCCGGCCATCAGATCCGCCCGCCAATACGAGTTGCCGAAAAAGCCGAGGGTGTTGGTGGAGTCGGTGCCGGCCAAAGGCTTGCTTTGGTGGATGTAACCGGCCCCGACGTACGCGCCCTTCAGCCGTTCCCACGGGAGATCGTAGCGCGTAAAGACGTTCACTTTGTGTTTGCGCAGGCCCCGCTCGCCGATGTTCGCGAGATTCGCTTCGGTGTTGAAACCATCGAGCATGAAGGCAATCGCCTGTTCGATCGTAGTGCTGCCGCTGGTGATGAGATTGCCGCGATTGAAACTCCGCCAGAAGGCGATCTCCGAGTCCATCCAGGCCCTGATCTCCCGGCCGAAATCCGCCTCGTGTGAATCGGTGTACGAGTAGTTGGCCTGGCACCGCCAGTTCTTCGTCGGGTTGACCGTGAGGTTGAATTCGTACCCCTTCGACTCGAAGTCGTAAACCACGCCGCTGGAGTTGGGCGTGCGGGCGTCCGCGACGGCCTGGGTGACGAGGCCGGCGGTCCGCAACGTGCCCAGGATCGTGGCGGCAACCTTGTCGGGACCGATGCCCGTGGGACTGAACGAATCGACCAGATTCTTTGCCTCGGTGGTGTACCGCACCGCCCGCAACTGTATTCTTCCGTCCCACAAGGCGAGAGTCACGCCATAGTCCTGGCCCTGCCCCTCCGAATTGGGCGCGGTCAGCACCGGGCCGTTGAGATTGCCGATGTCGATGATCCGTTGGCTGCCGCCCAGTCCCTGGTTGTTGGCCCGGTTGTAATGCAGCGAAATTTGATCCGTCACATGCCCCACCACCCCGAAGGACTGGTTGCGGGCTTCCCGCTCGACCCGCGCCTCGGTGGCGTAGGCAATCGACCACTCGTTGGTCACGGGATCGCGTTGTGCCGTCCGATCGAGGATATTCAACTTATCGTAGCGGGAGCCACCGCTGACCACCAGCCGGCCGCCCAGAAAGCGCGCCTGCCCGGCCACCAGGGCGCTCGTTTGCTTTGCGGGGTCGTCCTGCTGGCTCTGGCTTCGGGTCACCCAGGTCGAGTCCAGCGTCCGGCCGGTGATCGGGTCGACCGCCCCCCGGATGAGCCCCGTGGTCAGCGGACTGTTGATAAAATAGGTGTCCCACTCTCCCGGCGTCACATAGTTGCGGCGGCGGACCTGGTTGGCGGCATTTTCCGGATCGGTGTTGAACGGTCGGCCCGCCCAGACCTCGCGCTGGCTCACGACCACGTTGGCCCGATCGTCATGCTCACCCAGGACGGCGAGCCGGTAATCGCCCCAGCGGCCCGCATCGAATTCCGTTGAGATCGTGCCACGAAACAGGTCCGAGCGCACGTACGAGGTGTTGCGCTCCCAGTCGTTGCTGGAGGTTTCGAGGAACATCTGGCCCACATACGGATTAGCCTGCCCGGTGCGGAGGATCTGATTGGGGTCGCCCCAGATTTTCAGGTTGGTCTGGCCGGGGTTGTACCGTGCGACGCCCTGATCCTGGTGGTTGAAACCCAACTCAACGAAGGTGCGCCGCCCCAGTCTCTTTTCCACCAACGCGGACACGTCGTTCGCTGCGGTCGAGTTGATTTGTCCCGGACCGCCGTAGTTGATGGTCGGGCTCGCCACTCCGCGGTCGCGGATCGCGAGGTTCGTGTCGGTGGTGACCAGCGTGGTGCCCGCCTCGATGACCTGGCCCGTATTGCCGATGTAGGTGACCCGCCGGGCGGAGCCCAGCCGCGTGATGCTGAGGGCCGTGTTGGTGGCGATCGCGGTGGGAAAGGTCGGCGCACCCACCTGGTGCCAGCGCAGGATGCCGCCGTCGAGCATCGTGAACGGCCGCGCCTTGTTTTCCTTGATCAGCCCGCGCTCGTATTCCGCGCGGAACTGCAGCGTGGGCGTCGCCTGGAACTTCACCGCCAGATCGAAGCGGCGGTCGCGATTGAAGGCGTACTCCTGAAACTTGTTCGACTGCTCGTACACCGCGTTCAGACGCACCGCGAGTCGGCCCGCCTGCAGGACCTCGTTGACGTCGACCGCTTCGCGATGCGAAGCGAAGGATCCGATCTGGCCGGCCGCCTGCTTGAACGAGCGCGTGAGGCCGGGTTGTTTCGTGGAGATGTTCAGGATGCCACCCGGCGCGCCGAAACCGAAGAGCACCGAATTGGGTCCGCGGGAGTCCTCGATCCGTTCCACGTTATAGTTGTCCGTCTGAATCCTCAGGTTAAAGAAGTTTCGGGCCTGGGTCGTGGGCTGGCCCCGGACGCGGAACGAGGCGGGTCCCCCCTGGTAGCTGTTGCCATTGGGGGTCGCGCCGTCCGAGCCGGCATCGGAGATGTCGAGCTGGGCGCTGGTGGAGTAACGCAGCGCCTCCTCGAGGTTGTTTGCCCCCACGTCGCTGAGGAAATCCGCCGTCAGCACCGAGATCGAGGCGGCGGTGTCCTTCAAATCCGTCTTGAAGCGGCTCCCTGCCAGGGTGCTGTTGGCGGCGTAACCCGTGTCGGCCTCGGCGTTGACCGTGAACGGGCTCAGGGTGACCGGCTCGCCGCCAACGTCGCCCGGCCGGCTTTCCCGTTCAGCGGTCGGCGGACTTGACGGGCGGGCGGGCGGTGTTGCCCGTTCCGCCCTTTCTCCTTTTGGGTCGGCAGGTCCTCTCCTTACCGCAAAGGCTCCGGTCTTCGCCTCCACCCCCACCACCAACCCGGTGTCGGCGACCATCCGATCCAATGCCTCCCGGGCGGTGAAGCTGCCCGCCACCGCATTCGTCTGGAGGCCCTTCAACCCATCGGTCGAGAAAATCACTCCGCGGCCCGATTGCACGGAAAACAGCTTGAGCGACTTTTCCGCGTCGCCGCCGGGCACATCATAATTCCGCCGGGCGGATTCAAGCGTGGATTGGGCCGAGGCGATCAGGACCAGAGCGCCAGCCAGGCAGACCAGGGCGAACCGGCGGACGGCATGTCCGCGCGCAGGCAGGGAGAAACGAGGGGGCATCACGAAACGGTGTTGAGGTTGTTCGCCTCGGTTTCCAAAGGGAGGGAAACCGAGTCACTACCCTTCAAGATGCGACCAACCCGGTAAATTGATTACGGAAATGACGAAATTCTCTTTCCCCGCCATGAACCTCGGAGTTGCGGGCCGGCACCGCCGCCGCGCCCTCATCGCGAACGACGCAACACGATGCGATGCGGAGTTGGACACTCCACCACCAGACCGAGGCTCATCTCGATCAACCGGGCAAACGCCTCGGGGTCATCCTTCCAAAAAATGCCGCTGATACGCAGGGTGGCCAGCGATGGTTCAGCGAGCGCCACCTGCGTCACGCCTCCGTCGTTGAAGAGCGCCACCGCCTCACCTAGCGACGTACCCGTGAACTCGATCCGATTCGCCCGCCAGGCCAACGCGCCGGCGATCTCCGCCGGCGAAACCCGTCGGATCGGGATCCACGTTGCCAGCGTACCATCGACCGGCAGGCTGACGCGGCTGCCGGCTCCGACGTAGATTGGTTCATGCGACCCGATCGGCGCGGACGCGGCGCCGGCCGCAGCAAGGGATGGTCCCGTGCGCGCGACCGCCACGCGACCTTCCGTGACGAGCACGTCGACGTCGGTTGCGGCGTGCCGGACGGAAAATTTTGTGCCCACGGCGCGAACCTCCACCGCCGATGCCGTGACGACAAATGGTCGCGCGGCATCGGACGTAATCGAAAAGAGCGCCTCGCCCCGGACGAGTTCGACCCTTCGCCATCCCGGAGTGAACTCGACGCGGATCTCCGCGCCGGCGTTGAGTTGAACCACCGATCCATCCGGCAGCGTCCGGCGATCCGGCCGAACAACCACGGTGATTGGGGCCGCCGGCCCCGCCGATTGCTTGGCGGAAAAATCCGGGAGGAAAGCCACCGCCGCGACCGCCGCCAGTCCCACGACCGCGCCAGCCGTGACGCGCCGGCGCTGCCGCCGGGCCTGCTGCCGCCCGCGCAATTCGCGCAATACGACTCCCGCGGCACCGATCTCCCGGGGACGGCGGATCAAGCCGACGGTCTTTTCGGCCTCTTCCAGGGCGGCAACGTGATCGGAATCCGACTCGAGCCAGCAACGCAACTCAGTCTCCTCCGCCCCAGTAAGACCGACCGCCCGGCGGATCGCCCAATCGGCCGCGTCGCCCGAACCGCCGGCAGGTTTCCCGGATGAGTCGGAGGTCTTCATGATCTTTCCTCGAAGAGGCCCTGCTCCCGCAGATACTTGCCGCAACGTTTCACGCCCTTGGCCAGTTGCGCACGCACCGTATGCTCGGAGATCACGAGTTGCACCGCGATTTCGTCCCGCGACAAGCCTTCGAGCGCCCAGAGCATGAGCACCGCCCGACAGCGCTCGGGCAGGCGGTCCATGGCCTCGACCACCAGCCCAATTTCCTCCCGGGAGCCGACGGCGGCGACCACATCTGCATTATCTTCCAAGACGTCGAAGTTGCTGAGATCGCCTACGGAAATCTCATGCGTGGTTCGTTTGCGTCGAAAGAGGGACAAGGCCGCATTGCGGGCGATGCCGAAGAGGTAGCTCTTCACCGAACGGATCCGACCGGCGCGACGGGCGCGAAGGATCCTGAGGTACGATTCCTGCACGAGATCGTCGGTATCGCGCAGCGTCGGAAATTGGCGGTGCAGGAAGGCGCGAAGCTGCGGCTCGTGCGGATAGACCTCATCGGTAAACCATTTCGACGCCTGCACGGCCGACCAGGGAGAGAGCTCATCCGGCAGCACCCCCTCAGCGGGAATACCGGGACTCGATGCGGAAGGTGGGGGCAGCGGGCGCACAGCGAACGGAACGGTCGCGCGCAACCTGTGCGCCGATGCGCGCCCGACGCGAGCGGATAATACCCCGGCGCGGCACAAATTTCACCGGACCCGAAAGCGGCCCGACCGGCACCTGGACGTGCAAGGCAACCACCCTGATCTCGGAAGGCCGGTGCGTTCGGAAAGAACCCCCGTGGGCCCTGCCACCGCCGCGCCCAAGGCCAATCATTTTGCGCCGCGGGCGCATCGGTCGATTGGCGGTGCCGCCTCGGGGCGTAGCGCCGCGTCTCTGACCGGCGGGCGCCAGTCGAAGACTGGCGCTGCTGACAAGACCGGGCTCAAGGCCGCCGTCAACTTGGAGATGCACCCTTGCGCCGCCGCGCCCCCACCCGCCGGTTGCAATGCACCTCGGAAACGCTTGGCTCCCTCCAGACGTCCCTCTCACTCCATGCTGCCATCGACATCGCGCCCGCTCCGTCGCCCACCACCGTCCGCATCCGTCCGCCCACGCCTCGTGCGCTCCATCCTCGCGACTTTCTTTGGTTTCGCCACGGCCGCTCTGTTGGCGGCCGGCGAGGCAACGCCACCTCCGACCGTCCGGGTGGTCGATGGCCTGGTCCAGCCGCGCCGCCCGGTGGCGGAGGCGATCGTCGATGCGATGCAGTTTCTCAAGAAAGCCGACGGGGCGTATGGGCCCGGCCGGATCGACGGCGATCTCGCGGGCTATTTTTCCAGCGCGTTCGTGCAGGCCGATGGCTCGCGCGCCCCGCGGCCGCTGCTGTACCCGGCGCGCCAGCACGCCTACTTCATCCGCACTTTCCTGCGGTACTACGCCTACACGGGCGAAAGCGAATGGCTCCGGCGCGCGCGCGACCTCGCCGACTGGAACATCGCCCATTCGACCCCCGCCGGCGCCGCCTACCCCCACCTGCCGTATTCAACGTTCCAGAACGGCAAGCCCACCGGCAACCAGGACAAGAACAGTATTGAACCCGACAAGGCCGCCTTCCTCGGCGCCGGCTATCTCGGCGTGTACGAGGCGACCGCCGACCCCCGCTACCTCGACGCCGCCCGCCAGATCGCCGATGCTCTCGTGCCCCGCCAGCGCGATGACGGGAGCTGGCCCTTCCGCACCGTGCCCGAGGACGGCAGCGTCTACGAGGATGTCGGCGGCGCCCCCGTGTTCTTTGCCGAGTTCTTCGAGCGCCTGCTGCGCCACGACGATCAAGCCGCGTATCGCCGCGCGCGCGACGGTGCCGTGCGCTGTGTCATCACCCGGAACGTGGAGCAGGGAAAGTGGGGCACCTATCACGAGGATATCCGGCCAAAAGGCAGCGACCACCTTTCGGCGGAGCCGATGAGCTTCACCGCCGACTACTTGTTTCAGCACGCCCGGGAACGGCCCGAGTTCATCGAGATGGGCCGTCGGGTGCTCCGGCAGATGGAGGCGAAGCTTGTGCACACGACCGGACACGCGGCCACGCCCGCTCCCGCGGTGGCGGAGCAGGCGACCTTCGCCCATATCATGCCGGGGCATACGGCGCGCTATTGCCTCGCATTGTCCGACCTCTTTCTGGCCACGGGAGACGAAGCCGTGAAGGGCCGGGCGCTCTCCGGCCTCAATGCCGTCACCTACATGCAGGCGGAGACGGGACTGTTCCGCACGTTCTTCTACGACGTGCGCCGCCAGAGCAACCAGGACGCCGGCCGGCCCAACTGGTATTCGCAGCACCTCTACACGGTGTGCCACCTGCTCGAGTGTATGGCCGCCTTCCCCGAACTGGCGCCCGCGGGCCAGGATCACATCCTCGGCGCCTCTACGGCGCTGCGGGAGGTGCACTACGGGCCAGGCCTCGTGCAGTACGCGAGCCTCACGCCCGGGCGGATCGTGATGAAACTCAGCTTCGTGCCGCAACGCGTGCGGCTCGCCGGTCAGCCGCTGCGCGCGCACGAGGCCAGCGCCGTCGGCGACGGCTGGTTCTATGACCCGAAGACCCAGGTGCTGACGATTCGCCACCCCGCCGGCACGGTGCACGTGTCGCGTTAGTCCGCCCGCGCCCTCCCCCTGCCCTTCCCCGCCACCCGCCTCGTGATAGTGTCACGTATTACGTGACACTTCCGCGGTGGACGGACTGCCGGGCTCCGCCGCCCGGACCCGAACCGACCAGGCACACGCCCGGACGCCGCCGCGGCCCTCCTTTCCACTTGTGAGCGCGAAAAAACGTGCGACGCTTCCGGCATGAACCCCTTCCTGTCGAAGCAAACCATCCTCACCGTCCTGTGCGGCCTCATGTTCGCGGCTGCCCCCGCCCTCCGGGCCGCCGGCGCCAAAGGCCACCCCAAGACCTCCGGCTGGCAGGATCTGGTGAAACCGGATCTTTCGAACACGGTCGGGGGGGAAGGCTGGACGATTCAGGATGGCGTGATGGTCGCCAAGGATCATACGACGCTCTGGACCAAGGACTCCTACGGCGACTTCATCCTCGATCTGGAGTTCAAGGTGGCGAAGGAATCCAACAGCGGGGTCTTCCTGCGTTCCGGCAACATCAAGAACGTGCTCTCCGCGCTGGAAATCCAGGTCCATGACTCCACCGATGGCACCAAGTACGGCATGGTCGGCGCCATCTACGATGCGATGCCTCCGTCGAAGAACATGGCCAAGCCCGTCGGCGAGTGGAACCACTTCACCATCACCTGCCGGGGTCCCAAGATCAGCGTCGTCTTCAACGGCGAGACCGTCATTGACGCCGACCTGAACAATTGGCCCGAGGTGAAGAAGAACCCCGACGGCACGCCGAACAAATTCCCCGTCGCGCTGAAGAATTTTGCCCGCTCGGGTCCGCTCGGCTTCCAGGGCCTCCACGGCAAGGCGCAGGCCCCCGTGTGGTACCGCAACATCAAGATCAAGCCGCTGAAGTAAACGGCACCGGTCGGTCCGCCCCGGGGGCAACCGCCCCGCGGCGCTCCCTTCGCCGGCTCCGTCAACCAGCTGAATCCTGCCTTTGTGGCCCGAACCTTTCGCGGCACTGATCGATGGCGGTCCGGCGCTCTTCACCGCGCCCGGACACTCGCCTGCTGCCTGGGCCTGCTCCCCACCCTGTTCGCCGCCCCCAGCGTCACCCGGCTGACGCCCCCCAGCGGACTGTTCAGCTTCGGCGATTCCAACCCCCCCATCGTCGCCCGCTTCCTTCCCGGCCAACGTTTCGATCTCCAGGCCACCGTGCGACCGGATGCCGGCGAGAGCATCACCCAAGTCGCTTTCGCGGTCGATGGTGTCCCCGTGGCGGGGACCACGACCGTCGCCCCCGCCACGTCGTTGAATGTCGCCGGCGCGGTGGTGGCCACCCGGCGCGCTTTCAGCCTGGCTGCGCCCGGGGTTCACGTCCTCTCCCTCACCGCGACGCAGTCCAACGGGCTGCAGGTGATCGCCCGTGGCAATTTCGAAGTCGTGCCCTTCGCCGCGCCGCCGGGAGCGGTCACGAGGGCGAAGAACATTATCATCCTGATTGGCGATGGCATGGGCGCCGCCGCCCGCACCGCCGCCCGCCTCGTGGCCAGTGGCGTCTCGCAGGGGAAGGTGTTTTCCCCGCTCGCCATGGACCGCTTTCCCTTCACCGGAATGGTGCAAACCCACTCCCTCGACTCCATCGTCACCGATTCCGCCCCCGGCGCCGCCGTCTACTCCACCGGCAATAAGCACCAAAACGGCCAGGAAGGCGTCTTTCCTGATGACACCACCATCGCCTTTGATAATCCGCGGATCGAAAATTTGGGCGAGTTCCTGGCCCGCACCCACGGCAAGTCGCTGGGCCTGGTGACCACCGTCGACGTTCAAGATGCCACCCCCGCGGCGTTTGCAGTCCACACTTCGGATCGCAACGCGGGCACCGGCATCGTGGACCAATATCTCGACGAAACCGTGCCCAAGGCCAACCTCACCGTCCTCCTCGGCGGCGGTCGGCGCTGGTTCCAACCCGTGAGCGTCGGCGGCTCCGCCCGCGCTTCCGGCAATGATTACAGCCTCCCGGACGAACTCGCCGCGGGGTGGAACGTCAATCCCGGCCGGATCGATCCGGAGCGCGACCTCATCGGCGATTTCCGCGCCGCCGGATTCACCTACGTCGCCACGGGCGCGCAATTGAAGGCCATCCCGGCGAACACGACCAGGCTGCTGGGACTGTTCCACCCGACCAACTTCAACTCCGCCCTCGATCGGATCGCCGGGCGCCGGGGTCGCAATTCCGTCGTGTCGACCAACGGCTATCCCGATCAGCCCATGCTCGACGAGATGACCGCCGTCGCCCTGGAGGTGTTGGGCCGGAACCCCAACGGCTTCGTCCTCATGGTCGAGGGAGGTTCCATCGACAAACTGGCCCACACGATGGATACGGAGCGCTGGCTGATCGATCTTCTGGAGTTCGATCGCGCCGTCGAACGAGTCCGCGCCTTCGTGAGTACCAACCCCGATACCATCGCCCTCGTCACGGCCGACCACGAGACGGGCGGCATGAGCATTGTCGGGGCCAGTCGGCTCACCAACGCGGCGCTCACCGCCCGCGCAGGCACGGCCACGACCGCGGAAGAACTTCGCGATGGGGTGGTGGGCACCTACAGCCAGGCCCTCTTCCCCAATTACGCCATGCTCGCCGATGGCTATCCCGAAACCGTCGACATCAACCGCAAGCTCCTCGTCACCTATGGCGCCAACGCCGACCGTTACGAAGACTGGCTCACCAAACCGACGCCCGGCGCCAACGCCACGCGCGGATTCCTTATTCCCGGCCAGGTACCGGGCGGCCAATCGGTCCACACCGCCAGCGACGTCCCGCTCTCCGCCCTGGGCGTGGGAGCGGAACGCTTCACCGGCAATCACGACAACACCGACATCTTCTTCAAGGTCGCCCAACTCGCGGTCGTCGGTCACGCCGCAACCGCGACGACGGCGGTCGAAGGATCACGCAACGGTAATCTCGTCAACATCTCCAACCGGAGCTTTGTCGGCACCGGTGACGGCGCCCTGATCAGCGGCTTCGCGATCGGCGGCAGCGCCCCCGCCACGGTGCTCGTGCGCGCCATTGGACCGTCGCTCGCCCAGTTCGGTGTCGCCGACGTGCTGGAACGTCCCGTCCTGGAAATCGTCAATTCCGCCGGGGCCGTCATCCATTCCTCCGAGACGGTCTCACCTTCGACCAACCCCGCAGACACCGCCTTCGCCGCCACTCAAGTCGGCGCTTTCGCCCTCGAGCCCGGCACTCGCGACGCCGTCCTGCTCGTCACGCTGCCCGCCGGCAGCTACACGGCGATCGTCCGCGGGCAGGACAATACCACCGGCGTGGCCCTGCTCGAGATCTACCGCCTCCCGTAGTTCCGCCAGGCACCGAATCCGGATTCCGTCCGCCTCGTCTGGATCATCCCCAAAACCGCAGTTGGAACCACGGAGACCGAAAGGGGAGCATCTCCGGGTTGACGGTGGCATTAAGCCCGGTCCTTCCCGTAGCGCCAGTCTTCGACTGGCGCCCGCCGGTCAGAGACGCGGCGCTACTCCCAGAGGCATCACCGCCAACCGAAAGATGCGCCCGACCGAAAGCCCCGGCGGTTTCTCCAAGGCCTATTCTCCGTGTCCTCTGCGCCTCCGTGGTTAACTTCGTCTGGGGAATTTAGGGTCATATCGCGGCCCGGCAGCCGCAACCACGACCGGGGAACGACCTTCGGCCACCTTCCGGCGCTGACACCAATCTGCGCCCACGGATTTGAAGCGTTCATGGATTGGCCCGCTTGTCTCCATGGGCGCTTTGAATCCCTGGGACTGTGGTATACCTGAATTTGGGGTCACGCCGCCTTTGACCCCGCGGCGCAACTCGTCGGACATTCCCTTCCTCGACGAACCATGCACTTCATGACCGAACCTCCCCTGCACTTCCCCCGGATCATCAGGGAAACCGATCCCCACGGCCAGCCGGCATCCGAGGAATACGACATTCCGCTGAACGCGAAGCCGCACGTCCTGCGGCAACTCTACCCCTTCGTGGGGTGCCCCGAGCTCAGTGAAATCCTTTACGACCTCCACGAGGGCCGGACCTTTCGCGTCGCCGACTTCAAGGTCGTCCGGGAGCACGGGAGAAACTGGCTGGTGAGCCCCTACTACTACGCGAGCGGGGGCTCGGTCATCGATTGGGTCCCGCCTGATTTTGCCGCCGACGACGACTGAGTAGAGTAGAGAGAGCAGCGAAGCGGTTGCCCGTCGCGCGGCTCTCCCCCTCGTCAAACCGTGCAGGCGGTTTTCCCGCACACGGCTTACCGAGTCCCCTTTCGTTCGGATTGGTTTCAGCGGAGTTCATCCCGTCCACGCCGCTTTGAGCGGCCAGGTCCACAGCTTGTATTGTCCTTCC
>JBBRWR010000084.1:0-35470 GCA_038249085.1 Opitutales bacterium
AAGAAAGCGTCCGGTGGGGAAGTAAATCGACCCTCGGAAGAAAATCTCTTTTGACGAAGTTCCAGGAAGCAAATCGACCCGAAGTAGATGCCGAACATCAAACCGCCAGGATCAGCGGACTATCAAACCGCTGCTGGCAGCCCCCGAGACCGGGCGGGGAATATCCGGGCCGGGAACCTCAATGCCATGAGGTGTTCCACGGGGCATCCTCTGCCGCGGACTCCCGATGCACGAGTCACTCTGGAGGATGCGGCCCGGCTTTAGGCGGTTCAGGTAGCAGCGGGTAACTCAGCGCTAGCACCGCGGGATCCTTTGCCATCGTCGATGCCGTCCGCGGCGTGATCTGCCAGTAAAGCTTGCCCGCGTCTTGGGTCGCAAGGCCGTTGTAGTGCCGCCACAGTTGCTCTTGGTCTTCGTGCACCAGCAGGGTTGCGATTAACCCCGGGTTCTTGAACGCAGCCATGTGGTGGGTGGGCATCGTGTGCCTAGCCGCGTTGTGCGGGTGGCGAACGTCCGCAAAGGTGAACAGGTCGGACTTCAGGTGCATCCACTGCGACTCAGTCAGGTCCCACCCCTCTTCCGTGACGGTCAGCCAAGCCCAGAGGCTGTCGGGGAAACCGTCCATAAACCGATCTCCGCCAGTCTTGATGTCGACCAGCCAGATGCCCTTGTCCTCGGCGACGATGTGGCGCTTCTTGAGTCGCTGCGCGGAGGAGAACCGGATGCCAGCAAAGTACTCCAGAGATAGCCGCGGGATCGCTTTGATGAACTTGGAGTGGGACTGCGCATAGGCGAACAACTGCGCGACCTCCGCCACCGTGTTAATGCCGATTTTACCTTTTCCCCTACGGTCGTTCATCTCGTGGAGATCCGAGACCGGGTTTGGGGTCACCTTGGAGAATTCGTAGAGGGCTCCCACGCTGGCGCGGTAGCTGTTGAACGTGCCCGGGTTCATCTCTCCGGGTTTGGTTCGCGCGCACTCGCGGAACTTCAGGCCACGTATCCACTCTCCAATGTTAGGGCCGGAGATCGTGGCCATCAGCTGGGAGCCGAACGCATCCACGAATCGCCCCAGATGCAGCCGCTTGTGCGCGACGTGGCCATTGCTCATGGTCATATTCTTCACTCGGTCGTCGAGGTCCGCGAGGAACGCCTTCACTGCATTGACCACGGTGATCGTGCTTACCGCGCGTCCGTGGGCCTGGTTAGTCTGCCAGGCCTTGACCACCTCTTGCCACGGAGTGTCACAGATGGCCCGCTTGAACGCCTGCCAGTCCTCCAGGTCGGTGCGAGTGGGCACCAGGGCCAGAGTGCCCCGCTTCGCCGCCCGCTCCAGCTCGGCCATCTTGTCGTTGCGGGCCCTGGCCGTTTTGAAGTACTCGGTCTTCTTCTTCCCATCCACCCGCCAGAACACCCCGAAGGAGCTGGGTCGGTCTTTGAGATCCTTCAGCGCCCGGATTCCGTGCGTCCGTCCTGGGCCTTTCTGTAGTTCGCTTGTAGTCCCATCCGTAGTTCCGCTGTAGTTCGATTCCACCTCTTATTGAACTGTATCGGACTGTTTCGCAATGCAAGCCTTACCTATGAGACCGGCATTCTAGGGGTAGGTGGTGGACCAGATCGGGATTAAACCGACGACCTCATCGTTGCGAACGATGCGCTCTATCAACTGAGCTACTGGCCCGGGAGGAAAGTGAGGTTCTGCGAAAACCCCGCGCGCAAGTAAACACCATTTTTTCAGTCGCTCTAAGTCAGAGCCACCCAAGTCGAATCGAACCTCCCTTTTCATCCGGATCCCCGGGTTGACGATCCCTCCTACTCGAGGTCGGCCACGAGCCGGGCAAAGATCATCTTTCCGCCGGCAGTCGGCAGGGCGGAGATGATTTCCGCCTGGACGCGGCGGCCAATCAGCGCGCGCGCGCCATTAACCACCACCATCGAACCATCCTCGATGTACCCCACCGCCTGACCCTCCTCCCGGCCTTGCTTCACCAGGTCAACTTCGAGACGTTCGCCGATCATGAGTTCGGGTCGGAGCGATTTCGCCAGCGAGTTCAGGTTCAGCCACGGCACCCCGTGAAACTCCGCCATCTTCGCCAGATTGTAGTCGGTCGTAAGCAGTTTCGCGCGCATGGACTGCGCCAGAAACACCAGCTTGGCGTCCACATCCTCGCGTTTCGCGACTTCGCTCTCGGTGATGCGGATGTCCAGATTCTTGATCCGCCGCAGATCATTGAGCACCTCGAGCCCCCGCCGCCCCCGGGCCTGTTTGTGTGGATCCGACGAGTCCGCCACCAGTCGCAGCTCGTTGAGCACAAAACGCGGAATCACGAGGGCCGCCCCCAGAAACCCGGCTTCACACACCCGCGCAATGCGTCCATCAATCAGCACGCTCGTGTCCACGACCACCAGCGGCACGTCGACCTCGTGCGGCACAAAGCGCACATAGGGAATGACCAGGTTGAATTCATCCTTCCCGCGCAGGGCGATGACCGTCGCCAGATAGGTGATGACCAGAAAGAGCGCGAGGCGGGCCAGAAACTTGTTCTGATCATCGGCCTTCTCAAACAGGGGCGAGGCGCTGATAAAAAACGCGATCAATGACCCCACCGCGAGACCGAAGGTAACCGCCGACAAGGCGCGGAGGGAAAACCCCTTCAGCAGCACATCGGTCAGCACGACGAGGACGCCCAACGAAAGACCAATGAAGATTCCACGCGCCCGAAAAGCATCCCAATCCGGACTCGCGTAACACACCAGCCAGCCGGCCGCCGCCGTGAGCGTGACGAAGAAAATCCGAATCGGCAGGAGGGGTTGATTCATGGCTGGCTCAAATTCGCAGCCGGATCACGGCAGTCGCAGGAAATAGATGATCACCGGCACGACAATCATGATCACCACCAAGGCGTAAAGCAGTCGCTGTACGCGGCGCGCCTGAATCTTTTCGGCTTCGGTAATTTCCATCTTCCGACTAGGGACCAGACCATCCGCCAACTGACAACGCAATAGTCGCGCCCCGCAAGATCCCGGGCCCTCCCCGCGACACCCCCGCCGGATTCGCTGGCCGTCTCCCGGAGCGCCTGCCAATAAGCCCCTCGTGAAATCCCCGCCCGCACCCTCCCCCCGTCACTGGCTCGTCAAATCGGAACCCTCAACCTATTCCTGGAAGGATTTCGGGCGCGAGCGCAGCACGGCGTGGACCGGGGTCCGCAATTATGCCGCGCGCCTGAACCTCAACGCCATGCAAGTCGGGGACCCCGTGTTGTTCTACGAAAGCGTCACCACCAAAGCGGTGCTGGGCATCGCCGAGGTGACGCAGACGGCGTTTCCCGACCCGAGTGCCCCGGAACCCGGCTGGGTCGCGGTGCAACTCCGGGCGGTCGCCCCGCTCCCCCACCCGGTCAACCTCGCCCGGGTCAAGGCCGCGCCAAAACTGGCCATGATGGCGCTGCTCCGCAATTCGCGCCTCTCGGTGCAGCCCGTCACCCCCGCCGAATTCTCCGAGGTGATACGCCTCGGTTCCGCCGCCTAACCGGTGCGACGCGCCCCGCGCCCCGCAACCGGCGGCGCGATCGCCACTCGACACCGGGCGGGGATTTTGCGTGCTTCCGAACGTGTCCGCCCACCCCCAACTCACGATTCTCGCCCCCGGACTGCTCGGGGGCTCCGTGGCGCGTGCCGCCCGGGAACACGGCGCCGCCGACCGCATCGTGATTTGGGCCCGCCGGCCCGAGGTTCGGATCGCCCTGCGGGATCAACCGTGGTGCGATGCCGTCGCCGATACGCCGGGTGCGGCCGTGCGTGAGGCCAGTCTCGTCGTCGTCGCCTCCCCCGTGGACCAGATCGTGCCGCTGGTGCGGCAAATCGCCCCCGCTCTGCCCGCCGGGGCCGTCGTGACGGATGTCGGCAGCGTGAAGAGTGAAATCACGCGCTTCGCCACCGCGGCCCTCGCGCCCCGGGCCCACTTTGTCGGTTCGCATCCCATGGCCGGATCCGAAAAGACCGGCTGGGAGCACGGCAGTGCCACCCTCTTCGCCCGGCGGACCTGCTTTGTCACGCCCCGCCCCGAAACGGAAACCCGCGCGCTGGAGGTCGTCGCCGACTTCTGGCGGACCCTGGGGGCCGAGGTGGTCACCGTCGGGGCCGACCAGCACGACGAGATTGTCGCGCACATCAGCCACCTGCCGCAAGTGCTGGCGTCAACCCTGTGCGCCTTCCTGGCCCGAAAGGATCCCCGCTGGCGCAACCACGCGGGCGGCGGGCTGCGCGACACCACCCGCATCGCCGCCAGTGATCCCGCCCTGTGGCGCAGCATCCTCGAGCAGAACCACGACGAGGTCCTGCGGGCGCTGGCGCAGTTTCAGGACGAGCTGCACGCGTTTCAAAGCGCCCTCGCCAACCGCGACTACGTCGAAGTCGCCGCCCGGTTGGAGCGGGGCAAGGCCTACCGCGACCAGTTTCGCCCCGCCCCCGCGCAATGAATCTTGCCGCGGAATTGAAGCGCCACGTCACCCGGGTGGAAGGGGGCCTCGGCCGGCACGTCCCCGCCGCCGACACCCGGCCCGCGCGCCTGCACTCCGCCATGCGCTACAGCCTCGAGGCGGGCGGCAAGCGCCTGCGGCCCGTGTTGCTGCTGGCCACCGCCGATCTCTTCGGTGCCGCGTCCGACTTCCCCTTGCCGGCGGCGGTCGCGCTCGAGTGCGTGCACACGTATTCGTTGATTCATGACGACCTGCCGTGCATGGACGATGACGATCTCCGCCGCGGCCGGCCGACCGCGCACAAGGCGTTTGACGAAGCGACCGCGCTGCTCGCCGGCGATGCCCTCCTGACCCACGCCTTCGCCCTCCTCCGCACCGCCTACTCCGCCCAGCCGGCCCTCGCCCTGGCCCTCGTGGGGGAACTGGCCGAGGCCGCCGGCAGCCGCCGCCTGATCGGCGGGCAGATGGAGGATCTCCTCGCCGAAAACAAGAGCGATGCCACCGCCGCGGAACTCGAATTCATTCACCTGAACAAGACCGCCGCCATGATTGAGGCCGCCCTGGTCATGGGTGGCCTGACCGGCCACGCCCCCGCCGCCGCCCTGGCCGACCTGCGCGACGCGGGCCGCCATCTCGGCCTCGCTTTCCAAATCATCGACGATGTCCTCGATGCGACCGCAGACAGCACGACGCTCGGCAAGACCGCCGGCAAGGATGCCCGCGCCGGCAAGACGACCTACGTGAAGCTGCACGGCATCGCGGCGTCGCGCCAGATCGCCCGGGAACACACGCAGGAAGCGCTGCGCCGTCTCGCCGGACTGCCCGGGGACAAAGCCTTCCTCGCGGCGTTGGTGGAATCCCTCGCCCAGCGCGTCGCCTGAGCCGCCCGCGCGACGGCGCCCACCGCGACCCGCTCAGCCCACGGTCAGCTTGTATTCGACCGACTCGCGCAGGGCTTCCCAGCTCGCGTCGATGATATTGTCACTCACCCCGACCGTTCCCCAGATGTTGGCGCCATCGCCGCTCTCGATCAGCACGCGCGTGCGGGAACCCGCCCCGCTGTTGCCCTCGAGAATGCGCACCTTGTAGTCGCGGAGTTTCAATTCGCGCAGCGCCGGGTAGGTCTGCTCCAAAGCCAGCCGCAGGGCGCGGTCGAGCGCGCCCACCGGACCATTTTCTTCGGCGACGGTATGCACGGTCACACCGTTGACTTTGAGTTTCACGGTGGCTTCCGCCCAGAGTTCGCCGCCATGGCGTTCGATGATGACCCGGTAGCCTTCCACCTCGAAAAACGTCTTCTGCTGCCCCATGTGCCGCGCCAGCAGCAGGCGGAACGACGCATCCGCCGCCTCGTATTCGTAGCCCCGGAACTCGCGCTCCTTCAGTTCCTCGATCAGGCCCTTCATCTCGGGCCGCTTCTCGTCGAGCACGATGCCAAGTTCCTTCGCCTTCAGCACCAGACTGCTGCGACCGGCCATGTCGGAGACCAGGACCCGCGTCCGGTTGCCCACGAGGGTCGGGTCGATGTGCTCGTAGCTGCGGGCGACCTTCTGGGCCGCATTGGCGTGCAGGCCGCCCTTGTGGGCGAACGCCGAGTGGCCCACGAAGGGCGCCTTGGGATCCGCGCGCAGGTTCGCGAGTTCGTCGAAGAACAGGGACAAATCGCGCAACTGGTCGAGATTGGCCGCGCACCGCGCCGACCGGCCCATCTTGAGCACCAGGTTGGGCAGCACCGTTGTCATGTTAGCGTTGCCGACGCGTTCGCCGTAGCCGTTGATCGTGCCTTGCACCAGGGTCGCGCCTGCCGCTACGCCGGCCAGGGTAAGCGCCACCCCCAGGCCGCTGTCGTTGTGGCAATGCACCCCAATCCGCTCCGCCCCGAACTCGCGGACCGCCCGGCCCACGATTTCCTTGAACTCGTCGACCAGCGTGCCGCCGTTGGTGTCGCAAAGCGTCAGGTTCGCCGCCCCGCCCCGCAGGGCCGCGGCGAGGGTCTGCAACGCATAGTCCGGGTCCGTCTTGTACCCGTCGAAAAAGTGCTCGGCGTCGTAAATCACTTCGCGCCCCTGGGCCACGAGATAGCGGCAGGAGTCCTCGATCATCAGCCGGTTCTCCTCGAGCGTGGTGCGCAGGATCTCGGTCACATGCAGGTTCCAGGTCTTGCCCACAATCGTGAGCACCGGCATGCCGCTCTCCAGCAGGGTCCGCAGCTGGCCGTCCTCGTTGGCTTTCACGCCAGCCCGCCGGGTCGAGCCGAAGGCCGCCAGCCGGGCATGCTTCAGCCGCAGCTTCTGCGCCTCGTGGAAAAACGTGATGTCCCGCGGGTTCGAACCGGGAAATCCCCCCTCAATGTAGTCGGCGCCGAATTGATCCAGTCGTTCCGCGATCAGGAGTTTGTCCGTCACCGAAAAACTGATGCCCTCTCCTTGCGTGCCATCGCGGAGGGTCGTGTCATAGATTTTGACGACGTTGCTCATGAGGAAGGTCGACCTTTGCGGCCCGGCCTGCCGCTGGCAAGGGAGCTTTTGCGGCGCCATCAGATCCGTCATCCCCACTCACCCTGAACGCGTGGCCCTCACGCGGTGCGCCGCCGTCCGATTTCCTTCGGTCGCGCCCCTTCAATGGGCTTCCTGCTCGAGCAGCCAGCCGAGCAAGCCCTGGACCGCGCCGTGGCAGGCCGGTTGAGCGCGTCCGTCGAAAAATCCCAGGCGGCGCAACCCACCCGCCAGCATGGGCGGCAGATCACCCGGAAACCAGTGGTACCACCAGCCCATGACGTCGCCGCCGGCTTCGGCCGCCAGCAGCGGCAGCAAGCCATCGCAAACCAGGTTGTCGAATCGCGTGCCACCGACCGCCTGCGCCCCCAGCCCTTCGGTGAGTTGCCTCCGCACCAACGTCAACCGGTGCTGCCGCCGGACCGTGCGGGTCGGCACCTCCAGCGCGAGGGCAGGCATCGCCTGCGCCCAGGGCAAAACCCGGGCCGGCCAGTCGGGTCGTTCGCGTACCCAGGCCGCATATTGGCGCAGGCGGGTCCGCGGATGGTTGGCCGGCCGCACGCCCTGCAGACTCCATCCCTCCCGCTCGCGCGCATACAGGGCTTCGGGCGGGACGGCGGCACGCACCCACTGCGCCAGTGGAAACTCCCCCGCCAGGCGCAACATGGGGGCGCGGTTAAAGCGAAAGCCGAGAATTTCCAGTGCCGTGTGATGGCAGGCCCCCGCCCAGCCGAGCCGGCGCACTCGCAGCCCGGCAAAATACACTTTCTGTTTCCAACGGGCCGTGGCGTGGCGGTGCAGCAGCGAGGCCAGCTCACCGGCGGGCAGGTTGCCCAATTCGTCCGGCAAGCGGGAGATCGCCCGGCCCGCGAGGGACTCAACCGCTTCGTCCGCGGCGAACTCCTCGAGGGCGCGGTGGAGCAGCGGCAGGAGCGCGAACACCGGGATCTCCGCTCCCGCCCCACTTTGCGTGACGTGGCCGTGTTCGGGAGGAAACAACACCACATGCAGGATGACCCGGTCATACGCGGGATCGCGCGCGTGGCCATGGGCCTCCCAATCGGACATCCGCAGGTGTACCTCCACATCACCGACTACCTCATGGCCGCCGGCATCGCCGAAGCCCAACCGGGCGCCGGTGAAATCGGGTCCACCGAGCAGATTCCACTTGCCCGGATGCAGGATCCGCAGCGTGCGGCCGTCCGCCAATCGGGCGCCCCCGCGGGCGAAGTCACCCCGCAACCAGATCTTCTGCAGCAGTTTCTCCGGAAACGAAAAAGCCCCGTAAAGTCCCTGCAGTTCGGCCACGGTGGGGCTGGAGGCGGAGGCGCGCATCGCGCCCGGCAGACTGGGTGACGAAAGCGGGTTCGACAAGTTCGGTGTTTCCCCGCGCGTTTATCGAATCCCCGCCGAATCCCGCCGCGCCGGGATGGGCGCGCGATTCTCCATCATGAGAGCTATCAGTACCCGCCGGCGCCGATCGTTCCCGACCGGGCCGGCGCCGCCTCACCCGCCTTTTCCGCCGCTTCGCGCCGCCGGTATTCGTCGAGCATTGCGGCCGTGGCGGTGGCCCCACAGCGGCTGACCCCGAGATCACGCACCTTGATCAAGCCGTCCAGGTCCCGCACCCCGCCGGCCGCTTTCACCTGCACCCGGGCCGAAACACTCGCCCGCATCAGCACCAGATCGTGCTCCGTGGCGCCCTGGTAATTGTAGCTGCCGTCGGACTGCTTCACGAAGCCGTAGCCCGACGAGGTCTTGACCCAGTCCGCGCCCGCCCGCTCGCACAGTTGGCAAAGCTTGCGCTTGAAGTCGTCGCTGCCGAGTCCGGCGCCGCCCTTCGTCAGGTAGTCGTTCTCGAAAATCACCTTCACCTTCGCCCCGTGGCGGTGGGCCTCGGCACCGACGGCCCGCACCTCGCGCTCGACATAGTCCCAGTCGCCACCCAGCGCCTTGCCGATATTGATCACCATGTCGATTTCCGCCGCGCCATCGCGGCAGGCCAGCTCGGTTTCGTAACGTTTGGACTCGGTGCCGGAGTTGCCGTGGGGAAACCCGATCACCGCGCCCACGAGCACCCCGCTGCCGCGCAGGAGTTCGGCGGCGCGACGGACCGCGTAGGGTTTGATGCACACGGAGGCCACGCCGTACTGCGCGGCCAGCTTGCAGCCCTCGTCCAACTCCTGGTCCGTCATTGTCGGATGCAGCAGCGAATGGTCGATCATCTTGGCGAGCTGTGCGTAAGTGTATTTCATCGGAAGAGGCGGTTGCGGTGACGGGCGGCCATGAGCCGCGAGCGGCGGTTCAAGCGAAGTAGGGCTGTAGCACGTTGCGCGCGACCTTGAGCGCCCGCTGGCGCCCTGCGAGCGTCTTGCCAAACGTGTCGTCCTCCACCTCGATGCACACGGGGCCGTCGTATCCCACCGCCCGCACCGCCGCCATGAAGCGCGCCCAGTCGATGTCCCCGAAACCCGGGATGCGCGGCTCGTGCCACTCCAGCGGCAGGGCAAACACCCCCACGTCGTCGATGCGCTCGCGCCGGATGCGCACATCCTTCGCATGCAGGTGGAACAATTTCTCCCGGAATTCGCGCAGCGGGGAGAGCGGATCCATCCGCTGCAGGATGAAGTGCGACGGATCGTAGTTGAGGCCGAAATACGCGGAGGGGAGGTCGCCGAAGGCCCGCCGCCAGATCACCGGCGTGGTCAGCAGGTTCTTGCCGCCGGGCCATTCGTCGCGCGTGAACAGCATCGGACAGTTCTCGATGCCGACACGCACTCCGAGATCCTCCGCCAGCGCGATCAACGGCCGCCAGGTCTTGAGAAAGCGCGGCCAGTTCTCGTCCACTCCCTTGGTCCAGTCGCGACCGACAAACGAGTTGAAGCACCCCACCCCGAGCTTCGCCGTCGCGCGGATCACGCGTTTGATGTGCGCCACCGCGTGCCGGGCGACGGCCGGATCCGGATCGAGCGCATTGGGATAATAGCCCAGCCCGCTGATGCCGACCCCGTACTTGGCGGCGAGCGCATTGACGTCGTCGGCCTGCGTCTGGGTGAAGCCGGTGACGTCGACATGCGTCACCCCGGCGTACTTGCGCTCGGCCTGGCCCACCGGCCAGCACATCAGCTCGACGGTTGCAAAGCCCTCGTCGCGCGCGAACGCGAAGAGCTGTTCCAAAGAGAGATCCGGCAGGATGGCGGAAACGAAGCCAAGTTTCATGGGTGAAGGCAGAAACTCATCGTACCCCAGCGCCGGATTGCAAACCATGTCTCAGACGGCAAAGTCATACCGATTCCAGCACCGGGCGAACACCGCCCCCCCATGCCCGTCCACAAAGAACGCTATCGTCGTACCCTCCAGCTCGAGCCCCCCGGGCGCGCCCGGCCCGTCTTCGACGATTTTCATCTGCTGCGAATGGAGGGTGACTACGAGTATCCCCGCCATCAGCACTCCAACTACGAGGCGGTCCTGGTGGAACGGGGCCCCTACCGGTGCGAACTCAACGACTGCGAATTGGCGCTGGCGGCGGGCCAAACGCTGGTGATCAAGCCGGGCGACTGGCATTCGGATCATCTCCGCCACGGCCAGCGGCACTACGTGCTGCATTTTCGCCTCGTGAACGCGCCCGGCGAACCGCCAGCGCCGGCGCTGTTCCGCCCCGGAGTGCCACCCGACGGCCAGGTGTGCCGCGGTGATCACGCGCGTGACTCGTGGTTCCTCCGCGAACTGCGCGATGAGGCCGAAAGCGGCGCGCCCTACGCCGCCGCCGTCGAAGACAGCCTGATGAGCGCGCTGTTCTGGCGCCTCGTCCGGGGTCTTGATCCCTCCGCCCTCAGTGCAGAATTCCGCCGGCTGCCCGCCGAGGAGGCGCGCCGGACCTCGCTCGCCCAGGTCTTCGCGCGGCATCTCGGCGGCAATCCCAATGTCACGGTGCTGGCCCGCGAGCTCAAGGTGAGTCCGCGTCACCTGGCCAACCAATGCCGGCGGCTTTTTGGAGTGTCGCCGGCGAAACTCCTGCTGCGCATGAAACTGGAGCGCGCCGAGGAGATGCTGCGTTACCAGGGCCTGCGGGTGAAGGAAGTGAGCGATCACCTGGGTTTCGCCACCCCCTATCATTTCTCCGCCGCCTTCCGGCGCGTCCGCGGCCGGCCGCCGTCGGAGTGCCGCTGAGCCGTAGCAATTCAGTCGAGGTGGAGCGGCTTGGCCCCAAAACGCTCAACGTGAGAGCGAACGCACGGAGGCGCGTTGGGGTCAACGCGCCCCACCGTTCAGTGGTTTCCCTCTCACGGCTGAAACGCACTCCGATTAAATCGTTACGGCTAAGCCCCGGTCCGTCCGGAGAGGCTGGCCGGCCCGGCCCAGACTGCCGGAATCGGTATGCCTTTGCCTCTCCACGCATGGCCTCGCTCCCGGGCGGCTGGTATGCTGAGGTTATTCGATATGGCGAACCCGCTGCCGACAACCGGACCCCGGACCACGAATAACCTGCGCCTGACCCGCCGGACTGCGGTCAAACTCGCCGCCGTCACCGTTGCTGGCGCCGGGCTCGGTGCCGGCGCCAGCTCGCTCCTGACCCGTCTCGGCCCGGCCACCCCGCCCCCTTACCGGTTTTTCACCGCGACCGAGGCCGCCCTCGTAATCGATCTCTGCGAGCAGATCATCCCGCGCGACGATGTCGCCGGTGCCACCGACGCCGGGGTGGTGCATTACCTCGACCGGCAACTCGCCAGCCGGCTGAAGCGGCACCAGCGCGTTTATCGCGAGGGACTGCGAGCCTTCGCCGAAGCCTGCGTCATCGTACAACAACAGGCCTTCGCCGGTCTTCCGGTCGAAAAAAAGATTACGTTTATGCGCCAGGTCGAGACCGGGCGACTGCCAGGTGCGGCGTGGTCCGGCGCGGCCCCCGCCGCCTTCTTCCGGCTGCTGGTCGACCACACCATGCAGGGCTTCTACGGCAGCCCGCGGCACGGCGGCAACCGCGACTATGTCAGCTATAAAATCCTTGGCCTCGACTACCCCCAGGTGATCGGCCGCAACCGCCACCAACGGACCTGACCATGGCCTTCAAACACGTTAACGCGATCGTCGTCGGCGCCGGTGCGGGCGGCGGGGTGGTCGCCAAGGAACTCAGCACCGCGGGCCTGTCGGTCGTCCTGTTCGAGCGCGGCGGCTGGGTCGGCTTTGACCAGCACGGTCACGACGAACTCATCAGCCAGCGCACCACCGCGCTCGGCAACGCCTTCGGCCCCGATGACGAACGCTACCGGCGCGTGATTGCGGCCGGGCCCGGCAAGTGGCGGGTGGTGCTGCCGAGCGAGGGCGGCTACGGGAACAACGCCGCCTGTGTCGGCTCCGGCACGGTGAGTTACGGCGCGATGGCGTGGCGCTTCATGGAGCAGGATTTCAAGATGCGTTCCACCTACGGCGCACCCGAGGGCTCGACGCTGGAGGACTGGCCCCTCACCTACGCCGAACTCGAACCCTGCTATGAAAAGGCCGAGTACGAAATCGGCGTGGCGGGCGACATGAGCGCGAATCCCTTCTCGCCACCGCGCCGCCGGCCGTACCCGATGCCGCCATTCCCGCTCAACCGCGAGGGCCGCCTCCTCGCACCGGCGGCGAAGCGGCTGGGCTTGCATCCGTTTCCCATCCCGATGCTGCGCAACTCGGTGCCCTACGGCGGACGCAATGCCTGCATCGCGTGCCGCTACTGCGTCGGCTTTGCCTGTGAGATCAACGCCAAGTGCGGCACCCACAACACCGTCATTCCGACCGCCCTGGCCACCGGCCATTGCGAACTGCGCACCGACAGTGTGGTCAGCGAGGTCGTGGTCGACGAGCGCGGCCGCGCGCGCGGCGTGAAATATTTCGACGCCAACGATCGCGCGCAGGTCCAGACCGCCGATCTGGTGGTCGTGGCCGGCGCCGCCACGGAGACGCCGCGGCTCCTGCTCAACTCGAAATCGAAACTCTTCCCCACCGGCGCGGGCAATCGCCATGACTGGGTGGGTCGCAATCTGCAAGGCCACGCCTACGCCGGCGCCTGGGGCCTGTTCGAGCAGGAAACCTACGACGACATCGGTGCGGGGGCGACCATTGCCATCAGCGATTTCAACCACGGCAACCCCGGGCTGCGCGGCGGCGCGATGCTGGCCAACGAGTTCATCCGGCTGCCTTATCTCTTCTCGAACCGTCGCCCACCCGGCGCCCCCACCTGGGGCAAGGCGCACAAGGACTATCAGCGGCAATTCTACCGACGCTCCATCGGCGTGCAGGGGCCCGTGCAGGAGATGCCGGTGTTCGCGGCGCGGGTCGAAGTCGACCCGGAGGTGAAGGACCATTGGGGCATCCCCGTGTCCCGCCTTTCCGGTCAACGCCACCCCCACGACCTCGAAATCGCCCAGTTCACCTCCGCCAAGGCCGAGCAATGGCTGAAGGAAGCCGGCGCGATCAAGACCTGGCGCAACGTCCCGGGTCGCGGGGTCAGCGGCGGGCAGCACCAGGCCGGCACCTGCCGGATGGGCAACGATCCCCGGGCGTCCGTCACCAACAAGTACGGCCAGGTGCACGACATCGACAACCTGTTCATCGCCGACGGCAGCCTGCACGTCACCAACGGCGGCTTCAACCCGGCCCTCACCATCCTGGCGCTCGGCTACTGGATCGGTGACTACATCACGCGCACCTGGAAGGGAGGAGGGTTCCGATGAGCGCGCGCCCGGCGAGGCTGAAGTTCGCGCTGCCCACCCTCTATGTCGTCGTCTTCCTCGCCGCCACGGCCGTCGGCGGCATGACGTATTTTCACTTCGGCAATCCGCGCGAGACCTGCGCCTCGTGCCACGAAATGGGTGGCGTCCACGCCGAATGGTCCCAGTCCGCCCACCGCACGCTGCACTGCCGCAATTGCCACGGCGGCTCCCTGACCCTCGACCTCCACGCCCTCGAGGCGCACGTCAATCGCGTCGTCCAACACGTCGCCGGCGACCGCGCCAAACCCATCCATCTCGCCGAGCGCGATGTGCTCCAGGCCCACGGGTCGTGCCGCCCCTGCCACCCCCAGTCGTTTGCCGACTGGTCGTCCAGCCGCCACGCCACCACCTACACCCGCATCTTCCTCGACCCGGATCACAACCGGGTCGAGCTGCCGGCCGACGACTGCCTGCGCTGCCACGGCATGTTCTACCACCGGAGTATCACGAATCTCATCACACCCCTGAACCAGACCGGACCCTGGGCGCTCCAGGATCCCGCCAAGGCCGCCCAGCCCGCGATCCCCTGCCTGGCCTGTCATCAGATTCACACCCGCGCGGGTGACGGCCCGCCCGCCAAGGCCCACTTCTACGACTGCCGCGACGAGATGTATTTTCCCGTCACCAACCTGCCCGCCCCGGCGATGATCGACGACGGTCGGCCGGTGCGACTCACGACCGATGCCCGCGCGCGCCTCTGCACCCAGTGTCACGCCCCCAGCCTCGCCCAGGCGCACCGGCCGGGCTCCGGCGATGACCGCACGCCCCGCGGCGTCCACGAGGGGCTGAGCTGCCTCGACTGCCACCAGACGCACACCAACTCCGCCCGGGCCTCCTGCCGCTCCTGCCACCCGGCCCAGTCGCATTGCGGTCTCGAGGTCGAGAAGATGGATACGAGCTTCCTCGCGCCGACCAGCCGGCATAACATCCACACCGTCGCCTGCCGCGACTGCCACCCGCAGGGTATTCCCGCCGCCCGCTCGAAGCTCCCCTCCGCCCCGTGAGGCGCACGCTCGTGTCCAGCCGGGTGAAGGCGCGCGCAGGTGCGCGAACCATCGGGTCAGACTTTCGTCAGGCCACGTCCTGAATTCCGGCACGGCGCCTCGACTTGCCCGCCCGCCCGCAACTGTTCTCACTTTCCCGGTACATGATTACTCCCCGTCCTGTCTCCTCCCTCCGCGCCGGCATCATTGGCACCGGCTTCATCGGCCCCGTCCACGTTGAGGCGCTCCGGCGGCTCGGCGTCACCGTCGCCGCCATCTGCGACGTCGGTGACCTCGGCCCCAAGGCAGCCGCCCGCCTCGCCATTCCCCAGGCCTTTTCCGACTACCACGATCTGCTCGCCTGCCCCGACCTCGATGTGGTCCACATCACCACGCCCAACCGCTTCCATTGCGAGATGTCGCTGGCGGCCCTGCGCGCGGGCAAACACGTCGTCTGCGAAAAGCCGCTCGCGATGAACACCGCCGAAACCGCCCGGCTCGTGTCGGCGGCGCGGGCGGCAAAGCGGGTGTTCGCCGTGAACTACAACCTCCGTTTCTACCCGGCCGTGCTGGCGCTGCGCCGACTCGTCGAGCGCGGTGAACTGGGCGACATCATCCACGTCAACGGCTCCTATCTGCAGGACTGGCTGTTCAAGGACACCGACTACAACTGGCGCCTGCTGCCCCAGGAGGGCGGCACGCTCCGCGCCGTGTCCGACATCGGCACCCATTGGATGGATACCGTTTCCTTCATCCTTGGCGCGAAGATCAAGACCGTCTTCGCGGACCTTGCGACATGGCACAAGCAGCGCCGCCGTCCGCTGGGCGAGGTGCAGACCTACGCCAAGGCCGACGCTGACCTGAAGTACGCCACCTATCGGGTGCTCACCGACGATTTTGCCAGCGTGCTGCTGCGCTTCGGCAATGGCGCGCGCGGCAACCTCGCCGTGTCGCAGGTCGCGGCGGGTCGGAAGAATTGCATTCGCCTCGAAATCTATGGCGCGAAGAAATCCGCCTGGTGGTGCTCGGAGGAACCGGAGACCCTGCACTTCGGCAACCGCGATGGGGCCAACGAAACCGCGGTGCGTGCCACCCCGGCCTTCGGCGACGGCGCCGCGGGCTACACCGACTACCCGCCCGGCCACGTGGAAGGTTTCCCCGACACGTTCAAGATGAACTTCCGCGCCATCTATGGCGCCATCGCCGGTGCCGCGGCGAAGCCGCCGCTCTTCGCCACGGCGGCAGACGGCCATCAGGAAGTCGCCGTCTGTGAAGCGATCATCAAAAGCCACCGGGCGCAGGCTTGGACCAGGGTTTGATCCGTACGGCCGGTGTTTGCCGGGAAAATCTAGCCGAGCGACCAGCCCGCCCGGTATTCGCGATGCAGGAGGCGATTGGCCGCCGCGTCGTTCGTCACCTTGAAGTTCGGGCCGTCCCACGCGAGTTTCTTGCCGGAGCGGAGGGCGACATTGCCGAGCATGCAAACTTCGCTGAGCAACCCGGCGTGATCGACCAGGTTGGCGCCCGGGGCCGGACCGCCGCGGCAGGCGTCGACAAACTCCTGGTAGTGGCCAGGTGAGCGCGGGAGCACTTCCTTCGGGCGCCCAAAGTCCTGCATCTTCGCCTCGGGCACGAGCCGGTAATCCAACATCACCCCCCGGTCACCGAGGTAGAGATTCTGGGCGATCGTGCGGCCCGGCTCGATCTCCGGCGGGCGGGCCGGTTTCAAGCCGCCGTCGTACCAGTGGATCGTGACGGGCGGCAGATCGCCGCGAGCCGGAAACTCCCAGCGCCCGAGCACGCCGAACGGGTAGACCTCGCCGTTGTTGTACGTGCTGGAGAACTCGATACTGGTCGGGTGGCCGAGCTTGAGCGCCTTGAACACGGACGACATGCGGTGACAACCGAGGTCCCCGAGCAGACCGGTGCCGAAGTCCCACCAATTGCGCCAGTTCCACGGGCAGTAGGACGAATGGTATGGCCGCGCCGGGGCGGGCCCCAGCCAAAGATCCCAGTCCAGCCCCGCCGGCACCGGCATCGCCGGCGGTCGCCCATCGAACATGGCATGCTGCCAGAACCGGGGATTGATCGGCACGTGCACCTCGCGCACTTTGCCGATGGCCCCGCCCCAGATCATTTCGCAGGTGAGGCGCGCCTCGATGGAGGCCTGCCCCTGGTTGCCGAGCTGGGTGGCCACGCCGGCCCGGCGGGCCTCTTCGGTGAGCTGGCGCACCTCGTAGGCGGAGTACGCGAGGGGTTTCTCACAATAGAGGTGCTTGCGCTTCTTCAGCGCTGCCATCGCGATGACCGCGTGGGTGTGATCGGGAGTCGCCACCATGACGGCGTCGACATCCTCCCTGGCCAGGAGCTCGCGGTAGTCAGTATAGGCTTTGCAACCGCGGAAGGTGCCGGAACGCTGATTTTTCCCGTAGTACTCCTCCACGAAACGCCGGGCGGGCTCGCGGCCGGCGACGTTGCCCGTCTTGCCCTTGTCCCAGTTCCACGAGAGGTAGCCCGGGCCTTCGCGGTTCACGTCGCAGACGGCGACGACCTGCACCTCGGGAAACTCGAGGAAGGCTTGCACGTTTTGCAGGCCCTGGCCGCCGGTGCCGATGGCGGCGAGCGTGATCTTTTCGCTCGGAGCCACGCGGCCCGCGCCGCCCAACACGTGCCGCGGCACGATCGTGAAGGTCGCGGCGGTGGCCGCGCCCTGGAGAAAACGGCGGCGCGAAAGGCCGCCACCGGATGGAGAACCGGGGGAGGTTGGATTTTTCATGAGATTTTATGGTTCGACGGCATGGGAGGTTTGAATCTCGGGCCTCACTCCGCCTGCAGCCCGGCTCTTTGCAGGGCGGCGCGAAGATGATCGAGCGCCGCCCGGTAATCGGTGGGTCCGACATACTCCAGGATCAGCGGCGCCGCGGGATTATGGCGGGCCGCGAGGGTCACGAACTTCCCGTAGTCGAGCGAACCCTGGCCGGCGGGCACGCCGCGCTCGACGTGCAGCTTCCGGTCTTTGGCGTGGAAGCAGTCGATCCACGGGCTGAGTTGCTGGAACATCTCCTCGAGATCGTTGACCTCGATCAGGTTGGCCGGATCCAGCAGCGCCCGGATCCGCGGCGATCCGACCTCTTCCAGGAAGAGGCGCAGGCGCTTGGCGCTGGCAAGAAAACCGCGATAGAATCCCTCAAGCAACACGGTGGACTGACGTTGCTCCGCCAGCGCGGCAAGTTGGCGGGCCGTCCCGAGCATCTGAACCCAGACCTCGTCCTGAAAATGATGGGCCACCCGCGGCTCGGGCGCCTTGGGATCGAGGAAATGGCCCGCCTCAGTGATGAACGTGTGCACCCCCAGGTGCCCGCCGATGTCCATCATGGCGGCGAAGTAGTCGAGGTTGGCCTGGCGTTCGGCGGCAGCCGGGTGGATCAGGTTCGTGTAGACGCTGAGGCTGTGGACGGTGATGCCGGCGTCGCGATAGACGCGGGCGATTTCGCGACAGCGGGCGGAGGTGAGGATCGAAACATTGGAGCGTCCGTTGTATTTCCAGAAAGGCGTGTCGCTCTGCGCGAGGAAGAGTTGCACGAAGCGAATGCCG
Source organism: Opitutales bacterium (assembly GCA_038249085.1). Lineage (GTDB taxonomy): Bacteria > Verrucomicrobiota > Verrucomicrobiia > Opitutales > Opitutaceae > ER46. The sequence goes on from JBBRWR010000084.1 coordinate 18,301, forward strand.
GCGGCGGAGAGTTCCTGGGCGAGTTCGGCGTGGGTGAGCTTGGGGAAGCCGAGGGTGGCGACGCCGATCTTCAGGCGCGGCGTAGAGGCACGGGCGGGGGCGCCGGGCGCGACGGAAATCAGGCCGAGGGAGCCCAGGGCGGTGGCCTGAGCGGTGCGAGTCAGGAGTTGGCGGCGGGAGAGGGTTGTTGGCATGGCGATCGGGGGTTTAGCGGGCTGAAGGATAAACGAGGCGCAGGACCCGCTCGTTCGTGCGCCGGGTGTACTCGACGAGGAGTGCAAGCGGCGGGGTGAGGGCACCCCGTCTCCAGCAATGGCATTTGCCGTCAAGTGCATCACTTCGCCTTTTTTCCCGCCACACCATAATAGGAGGCGGGCGGCTTGGCGCTACCGGCGTGCGGCCGGTGGGCGGCGGCGAGGTGGCGTTGCAGGGTCGCGACAATCTCCGGATGCGCGACGGCGACGTCGCGCTCCTCCCCGGGATCGGCCGCCAGGTCGTAGAGTTCCAGCGGGCCGTCGGGGCGGGCATTCCAATTCAGGCGCACCGCCTTCCAGCGATCGGTGGCGACGGCCTGCTTGCCGCCGCCCTCGTAGAATTCCCAATAGAGAAAGTCGTGGCGGCGTTGCGCCTGCGCCCGTCCCAGCAGCGTCGATACCAGAGAAAGGCCGTCGCCGGACGGCGCCTTGACGTTGGCGAGTTCGGCGAAGGTGGGCAGAAAATCCTGGAAGCCGCTCAGATGGGCGCTGGTGGTGCCCGCGGGCACGTGGCCAGGCCACCAGGCGATCATGGGCACCCGGATGCCGCCTTCGTAGAGATCGCGTTTGCGGCCGCGCAGCGGGCCGTTGGAGTCGAAGAAGTCCGCCAAGTGGCCGCCCTCCTCGTGCGGGCCGTTGTCGCTGGCGAAGATGACGAGGGTGTTCTCCGCGAGGCGATGCTCGCGGAGTTTCGCGACCACGCGGCCGACGTCGCGGTCGAGATCATATATCTTCCGGGCGAAGCCTTTTTCCTCGCGGGGCCAGTCGCGGTCGGCGAAGGGGCCGAAATCCGGGACTTCGAGCCCGCGCCTGAAGTCGCCCTTGCCGCCCTCGTTGTTGGCGTGCGGGGTGTTGAAGGCCAGATAGAGGAAGAAGGGCTTCTTCGCCTGCGCGTCGATGAAGCGGAGGGCCGCGGCGGTGATGAAATCGGGGGCGTAATCCTTCGGGTGCTGCGCCACGCCGTTACCGCGGCCGGCGAACGGGCCGGCGTCGCTGCCGGGGATCAGATCGTTGTCGAGTTTCTCGCGGCGGCCATTGTGCACCAGAAACGGCGGGAAGAAATTGTGGGCGTGAAACATGTCGACGTAACCGTAGAACTCGTCGAAGCCCTTCCGGTTCGGATCGTCCTCCGGGATGATGTTGCCGATGCCCCATTTGCCGAAGGCGCCGGTGGCGTAGCCGGCGGATTGCAGGGTGCGGGCGAGAGTCGGCACCGTGTTCGCCATCGGCTCGTCCCAATTGGTGCGCACGGGCGAGTGGCCGGAGTGCAGGTTGGTCGCCAGGACGCAGCGCGACGGCGCGCAGACGCTGGAGCCGGCATAGTGGCGGGTGAAACGCATGCCCTCGGCGGCGAAGCGATCGAGGTGCGGGGTCGACAGGACCTTCTGCCCGTAGCAGGAGAGATCGCCGTAGCCGAGATCGTCGGCGAGGATGAAGACGATGTTGGGACGAGCCGGAGTCGCAGCGGTGGCAAGCAGGGGGAGGAGGAGAGCGACCGCGGGCAGGAGGCGTTTCATGGGACGGCGGCAAGTGAAGGCTTGAGCGCCGCAGCAGGTTGCGGCGACTTAGGCGACAGCGGGCAGAGTAACAGACAGATGGCGCGGCGCCACCCCCCAGAATGCGGGGATGCCAGGAAAGGGGTCAGGCGAGAGGAACGATTTTGACACCGCCCGGGCCCTCACACCCCGGCTCAAACGCCATCGTCGACCGCCGGGTCCGCTTCACCCGTGCCAGTAACGATCGGCGGGGTGAGGTGGCCCCTTCGGCTTCTCGTCACCGCCCTTGATCCCGGAGGATCTTCTCCCGGCTGTAATAGATGCTCTTGAACCCCGCGGTCTCCAGGGGTCGGCCCTCTTCCATTTGTTCCACCGCCAGGCGGTTGGACATCGCCGGCTCGTAGCTTGGGTCGATTTCCAGGGCGCGATCGAGTTCGGCCAGGGCCGCCGCCTTCCGCCCCAACTTGGCGAGACACAGGGCAAGGTTGCCGTGCGTCGGAGCATTGCGGTCATGCTTCGCGGCGCTGGCGCGAAAGCCGGTCAGCGCCCGCAACCAATCGCCCTGCTCCATGAGAACAAACGCACGGTTGAACGTTTCTTGCGACTCGAGAAAGATCTCCATATCGACGCCCTCGGTTTCGCGGATGATCTCGGCCATATTCTTGAGCTGCGATCGGGCCTGGGCGACGGGAGGGTCGTTCGGATCGCCCACTTCGACGACCCGGCGAAAGCCGCGAATGGCACCGCTGAGATCGACCTGCTTCTGGCACGCCACGGCCCGGTTGAAGTGCGCTTCGACAAAATACGGGTAGATCGCGATGGCCTGATCGAAGTAGCGGATCGCCTCCTGGTGTTCCCCCTTGAAGGCGTGCAGAGTTCCCATGCCATAGCGCACCATGTGATCGCGCGGGTATTCCCGCAGCAGGCGGGCCAGGGCGTCTCCGGCCCGGCGCACGTCACCGCGTTCGACAAGTTTCATGGCGGCGTCAACGGCTGCTTCGGCTTCGGGATTGAGCTCGATCATGAAGTGTTTTTCCGGAGTCGCGGCCGACGGCCGGCGAGCATCTTCATATTTCTGTGCTTCAACGTAATGCGGGCAGTCTCCGCACGCGGTGTCGCGCTTCTCCGCGCAGCACAGCGGGCAGATCTCCTCCATGTTTTGGCGCCAGCAACGGCGTTTCGCTTTGCGCTGGTTGCAGATGGGACAGATCGTTTTCATTTGCGGACAAAGAGCGCCACAGGTTGCGAGGAAGGGATGGCACTCTTGGTGGTCCCGTGGGTTTCAACGAGGTGCGGAAACGTGGAGGACTGAAATGCCTTCAACTGGGAAACGACGATGTCGTCCGAATTGACGACCTCAAGCATGGGGAGCCGGCCGAGGTGGCGCACGTTGCCGACCATTGTGTAGATGCGGGTGTCGCGGCAGCGGGTGAGGCGGCCGGGCGTGTTGCCGTCGCCGGCGTTGTCGCTCCGCACCGTGCCGGCCTCGACCTTGAAATAGTAGATGCGCAGGTGGGCGCAGTCCTTGAAATCCGATTGCGGATTGGCGAAAACGCGCTCGACGTTGAGGGCGTAAAACGAGGTGGGCTGGGTGAGGCCGTCGAGGATGAATGGCCGGCCCATGCCGGTAACCCCATAGAAGCGACCGCCGGCCTGACCGGAAAGGGCGAGCGTGCCGCGGACGAGGAAGAGCGTGCCCCGGCTGGAACGCCAGTCGATGCGGCCGCGCACGGAGAGCAGCGAGAGACCCGGCGCGGCGGCGGAATCCTCGGCGGTGGCGAGCGTGAACGTCGGCCCGCTGTCGCCGGTGGCTCCACCCTTCTGGCCGCGACCGCCGCGGCCCTTGGCACCCGGTGCGCTGTTGCCGCCGCCGCGATACAACTCGCCGGCGCCGATCGAGGAGAAGGTGCCGGTGAGCCCGAAGAGCTGGGTGCTCGGACGGAGCTGGAGCGTGCCGGTCACGCGGAAGTTTCCCTTCGGCACAAAGATCTTGTCGGAGGCCGCGATGGCCTGGGCAAAGGCGGCGGAGTCGTCGGTGGTGCCGTCGCCCCTCGCGCCGAAGGTCTTCACGTTGACGGCGTCGCGATCCTCGAAGGAGGGCAGCCGGTGAAAGTGGCGGTTGCGGAGTTCGGCGAAGTCGGGCGGAACCGACGGCGCGGGGGACCAGTCGTGCACCTCGCCGGTGGAGGTGCGGCCGTCGACGAGATTCACGGCGCCGTCGAGGTGGGAGGAGTAGCGCCGGATCAACACCCAGTCCCGGGTCGCGGGCAGGCGGGCGCCGCCGGCAAAAATGGAGGCGGGGCCGTGGACGAACGTATTTTCGAGGAAGAGATTTTCGCTCCGCTTCGTGCGCGCGAGGACGCCGCCGGGCCGCAGGGAGACGACGCAGTCGATGAGGCTGAGACCGCCGTAGGCACGCTGGGTGGAGAGATCGATCGCGGCGTCGGCGGCCGATTCGATTCGACAACCCACCAGCATCGTGGGCACCTGCGATCCGCCCTTGGCGTAGGTGATGGCGGCGTCGGTCTGGCCGCGGAAGAAGCAACCGGTGAGGATGGGAAACCGGCTGCCGGGCTCGATCACGATGGCGTGCCGGCCGCCGACGACCTCGATGTTGTAGGTGCCGCCGCCCTGGCCGCAGCAATTGTTCATGCCGGCATAGGCGCCCTCGGCGAGGATGGTGGAGTCGAACATCGCCGAGCCCTGCGAACCGGCGTGGCGGAGGCCAATGGCGCCGGCATGGCCCCGGATGTCGAGATCGATGCCGCGAAAAAAGTGGCTGAAGGAAATGTTGGACTGCTCTTTTCCCCACTCCGGCTCATCCGTGCCCGGCGCGTCGTCGCGGGTTTGGGCCCAGATCCAGACGAGGATCCTGGGTTTCGCCGGATCGTCGAAACCCTTCGCGTCGGGCGCGAGCTTGAGCACCGGGCGTTTGCCCTGGGTCGAGCCGAACATGACGATGCGATGCGACTGATCCCAGTAGTGCTGTTTACGCGAGTCGGCGGTACGCGGCTGATCGAGCTTCTTCACCTGTTGTTCGCACGAGATCGTGTCGGAGACGAGATAGGTGCCCTCGGGAAAAAAGCAGACCAGGTCGTGATCGCGGGCGTCGTTGACGGCGCGCTGGATCGCCGCGGTCGAGTCGGTGCGGCCGGTCGGGTCGGCGCGATAAGGTGCCTGCGTGACGTCGAGGCAGCCGTGTTGCAACAGCGGGTTGGCGGGATCGACGCCGGCCGGGAGTTCGGCGGCACCCGCGAGCAACGAGAAAGCGAGCGGGACAAGGAGGGGGAGCAGTCGTTTCATCGAGGTTGACAGGAGTTGTGGACAGCCGGGGCGTACCGCCCCGTGCCAAGACGATCAGGAGGATAGGCGAAACGGAGATGGTGGGCTACCCCCTAATATGAGGGGCGACCCGCGGCGCAGACCGGGCTCGTGGAATCGCAGGAACGACTGGGGCAGGCCACGATTACTCGACCCGCCGGCGATCCAACCCCCGGGCTGGAATACGACGCCTTCGAGGCGGCCGGGCGCCAGCGTCCAGTCGAGCCCGCGTCCATCTGCGGCCGCACGCCGCCGCACCGTACCGATGGATTGCCGCGAAACTCGCCATGGGTTCGCCCGTCTCGGTGCGAGTGGCGGTTTGTCGATTCGTTAACATGTAACAGGCAGACCCCCTGGTCACGCCGACCCCCTGGTCACGCCGGCTTGTTGGCCGGGTTGGTCGGGCAATCGACGTGACACCGGAACCGGCTGGGGAAGTGCTCGAATCAAAGGTCCGCCAACTTCGGGAGACTGGTATTGAGGCGATTCCTGACGGCGTGGTTACTCCGACGACAACAACGGTCACCTCGGAAGAGTACCGGCGTGACCCTGTGGTCAAGGCGTGGGTCTTGAACAACGCCGATGGTGTGTGCGAACTGTGCCGTAGTCCGGCTCCGTTCAAGGACGGGTCAATCGTACGGGGCCGCTAAAAGCTAATGTTCGCACACGTAGGCGCGGACGGAAGAGGGTTTGCCCATGTAGGGGATCCGACGGGGTCAACCCGCTGAACGCTGGCGGAAGCGGCAGAGCGCGGCGCGCCAATACCTCCGGCGCGCTCGGATTTCGGGAAAGGCCAACGGGGTCAAGATCGTGAATTGTGACAAAACCAACGGCGCGTCTCGCGCCAGCAAAGCTGACACGATCCCTACTGTCATCCTCCGCGGTGCTCGTCGCCGGGCTCCTCGCATCGGCTCGACGTTCGTTTCGCCAGCATCGCGGTACCCAAAATCAGGGTATGCCCGGCGGCCGCTCCGGGCTGGCGTCAACCCACTGAAAAACTCGAAGCCTGACCCCCTCGCGTCCCCTTTCGGCCGCCAGGGGGCTTGAAGCGTGAGCAAGCAACCGGCGCGCGCGACCGCCGGCCTGCACGGGGCGCCCGTGGCGGATCGTGGCCTTGGGCGGATCGGCAGCGCGTGCGACGCCTCAGTAGAAAATCACTGTCGAATCCGGATACGGTGCGCTTCCACGATCAGAAGTTTCCCGTGAAAGCATTCCTGCGTCGGGTTGACGGCCAAGAAGGCGATCAACCGCTGGAGCAGTTGGGGGATGATTTCGGGATGGTTGTGAAGTTGAATCGCCACGATGCCACGATACTCGGTGGGCGGATAGGCGACGATGTCGGAGAAATCGCCGTTAAGCGAGACGAGGATGGCATCGATCTCACGCGCGCGGGCGATGACCGCTGAATCCGGCGAGCGAATTGGCAGCGCCTCCCGCAACAACGTCACGTCATTACCCGCCGTCCGCAGCGTGTCGCTGATTTCCGCGGGAACGCATTGGTCGCAAAAGAAGCGGACATCATGCCGCATTGGCCTCGAAGTCGGCCAGATCGCGGGCGTACGCGAGGCACGCGGCGACGTCCGAAGCGGCGAGATCGGGGAATTCGCGGAGAATCATCGCGGTGTCACGGCCGGCCGCAAGATAACCGAGCACCAGGGCGGCGGGGATGCGAGTGTTTCTCAGGCAAGGTTTGCCGCGCAGAATCTGAGGATCGCTGAGGATATGTTCACGCCAGTTCATGGGGGCGAAACATAGCCCGCACCGCACTCCACGCAAACCTGTTTGTCATCGATCGCAGCGGCGCGGATGGACCTAAAAGCTAATGTTCGCACACGTAGGCGCGGACGGAAGCGGGTTTGCCCATGTTGCGGAGGATCCGACGGGGTCAACCCGCTGAACGCTGGCGGAAGCGGCAGAGCACGGCGCGACAATACCTCCGGCGCGCTCGGATTTCGGGAAAGGCCAACGGGGTCAAGATCGTGAATTGTGACAGAACCAACGGCGCGTCTCGCGCCAGCAAAGCTGACACGATCCCTGCTGTCCTCCTCCGCGGTCACGCACCCCGGGGATGGCGGCGGCCACGGCCGTGGCGGCGCATTGGCGGGTGAAATCCCGGCGCGAAATCGAAGGGGGGCGAGGCGGGTCATGTTGGCGACGGGGTTGACGGTTGAGGGGCGGGAAACGCAGCACCCGTCCACGGGGCGGCCCCACGAACGAGCCTGGCTTCCGACCGCTTAGAGTAACGGCACCGCCCGGCCGGGCGCCACGCCCGCATTCGCGGGGGGACGGCAGCGCTTCAGGGCGCGTTCGCCCGGGGTCAGGCTTTGGGGCTTGGGTAGACAGCCTCGATGTCGCGGCCGGTTCGCGGCCGGACATTCCGAGCGCAAACGCCAAAGCCTGACCCCGTCTGCTGGCCTCGGCAAGATGCGTTGCGCGCTGCGGGCCGGACTGAATCCGACCTCGTCGCTGCACCAAAGATGGCCCCGCGGAAAATTGCGCTGGCGGCGCAGCTGCGCGAGCAGGTGGCCGCTCCCTACTCCTGGCTCGGCCACGCCCTGGCGCTCGGCCATCCCACGACTCTGCGCTCCAGCGTCTGGCGCCTCCGCGATTCGCAACGTGCAACAGCCTGACCCCATACGCCGGGGCGCGATGAGTGGCATCCCGCCCATCGCGATGCAGACGGAACTCTCGGGCTTCGCGCAACCCGAGACCCGCGCCGGCGCCATTCGCGGTTATTACGCCTGCATCTCCTTCATCGATTCCGAACTTGGCCGGGTGCTCGACGAACTCGATCGCCGCGATCTCTGGGGCTCAACGCTGGTGGTCCTGGTCGGGGACAACGGTTTTCATCTCGGCGACCATGGCGGCCTGTGGTCCAAGCTGAGTGCCTTCGACGCAGCGACCCATGTGCCGCTCCTCCTGACCGGTCCTGGCGTGCCCGCGGGCGTCGTCATTTCGTCGCCGGTGGAATTGGTTGATATCTATCCCACCCTCGTCGATCTCGCCCGATTTCCCGCCCCGGCCGGCCTCCAGGGCCGCTCGCTCCGGCCCCTGCTCGCCAACCCCGGCGCTCCCGGCCAGGCCTACAGCCTCGTTTATCATTACGACGTGGCGGCGAAACGCGACGTGGTGGGACGCACCGTCATCGGCGCGCAATGGCGCTATACCGAATGGGAGGGCGGGACCGCCGGGCGCGAACTCTACTGGCGCCCCGACGACGCCGGCGAATATCGCAACCGCGTGGCTGATCCCGCCCTCGCCGATTCGCTCCGGGCGGCGGAAGCGTTGCTCCGCACGTTCCCGCACCCCAAGCCCGGTCCGGCCAACCGCCCGCGCGCGCTCGATCCCACCGCCAAGGTCAAGTGACCCGATCTTCCGGCGGGGCCGGAAGCCCGCATGCCGGTCCCCTGCCATTCCTGTCTGGCGAGTTTTCCATGGCTGAAGTTTTTGCTACCGTCACGAGGAGATTCCTGCTGCGCTAAACGACGTATGGATTCACCCAAAAGAAGAATCTCCGCAGCTCTTCGACGCGAGTTCGAGTCGGCTCTGCGGCGAAAAACCGTTCCTTTCGCCGCGTTGGCTGAAGGGGCGCGCGCGGCGGAGTCCCTCGGTGACTTCCAGGCATTGATGGAGGCAGGGCAGGATCCCGTTCACGCGGCTTACACCACGACCCTCAATCTGATTTCGACGTTCGCGGAGGCGGTCACAGCCATGCCCCCCTTGCATTCCGCCCATGATTTTATTGCGCGAGCCCAGGAAATTTATGCACCTGGGTTTCCCCCGCAGAGTCCAATTACGGTTTCCCACTTTGTGACCTGGACGATGTTCGATGTCCGATTTGGCCCCGATCACGAAACGATCGGGGATTGCTTTGTCGCCGTGGCGGACATTTTGCAGCTCGGTGCGGTCGCGGCGGAGGCCGTAGCCCATCTGCGCCAGTCGCGCCTCGGCGTGTATGAAGTGACGGCGGGAACCGCCGACCGCTTCCGCCTCCGCGAGTTGGTGACGAATGGCGTCGTCGACGCCCTGATTCCGACCGGTTTCAAAGGGAGCCCGGGACAGCTTATTCTGGTCCGGCTGGTGCCCCCATTGTTGGGTGCAACCTCGTACCATGTGGCCCTGACGACGCCCTATCTTCTGCTCGGATGCGCCGAAGGGGAGTGGCTTGAGTATTTCGCCCGCCATCAAGTCATGGCCGACACGGTCGGCGTCGGTGAGCGGTTGCAGCGCCACCTTAAATACGGCCGGAAACCCGATTACTGGAGCGAGTACATCTTTTATGGATATGTGAACCATCGATCGGATGCAATTTTCCTGACGGGATTCCCCGATCGTCCAGAGACGCAACCGCAGCACCGCGGTTTTGATCCCCGCAGTTCCAGTTTCCTTTCTTAGGAGCCACTCCGACCCACCGCGTGGGGTTGATCTTGCGGAATCGCGTTTTCATGCTGCCCGGGCATGAAAACATCCGACCCCGCGGAAAACGCCGGCCTGCCCATGACCAGCAAGTGGGACCCGGGCAAACTGGCGAACCGGAGACGGGGTCATGTCGGAATGGCGCTAAGATAAGCCCCGAGGGAAGATGGCGTGGACAGTCGGACGGGGACAGTCGGACGGGGTCAGCCTGTTGCAAGTTGCGCAGGTGGCGCCGATCCGCTGGAGCTCCCGGCGTTGAATTTCTGGCGCCGGGCCCGCCTGGTTGCGACCGAGAAAGAAGACGGCGGCGGGGAGGAAAGCGAAACGATTGGATGCGGGACAGCAACCTGCAACAGGCCGCCCCCGTCGAGCCCGCCCGCAGCAACGTCTCCGTCATCGACCTGACCGATCCAACGCGGCCTCGCCTGCGCGGGAGTGGCGATTTTACGGATACGCGAGGTCCCAATGGCCTCGAACTGGCCGGTCGCATCGTCTTCGCGGCCGGCGGCCAGACGGTGCAGGCCATCGATGTCACGAATCCGGCATGCCTCCCTGGCTACAAGAACGCCTGCGGCCTTGCCTCACTGCTCTTCGTCAAGCTGTCTGAATCATCCAACATTTCGGCAACGTTGGGGTGGACTTGTTAACCCAAGACCAAGCCATTCACCATCGACAAACCAGAACGCGAAACACCTATGACGGCAAAGCATGATCCCCGAAAGCATCCCATGAAAACCACTGCCATGTGTCTGCTGGCCTTGGCCGTTTACCCGGCGGCTCTTTCATCAACTCCAAATCCCGTGTCCTGGTTCTCCACCGGCGGGGAGACAATCTATCACCTGAAGGGGGCACGCACCAGCGCGGAGGTGCCACGTTCGATCGTCGCCGCCGCCTATTCCGGCGAGGTGCTGTGCTTCGACTTAGCCGGCAAGAAACTGTAGGGGCAACGGTGAAGGTTGTTTTAGAGAAGCGAGCGACACTTCGCTTCAGGGCTGCGTTTGTCTGCAGCATAACAAATCCGCCGCCGCCCAAACACCCCCGCCATCGCGGGATCGTCACACCCAGCCCGCGCGCAGCGCCTTGGCCACGGCACCGGCGCGCGTGTTGACGTGGAGTTTGCGGTAAATATCGCCCACGTATTCGGTGACCGTGTGCACGCTCAACGAGAGCCGCGACGCGATTTCCTTGTTGGTGAGCCCTTCGGCCATGAACTCGATGACTTCGCGCTCGCGCGGCGAGAGCGGCTGGGCCGTGGGCTGCGGGGCGAGCCGCGAAAACATCTCCAAGACGCGGCGGGCCACGCGTGGCGTCATCGGCGAGCCGCCGGCCGCGACTTCGCCGAGGGCGGCGGCGAGTTCGGCGAATGAGGCGCTCTTGAGCAGATACCCGGAGGCTCCGGCACAGATCGCGCGGTAGATCTTCTCGTCGTCCTCGAAGGCGGTGAGAATCACGATTTGCACCGCCGGCCCGGCCGCCTTCATCGGCCCGATGCCGTCGAGCCCGCTCATGCCGGGCAGCCCGACATCGAGCAGAATGATCGCCGGCCGGGGCACGGATGGATCGCGCAGACGGGCGATCGCGTCCTCACAACGGTAATACAGATCGGTGCAGCGAAAACCCGGCACGGCGTCGACCACGCGCGCCACGTTGCGCCGCAGAGAGGCGTTGTCTTCGATGAGCCAGACGGGCCGGGTGGTTTCAGTCATGGCGGGGCGCGGGACTTGGGACGGCGGCCAGCCGGCCGGTAAAGACGACGGTCGTGCCCTGGCCGGGCGTGGTTTGGACCTGGAAATCGCCGCCGAGCAGTTGCGCGCGATGGCGCAGGCTGTCGAAGCCCTGGCCCTCGGAATGAGAATGCGCGTCAGCAGGAGTTGCAGCGGTGCGATCTCCCCTTCGAGCGTGGCGAGTTGGCCAAGCACTTCCCGGCGACGGGAGAGACCGGCCAGCCAGTCGGGCCATTCGCCCAGTTCGTCTTCCCACCGCGCGCCATCCGTCAGGAACGCCGCCCGCCAGTTACGGCTTGCCTCCAGGTTGTCGAGGAAGCTGACCGGACGGCCCCGGGCGACGTTGGTGTCCGCGACATAGGCCTGGAGTTCGGCGAGGGCAAAGAGGTACTGGCCGTCGCCGCGATGCTGCAATTCGGTGGCGGTCACCCGCAGGTAGCGCGCCGCCGCGCCGGCCGGGATCGTCACCGGGTTGAAGCCTGGGTTGCGAAAAGGGGTCGCGGTGTAATCCGCCAGCAGCCGGGGCTGCGCGAAGTCCGGCTCGTCGGCCGCTTCGACGCGGAAACGCACGGGAAAACCGTAGCCATCCCGGTGCAGCCGCTGCGGGAGCCGGGCGGGCACCAAGCGCACCTCGTCGAGGGCGTAGCTGCGCCCGAGGTCCACCTGCACCCATTTCACCGCGTGGGGACTGCGCGTCAGTTGGGAATGCCAGCAGTGTCCGGCCGACTCCAGATCATGGATGCGCCGCCCGAGGGGCGCCCCGAGGGGAGATTGTCCGTCGATCAGATTGTCCCGACTCCAGGCCGGGGGACCCTCGCGGGAATCACTTGTACGGACCGTGACCCCGGGGCGGCCGGTGGCGAGATTGCGGCGGCCCTGCAGGACCATGAACTCGGCGAGGGAACTGGCGTGCAGATTGCGCTCCCGCTGCCAGGGTGCCAGAATGGTGAGACGAATCCGGCGGGCGCGCCCGCCCGGAGCCGGCAGCCAGACGGGCAGAACCCCGGGTTTGGGGAAATCGCGGTCGGAGGCATCCGCGATCACGGACGACCGGGAGTCTTCGCCAAAGGCCTCCACGCGAAAGCGCAAGGGGAAGCCGTACCCTGGTCCCGGCAAATCCGTCGTCGCCAGGTAGGTCGGGATCAGCGCGATGGCGTCGAAGTCCACGCTCGCGCCGAAGTCGAGTTCGACCCATTCCGGTCCGCGCCAGGGGCGGATTTGATACTCGAAGATCCGCCAGCCCAGGCGCTCGGACGTTTCGATTTCCGGCGGCGCCGGCAGCGCCGCCAGTTCGTGCTGGAGGGCTTGTCGCTGGTCGTCGAGCTGCCGAAACACCGGACTCACCCAGCGCGCCACCGGCGCTGGGAGCCGCCAGGCGTCCGGTTCAGCCGCGGGGGCGGGACGGCTGGTGCAGGCGACCGCGATCAACCCGAGCCACCGCCAACGAAAGCTGGGTGGGAGCACCCATGATTTGCCGTATCCCAATGGTTTTCGCCGCTGAGACCTGGCCGTCCCTGCGCAAGAACCAAGGTTGCTCGATTTAGTCGCCTGGGCCGCCGCTCGCTGGGGCTGGCCCGCCGGGTGCGTGGAGAGAGTCGGAGGATCCAGCAGGAGAACGTTGAGGCGGGCGAAACGCACGTTCGCGACGTTGCGGAAGAACGTGGGGAAAGGAAATCGCCGATTCGAAATCGCCGGACCATTGGGCGCGGATCCTACGTTTTCATTTCCACCTTGTGTCGTGTCTTTCGACGCTCACCGTGGGGGCCTGATCCCGCGGAAAGACTGGGAGGCGTCGCTCGAGGTGCTGTATGTTCTCAATCGGAAAAAATTTCGCCCCGCAGATTTCGATCCATCGCGTTTGCCCGGTGAACCCGCGGCGGGAGTGGACGACATCCACTTCCATCCCGCCGAACCCTTCCCGGTGCGCGCCGGTGCCACGCGTCGGTTTTGACTCGGCGCATCTTTTCCTGGTTCACTCGCCCCGATGAAAATGCGCCCCCCCGTGTCCTCCTCGGCTGCAAAACTCGGCGTGGCGATATTCTGTTTCATGGTTGCCCCCCTGGCCCACGCCCATGTTGAACGCGGTGGTGCCGGCGGCTTCGTCAGCGGTTACGAACATCCGTGGTCCGGCCTTGATCACATCGCTGCGATGATCGCGGTCGGTCTGTGGGGGGCGCAACTCGGCGCGCCCGCCATCTGGCTCCTGCCGGTGACGTTTCCATTGATCATGGCGGTGGGCGGATTTCTGGGGCTGATGGGTATCCCGTTGCCGGGGGTTGAGATTGGCATCGGATTGTCGGCGCTGCTGCTGGGCTCGGCGGTGGGGGTCGAATTCAAGCCGAAGAATCTGTGGTGGGCGGCTCTGCTCATCGGCGTTTTTGGACTCTTTCACGGGCACGCCCACGGCACCGAGTTGCCGGCGGGAGGCAACGGACTGCTCTTCAGCCTCGGGTTCGTGCTGGCGACCGGGACGTTGCATGGGATGGGCATTGCGCTCGGGTTCATCCACCGCTGGTCAGCCGGAAAATCGGTCCTTCGACTCTGCGGGGCGGTCATTGCTTTCGGCGGCGTTTGTTTTCTCTGGAGTGCCGTGGGTCCCGAACCGGCGGAGTCCACCGCCCCGGCGCCAGTGCTGAAATCTGCTCCGCCGCAGAAATAGGCCCATGAGCCGGTTCGGACCCTCGCGCAGGAGCATCGGCGGCTTCTTCATCTACGTCCTTGGCCTGCCGCACGCCGAGGCACACCTCGTCAGCACCGGGCTTGGTCCGGTCGTCGACGGGGTCGGCCACTTTGTGCTTTCGCCAGAAGAGGTGTTGTCGGTAATCGCGCTGGCGTTGCTCGCCGGCCTGCGTGGCCCGCCGGCGGTACGAGCCATGATCTGGACGCTGCCGCTGGCTTGGATCATTGGCGGGTTAGCAGGCGTCTGGGTGGCCCGGGACGAGCTCTGGAGCTACGTTCCCCCAGCGTTGCTGCTGATCGCGCTGGGGGTTTGCGTGGCAGTCGACCGACCGATGAAGGGGCGAATCTTGGTCACGGTTGGTGCTTTGACCGGCGTGGTGCTGGGATTTCTTGATGGGATTGCCATGTCCGGGGCGGGTGCTGGCACCGCCCTGCTTCACCTTGGAGGCGTCGTCCTGGCGGTTGGCGCAATTGTAGCGGTGCCCGCCGCACTGGTCGCTTGGCTGCACCAGTCGTGGATGAGAATTGTTTTCCGAGTAGCCGGGAGTTGGATCGCCGCCACCGGGTTGCTTTTGCTCGGCTGGTCGCTTCGTACCAAGCAATAGCAGAACCGGGTTTACTCGAATTTCCAATCGGACCGCATTTCGCCCAACGGCACCCCCTGCTCGATCTCTCCTGACCGGCCGCCCGGCTTTCAAATAGTGGCGCTCCGTCAGTTGCTGATCAAACCAGGCCTCCTCCCCTGGCTTCACCACCTCGACTTCAATCTCCGACCGCTCCGCGGTCGCTTCGGGCATCGGTGCGGCGGTTCGATCGACCGGATTCATCCAACCTATCCAACGCCCGACCCCTGCTTTTGGTTATAAAAAAATCACCCCTCGGTGTGCCACACCCTTACCCACCCAGAAAAATTGACCCGGCTTCAACAAGGCTCAATCGGCTTGCAGGCCTATCGTTTCATCCCAAACTGCGCTTCCCGCTTGGCGGTTTGGTTGGTGCTGGTGTGGCCCGAAAAGGAAACACCAAATCACACCAACAAAATTGTTCAAAAGGCGTAGTTTTCGGAAAATAGCGTAAGTTCACAAATATTACGTTCAAATCTTGAGACTAACGAGATACAGCGACCGGAGAGGTGGCAGAGTGGTCTATTGCGGCGGTCTTGAAAACCGTTGGACCCGAAAGGGTCCCGGGGGTTCGAATCCCTCCCTCTCCGCCAGTTTTTACCTCTGAGAGGCCAGACCCGACAGCCGATTTGCCAGTTGACGTGGCAAATCGGTCATGAAGCACACATCCGCATTCGTCATATCACAGTTCACGAATCCCTCCGGGGAGGTCGTTTTTCGCGTCGCCGGCTGGCTCGACGGCAAACGCATCCGCAAGAACTTCCCCACGCGGCCGGAGGCGAAGGCCGAAGTCGACGCCCTCGAAATCCAACGCCTCCAGGGTGAAACCGGCATCCGCCCCACCGTCACCCGGTTGACCGAGGACCAATTGCACGAGGCGGAGGCCGTCTTCAAGCGGCTGTCCGGCAAGCCGCACTCGCTCTCCTTCTGGGTCGATTACGCCCTGGCCAACTACCGCGAGCCTGCGTGTCAGAAATCGATCACCGAGGCGATCGCGGACTACATCGCGCTCAAGGAACACGAACTCGCACAGGACCTGATTTCCGAGCCGTATCTCGTACGGCTCCGTCGTGAGATGAACCGGCTGCCCAAGCGCTGCCCGGCCGTCGCGGTATCAGATCTCACGCCAGCGCGACTGGTGGCGTATTTCGAATTTGGCCGCGGCTCACGCAAGACCTACAATAACCGCCGCGGCGTGATCTCTGGGTTTCTCAAGTTCGCCATGCAGCGCGAGTGGATCGCCGAGAATCCACTGACCAAAGTTCCAGCCCAGCGGATTCGCCGACGGCGCGGCGGCGCGCAAACGCTGACCGCGACGGCGGCAAGGGATCTGATGGAGTTCGTCGAAACCAACCATCCGGCGGCCGTGCCATTCTTCGCGCTGTGCCTATTCGCCGGCATCCGCCCCTGCCTCCGTACCGGCGAGATCGTCCGGCTCAAACCGAGCCACGTCCGCTTGGACGAGAGAAAAATCCGAATCGATGGCGAGGTCTCAAAGATCCGTGAGCCGCGCACCATCACGATCCAGCCGAACCTGGCCGCATGGCTGCAGGCCTACCCATTGGAGACCACCCCGATTGTCCCGGCCAACCTCCAGCACCTGCGCGAAAGGGCCGTCGAGAAGTTCGACCTGACCCACGACGTGATGCGCCACACGTACATTTCGATGTTCGTCGCGAAGTTTCGCTCGATCGGCGAGGCCGCGCTGCAGGCCGGCAATTCCGAGAGCATCATCCGCAAGCACTACCTCGACCTTAAGGATCCCGCCGAGGCGGAGCTGTTCTTCGGAATCATGCCCACTCGCCAACTCACACCGATCCCAGTTGACGGGTGCGTTGAGATTACAGCGCCCGTGCCATTCCCGACGCCGGAAAAGGCGGAGCGGAAGGCGAGTTGACGCGTGTTATCAGGCGCATGGAAACACCAACCACTTCACAAACTTTCTCCTCCACACTCACCGACATCAACGGCCTCCGGCACTGCGGGATTTTCCCTGCCGGCCGCGAGCCGTCGATTCGCACGCTCCGCTCGTGGACAAAGCTCAGGCGAATTCCATATCACAAGGTCGGCCACTTTGTGCTGTTCGATGTCCAGGAGGTGACCCTCCACATTCGCACCAAACTCAAGGTGCCAGCTCGCGGGTGATCATCACAGTCGGGGCTAATTCGCCTCGATTTCGCGCGGCCTTGGCGCTGACGATTCAAGCGCCCGGGCGCGCAAAGCGTCTACAAAGTCGGTGACGGTCCGAAGCTCCCGCAATGCCAGTTGGGCGGCGCTGGGTGACCAGCGCTGCCACGTCGCGCGATGCCGGTCGAGTATCCGATCACCAGAGCGCAACTCGCGCATCAGTTGAAACGCCGCGACCGAATCACCGTCAGGCGTCGTCGCAGCCTGTTCGTGCAGGCTGGCCCCATGCGACCGGATTCGGCGACGGAGCGCCATCGTTGAAAGGTCCTCCGCTTCAGCGATCGCCAGCCATCGCTCGATTTCCTGCGGGTCTGAAAACGCGATTCCGACCTCGCAGTGGTGGGTCCAACTCAAAGCGTCGTGGCGACATGACACGGGGATTCGGAGGCAAACCATCTTGGCGTTGCGCAACGTCCCGGGATTGATCCCGGTCGCGGCGGCGCACTCGGTGATCAATCCGCGGCCTCCGG
>JBBRWR010000085.1:0-34477 GCA_038249085.1 Opitutales bacterium
AGCGCATGTTCGGGCAGCGTTTCCGTCAGCAGGGCAAAGTTCATCCATCCTCGCATGGCACTCCGCCAGGCATTTGGCCAGCAAAATCTCTATGTCGTTACGCCAGCGCGCTCGATCCGCCGAGCGGTCCAGGACCCTGCCTGCGGCGGCGGGCGGGCGCGATAAGTCTTGTTACCCCGCCGGACGCTACGCAATTAGTTGAAAGCGTTTGAACTGCACCGGGCAGACTGTTGATTGTGTTCATCCACTCCTCCGTTTCACTCGACCTCCAACCCTTCATGACCCTGTTCCCCGTTCCTCGCCGCGCGACCGCCATCGCCGTGCCGCAAGCAATGCAGCGACTTCGACAAGAAGCGACTGCGCTTCGGAGTTGAGGGCGGCGGGCGCCTGCGAGACCCTCTCCTTTTCCGTCCGCGATGAACGCCCATCCCTACACCGTCCTTGCCCTCTTCGCCGTGGTGGCGGTCGCGGTGCCGCTGGTGTTTCTGGGCTTGGCGCAATTGTGGTTCCGGTGCTTTCAACCGGCGAAACCGAGCGGCGTGAAGAACGACGTGTACGAGTGCGGCGTGGCGCCGACTGGCGACTCTTGGATCCAGTTCCGGGCCCATTATTATCTCTACGCCATCCTTTTCCTGATCTTCGACGTCGAGGTGCTGTTCCTGCTGCCGTTTGCGGTCGCCTTTAAGGCGCTGCCGGTCGGTGCCCTCGTCGCGATGCTCGTCTTCATCCTGCTGCTGGCCGAAGGTCTCGTCTGGGCCTGGCACCGCGGTCATCTCGAGTGGAAATGACATGAGCGACGCGGCCGCCCCCCTCGATCCTGCCCCCCGGGAATCCCGTCCCGCTGCCGTCGCTCCGGCGGCGATTTCCCAGGCCGACCGCGACGAGTTGCGCCGCCAGGGCATCCTGCTCACCAGCATCCAGGAACTCTACAATTGGGGCGCAGCAATTCGGTGTGGCCGCTGAACTTCGGGCTCGCCTGCTGCGCCATCGAGATGATCGCCGCGTCGATGGCCCGCTTCGACATCGC
Source organism: Opitutales bacterium (assembly GCA_038249085.1). Classification (GTDB taxonomy): domain Bacteria; phylum Verrucomicrobiota; class Verrucomicrobiia; order Opitutales; family Opitutaceae; genus ER46. The sequence goes on from JBBRWR010000085.1 coordinate 1,028, forward strand.
ACGCTTCGGGTCGGAAGTCTTCCGCCCCTCCCCCCGCCAGGCCGACCTGCTCATCGTCTCCGGCACGGTGACCAAGAAGATGGCCCCACAGGTCGTGCGGCTGTGGAACCAAATGCCCGAGCCGAAGTATTGCATCGCGATGGGTGCGTGCGCCATCTCCGGCGGCCCCTTCAAGCAGGGCTACAACGTGCTCAAGGGCATCGATCGCTACATCCCCGTCGACTTCTACATCCCCGGCTGTCCGCCCCGCCCCGAAGCGCTCCTCCACGGTCTCATGCAATTGCAGGCCAAGATCCGCGGGCAGAAACTCACCGGCCCCGACGCCCCGCGCCACCTGCAGGCCGATACGACTTGCGAGTATCCCGTGCCCGAGTTTGGCGAGCACGATCTCGAGCCGCCCCAGAATCCCGCCGTCTGGCAGCCGCCGACCCTCGTGCGCCCGGAATGACCGCCGCCATGGAGACTCCCGCCCAAATCCGCGACCGCCTGCTCGCCCGTTTTCCGGACGCGAAGATCGAGGTCGTGACCAACCCCGGGCCGGCGGAGCAGCATTCCCTTCTCCTCGCGGGCGACTCGGCCCCCGCCCTCGCGCTCTTCCTCCGCGACGATCCGGCGCTCCGGCTCGACTATTGCTCGAATGTCACCGGCGTGGATTGGCCCGAGCGGGAAATCGTCGAGACCATCACAAAGACCGTGACCGTGGCGCCAGCCGCCGCGCACCCGGTGCTGCCGCCGGGCGCCCCACCTCCCCCGGCCACCCTTCCCGCCGACCTCGGCTCGGCGGCGACGGAACCCGTGACGCGGGTCGTCGAGGAAAAGGTGAAACGCGTGCTCCCGGCGTATCTCGAGGTCGTCTACCATCTCTACTCGATGGCGCTGAAGCACGGCCCGGTCATCATCCGGCTGCGCACCGCCAACCGCACCGATCGCGTCACCTTGCCCTCGCTCACGCCGGTCTGGCGCGCGTGCGATTTCCAGGAGCGCGAAGTCTTCGACCTTTTCGGGATCGTCTTCACCGGCCATCCCGACCTGCGCCGCATTCTGATGTGGGATGAGTACAAGGATCACCCGATGCGCAAGGACTACGTGGAGCCCGATGACTACGAGTGGGAACCCACGCCGCACGACACCGTGATCGCCAAGGCCAAGGCGCACCACCCGGCCCCGGCGGGTGAGCCGGCCGCCGCCGCGCCGGAGGGGGCCGCGTCATGAGCGTCTCCGATCTCTCCTCCCTCACCCCGGCGCCGGGCGCCTCGGTGCGTGAGGTCCATGATCCGTTCCACGGCGACCTGCTCGAGGTCTCGATGGGGCCGCACCATCCGTCGACCCACGGGGTGTTCCGGATGATGGTCACGCTCGACGGCGAGATGATCGTGAAACTGAAGCCCGTCTTCGGCTACCTCCACCGCAACCACGAGAAACTGGGCGAGAACACGACCTACCTGTCGTCGATGCCGTACACTGACCGGCTCGACTACCTCAACTCGATGACGAACAATTGGGCTTACGCCCTCGCCGTCGAAAAGCTCGCCGGCCTGCCCGTACCCGAACGCGCCGAGTACATCCGGGTGATTCTTGCCGAACTCACCCGCCTGCTCAATCACACCTGCCTCGCCGGCTTCCTCATGCAGGACTGCGGCTGCTCCGGCACGCCGCTGATGTACGCGTTTCGCGAGCGCGAATACATCCTCGACCTGTTCGAGTCCCTCAGCGGCTCGCGCATGATGTGCAATTACCAGCGTTTCGGCGGCTGCCGGATCGACCCGACCGCCGACTGGCTCCACGGCGCCCGCCGCCTCACCGACCGCTATGGCGCGTTTCTCGACGAGTTCGAGGCGCTACTCACCGGCAACGAGATCATCATGGCCCGCACCCAGGGCACCGGCGTGCTCCCGCCGGCCCTCGCCGTCAGTGCGGGTGTCACCGGCCCGATGCTCCGCGCCTCGGGCGTCGACTACGACCTCCGGAAGGTCGACGGCTACGGCATTTATCCGCGGCTCGATTTCCGCGTACCCCTCGGCGATCACGGCGACACCTACGATCGGTACATGATCCGCATCCTCGAGATGCGGGAATCGATCAAGCTTCTCCAGCAGGCCCTGCGCGACATTCCCGCCGGCCCGATCATGGATCCGAAGGCGAAGATCCGCGGTTTCCGGCCCAAGGCCGGCGAGGCGTACGGGCGCATCGAGGGGCCCAAGGGCGAAATTGGTTTTTATCTCATCAGCGACGGCAGCCCGAATCCGTATCGCTACCGCGTACGCCCGCCGTCGTTCGTCAACCTCACCATCCTGGAGGACATGTGCCTCGGCCAGACCGTGGCCGACGCGGTGATCATTCTCGGTTCCGTGGATATTGTGCTGGGGGAGGTCGACCGATAGGATTTCGCGCGACGCGAAATCCTTCCTCTGCAATGCCACGCCAACACCTCATGAACCTCCCATCTCTCCTTCGAGATTTTCCGGCTGGGCGGAAAATCAAAAAGGTTTTGGCGGAGTCGGCGCAGCAAGAAACCTCATGTTAGGAACCGGATTACTTCAAGGCCTGGCCGTCACCGCGAAAAATTTCGTGGGGAGCTACCACGATCCTGCGCGGCTCGTGACGACGGAATATCCGGAACAGAAGACGAAGCTCCCGGAGAACTACCGGAATTTTCCGTTCCTGGTGCACGACGATCCGGCGGACCCCATGGGCGCGCTGCGCTGCGTGGCCTGCCAGATTTGCGAGAAGGAGTGCCCGCCGCAATGCATCTACATCGTGATGGAGCGCGACGCGAAAGGGAAGGCGATGAAGCGCCCCAAGGTCTTCGACCTCGATATCTCGGTGTGCATGAGCTGCCAGATCTGCGTCGAGGTGTGCCCGTTTGATGCGATCAAGATGGATCAGGTCTTCGAGGTGGCGGAGACCGATCGCTTCCATGCCCTGCTGTTGAACCGCGAGGCGCTGGCCAAGCCCAACTCCTACTACCACGAGATTCACCCGACCGAGGCCGCCGCGGTCGATGCGATGCTGGCGGAGCAGAAGGCCCGCCTGGCCGCGAGCAAGGCGGCCAAAGCCGCCACCACCGCGCCCAAGCCTACTCCAGCCGCGAAGCCGCCCGCCGCCGCCCCGCCACCGCCCGCCGCGCCCAGCGCGGAGGCCCCAAAAGATCCGCCCGCCCCCGCATGATCGCCGCGCCGCTTGCCAGTGTCGCCGCGGGCGCGGATTCCGTGCTCGAACGCCTCCCGGTCATCGCCCGCGATCTGCTCACGGGCGGGCTGCCCGAGCCGTGGCGCTGGCTGGTGAACAGCCTCATCAGCATCGTCGTCATCTTCGTCGCCTTCGCGACGCTGTTTGCGCTCCTGACGCTGGCGGAACGCAAGATTCTCGGCCGGGTGCAGAACCGCCCCGGCCCGAACCGCACCGGCATTCCCCTCACGAAGATCCGCCTCTTCGGCCTCGGGCAACCGCTCGCCGACGGGATCAAGATGCTGACGAAGGAGGACATCGTGCCCCGCAACGCCGATCCGTTGCTGCACTTCCTTGCGCCCGTCGCGCTGCTGGCGTTTTCCATCCTCACCTTTGCCGTGCTGCCCTACGGCCGGAATCTGGTGGCCGTCGACCTCGACGCCGCGAAGAAGTAGAGCACCGCGGCGGGCGCCGCCACCGAGCTCGCCGTCTTCATGGCCGGCTGGGCGAGCCGCAACAAGTACTCGCTGCTCGCGGCGATGCGCGCCCTGGCGCAACTCATCAGCTACGAACTGCCCCTGCTGCTCTCCGTCGTGCCGGTCGTGCTCATCGCCGGCAGCCTGTCCACCACCGCGATCGTGGCCGGGCAGGGGACGTGGCTGTACGGCTTCATCCCGCAATGGCATGTCTTCACGCCGTGGGGCTTCGCCGGCTTCCTCATCTTCTTCGTCGCCGCCCTGGCCGAGGCCAACCGGTCCCCGTTCGATCTGCCCGAGGCCGAGAGCGAGCTCATCGCCGGCCACCTCACCGAGTACTCGGGTTTCAAGTACGCGCTGTTCTTCATGGCGGAATACTTCGGCATGAGCGCCCTCAGCGGCCTGGGGGTGACGCTCTTCCTCGGCGGCTGGCAGGCCCCGCTGCCGTTCCTTGAGTTCATCCCGTCCTACCTGTGGTTCGGGGCCAAGGTTGTCACGCTGCTGCTCGGCTTCATCTGGATCCGCTCCACCTTTCCCCGGCTCCGCATGGATCAGCTGACGCGGCTGGCGTGGAAATTCCTGGTGCCCCTCGCGCTCATCAACCTCGGCACCGCGGCGTTCTGGTCGCTCACCACCGGCTGGACCGGGGCGTTGCAGCTCGTGCGGTGGGCGGTCGCCGTGGCCCTGGTGGTGGGCCCCTTCGTGGGTTTGGGCCGCACCCTCAGCGCCGGCGTCGCCCCGCGCACCTACCGCTACGCGCCATGATCATTGTGCTTATCGCCCTCGCTCTGGTCACGCTCGCGACTGCCGCGGTCGCGATGGCGTTGCGCAATCTGATCCACAGCGCGCTGCTCCTGATCGCCAGCTGGGCCGGCATCGCCGCGTTCTACCTCTGGGCCGGGGCCGAGTTTGTCGCCTTTGCCCAGGTGCTGGTGTACGTGGGGGCCATCTCGATGGTGGTGCTCTTCGCCGTGCTGCTTACGCGCCGTTCGCGTCTCGACCTCGAGGTCGCGCCCGATCCCATGCGCCGCCTGATTTCCGCCCTGATCACCGGCGGCGCCGTGCTCGGCGTGCTGTTTGGCGCGGTGTGGAGCACCCCCCTCGAGCCCACCCTGCGCGCCGTGCCGTCGATCAGTGTGCGCGACCTCGGGCTCCAACTCATGGGACCGCACGCGGCCTCGCTGCTGGTGGTCGGCGCCCTGCTCACCGTCGCCCTGCTCGGTGCCGTGGTGATCGCTTCCCAGGACCGCCGCCCGGACAAGGAGGACGGACCATGAGTTTCTCGCCCCTCCAGCTCTGCCTGTTCTTCTCGAGCGCCCTCTTCTGCGTGGGCCTCATCGGCGCGCTGTCGCGGAGCAACACCATTCTCGTGCTGCTGGGCGTGGAATTGATGCTCAACGCGGCCAACCTGAACTTCATCGCCTTCTGGCGCTACGGCCCCAACCCCGCGGCGGGCACGGGCGTGATCTTCGTGCTCTTCGCCATCGCCGTGGCCGCCGCCGAGGCCGCCGTGGGCCTGGCCCTCGTGATCGCGATTTATCGCCATCAGAAAAACATCCGGCTCCAGGACGCCGTGCGGCTCAAGGGATGAACTTGTCCGTCCACTACCTCTGGCTCATCCCCGCCCTGCCGCTGCTGGCGGCCGGCCTCGGGGCCGTGACCCCACGGTCCGGCCGCCGCCTGGCCGCGGGTGCGGCGATCGCGGCGATGGCTCTCTCGTTCCTGCTCTCGGTCGGGGCGCTGCTCACCGCGCTGCAGGATCCGTCGGCTCATCTCACGTCCAACTTTGCCTGGTTTGATCTCGGCAGTGGCGCGCTCCGCCTCGGGTGGCTGCTCGATCCGCTCACCGCCCTCATGTGCGTGATGGTGACGTTCGTCGGCCTGCTGATCTTCATCTTCAGCACGGGCTACATGCACGAGGATGCGAACTACAAACAGTTCTTCTGCTTCCTCAGTCTCTTTGCCGCCGCGATGCTCGGACTGCTCGTGGCCAACAGCCTCCTGCTGCTGTTCATCTGCTGGGAACTCGTCGGCCTCGCCTCCTACCTGCTCATCGGTTTCTGGTTCCACAAACCCTCGGCCGCCGCCGCCGCCAAAAAGGCCTTCATCACGACGCGCATCGGCGACCTCGGCCTCCTCTTGGGCATGCTCTGGCTGTATGACGCCACCGGTTCGCTGCTCTTCTACGACGGCGGCCAGGGGGTGCTCGAAGCCGGCGCACTGGCGTCCCTGGTCGCGTCCACGACGGTCGGCGGCCTGGCCGTCTCCACGGCCATCGCCCTCCTGATCTTCTGCGGCGCGGTCGGCAAGTCGGGCCAGTTTCCGCTGCACGTGTGGCTGCCCGACGCGATGGAAGGTCCCACGCCGGTCTCCGCCCTCATCCATGCGGCGACCATGGTGGCCGCGGGCGTCTTCCTCGTCGCGCGCGTGTATCCACTGATGATGATCGACCAGGGCTTCGCGGCCGCGCCGCTCCACGCCCTCACGGTCGTGGCCTTTATCGGGGCGATCACCGCCCTGCTGGGTGCGCTGATCGCCGTGGGCCAAAACGACATTAAACGCGTGCTCGCGTTCTCCACCGTCTCCCAACTCGGCTACATGATGCTCGCGCTCGGCGTCGGCTCGTGGGTCGCCGCGATTTTCCACCTGCTCACGCACGCCTTCTTCAAGGCCCTGCTCTTCCTCGGCGCCGGCTCGGTGATTCACGCCGCGCACCACGAGCAGGACATCCGCCAACTCGGTGGCCTGCGCGGGCCGCTGCGCGTGACCTTCGTCACGTTTGCCATCGGCATGATGGCCCTCGCCGGCGTGCCCTTCCTCTTCTCCGGTTTCTGGAGCAAGGAGGCGATTCTGCACGCGGCCCACGGCTGGGAGGTCTCGCCCCTGCCCTTCTACGCGGGCCTCGCGGCCGTCATCCTCACCGCGTTCTACATGACCCGGCTCGTGCTTGAGGTCTTCTTCGGCGCCCCGCGCAGTCCCGCCGCCGCCCATGCCCACGAGAACCCGCCGACGATGACGGTGCCGCTCATTTTGCTCGCGGTCGGCGCCGTGTTCCTCGGCTTTCTCGGCACGCCGTGGTGGCCGTGGTTGCAACACACCCTGGATCCCTCGTTCCACAGCGAACCGGGCGGAGCGGGCTTGATGGTCCTCTCGATCGTGCTCGTTGCGATTGGCCTCGGGAGCGGCTGGGCGCTGTACGCCCGCCCGCTGCGCGCCACCGCCGCCGCCGCCGATCCGCTCGCACGGGCCGTGCCCGGAGTCTTCGCCGCCCTCGCCGCCAAGCTCGGCTTTGATGAACTCTACGCCGCCACCGTCGGCCGGCTGAACACCGCGCTGGCCGCAGGCGCCGACGCCCTCGATCGCCACCTCTGGGACGGGCTCGTGCGCTTCCTCGCCCGCTTCGGCGAGTTCACCGGCATCGTGACGCGCGAGACCGACGAAGGCATCCTCAACGATGGTTTCAACGCGACGAGCGAGTCGCTGCGCACCACCGGCAAGGCCTATGCGAAGGCCCAGTCGGGCGACGCCCATGGTTACCTGCGGGTCATCGCCCTGGGCTTCGTGATCATCGTGCTGGCCGTGTTGCTGGGAGGTGGCCGATGAGGACGCGTTTGACCGCGGTAGGAGCGGCTTCACGCCGCGAACAATGCGTGAGGCGAGGACCATCGCAGCGTGCTGGGTCGCGGCGTAAAGCCGCTCCTACAATTTCCAAAAGAGGTGGCCGGTGAAATCGCTGCCCCTCCTCTCCCTCGTGATCTTCATGCCGTGGATCGGCGCGCTGGCTCTCGTGCTGTTCCGCCGGGCTCCGGTTGTGACCAGCCGGCTGATCGCCCTGGGCTTCAGCCTGTCGACCCTGGTCCTCTCCCTTCCGCTGCTGACCGCGTTTGATTCCGCGCGCACGACGATGCAATTCACCGAGCGGCACGACTGGATCGCCGCGCTCAACGTCCACTACCACCTCGGCCTCGACGGCCTGAGCCTCATCCTCGTGCTGCTCACCGGCTTCATCACGCCGGCCGCGTTGCTCGCGTCGTGGCGCGTGGGCCATTCCGTCCGCCTCTTCGGCGCGCTCTTCCTCCTGCTGCAGGGGGCGGCGCTCGGCGTCTTCCTCGCCCTCGATTTCTTCCACTGGTTCATCTTCTGGGAACTGAGCCTCGTGCCCGCCTTCTTCCTCATCAAGCTCTGGGGCGGACCGGGGGCGACCCGCGCCGCCTACCAGTTCGTGATCTACACCCTGGGGGGCAGCGCGTTCATGCTGGTCGGCTTTGCCGCCCTCTTTGCCGCCACCGGCACCTTTGACTTCGTGCAATTGGCGCAATTGGGCGCCGATGGCACCCTCCTCCAGAAGCTGGGGCACAGCGGGGGCTGGTGGCCGTACGCGGTCTTTCTCGGCGTGCTCCTGGGCCTGGCGGTCAAGGTGCCGCTCTGGCCTTTCCACACCTGGCTGCCACCGGCCTACGCCGAGGCACCCACGGGGGCCTCGATGTTCCTCACGGGCGTGATGTCGAAGATGGGCGTGTACGGTTTCCTCCGCATCCTCTGGCCGCTCTTCCCCGGGGAACTGCACGCGGCCGCTCCCTGGCTGCTCGCCCTGGCCCTCGGCGGCGTGGTGTTCGGGGCCTGGGCCGCGATGCGCCAGACGGATCTCAAGCGCATGGTCGCGTATTCATCCGTCAACCACCTGAGCTACTGCCTGCTCGCCCTCTTTGCCGTGGCGCACGCGACCGGACGATCGGGGCTCACCGGCGAAGCGGCGACCGCCGCCCTTAGCGGCACGCTGCTCCAGCTGTTCAACCACGGCCTCTCGGCCGCCGCGTTGTTCTATTGCGTGGGTCTGCTCGAGGCCCGGGCCGGCGGCCGGCGCGGCCGGGACGACTTTGGCGGCCTGCGCACCGCGGCACCCGTGCTGGCGGGCTTCTGCGGCGTGGCGATGTTCTCCTCCCTCGGCCTGCCGGGGCTCAACGGCTTCGTGGGTGAGTTCCTGATCTTCCGCGGCGTCTTCGGCCTCGTGCCGGTGGCCGCGGCCATCGCGTGCCTTGGCCTGCTCGCCACCGCGCTCTTCCTGCTCACCTTCTGGCAGCGGGTGTTTCACGGTCCAGTCCGCGGTTTCGCCGCCGACTTTAAGGACCTCACGGTCCTGGAAATCGTCCCGCTCGTGCCGCTCACGGTCCTGATGTTTGTCCTCGGAATCTGGCCGCAATTGCTCGCCGGGTTGATCAACCCCCTCGTCTCCGCCTGGGCGGGTCACCTCACCCTGCCATGAACGCGCTCCCGTGGACCATTTATTTCTCGTTTGCCGGCGCCGGCCTTGCGCTGCTCGCGGGCACGCGCTCGGCCGCGGTGGCCCGGCGGGTCGCGCTGGTGACGGCGCTCGCGGGGCTCGGCGCGGCGTTCCTGGCCGCGAGCCGGTTCGTGCCGACGACCGGGCTGCAGACCATCGTCGACCTGCCGTGGATCCCGCAGCTCGGCATCCGCTACCATCTCGCCGCGGACGGCATCAGCCTGACGCTCATCGTGCTCACCGGCATCGCTGCGACGGCGGGCGTCCTGTTCTCCTGGAACATCGAGGAGCGCGTGGGCGAGTTCTTCGCGCTCTACTTCGCGCTCATCGGCGGAGTGTACGGCGTGTTTCTCAGTGCGGACGCGTTTGCCTTCTTCGTTTTCTACGAGATCGCGATCGTGCCGAAGTACTTCCTGATCGCGAATTGGGGCTCCACCAACCGCGAATACGGCGCGATGAAGCTCGTGCTGTATTCGTTCGCGGGCAGCGCCCTCGTGCTGGCGGGCCTGATCTGGGCCTTTGCCGCCGGCGGCGGCCAGAGCTTCGCCCTCGCGGATCTCGCGCGCGCCGCCACGCACTTCTCGCGCCCGGAACAGCTCGCGATGTTCGCGCTCGTCTTCCTCGGCTTCGCGGTGCTCGCGGGCATGTTCCCCTTTCACACCTGGGCGCCCACCGGCCACGTTGCCGCCCCCACCGCCGCGTCGATGCTGCTGGCCGGCGTGGTGATGAAACTCGGCGCCTACGGTTGCCTGCGCGTCGCGATGCCGCTCTTTCCGGCCGGGCTCGCCTTCTGGCAGCCGGTCATCGCCACCCTGGCCATCACGGGCATCCTTTACGCCGGGCTCGTGGCCCTCGTGCAGGACGACTTCAAGTTTGTCATCGGTTATTCGAGCGTGAGCCACATGGGTTTCGTGCTGCTCGGGCTGGCCGCGGCCAACGCCCAGGCGGCCGGCGGGGCGGTCCTCCAGATGTTTTCGCACGGCGTGATCGCCGGGCTGCTCTTCGCCGTGGTCGGCCGCATGGTGTACGAACGCACCCACACCCGCCGGCTGGAGGATCTGCGCGCCCTGCCGCTGCACCGGTTGCTCCCCTTCCCCGCCCTGGTGTTCGTGATCGCCGGGCTCGCCTCGATGGGCCTGCCGGGCTTCAGCGGCTTCCCGGCCGAGCTCACGATCCTCGTCGGCACCTGGAAAACCTCGCCGCTCTGGGCCGTCTGCGCCGCCGGCGGGGTCCTGATCGCCGGGGCGTTCACGCTGCGGGTGATTCAGGTGACGTTCTTCGGCTCGACCGCCAACGCGGGGGCATCCGGCCATGTGCACGCCACTCATGCGCCTTTCGCTCCCATTACCTGGCCGGAGAAAGCCGGGGCCCTGCTCCTCGTCGCGGCCACGGCCTACATCGGCCTGAAGCCCGATGTCCTGCTCAACTGGATCACCCCCGCCCTGAATTCACCCCTGATGCAGGCCGTGTGGAAGGGAGGTTTGCCATGAACGCCCCCTTCGGGGAACTCTTCCGCGCTCTGCTGCCCGAGACGTGCCTCGTCGGCGGCGCCTTGCTGCTGCTCGGGGTCGATCTGGTCTTCGGCCGCGGCCGCACGCAGACCGCGCGCCTGGGCACGGCGACCGCGCTGGCGGCCCTGGCGATCGTGGGGGCCCTGGTCGCAACTGTCCTCGCGGGTTCCCCCGGGGCCGTCTTCGGCGGCGTGATGACCCTGGATCATCTGACCTCCGCAACGCGCGTGGGCGTGCTGGGCCTCGCCCTGCTGACCGTGGTGCTGTCGGCGAACGTGGTGCGGCTCCCCAATCCCGCCGAGTACATCGCCGTGCTGCTCTTCGCCACCACCGGCTTCACGTTGATGGCGGCGGCGCAACAGCTGCTACTGGCCTTTCTCGCTCTCGAACTCGCGAGCCTCTCCCTCTACGTGCTCGCCGGCTTCGACAAGTCCCGCCCGGAGTCCGCCGAGGCCGCCCTGAAGTATTTCCTTTTTGGCGGGGTCTCCGCGGCCTTTCTGCTCTTCGGCTTCAGCCTCGTCTACGGGCTGACCGGGTCGATCGAGTTGCCGGAGATATCGCGCCAGATCAGCAACCAACCCGGCAGTACGCTGCTCCTCGTGGCGTTGGTGATGATCCTGGCCGCCTTTGGCTTCAAGGCCGCGGCGGCTCCGTTCCACCTCTGGGCGCCCGATGTCTATCAGGGGGCGCCGGCTTCCTCGGCCGCGCTCATCGCCTCCGCCTCGAAGCTCGCCGGTTTCACGCTGTTTGTCCGCCTCCTCTGGGGTGGGTTCAGCGGCGCCACGGGGCTCGCCTCGGTACCTTCCTGGCTGCCGGTGGTCGCCCTCATCTCGGCTTCCTCCCTCCTGCTCGGCAATTTCGCCGCCCTCGCCCAGTCGAATGTCCGCCGCCTGCTCGCGTATTCGGCCATCGCCCATGCCGGCGTGCTCCTGCTGGGCGTGATGGTGGCGGGCCGCGCCGGCCCCGGGCCGGTCTTCTATTACGCCGCCACTTACGGACTCGCGACGGTCGGCGCCTTCGGTGTCATCGCCGTCGTGGATCGGGCGGGCGCCTGCCAGAGCCTCACCGATCTCGCCGGGTTGCACCGGCGCTCGCCGCTGCTCGCGGCCTGCCTGGCGATCTTCATCCTCTCCCTCGCGGGCATTCCCCCGCTGGCCGGCTTCTTTGGGAAATTCATCGTGTTTGCCCAGGCCCTCAAGGCCGGCGGACTGGCGACCTCGACCGGCTGGCTCGCGCTGCTCGCCATCGCGATGAGCGCCGTCGCACTGTACTACTATCTCCTCATCCTCAAGCAGGCCCTCGTGGCGTCGCCCGCGAAGTCGGATCCCCCCATCCCCGTGCCCGCCAATGCCGCCCTGGCCCTAGTGGTGAGCGCCGGGCTGCTGCTCGCCCTGGGGCTTTTCCCGTCGCTGGTGCTCCAGTTGTTCTAATCCGGAAACCTGCCGCGCCGGTGGAGCGGCTTGGCCTCAAGTCGCTCCGACGTGCGAGCGAACGGGCGAAGGCTCGTTGGGGACGAACCGGATAGGAGGCCGCGGAGATGGAGGCTCGGGGTATTCCATCCGGTCTCTATCTGTGGTTCAAACGGTGTTTTAATGGTTTATCCCGGACCTCCCTCCGGGGACAAGATCCGCGCAGACTGGCCAAAATCTGCGCAGCAAAAATGAGGCCTCGCAGGGCACGATCGAGGGCGGACTGGTAAGGTGGGAACATGGCAAATCTTTCCGACCGCACCACCGACAATGTCCCGGGGCGCTACTACATCGACACGAGTTGCATCGACTGCGACCAGTGCCGCGTGATCGCCCCCGAACTCTTCGCTCGCAACGAAGACACCGGCCTCTCGTACGTGCAACGACAGCCCGTGACCGACGGGGACTTGGCGCTGGCGGAAGAGGCCCTCGAGGTCTGCGCCACCGCGTCGATCGGCAACGACGGAGCCTGAACCCCCCCACCCCCACTGCGATGAACGACCTGATTATCGGCATGGCCGGTTCGGGCGGGGACGGAATTGTCTCCGCCGGTGAATCCCTCCTCGGCGCCCTCGCCCGGGAAGGCTACTATGCCATCCTGACCAAGAGTTTTGGCTCCCAAATCCGCGGCGGAGAGTCGTCATGCCGACTGCGCGTGGCCACGACCCCCGTCCTGAATCCGGGCGGCACGCTCTCGGTCGCAGTGGTTCTTAACTGGGAGGACTTTCTGCGCTTCGGGGGCGAACTGCCCGTCGGACCCGCCACGATTGTCATCTACGAGCAGAAGACCGGCGTCGAACCCGGAGACATCCCGCTGCCGGTCCATCCGACCATCGTCCTGCCGGTGCCCATGGCCGAACTCGCGATGAAAGCCGCCCGCACCCTGCAGGCCAAGAACAACGTCGTGTTGGGCCTGCTCGCCGGCTGGTTCGGCTTGGGGCGCGAAGCGATCCTCGAGGGCATTCGCCGGAAATTCGGCAAGAAGGGTGCGGAGGTCCTGCAGGGCAACGAGCAGGCTTTCGCCGCGGGCTTCGAGTACGCGGAGCAGCATCCCATCGGCAACGACAAGCGCCTCAGCCCGCCCGCCGGGGTCCTGGCCAAACGCCAGATCATCGACGGCAACGAAATGTGCGCCGCCGCCGCCCTCTTCGCCGGCTGCAAGTTCTTCGGCGGCTATCCCATCACGCCCGCCACGGAGATCATGCAGCACCTGCAGAAGGACATTTGGAAACACGGCGGCTCGCTCCTCCAGGCCGAGGATGAGATCGCCGGCATCGCGGCGGCCGTCGGCGCCTCGTTCGCCGGGGTCAAGGCGATGACCGCCACTTCGGGTCCGGGTCTTTCGCTCAAGACCGAGGTACTCGGGCTCGCCAGCGTCGTCGAACTGCCGCTGGTCTGCGTCAACGTGCAGCGCGGTGGGCCGTCGACCGGCATCCCGACCAAGTCCGAGCAGGCCGATCTCTTTGCCGCGGCGTTTTCCTCCCACGGCGACACCGTGCGGCCCATCCTCGCGCCCATTAACGTCGAGGACGTCTTTGGCATCACGGTCGAGGCCTTCAACATCGCCGAGCAGTATCAGACGCCGGTGATCGTGCTCTCGGACCAGGAGATCGCGCAACGCAAGGACATCGTCGATCCGATCGACACGAGCCGCTTCAAGGTGATCGAGCGCCTGCGCCCCTCCACGGCGGAGCTGGAGGACTACAGCCGCTTTAAGTTCACCGCCTCTTCCGTCAGCCCGATCAGCCATCCCGGCCTGGCCGGAGGCAGCTACCTGGCCGCCGGCATCGAGCACAACGAACGCGGTTCACCCACCAGCAGCGGCGAGATGCACTCGCGCATGAACGACAAGCGCCTGCGCAAACTCGATCCGTTGAAACGACGCGACGATCTGTTCATCTTTGAGGGCGACCCGGAGGCCCCTTTCGGCCTGATCGCCTGGGGCAGCATCGCCGGGGTCGCCATCGAGGCTTCGCGCCTGGCCCGCGCCCAGGGGCTGAACGTCAAGCTGCTCATTCCGAAGTTGATTTATCCCATCGCGGAGGACGTCTACGCCAAGTTCTTCACCTCGCTGCGCCGCTGCCTCGTCGTGGAACAGTCCCACCAAGGCCAGTTGCACCGCCTCATCCGCATGTGGGTCGACGTGCCGCGGAACTTTTCCGCACTCGCCAAGAGCGGCGCCAATCCCATCACCCCGGACGACGTCCGGCAAAAGATCCTGCAGCTCCTGAGCACCCCGGCCACCGCCAGCCAACCCACCTCCGCCTCGTAACGCCATGCACCACCCTTCTGACGACTGCGGCTGTTCTCCGACCCCCGCCACCTACACTGCCAAGACTTTTCGCAGCGATCTCAAGCCGATCTGGTGCCCCGGTTGCGGCGACTTCGGCGTGGTCACGGCGATCTACCGCGCCCTCGCCAACATCGGCCGCCCGCCGCACGAGATCGCGTTTGTCTCCGGCATCGGCTGCTCCAGCCGGATCCCCGGGTACACCACCGCCTACGGTTTCAACTCCGTGCATGGTCGCGCCCTCCCGATCGCCCAGGGCATCAAGATGGCCAACCCCGACCTGATGGTGCTGGTCGCGGGCGGCGACGGCGACGGCTTCTCGATCGGCGGCGGCCACGTGCCCCACGCGATCCGCCGCAACCTCGACCTCACGTACATCGTGATGGACAATCATATTTACGGCCTGACCAAGGGCCAGTTGTCCCCGACGACCCCGCGCGGCGCCAAGACCTCCACCACGGCCTATGGCAGCATGGAGGACCCGGTGAATCCGCTCCTCTACGTGCTCGCCTACGGCGCCGGTTTCGTGGCCCAGGGCGTGCCGGCCGACATGGACGGTTTGGGCAAAATGATCGAGGAGGCCATCCGGTACCCGGGCTTTGCGTTTGTGAACATCCAGTCGCCCTGCATCACGTTCGGCGAAGCCGATGATCAGATGAAGGTGCAGAAGACCCGCATGCGCAAACTGGCCGCCGAGGGTCACGATCCCACGAACCGGCTGCGCGCGATCGAATTGGCACAGGACTACGGCACCGAACTCTACACCGGGGTGTTTTATCGCAACCCCAACCCGCCCCCGACCTACGACCAGCAGATCCGCGAGCGGCAGGCGGCCCTGGCGCCCAAACCGGTCGCCGCGTAACGCGATCGGAACGGGGTCAGCAACGGTTCGTGGTTCGCGCGTCGGGCGCCGATGGCGCGACCCGATCCATCAACCCGTGCCTTGACCGGTCGCTTCCGATGCGGCGGGATGTCGCCGCGCCAGTCGAGGCCGGAGGGTTTGAGGCCTGCCTGTGCGTGGCCGCACGCAGACCGGGGCGGGTTGGCGGAGAGGGGTCCGCAGATTGACGCAGATGGGCGCAGATTTTCAGAGGTCTTGGTCTTTTCATCTGCGTTCATCTGCGTAAATCTGCGGATTACTCCGTCACCTCCTTGAGCAATTTCATGATGCCGACTTCGAGCTGCTTGATGTCGGCCTCGATGACAGGGAGGGGCAGGATGACCTTGCGATATTCGTTCTGCTTGTAAGGGCCGCGAAGCAGATTGCAGATGCTCCAGATGAAGCTGGCGATTGGGGAATGGGTTTCAGCGGGCATGGATTGAAACGGGAGAACGCCGTTCGAAGGCGCGCCCAGGCCAACCCGGACGAGCGGCGGGCGGAGGTGAACCGCCCTGCCCAACGCCTGAACGGCTGGCGCAAACCTCGCGATGACGCCCCATCCACCACGGGACCGCAAGCGCCATAGTGCCCCCGCCCACGCGAATCCACGGCGGATTTTTGCACGGCGAACCGGCCCTAAAATGCCTTGTCTTATCCCTCTTGTTGGAGCGGCTTTATGCCGCGATTCTGTGCGTGTTAAATTCCATCGCGGCATAACGCCGCTCCTACCGCGCGACTGACCGTGCAAAAATCCGCCGTGCGCGCGAATCGGGTGCATCTCCAGGTCGACGGTGGCGTTGAGCTCGGTCCTCTCCGTAGCGCCAGGCTTCGACTGGCGCCCGCCGGTCAGAGACGCGGCGCTACTCCCAGAGGCATCACCGCCAACCGACAGATGCGCCCCCACGCGAAGGGTCGCTTCCGGTTTCGACATTGGCGGCCCCTTCGTCCATCGTCCGCGCACCCCCACCCCGCCATGTCTTCAACCGCCGTCCACGCCGTTCCCCAGACCTACGCCGAATTGCGCCGGGCGGTGGAAGTCGCGATGGTGCGCGGTCAGCGGGAAGTCGATCAGGCCGGGGTGCGCTCGTATCACGAGACCGGCCGGTTGATCCAAGCGCATGTCCTACTCTGCCAGGAACGCGCCGACTACGCTCTGGGTCCGCGTTTTTCTCCGCTCCGACCAGTGGATCAAGCAAAAGCTGCGCCTGCGGGATCTCGACTGCCCGGAGATTGCCACCGCTGAGGGCAAGGCGGCGGCGCGGTTTACGGCCAGGCTGGTGGCCCGGGCCACGACGGTGACGATCTGCACCACCAAACCGGACAAATACGATCGTTATCTCGCGGACGTGTTCCTGGAGCTGGAGGGGGAACGCGTCCTGCTCAACAACGCGCTGCTGGCCGCCGGCCACGCTGAGTTGAAGCAGGAATGGGAGTTCTCCGACTGGGGTGTTTGATCCCCAGGCGGGTCGCACCAACGCGCCCGCGGCCCTCGCCGAGGCGATTCGCCAGTGGATACAGGCTTGGAACTTGGATCGGCCTCGGCTTGGTCTCCTGTAAACAGCAACAAATGCGGAGCCATGGCCAATTTTCGGCGTGGGGAGTTGGCGTAGCCCAACTATGCTGTATGTTGTCCCAGGTCGGAACCCCAGTCTTGGCGCTGCCCCCCTTGAGCGCCGCAACCCCGCGTTACGATGAACGAATCCCCCTCCCCCAACGTCGAAGCCGCCCACGCTTGGAGTTCCCTCGCCCGGAACGGTCTGCCAAAACGCCCAGCCAGCGAACGGGTCGCCGATTTCCTGGAAATCTACGGCCTCTACGACGAGGTCGAGGCCCGCGAACAGGCCAGTCGCTGCGTGCAATGCCCCGAGCCGCTCTGTGTCGCCGGCTGCCCGCTCGGGGCCCACATTCCGGAGTGGCTGGCCCTCACCGCGGAGGGGCACTTCGACGAGGCGGCGCAGGCGCTGCACTTCACCAACACCCTCGGCGAAGCCTGCACCAATGTGTGCCCGTCGGATCATCTGTGCGAAGCGACCTGCATCATCAACGGCCGCGCCCAGCCCGTCTCCGTCTGGGCGGTGGAAAGATTCCTCAACGAACACGCGTTTTCCCAGGGGCTGGGGTCCGCCGGCAACGCCCCCGCCAACGGCCACCGCGTGGCGGTGCTCGGCGCCGGCCCCGGCGGACTCGCATGCGCCGATGAGCTGGCCCGCCGCGGTTGCGCCGTAACGGTCTTTGACGCGCGGCCCATCCCCGGTGGCGTGCTGGTCTACGGCACCCCCGCCTTCCGGCTCGAACGTTCCATCGTCGAGCGCCGCATCGACCTGCTGCAGAAGCGCGGCGTCGTTTTCCGCCTCGGGGTGAAAATCGGAGACGACCCGAGCCACGAAGAACTGCGGAACGGGTTCGACGCCGTCTATCTGGGCTTCGGCGCCCGGCAACCCCGCGCGCTCGACCTTCCCGGGGCGAATCTGGCGGGCGTGACCCAGGCATTGCCCTTCATCGTGCAGGCCCAGGTCGATCTGCCGCGGAACACGCCCCCTCTCGACATCGCCGGAAGACGCATCGCGGTGATCGGCGGCGGCGATACCGCCATCGACTGCCTGCGTACCGCCGTCCGCTGCGGAGCGAGAGAAACCATCGGGGTCTACCGCCGGGACGCCGAAGCCATGCCTTGCAGCCGCCGCGAATACGAAAACGCCGTGGAAGAGGGCGTGCGTTTTGTTTTTCAGTCGGCCCCCGTGGCAATCCTCGGCGACGACCGGGGTGAAGTCTCCGGCCTGCGCCTGCGGCGCACCGCTCCGACCGGGAACCCCGACGACGACCGGCGGACCTTCGACCTGCAGCCCGGGAGCGAATCCGAGTTGGCCGTCGACCATGTCTTCCTCGCGCTCGGTTTCGACCCCCAACCGCTGGCCGACTCCAGTCCCTTCCACGACGTGCAGCGAAACGCGGCCGGCCTCGTGGACGTGAATGAGGCCCAGATGACCAGCATCCCGGGAGTCTTTGCCGGGGGCGATCTCGTGCGGGGCCCCACCACGGCGTTGCACGCGGTTCGCGACGCCCGCCAGGCCGCCACCGGCATCATGGCTCACCTCTCCCGCCGGGCACAATTTGGCGCCTGAGCGCCGGGCTTCCGCAATAAATGCGGATTGAAGGGCAAGGCGTGCGATGCCGGGGTGCGACCTCCCTGCCATTATCGTTCCGTACCCACTTTCGATGACCACGAACCTGCCATTTTCACCGTCCGCATGAACGAAATCCTCACCGGCGACCTGATTTATGTCTTCGCTTTTTGCGTCGGCGGCTTCGCCTTCGCCCTCGGTCCGTTCGTGCTGGTTTACTTTCTCGCCCCGCGCTGGACGCGCAACACCCTCAACAAGACCGGCCAGGCCATCGAGTGCGGCATGGACCCGATCGGCGACGCGTGGATCCGCTACAGCGTGGTGTACTATCTGTACGCCCTGGTCTTCGTCGCGTTTGCCGTCGATGTCCTGTTTCTCATCCCGGTCGCGCTGGTGTACGGCCGGGAATTTGTCATCCGCGACTTTGTCGAATTGACCCTCTTCGTGGGCATCCTGTCCCTCGTCATCGTCTACGCCTGGAAGAAAGGAGTCTTCGAATGGAAACGCCAATGAACGACAACCCCAACCCGGACATTCCGGTCGAGTGCTCGCAAATCGTCCGGTTTGCCAAGCTCGACGACCTGCTCGCCCTCGGCCGGGCCAACTCGCTGTGGCCCCTCACCTTCGGCCTCGCCTGCTGCGCGATTGAAATGATGGCGGCCGGCATGGCCCGGTTCGACCTCTCCCGTTTCGGTGCCGAAGTCTTCCGCCCCTCCCCCCGCCAGGCCGATGTGATGATCGTCGCCGGGACCGTGAACAAGAAAATGGCCCCGGCCGTGAAGCTGCTCTACGACCAGATGCTGGAGCCCAAGTGGGTCATCGCGATGGGCAATTGCGCCCTCTCCGGCGGCCCCTTCAAGTACCCGGGCCAGTACGCGGTCGTTGAGGGCGTCGATAAACTCTTTCCCGTCGATGTCTACGTGCCCGGCTGTCCGCCGCGTCCCGAGGCCCTGATCGAGGGCATCCTGCAGCTGGAGGAGAAAATCACCGGCAAACGGCGTTTCCCGGTCGCGAAACTGAAAGAATGAACCCGTCGCTCGAACAACTGTCGGCGGAATTCGCGCAATTGATCGAAAGCGCACCCGCCCCCGTCAGCGCCCCGATTGCCGCCGGCCTCGTCGAAGCCGGACCGGGGCCGACAACTCCGGCTGCCGCCGCACCTGCCGCTGTCGTCGCACCCGTCGCACCCGCCGCCGCTGTCGCCGCTCCCGCCGCCCCGCTCCCCCCTCCCGTCCAGTCCGTCGACTTTGCGCTCAAGGGTTATCACCTGGATGTCCGTGTCGCGCCGGATCAGGTCGTGGCCGCCGCCGAGATCCTCGACCGGACCGGATTCGGCATCGATGCCGTCACGGGGGTCGACTGGATCGCCCAGAGCGAGATGGAGGTCGTGTACGACTACTTTCACCCCACCTCGCCGCTGCGAGTCGTCGTCCGCGCCCGCTTGGACCGCGCCGCGCCGGAATTACCGACCGTCTCCAACGTGTTTCCCGGGGCCAACTGGCACGAACGCGAGACGCACGACTTCTTCGGCATCCGCTTCACCGGCCACCCGAACCTCAAACCTTTTCTCCTCCCCGAGGACGCTGATTTCCATCCGCTCCGGAAGGATTACAAGCCGTGATCGCTTCCAAGGATTCCTTCTCCAACCTGCCCCCCCTCCGGCCCGGCGCCTCCCTCGTGCCGCTGCCCGGCGACGGCGTCAACGAGACCTTCGTGCTCAACCTTGGGCCGCAGCATCCGGCCGCCCACGGGGTGCTGCGCGTACTGCTGACGATGGACGGCGAGTGGATTCAGCGCGCCGAACCGATCATCGGCTACATCCACCGGATGCATGAGAAGATGGGGGAGAATCGCTCCTGGGCGAAGTTCCTCCCCAACACGGGCCGCATCGACTACCTCTCCGCCATGCACTACACCCACGCCTTCGTGGGGGTGGTGGAGCGGGCGGCGAAAATCGAGGTGCCGCCCCGCGCGGAGTACGTGCGCGTCATCACCTCGGAGCTCAACCGCATCTCGAGTCACATGGTCTGGTGGGGCGCGCTCCTG
The DNA here is from genome assembly GCA_038249085.1 of Opitutales bacterium. Taxonomy (GTDB): domain Bacteria; phylum Verrucomicrobiota; class Verrucomicrobiia; order Opitutales; family Opitutaceae; genus ER46. The sequence continues at coordinate 21,271 of JBBRWR010000085.1, forward strand.
CTGGATCTCGGCGGTTTCACCCCGATCCTGTACGCCTTCGACGACCGCGAGAAGATCCTCGACCTGCTCGAGGGCCTCTGCGGCGCCCGCCTGACCTATTGCTATTACCGCTTCGGCGGTCTCTACAACGACGTCGACGAGGCCTTCCTCAAGGGCACCCGGGAATTCCTGCAGCACATGAAACCGCGGCTGCAGATGTACCGCGACCTCGTCACCGACAACATCATCCTGCGCAAGCGCCTGACCGACATTGGGCCGATCAGCGCGGACATGTGCCGTCGCTACGGGGCCACCGGACCGGTCATCCGCGGCGCGGGCGTCGCCTACGACGTGCGCCGGGCCGAACCCTACTCGGTGTACCCGCAGCTCGATTTCAAGATCCCGACCTATCCCGAAACGGACTCGATGGCGCGCTACCTGGTGCGCATGGACGAGATGGAGCAAAGCCTGCACATCATCGAACAGGCCTTGGACCAATTGCCGGAAGGTCCCTTCATGGGCAAGGTTCCGCGGGTGCTCAAGCTGCCCCCCGGCGACACGTGTTACGCGGTCGAAGCGGCGCGCGGCCGCTTCATGGTGCGCATCGTGAGCGACGGCAAGGAGATCCCCTACCGCCTGAAGCTGCGCGCCCCGTCCTTCTCGAATCTCAGCCTCTACGAGGAAGCGAGCAAGGGTATGATCCTGCCCGATGCTCTGGCCATGATGGGGAGCCTCGACCTCGTGATCCCGGATATCGATCGGTGAACGGAGAAATACCATCGTGAATTCTGGCCTCGGTCATCGACAATCTGGGAATTTCCCAGCCATCGGAAATCCCGACAGCATTCAAATCTCCCGATGGCTGATGACCGATGACCGATTTCAAGATTCCCCTGCTTTGGGCCGCCTGACGCTCCGCTCCGCTCTGCGCCGACCATGACCTTCCTCGCCCTCGAACCCATCCGGATTCTCCTCTACCTGGTCGGCATCTGCGCGTTTGTCGGTGCCAACGCCGCCTACCTCGTGCTCGCCGAGCGCAAGGGTGCCGGCCGCATCCAGCGTCGCCCCGGACCCAACGAGGCCGGCTGGGGTGGCGTGCTGCAACCGCTGGCCGACGGCATCAAGCTGCTCGCCAAGCAGGTCATGGTGCCGCCCGGCACTGATGGACTGCTCTTCCGCGCCGCGCCGCTCATGGTGATGGCCCCTCCACTCATGTGCCTGGCCACGGTGCCCTTCGGCGACACCCTCGTCGCCCGCAACCTCAACGTCGGACTGCTGCTCGTCTTCTCGTTCGGCTCGATCAACGTCATGGCCCTCATGCTCGGCGGCTGGGCCTCGCGCAACAAGTTCGCCATCATCTCCTCCGCCCGCGTCGTCTCGCAGAACGTCGCCTACGAGATCCCCATGCTGCTCGTCGTCATCACGCTGCTGATGGTCACGGGCACGATGGATCTCAACGAAATCATCAAGCAGCAGGCCGGCTGGTTCTGGCACTGGAACATCTGCAAGGTCTGGGTCAACCCGCTCATGCCGGTGACCTTCCTCATCTTCTTCACCTGCATGCTGGCGGAGACCAACCGCGCGCCGTTCGACATGGCCGAGGCCGAGAGCGAACTCGTCGCCGGCGCCTTCACCGAATACGGCGGCATGGGCTTCGGCGTCTTCTTCATGGCCGAGTACGCCAACATCGTCGTGGGGTGCTGCCTCGCCACCATCCTGTTCTTCGGCGGCTGGCAGAGCCCGATCGGCGTGCTGTCCGGCGGGCTGTGGGGGCCCGTGTGGTTCCTCCTCAAGATGTACGGCCTGATCTTCACCGTCATCTGGATCCGCTGGACGTTTCCGCGCACCCAGTTCTACAGCCTCCTCAACCTCTCGTGGAAGATCCTCATCCCGATCTCGCTCTTCACCCTGCTCCTGACCGGCGCAATGATGAAACTCCCACTGCTGTGGAACAAATTCTTCTGACCCATGAGCCTTACGACCGCATTTCGGGAAACCTATCGGGGCTTCAAGAGCCTGCTCATCGGCATGCGCATCACGGCGCGCGAGGCCGCCAAGCCGTCGATCACGATGCAGTATCCGCACGAGACGCTCAAGATGCCCGATCGTTTCCGCGGCCACGTGAAGCTCATCCTCGACCCCACGACGGGCAAGTCGCGTTGCACCGCGTGCAACCTGTGCGTGCGTGCCTGCCCGAGCGACTGCATCGACGTCGAAGGCATGAAGCGCGAGGGTGAAAAAAAGAAATCCGTGACCGAATACCACGTCGACTTCACCACCTGCAGCCTCTGCGGTTCGTGCGTCGAGGCCTGCCCGAGCGACGCCATTGAATACTCCAAGGCCTACAACGTCGTGAGTCAGAACCGCGAAGACTTCACCCACATGGATCTGGTGAAGGACCTCGACAAGGAGGCCAAGGTGTGGGCGCAGGACCACCCGGCTCCCGCCACCCCGCCGGTCGCCGTCGCGCCGCCACCCCCCACTCCCCCGTCCGTTGCCAAGCCCACCCCGACGTCCGCCCCGGCCACTGCCCCAACGCCCGCGCCTTCCGCTTCGACCGCGGTGGCCCGGCCCCAGTCTCCGGATCAGCCGACGCCATGAACGCGTTTCCTTTCGCGGACTACATCGTCCTCGCGATCTTTGCCCTGGTGGTGGGCACCACGGTGGCCGGCGCGCTGATCGCCGCCCTCAGCACCCGCATCATCCGCGGCGTTTCCGGATTGATGATCTGCTGCATCGGTCTGGCCGGACTCTACTATTTTCTGAACAGCCCGTTCCTCGCGTTGATGGAGATCCTCATCTACGTCGGCGCCGTCTGCATCACCATCGTCTTCGGCGTGATGCTCTCGGAACCGGACGAGCCGCCCGGCCAGGAGAAGCCCCGGCACGCGCTGCTCTGGGGCGGTGGCGGCGTGCTCGTCTGCGCGGTCATCCTCGTGAGCGTGGCGCACCTCGGCACCAGCGGCGCGTGGCCCGTCCCGGGCACTTTGCTCAGCGACGGCTCGGTCCGCGCGATCGGCATTGCCCTGCTCACCACCTACAGCCTGCCCTTTGAGCTCATCTCGGTCGTGCTCCTGGTGGCCATTTTGGGCGCCCTCGTGATCGCCCGCTCCGGGAGGACCAAAGAGTGAACCTGCTGCAAATCCACCAACGTCCCGCCGTCTATCTGGTCCTCGCCGCGTTTCTGCTTGCGGTAGGCATCTACGGCCTGATCCGCCGCCGCACCCTGATCGACATGCTGATCGCCGGTGAACTCATCTTTGCCGCCGCCTCCTTGAATATCATGACGGTGAACCGCTTCTTCGCCCCTGACCCAACCGTGGGGCAGATCTTCGTCCTCTTCATCATGGGTCTGGCGGCCGCCGAGGTCGCAATCGCCCTGAGCATCATCATCGCGGTCTATCGCAACTACCGCTCCATCCACTCCGGCGACATGTCGGAGCTGAAAGGCTAATGGAATCCCCCTCCGACATCCGCCTCCTGCTGGCCATCCTGGCCCCGCTGCTCGGCACGGGGCTCGTCATGGCCACAGGCAAACGCCCCAACGTGCGCGAAGCGTGCTCCTTCCTCGCCGCCGTCACCCTGTTTGGCCTCGTCGCCTCGCTGGTGCCCGACGTCGTCGCGGGACGCACCCCACACTTCACCCTGTTCCAATTGCTGCCCGGGCTGAGCTTCGCGCTGCGCGCCGACGCGCTCTCCATGATGTTCGCGGTGGCCGCATCGTTCCTCTGGATCGTCACGGTGTTCTACTCCGCCGGCTACATGCGCAGCCTGGAGGAACACGCCCAGACGCGTTTCAACACCTGCTTCGCCCTCGCCCTCTTCGGCGCCATCGGCTGCGCCTTCTCCGACAATCTGCTCACCCTCTATCTCTTCTACGAGATTGTCAGCATCACCACCTACCCGCTCGTCGCCCATCATCAGGACGCCGAGGGTTACGAGGGCGGCCGGAAGTACCTCACCTACCTGACCACCACCGCCAAGGGCCTCATCCTCCCGGCCATGGTGCTGATCTACGTGCTCTCCGGCACGCTCGACTTCGCCACCAACGTCCGCCCCGGCATCCTGCCCGTCGACGTGCACAACGGCGTGATCATCACCCTTTACGTGTGCTGCATCCTCGGCTTCGCCAAGAACGGCATCATGCCGCTCCACCACTGGCTGCCGGGCGCGATGGTCGCCCCCACCCCCGTCTCCGCCCTGCTCCATGCCGTCGCCGTCGTGAAGGTCGGCGTGTTCTCCACCGTGCGCGTGATGCTCCACGTCTTCGGCGTGAACCTCATGGATCGGCTGCACCTCGGCCTGCCCACCGCGTATTTTGTCTCCATCACGATTCTCGGCGCCTCGATCATCGCCCTCAGCAAGGACAACCTGAAGACCCGGCTCGCGTACTCCACGGTCAGCCAGTTGTCCTATATCATCCTGGGCGTCGCGCTGCTCACGCCCACCGGCATCGAGGGCGGCCTGATCCACATTGCCAACCACGCGTTTTCCAAGATCACCCTCTTCTTCTGTGCCGGCGCCATCTACGTCGCCACGCACAAGAAGAACATCTCCGAGATGAGCGGCCTCGGCCGCGCGATGCCCTGGACTTTCGGCGCTTTCGCTGTCGCCTCGCTGAGCATGATCGGCGCCCCGCCTGTCGCCGGCTTCATCACCAAGCTCTACCTGCTCATCGGCGCCCTCGACGCCGGCTCGATTGGCATCCTCGTGGTGCTCATCGCCAGCACGCTGCTGAACGCCGCCTACTTCGTGCCCGTGGTTTATCAGGGCTTCTTTGGCAAGGTGTCGGCCGAAGACGCCCATCACCACCACCGGGAGGCGCCGTTGGCGATGGTGATCCCCCTGTGCCTGACCGCGGCGATCTCCGTGATCCTCGGCCTGTATCCCGACTTCTTCATGCAATTCGCCTCGGCCGTCGTGCAATGAAACTCCTCCGCCTCATCGAATTCCTGCGCCGCCACCTGAAGACCGTCATCCGGGTCTGTCTCGTCGTGCTGGTGCTGCTCGTGATCGCCGACGCGCTCCCCTTCATCGTCGACAAGGAACACGCCCACACCAAGGCCGAACACCTGCCCGGCTTCTGGTCCGCGTTCGGTTTCGTCGCGTGCGTCGTCATCGTTATTGCCTCCAAGGCGTTTGGCCACGCCGGGATCATGACGCGGGAGGATTATTACGATGAGTGAGTTTCCCGCCATCCTCGGCGCGCTGGCCTCTGACCTCCGACCTCTGACCTCTGGTCTTTGGCTGCATCCTTCGCTGATCCTGATCGCCGGCGGCCTGCTGCTGCCCCTCGTCCCCGCCCGCCTGCGGCAGGGTTGGCTGCTGCTCATCCCTCTCCTCACCTTCGCGCGCATCCTGATGATGGCCAAGGGCACGTTCGGCGAGGTGCACTTCCTCCAATTCACGCTGGTCTTCGGCCGGGTCGATGCCTTGAGCACCGTGTTTGCCTATATCATGGGCCTCATGTGCATCCTCGGCTCACTGTACGGCATGCACGTGAAGCGTGCCGCCGAACACACGGCGGCGTGGATTTATGTGGCCGGTTCCCTCGGCGCCATCTTCGCCGGCGACCTGGTGACCCTCTTCCTCTTCTGGGAGTTGATGGCCCTGTCGTCGGTCTTCCTCATCTGGTTCCGCGGTCGCCAGGAATCCCTGGCAGCGGGTTATCGTTACCTGCTGGTTCACATGGCGGGCGGCGTGGTGCTCCTCGCCGGCATCATGCTGCACTATAACGCGACCGGCAGCATGGCCTTCGCGGCGTTCGACGTGCAGCACCCCTCGCTCGCGGCCTACCTGATCATGATCGGGTTTATGCTCAACGCCGCCGTACCGCCGCTGCACGCGTGGCTGCCGGACGCCTACGGTGAGGCGACCTTCAACGGCTCCGTGTTCCTGTGCGCCTTCACGACGAAGACCGCCGTGTATGCGCTCTGCCGCGGTTTCGCCGGCATGGAAATCCTCGTGGTCCTTGGCGTGGTGATGGCCCTCTACGGCGTCGTCTACGCCGTGCTGGAGAACGACTGCCGCCGCCTGCTCGCCTACCACATCGTAAGCCAGGTCGGCTACATGGTGGCCGCCGTCGGCCTCGGCACTGAACTCGCCATCAACGGCGCCTGCGCCCACGCCTTCGCCCACATCCTCTACAAGGGGCTCCTCTTCATGGGCTGCGGATCCGTCCTGCACATGACCGGGAAGAGCAAGTTCACCGAACTCGGCGGACTGTACGCCCGCATGCCGTGGACCTTTGTCTTCACCCTCATCGGCGGCCTCTCCATCTCGGCGTTTCCCCTCTTCAGCGGCTTCGTCAGCAAGTCGATGATCGTGCAGGCCGGCTTCGAGGACCACAAACTCTGGGCCGCCTTCCTGCTCATGCTCGCCTCGGCTGGAACGTTCCTGCACACCGGGCTGAAGGTCCCGTACTTCATCTGGTTTGGAAAGAACCACTGCTCCCCGGAGACCTGGAAACGGGCCGCCGAGCCGCCGTGGAACATGATTGTGGCCATGGCGATCACGTCGTTCTTCTGCGTCTTCATCGGCTGCTACACGCCGTATCTGTACCGGATGCTGCCCTTCCCGGTGGAGTACCACCCCTACACGGCGTATCACGTCTCCGAGACCCTTCAGATCCTGCTCTTCACCGCCCTGGGTTTCTTCCTCCTGATCAAGAAACTGGAGCCGGAAGCCAAGATCAGCCTCGACCTCGACTGGCCCTACCGCCAAGGCGGCCGCGCCTTCCTCTGGTTCGCGCGGAAACCCATCCAGTGGCTCGACAACGGCGTGGGCGAAATCCATCGCGTCGGCGGCTTGCTGCCGCTGATGGTCTCCGCGCGGCTCTCGGCCGTGTTTGACCACCGGATCATCGACGGCGCGGTCGACGGTTTCGCCGCCACCATTCGCGGCGTCGGCAGCCGCCTGCGCGGTGCCCAGCGCGGCGCCTTGCAGGAAAATCTCACGCTGGCCTTCGGGGTCGCCGCCGCCCTCGTCCTGCTCTTTGTCCTGTTCCTCTGAGCAGTCCGTCTCCTGCCCGCGCCAATTCATTTTCACCATGTTCGACCACCCACCCCGCAAACTCTCGGCGCCGACTTCGCGTCCTGGTGGCTGCGCGGGATTGAACTTCCGAGATTCCAGATGCCCGATGTCCGATTTCACGATTTCCCAATCCCTACGTCTGCCGCTCCGAGGCTGCGTTAGGTCAAAGGTGGGCTAAACCGATGACGACCCTCGCCACCCTTTCCCCCGGCTTTCCGCTCCTCAGCTTGCTCATCTTCAGTCCGCTGGTGGCGGCGGCCGGCGCCGCCCTGATCCGCAGCGAGCGCGCCCTGCGCTGGTGGACCCTCGTCTGCACCTCGATCATCGCGGCGCTGTCCCTGCCACTGTGGTGGGGCTTCAATCCCGGCACCTCCGACTTCCAGTTTCGCGAGCACGCCGCTTGGATTCCGTTTCTGAAGATCGACTACTCCCTCGGGATCGACGGCATCTCGCTGCTGCTTGTGCTGCTCACGACGCTGATCATGCCGCTTTGCGTGCTGGCGTCGTGGAATTACATCACCCGCCGGGTGAAGGAATTCATGCTCAGCCTGCTGGTCATGGAGACGGCGATGATCGGGGTCTTCTGCGCTCTCGATGCGATCCTGTTCTTCGTTTTCTGGGAGGCGATGCTGATTCCCATGGCGCTGCTGATTGGCATATGGGGCGGGCCGCGCAAAATCTACGCTGCGATCAAGTTCTTCATCTATACGATGGCCGGTTCGATTTTCCTGCTCGTGGCCCTGATCGCCCTGCGGATCAAGGTGGGGAGCTTCAGCCTCGAGGGCATGATGGGGCAGAATCTGCCCGCGACCTTCCAACTCTGGGTGTTCGCCGCCTTCTTCCTCTCGTTCGCGATCAAGGTGCCGATGTTCCCCTTCCACACGTGGTTGCCTGCCGCGCATGTGGAGGCCCCGACAGCCGGAAGCGTGATCCTGGCCAGCGTGTTGCTCAAAATGGGTACGTACGGCTTCCTCCGCTTCTGCCTGCCGATTACGCCCCACGCGACCCACGTGTTCGCGCCGTACGTTCTCGCCTTGTCCGCCCTCGCCATCCTCTACGGTGGCCTCACCGCCCTCGCCCAAAGCGATCTCAAGAAGCTCGTGGCCTACTCGAGCGTCGGCCACATGGGTTTCGCCACGCTCGGCATCTTCGTCCTCAACGCCAACGGCGTGGAGGGTGCCGTGCTCGTCATGATCAATCACGGCGTGACCACGGGCGCCCTCTTCATCTGCGTGGGCCTGCTCTACGAACGCCTGCACACGCGCGAACTCGGTGCCCTGGCGGGCATCGGCAAGTTCATGCCGGTCTTCTCCGGCTTCTTCGGCGTGTTCTGCCTCTCCTCCCTGGCGTTCCCCGGCACCAACAGCTTCGTCGGCGAATTTCTGGTGCTCGCCGGCAGCTTCGCATACTCCCATCTGCTGACGATTTGTGTCGTCCCCGGCGTCGTCATCGCCGCCGCCTACATGCTCCGCATGCTGCAACGGGTGGCCTGGGGCGGCACGAACAACCCGGTGCACACCGGTCTGCAGGATCTCAATCTCCGTGAGATCATCACCCTCACGCCCCTGCTCGTGTTCGTCTTCTGGATCGGGCTCCATCCGCAGCCGTTCGTCCACGCCATGCACGCCACCGTGCTTCACCTGCTGCAGCAGGTCGGTCCAGCCCTGCCCTAGATTCGTCATGCTCCTCTCCTCCTTTCTGGCCTTTCTTCCCGAGTTGGTGCTGCTGGCCGGCGGGCTCCTGCTCTTCGTCGTCACCTTGGGCGAATCCCAGGGCGAACGGGCCCGCCAGGTGGCGCTGGGAACCGCGTTCGCCGTCCTGATCGCCTGCGCCTTCAGCCTGCGCCAGCAAGCCGTGCTCTTCAGCGGTGCCTACCGTATCGATGCCTTTTCCCAATTGCTGAAGCTCATCTTCGCCTTCGGCCTGACCGCCATCATGCTCCTGAGTGGACGCCTGCCCGACATCCGCGAACGCATCCGCCCGGAGTATTATCTCTTCGTCACCCTCAGCGTCTTGGGCCTCGTGATGCTGGTCAGCTGCGTCGACATCATTGCCCTCGTGATCGCCCTCGAGTTGTCCTCCTATCCGCTCTACCTGCTGGTCCCCATGCGCCGGGAGCGCGCCGGACAACGCAGCCAGATGGAGTCGGCCATCAAGTACATCATGTTCGGTGTCGCGGCCAACGGCATCATGCTCTTCGGGCTGAGCTACCTCTTTGGCCTGACCGGCACCACCTCGCTGCCGCTGATGGCCGCCCGCCTCCAGCCTGTCGTGCACACGCCCCTCGCGGTGGTCGGCCTCGGCCTCGCCTTCTGCGGCCTCTTCTACAAACTCGCCGTCTTCCCCTTCCACTTCTGGACGCCCGATGTCTACCAGGGTGCCTCGAACGAAACCGCCAGCCTGATTGCCTCGCTCCCCAAAATCGGCGCCGTCGCCGTGTTGGTGCGCTTCGTCTCCCTCGCCACCGCCGATCACTCCACCCTGGCGCTGCTTCTCACGGGCCTGGCCATCGCGTCGATGTTCTTCGGCAACCTGATCGCCCTCGTCCAGACCGACTTCAAGCGGCTCCTGGGCTTCTCCGGCATCGCGCACGCCGGCTATGCCGTCGTCGGCTTGGTCACCCTCAGTGAACCCGGGTTCGCCGCGTCGCTCTACTACATCACCGGCTATATGCTGATGGTGCTCGCCTGCTTTGTGGTCATCTCCCGGGTGTCGCGCGACGGCACCAACGTCGCCATCGCGGAACTCGCCGGTCTGCACCGCCGCTCCCCTCTGCTCGCCGCCACCCTCATCGTCGGGGTCTTCGGCCTCGCCGGCATTCCGCCCTTCGTCGGTTTCCTCGGCAAACTCTCCCTGCTCACCGCCGCACTGGCGAAGGGCCATCTCATTCTGGTCATCATCACGATGATCAACGCCGCCATCGCCGTGTATTATTACCTGCGCGTGGTGCGCGAGGCCATCTTCGGCGAGCCCGTGGAGAAGGCGGAGCGTATTCCGCTCGACGCCGCAACCCGGATTCTGTGTGTCGCCTTGATTGTGGCGATCGTCGCCCTCGGCGTGGCCCCGGCGACCGTCATCGACGCCCTCTCGCAGTCTCTGACCGGCCTCAACCTGCCGGTGGCCGGCTTGGCGCCGCGGTGAGACATCGTCCTGCGTCGCTGTTTTCGGCCGAACGGGTCGGCTCAGGGATCCGGAAACCGGATACCCGTCCGCAGAACTCGGCCGTACCCATGCAATCGAAGTCCATTCGCCCCTTGATGACGGAACCACTGATACCACCCGATCATGATTTCTGGATTGAATCGGACGTTACCTTGGTGACGCCTCGTCGCACGAGCGGCGCGGACCAAGGTCCGGCCCCTGCAAAATCCAATTCTCAGCAACTGCCGGCATGAGAGGTGGGGCGCGTTGTCCCCACCGCACCTTGGTGTGGGCGCTCTCACGTTCAGCGCGTTGGGGTCAACGCGATCCTGCGGCGGCGAAGGGACGCACCGCTCCACCCATGCGTCGCCGATGGAGAGTCAAAAATTATGCACGCGAACGAAATCCCGAATTTCGACCTCCTGACAGACATGTCGTCTAACGCTCCGCTCTCCTTCGCGAGCCCCTTCGCCGCGATTCCAACCGATCTCCTCCGGACGCGTTCTTACGCCTTTGGCTCAACATCGTCGGTTTCCATGGATTTGCGTTTCCGCACGGCCAGCCAACTTACGCGGTGCTCGTGGGGCAATCGAGAACGACTTTGGAGTAGCCGCCGTGCGCGCCGACTCCCCTTTGGCGCAGGAGCACAAATCGATTTGCCCCTGCCCGTGACGTTCGATTTTGGATCAGGCCAGATCCTGTTTACCACACAGATGCATGCCCGCCGTTGGGGTGCCGAGACTTCTTAGGCTCTGACCCAGGGATTGAAGATCGCGTCAAATCACCAGCGAAGCCAGGGTCATGTTGAGCGCGAGCCGATGTCCCTAAAGGCACCGTAGTGGCACCACCTCGGTCGAGGGGCGAATCTCAGTCTGGGGGGTATCCCGAAGCGGGGGGCGTTTTTGGAACAGGAGAACGGCTGGCATGGGCCACGGGGATTCTTTCGCTCGCGTTGGGTCCCCTTCAGTTCTTCCAATCGCGATGACTCGACCCCACACCGGCGCCAGTGGCGAGGCAGGCGCTGCGCGGCGGAAAATTCCGGCCAGCTTTCGCCTCCCGCTTGCCGTCGTTATCGCTGATAGATCCAAGAACGTATCCGCTTCGGGCTAGTCCGCCGCGGACGCCGGGTTCCACCGCAACGGCCTCAGTGCCGCTCGCTCCCAAGGCTCGACCTCCGCGCGCGGTCCGTCTGATGTTCACGCATGCGTTTCTCCGGGCAAGTCGTGTGGATCACCGGTGCCTCCTCCGGCATCGGCGAGGCCACCGCCCGCGCGTTCGCGGCGGAAGGAGCGCGCCTCGTGCTCTCGAGCCGCCGCCCCGATGAACTCGAACGCGTGCGGCGCTCCTGCGCCCGGCCCGACGACCACGCCGTGGTGCCGCTCGACCTCGCGCGCAGCGGGACGTTTCCCGCCGCCGTCGAAGCCGTGCTCTTACGCTTCGGCCAAATCGACCTCCTGATCAACAATGGCGGAGTCAGCCAGCGCGCCCTCGCCGCCGCAACCACCGCCGGGGTCGAGCGCGCCCTGATGGAGGTGGATTATTTCGGCCCGGTGGCGCTGACGAAGGCCGTGTTGCCCGCGATGCTGGCGCGCCGCTCCGGCCATCTGGTGGTCGTCAGCAGCGTCATGGGCTACGTGGGCACGCCCGGGCGCTCGACCTACGCCGCCGCGAAACACGCCCTGCACGGCTACTTCGACTCGCTGCGCGCCGAGGTCTGGCGCGACGGAATCAAGGTCACCCTCGTCTGCCCCGGCTACGTGCGGACCGCCATCTCCGCCAACGCCCTCGGCCCGCGCGGCGGGCAACACGGCCGCACCGACCCCACGCACCTGACGGGCATCGCCCCGGAAAGGTGCGCCGCCGCCCTCGTGCGCGGCGTGGCGCGCGGGCACCGCGAGGTTTACGTCGGCGGCTGGGAGATCGCGGGGATCTACCTGCAACGATTCGCGCCCGCGCTGTTCGCCCGCATCGTGCGCCGCATGAAATTCTCCGTCGATGCCCACTCCCACTCCTGAACTCCTCGCCGCCGCCCGCCAGACGCTCGCCTATCTCGCCACCACCGATCCGCTGCCCGATGCTCCGTGCGACGCCATCATGGGCTTTGGGGTCTTCGATTTGAAGCTGCCGCGCTTCTGCGGCGACCTCTTCCACCGCGGCCGGGCGACCCGCCTCATCTTCACCGGAGGCATCGGAGCCGGCACGGGGAACCTCGGCGGACCCGAGGCGGAAGTCTGGCGGGCCGAACTGCGGCGCTCGCATCCGGAAATCTCCGACGCCGCGGTGCTGATCGAGAACCGTTCCACCCATACCGCCGAAAACATCGCCTTCACCGCGGCGTTGCTCGCGCGGGAACATCCGGGGCTGGCCTTTGGCCGCGGCTTGCACCGGCTCATCGTCGTAGCGTCGCCCTCGCGCCTGCGGCGGGTGGGGCTGACGCTGCGCCAGAACCAACCGGCGCTGCAGGTCGTCCGGCAATTGCCTCCGGTGAGCCTCGAGGTCGAGTGGGCCGCCTACGGCCTGCAGGGGATCGACTACCTCGCGCATCTCGCCGGCGAATTGGATCGCCTCGTTGACTACCCGGCGCGCGGCTGGATCGCCGCCGAGTCGCTCCCGCCGGAGATCGCCGCCGCCCACGCCGTGCTGCGGGCGGCCCTGGCGGGGTGATCCGGCTCCATGCCCAACGCGACCGTCGCCGCGTGCCACGGCGCAATCCACCCTCCGCGAAAGGGCCCGCGGCCTAGGCGTTGGCGGCGGCACCGGCTTGCCGGCAGGTCGGCTCTACCCGCGCGCTCCCCACGACTCCGCCGCGACCCGCGCCACCTCGGGCGCCACCGGCCCCTAACGCAGCAGGGCCATCAACCGGGCGCGCGACTTGACCCGCAGTTTCCTGAACACGGAATTCAGCTGCGTCTTGATCGTCAGCACGCTCCGCCGCCGTCGGCGTATGGGGTCAGGCTGTTGCACGTTGCGAATCGCGGAGGCGCCAGACGCTGGAGCGCAGAGTCGTGGGATGGCCGAGCGCCAGGGCGTGGCCGAGCCAGGAGCAGCGAGCGGC
>JBBRWR010000086.1:0-34128 GCA_038249085.1 Opitutales bacterium
GGGGTGTGGCATTTTTTGCCCTGTTGGTGGGCGGGGTGCCGGCCCCTCTTGGGGGTTTGTTTGGTTTGTTTTTTCTTTATTTCCTTTTTCGCCGCCTGCTGTTGGGGTCTTGGGGGGGGGGGGGGGGGGGGCGGCATGCCGAGGATGTTTTCCAGGATGAACAGGCCGCGCTTCACCGGCGAGGTGCGCGTGGGATTAGAGGTGACTGCCAGCACCGTGCCCTGCGTGAGCACTCCCCCCCGCGGGCTGTCCGGCGGCAGCGTCACGAGCCGCAGCGAGTCCCCGCTGACCCCGGGGATTCCGTAATGCGTGGCCAGCCGTTCGTTGACAAACGCGTAGTCGGAGTCGACGAACTCCAGCACGCTGCGGTCCTCGCGGATCACGTGGTCGAAAAACATCTCGGTCTCGCTGCGCATCAGCTTGCGAAAGGCGCTGTCGAACTCGACCCGGCCGTCGCGGTTGGGCCGGGCGTCCGCGCCCAGGGCGATCCGGGCGTTGATTGGCACGAACTCCACGTCGCGCGCCTGCAGCCACTGCCCGGTGAAGTTGCGCACGAACGCCTGCGACTTTGGATCCTTGATCATGCGATCCACCTGCGCCCCCAGGGTGCGGCGGAGTTCCCCCCGCTCCGCCGCGCGGAAGAGGGCGTCATCCGGCATCGAGGACCACAGGAAATACGACAGGCGCGTGGCGAGGGAAAACTCATCCAGCAGAACGTGGCCGCCGCCGACCGCGGCGGGGGGTGGCGCCTCGACGCGAAACAGGAACCGCGGCGAGGCCAGCACGGCCATCATCGCCCGCCCGACGCCTTCCTCGAAGGTCCCTCCACCCTCCGTGTAAACCTGCCGGGCCACGCCGACCAATTGAACCACTTTCGCCTCCTCGACCGGGCGGCGGAACGCCCGGGTCGCAAACGTGCGCAACAAATCGGCGGCATAACGATCCCGCCCCGCATCGTCCGCCGGCGCGGCTCCCGCGGGGAAGAAGCGATCGTGGTTTTCGGGCGGCAGCCAATGCTCCGGGCTCAACGGCCCCCGCACCGTCACCGTGTTGATCCGCAGCGAGACACTCGTGGCGCCCGGGACGTTGCGCGGGCGCGCGACCGTCGGCGCCCGACCCGCCGCGGCGTTACCCGCGACCCCCTCTGCCTCCGGCGAGCCCGCGGGGGGCAGCGGCACGACTTCGAACGACACGACTTGCTTCCCGGGCTGCCACGCGACCTCGAACTCATGGCGGATTGGCCGGCGCTCCGTCCAGGCGATGTCCTCGGCAAACTTCTCCTCCCCGTTGACCCGGCCGATCAGCCGGCAGCGGCTCGGATCAAAATCAAACGATCCCCGCGCCTCCAGTTCGAAGGTGACTTGATAACGATCCGCCTGGTCCACCGTGAACGAGCGCGTGACCGTGGCCGCGCGCCGGGCGTTGAGTTGGTCCCCGCTGCCCGAGGATTTTTCCGCCCGGAATTCCTTGCCGGAGAAAACCCGCTCGCGCACGACCCGGGCCACCTTGGGCACCGCGTGCTCGACGATCGACTCCGCCGCCGCGAGGTACTTCTCGAGCAGGAGCGGCGAGATCGTGAGCACGTCGCCGTTGTTGTCGAAGCCGTTGCCGCTGTCATCGGGCGGAAACTCGACCTCGCTGTTGAAATCGTAGCCCATCAGGTCCCGGATCGTGTTGCGGTATTCGACCCGATTGAGCCGGCGCGCCGTGACGCGGCCGGGGTCGGGGTCGTTCGGGTCGATGCCGAACGCGTCGTACTTGATCCAATTCGCCAGGGTGGTGATCTCGGCGGCGCCCGGGCGGCCGACATCCTCCTCGAGCGGCGGCATCAGCCCCGCCCGCACGTTTTTCAACGCCGCCAGCCACACAGTGCGCTGGTCCAGCATCTCGGCGTCGGAGCCAAAATCATCCAGCGTCAGCCCGCCCTTGTTCAGTCCGTTCCCATGGCAGTCGTAGCAGTACTTGGAGAGGAGCGGTTCAATCTTCGCATGGAAGTTGGCGGCGGCGGTCGGGCGGGTTTCACTCTGGGCGAAGCCCATTACCACCGTCCCCATCCAGGCGCAAACCACCGCGCCACGGCGGGCGGCGCAAAAAAATCTGGCGAAGGTGGGAGCGGGGGGGCGACGCACGGCCGATTGACGATAACGGAGGGGCACAGGTGACGCTGAATGTTTCGCCGCAAAAATCAATCACCAGGACCCTTCCGCCGGGAGAATTTGCTTCCGAGAGACAATTCGCGGGTGACACGGGCCGCAACTCGTGTCACCACCCCGGGAGAAATCAGCTTTATGAAAACCACCCCCATGAATCGTCGCGACTTCCTCAAAACTTCCGCCGTGGCGGCTTTCGGCTTCCACATTCTCCCCGCCTCGGCGCGGGGCGCCAATGACCGCATCCAGGTCGGGTGCATCGGCGTCGGCGGCAAGGGTCAGGTCGACACGATGGCGACCGCTGCGGCGGGCGGCGTGATTGTGGCGATGTGCGACGTGGCCGACCCGCGCAATCCTTCGCTGGGCCGGAAGAAGCAAAAGAAGGGGGGCAACAACGAGACGATCCTCGACAAGTTCAAGGACGCTCGGTTCTTCACCGACTACCGCGAGATGATCGCCACCATGCCGGGCGTGGATGCGGTGACCGTCTCGACGCCCGATCATCACCATTTTCACGCGTCGATGCTGGCCATGCGCAAGGGCAAGCACGTGTACTGCCAGAAGCCCATTTCGCATTCGATCTGGGAGGCGCGCCGGATGGCGGAGACCGCCGCCCAATTCAAGGTGCAGACGCAGATGGGCAACCAGGCCCACGCGGGCGAACCGATTCGCCGCGGCGTGGAACTGCTCCGGGCTGGCGTGATTGGCAAGGTCTCGGAGGTCCACATGTGGACGAATCGCCCGATCTGGCCGCAGGGCATGAAGGCCTGGCCGAAGGGCGAGCGGGTGCCCAAGGGTCTGGATTGGGAGCAGTGGATCGGGCCGGCGCCCTTCCACGATTACAGCCCGGCCATCGCACCCTTCAATTGGCGCGGTTATTGGGATTTTGGGGCGGGCGCCCTGGGTGACATGGGGTGCCATATCATGGACATGCCCTACTGGGCCCTCGGGCTGGGGTCGCCGGATTGGGTCGAGGCCAAGGAGGAAGGCGCCACCGCCATCGCCGCCCCGCTCTGGTCGACTGTGACCTACCATTACCCCACGAGCTACTTCGACATCCCCGTAAACTTCATCTGGTACGACGGCGTGTCGTCCAAGGAAGGGGTTTACCAGCACACCCCCCCGGAGGAGTTGTGGAAGGCCGACTTCCCGACGGCGGATCACGTGTTCCGCCGCTTCGACATGCTGCTCGTCGGCGAGAAGGGCCGCATGTTCTTCAACCGCGCGCGCCAGGACTGGCTCTACAAGCCCGAGACCCTGACCAATGGTTTCAACGAGCCGCCGAAGACCATCCCGCGCGTCCCGGGTGGCACCAACGACGGCAAGGGCGAAGACACTGGTGGTCCCTACGTCGAATGGCTCAACGCCATCAAGACCGGCACCCCGCCGCTGTCCAATTTCGCCGCCTCCGGCCCCTTCAGCGAAACGGTGCTCCTCGGCAACCTGGCGGTCCGGCTCGGGAAGCGCATGCAGTGGGACGGCCGGAATCTCGTGGCGACCAACGCCCCCGAGGCGGCCTCCATCGTCCGCCGCAAGTACCGCAAGGGCTGGGAACTTTCCTGACGTGCCGAGACGGCCCGCGAAACGGGCACCGCATCACAAACGGTAGGAGCGGGTTTACCCCGCGATTCCGTCGTGGCAGGAGACGGGTTTGCCCCGTGAATTCATCGATCCCGCGTGGCGCCATGCCGCTCCGGCGTCCGCTTCAGCTCAAGTCGCGGATGCTGCCGAATTGCGGATCGAACAGTCGTTGGTGGGTCCGCACGATCAACCCGTCCGTCAAGCCAGCCAGCCAGTCGCAGATCTGGCGGGCCCGGCCGGCCGGGGTCGTCTCGGCGTGGATGAGCCGCCCCACGCGCGGTGGCAGGATGTTGATCACGCGCGGACCCTGCTCGACATAGTTGCGCCAGCAGGAATCCCACAGTTGGAAGAGTACGCGCCGCGCCTTGTGCTCCATCTGCTGCAGCTGCGGGCTTTCGAAGATGATGTCGTTGGCCATCTGCTTGTAGAAGGCCGCCTCGCGCTCCGCCGCCGGCGCGACCACCAGCTCGAACCGGTAGCGGTTCGTCTGGTCCGACATGAAGTTCTTCCGCTCCCGCAGACGGCACGCCGTGATGAAAGCTCCAATCCGCTGGGCGAACACGTTCTCCAGGCGGTCCCCTCGCATCGCCTGAAACAGCTGCTCGAGCCAGCGTTGCCGCTCGGCGTCGATCCCTTCCCCGGCCGCCCATTGCTCGATGCGCTCGATGGTCAGGAAGCCCGCCCTGACGCCGTCGACGATGTCGTTCAGAGAATAGGCCGCATCGTCCGCCCAGTCCATGATCTGGCACTCGACACTCTTAAAGGTGTTGAGCTTCTCGCCGGCGTGCAGGTCCGCGGGAATCTCCGCGACGCCAAACACGAAGGCGCGGTGCTGCTCCTGCGGATCGTAGAGGAAATGCCGCGTCGGTGGCGCCGGAAACTCGCGATACAATTTCTTGTACTTGAGTACGCCGTCGAGCAGCGCCCGGGTCGGCGCCATGCCGCGCACCCCGGCTTCGTTCTGGTACATGGTCTCGCTCAGGAGATGCAGCGTCTGCGCGTTGCCCTCGAAGCCGCCCCACGGGGTCATCAACTCCTGGAGCGTGCGCTCGCCGGAGTGGCCGAAGGGGGGATGGCCGAGGTCATGGGCGAGGCACACCGCCTCGACCAAATCGCTGTCGATCGTGAAGTCGGCGCTCAGCGGCTCGCCCCGCGAGTGGAGGTACCCGCAGATGGAACGTCCAATCTGCGCCACCTCCATCGAATGCGTGAGGCGGGTGCGATAGAAGTCATACTCGCCCGAGAGAAACACCTGGGTCTTCGACTGCAGCTTCCGGAACGCGTGGGCGTGGATAATGCGATCCCGATCAATCTGGAAGGGTGTGCGGTAGTCGCGCTTGCGCCCGCCACCAAACGTTTCGCGGTCAAACGCGTTGTAGAATCGATTCTGCATCCGAAATCGTTTCGACACGAACCGGTGTCCCGGGGAAAGTGAAGGGGAAAGTGGCCCCCAAGTGAAAGTGAGGGTGAAAGGAAACGGGCACACTCCCCCGACCGCACGTCTCCTGGTACCTTCCGCCCCGCGCACTCTCCATTCCCCTGCCCCTCCAATCCATGCCCCGCACCACCTTCCCCACGCCGCTCGGCCCTTGCGCTGTCAGATGGAATGAGGCGGGCCTCACCCACTTCGAATTGCCCAGCGTCACCCTTCACCCCGACGACGAAGAATCCCCGCCACCCGAAATCACGACCCTGATTGAGCGCGTGCAACGTCACCTCTCCGGCGACCTGCAGGACTTCGCCGACCTGCCCTACGACTTCTCCGGCACCCCGCCCTTCGTCCGCGAGGTCCTGTGCGCCACGCTCGCCGTGAAGGCGGGCCACACCGCCACCTACGGCGATCTCGCCGTTCGCCTCGGGCAGGCGCTCACCGCCAGCCGCGCGGTCGGCACCGCCCTCGGCGCCAATCCCTGGCCGCTGTTGATCCCCTGCCATCGCATCGTCGCGGCCAACGGCAAGATGACCGGTTACTCCGGCCCCGGCGGCGTCGCCACCAAGGTGAAACTGCTCGCGCTCGAAGGCGCGCAGCTGTTGTAATGGACACTTGGGCGGCTCCCTCCCACCGATTGCTGGATCAGCATCAGTGGGAGCCAAACGAGTCGCATCACGCCAAAGCCGATGGGCAGATTTCTTTTCTCTCTTCGACGGATCTTCCCGCGGGTTGGCCCCCTGCTCACGGGACTGCTGGCCGTATGCGCCACGGTCTATCCCCCGGAGGTTCGGGCCGGCTTCGAAATCGCCGGCTCGACTTCCTATGTGCTCCCCGGAGCACCCGCGCGGACTGCTGAACTCGCTTCCGCGCCTGTCCCTCTTGCCGACGGCGGCACGGCCTACGTCGCCAAACTCGAAGGCACCGGCGAGCACGTGCTGATGATCAACCGGCCGAGTGGTCTTGCGATCATCCGGCCGTCCGATCTTGGGCTTCCGGGGGGCGGCGGTTCGCCGTTCATCCGCCTGGCCAGCAATGGAGCCGAGGTCTTGTTCGCCGCCTACAATTCGAGCAGCCCAAACGGGATCGGCCTCTATCGCGCCGATCCGGCCGGACCGATTCTGCTGGTCGCCGATCCCGTGTCGGCAACCGGGCAGTACCGCTATTCGTGGCAGGTGCGCGAATGGACCGCGCGCAACGGCGTCTTTGCGATGTTGAGCCAGGTCCCTCTGGGTCGCGTGGGCTTTGCACCGATGAGCACGACCCTTTCGCTCTATCGGGCGGGAACCATGACACCCCTCGCAGTCGCGCAGTCGGGCACGTCGGCGTTTGCCGGTTTCAGCCACCTCGCGCTGTCTCCGGATGGAGCGCGGGTCTATTTCCGCGGCGTGATCGACGTCGCTTATCCGCTGGGTGCACCAGCAACCTTTGAGGCGGGCATTTACGCCTGGGAGAATGGCGCCCTCCAGACGATTCTCGATCCGCAAACCCAATTGGCCGGCGGGCGTATTTCAGTCGCGGGCTTCGCGATCAGCGATGACCAGGCGATCGCGTTTCTCGACTCCGGCCGGAACTCCATCGCGCTCCTGGCCGGCAACCGCATCACGGAACTCGTGGCGCATGGAGCCCACGCCATCGACGGCACGCCGATCGAATTGGACGGCGCTCGATCGCAACCTCGGGTGCTGCGGATCGATGGGCAGCACGTCTACTTCATCGCTCCGCGCCACCTGTTGAATCCCTGGGGCGAGGAAGGCGTGCGCGATGACTTGATTTTCCGCGTCCCGCGCGGAGGCGGCCCGGCCGAGGTCTTCTTCAATCCGGCACGAGTCTTCGGCGACGCCACGCGAATCTCGACCTGGATCTCCGATCTCGCGCTGAGCGGAGACGCCCCGCAGCTCACGTTTCAAGTGCGGGAAATCTGGGGAACGCAACAGGCGATCTACCGCGCCGCTCCGCCCTTCGGCCAGATCTCCTTCCCGGCCGTGCCGCCGGGCTTTCCTTCCGTCATCCTCCAGGCCGGCTGGCCGGACGGCTTCTACCATCGCGCGGGTGAGCGGGCGACGGTCGAGGCGCAGGCGGACGGACCGGGACCGTTCACTTTCGATTGGTTCTTCAATGGCCAGCGCGTGACCGCGAACGACACCCCATACGCGCGGGCCGTCGAAGGCACCCTGACGCTTTTCCCGTTTGCGCAAACCTACCACTCCGGCGATTACACCGTCGCCGTCACGAATGCCGCCGGCACGAGCGTCGCGAGCGCCCCGGTGCTGGTCGGAGCGGACACGGGTCTCGACGGTGGGACGCCGCCCGCCTTGGTGAACTACTCCGTCCGCGGGTTCTCAACCGCCGCGGAGGGCGTTTTCACCGCCGGATTCTCGCTCCTGCCGCCGATCGAGGTGTCGTACAACCCCTACCAGGAGATCACTCCCGTCTCCGGCACGTCGCAACGCCTGCTGCTGCGCGCCGTGGGTCCGGGACTCGCGCCCTTTGCCCGCGACGACGTCGTGCCCGCTCCCGCCACCCAGCTCGAGCTGTACAGTGGCAGCCAGGTCATCGGTCGCAACGACGGCGCTTGGTCCGCCGATCCCGCCGTGGCGCCGGCGGCCGCGACGGTGGGCGCGTTTCCCCTCGACCCCGGATCACGCGACTCGGCCCTCCTGACCACGCTCACGCCGCAATCCTACACGGCGCAGGCCGCCGTGCCCGCCGGCGACGGCACCGTGCTGCTGGAATGTTATGTGGTACAAGGCCGCGGCAACCTGCGGAATCTCTCCGCCCGCGGCCTCGTGGCGGACGTCGAACCGCGTTCCCTCACGCTGGGCTTCGTGATCAACGGCGCTGGCGCCCGTCCCGTGCTGTTGCGCGCCGTGGGCCCGGGTCTGCAATCTTTCGGGGTGGGCAATGCCGCCAGCCGGCCGCGGCTGGAACTTTATTCCGCCGACAACACCCTGATCGCCCAGAACTCCGGGCACGACTCCGCCCCCAATCTCGCACAACTCGTCGATGCCTCCCGCCAGCTCGGCGCCTTCCCGTTGCCCTCGGGCAGCGCCGATGCGGCGATCCTGCTCCATCTCCCGGAGGGCGCCTACGTCGCCCGGGTATCTGCCACAGCCGGCTCGCCCGGGGGAGTCGCGCTGATCGAGCTCTACACGAATGTGGGCTACGAACGCCGCAACTGAGGCTGCTCCGGGTGCCCAGCACCATCGGCTCCCGTGGCGCGATGGCATTCGCGGTTCACCGCCGCAATCCCAGCCAGAGCAGTACCGCCACATCGATCCGCTCCAACACGAGTTCGTCCAGACGGCCCTTCACCGCGCCAATCCGCTCACGCCGCAGGGTTGTCAGCTTGTCCACCATCGCCTCGGAATTCTTCTTGAGCCCATTGCTCCCCGTAGCCGCAACCGGCACGCGAAACAGCGGCGTACCCACGCGCTCGCTGGTGAGCGGACACACTGTGACGCTGGCGTGCGTCGCGTTGAAGAGATCCGACTGCAACACGACCGCCGGACGCGGCTTCCCGTAGTCGCCAGGCGGCGCACACGTGACCACATCGCCCCGCCGGCAGGTCACGCCCGCCATCCGTCGGTGTCTCCGCCCTGCCCGCCCCAGGCCGCGTCGCGCGAGGAATGGCGGCCGGCCTTTTCCGACTGGCGCTTCGCCTCCTCGCGGAGTTCATCCTGGGCCGAGCCGTAGAGGTACTGCTCCAGCGCCTCCCTGATGATCCAATTCTTGCCGCGCTTGCTCACCCGCGCCCGTCGCTCCAACTCCCGGATGAGGGGATGCGACAAACGGACGCTCGTGGTGCTCGACGCAGGCATGGGTTGCATGGTCACATGCAACACACCGTGTTGCAAGTCGCGAAATACGGATTCCTTTTCGCCGGCCCGTCAGGTGCCCCCGATGACACGCCCGCTGCTCGACACGTTCGCTGCGTCAGCTAACCTCCCTCCATGAAAACGATGCGCGCCATTGCCAAACTCCGCGCCGGCCCGGGCCTGGAGCTGATCGAGGCGCCGGTGCCCGCGCCCGGCATCAACGATGTCCTGATCAAGGTGAAGCGCACCTCCATCTGCGGCACCGATGTCCACATCTTCAACTGGGACGCCTGGGCCGAAAAAACCATCAAGCCGCCCCTGATCATCGGCCACGAGTTCGTCGGCCTGGTCGAGGCCGTCGGCGCCAACGTGCACCACTGCAAGCCCGGCGACCTCGTCGACGGCGAGGGCCACATCGTCTGCGGCGTCTGCCGCAACTGCCTCGCGGGCCGCCGTCACCTGTGCAAGGATACGCAGGGTGTGGGGGTGAACCGTGACGGCGCCTTCGCGGAGTACCTGTGTATTCCCGCCAGCAACGCCGTCCCCGTCGCCGCCGCGATTCCCCTCGACGTGCTCTCGTGTTTCGATCCGCTCGGCAACGCCGTCCATACCACCCTGCAATACGACCTCATCGGCGAGGACGTGCTCATCACCGGGGCCGGCCCCATCGGCTGCATGGCCGCCGCCATCGCCCGCCAGGTCGGCGCGCGCCACGTCGTGGTCACCGATCTCAATCCGGTCCGCCTGGCCCTCGCGCGGCGCATGGGCGCAACGCGGGTCGTCGACGTCTCCCGCGAGCACTTGCCCGCGGTGCAGAAAGAACTCGGGATGAAGGAGGGTTTCGACGTCGGCCTCGAAATGTCCGGCAGCCCCCGCGCCCTGGGGGATATGATCGATAACATGTGCCACGGCGGTCGCATCGCCCTCCTCGGCATCATGCCCGAAAAGGCCGCGATCGACTGGAACAAGGTGGTCTTCAACATGCTCACGATCCGCGGCATCTACGGCCGCGAAATGTACGAAACGTGGTACAAGATGACGGCCCTCATCCAGGCCGGCCTCGATATCACCCCGGTCATCACCCACCGCCTGCCCTACGCCGACTTTGCCACGGGCTTTGAACTCATGCGCTCCGGCCAGAGCGGCAAGATTGTCCTCAACTGGGAGTGAGCCATGA
Source organism: Opitutales bacterium (assembly GCA_038249085.1). Lineage (GTDB taxonomy): Bacteria > Verrucomicrobiota > Verrucomicrobiia > Opitutales > Opitutaceae > ER46. The sequence goes on from JBBRWR010000086.1 coordinate 10,156, forward strand.
ACCCCGCCTACCGTGCGCACCTCGCAAGGACCCTCGCGGAGATCGACGCCGCCGGCCTCGCCAAGGTCGAACGGGTGCTGGCCTCGCCCCAGGCCGCGCGGGTCACCGTCGCCGCGAGTGCTGCTCCCGCCGGAAATCGCGAGGTCCTGAATTTCTGCGCCAACAACTACCTGGGCCTGGCCAATCATCCCGCGGTGATCGCCGCCGCCCACGCCGCCCTTGACCGCTGGGGCTACGGCCTGTCGTCGGTCCGTTTCATCTGCGGCACCCAGGAAATCCACCGGGAACTCGAGGCCCGGCTCAGCGCCTTCCTCGGCACCGAGGACACGATTCTCTACAGTTCCTGCTTCGACGCCAATGGCGGCGTGTTCGAAACGCTCCTCACCGCCGACGACGCGGTGATCAGCGACGAATTGAACCACGCCTCCATCATCGACGGCATTCGTCTCTGCAAGGCGCAGCGCTTCCGCTACCGGAACTGCGACCTGGAGGATCTCGCCACCCGCCTCGACGAGGCCCGCGCCGCCGGCGCCCGGTTCAAGCTCATTGTCACCGACGGAGTTTTCTCCATGGACGGATTCATCGCGCCGCTGCGCAAGATCTGCGACCTCGCCGAACAACACGACGCCCTGGTGATGGTGGATGACAGCCACGGGGTCGGCTTCATGGGCCGGACCGGCCGGGGCACGCCGGAGCACTGCGGCGTGGCCGATCGCGTCGACCTCGTCAGCGGCACGCTCGGCAAGGCGCTGGGCGGGGCCAGCGGCGGCTACGTGAGCGGCCGCCGGGAAATCATCGCCCTCCTCCGGCAGCGCTCACGGCCCTACCTTTTTTCCAACACTCTCGCCCCGGTCATCACGGCCGCCTCGCTCGCCGCGCTTGATTTGATCACGAACTCCACCGCGTTACGGGACCGCCTGGAGGAAAACACCCGCAGTTTTCGGACGGGACTGGCCGCCACCGGCCTGACGCTCAAGCCCGGCCAGCACCCCATCGTGCCCGTCATGCTGGGCGACGCCGCCCTGGCGCAACGTTTTGCCGCCCGCCTGCTGGAAAAGGGCGTCTACGCCGTCGGCTTTTTCTTCCCGGTCGTCCCCCGGGGCGAGGCACGAATTCGCACGCAGGTCAGTGCCGCCCATTCCCCCGCGGATTTGGCTTTTGCCATTCGCGCGTTTGCCGAGGTTAAACAGGAGCTTGCCCTCTGACATGACTGCTCCGCTTTCCGCCTCCCGCCGCCGCCGCCTCGAGCTGGCCGCCCGCGCCACCGCCGGCGCGGCGTACTCCCCGTATTCAAAATTCAGTGTCGGGGCCGCCGTGCTCACCGGTTCCGGAAAAATCTTTGCCGGTTGCAACGTCGAGAACGCCTCTTACGGGCTGTGCAATTGCGCGGAACGCACCGCGATCTTTTCCGCGGTCGCCGCGGGTGAGCGCCGCATCCGCGCCGTGGCCGTCTACACCGCCACCCCCACGCCCACCCTGCCCTGCGGGGCCTGCCGTCAGGTGATCAACGAGTTCGGCCCCGAGGCCCTCGTGATCAGCACCTGCGCTACCGCCCTGCGCCACGAGACGACGCTACCGGAGTTGCTGCCCCGGGCGTTCGGCCCCGCCGACCTGCTCAAGGGTTGACCGCTCCCGTCGCCCCGCCCGCCGCGGCGAACTCCCGCAGGATCTCCCCGTAACGGGTGCCGGCCACGGCGATAAGGTCGTTGTGTCCCGCCCCCGGCACCCACCACGAGCGCTTGGGCCCGGGCGCCGCCGCCAGCAGCGCCTCGCCGTGCGCGAAGGGAATCACCTCGTCCTCCCGGCCGTGCAGCACCAGCACGGGGCACGACACGCGCCCGAGTTTCTCCTCGTTCTCAAAAAAATCGAACGGCAGGAGGCGCCATCGCGTCAGGACGCGGTACGCGCTGGTGAAGGCGCTTTGCAGCACCAGGCCCCCGACCTTCTCCTCGGTCGCCATCTGCACCGCCGGGCCACCCCCGAGGGATCGACCGTAAAGCAGGGTCCGGGCCGCCGGCACCTTGAGTTCTTCGCGCAAATACGCCCGGGCCACCCGCGCGGCCGCATACAGGCCAGCCTCCTCCGGTTGCCCGCTGCTGCGGCCAAATCCGGGATAATCAAAGGCAAGGACCGCGAAACCGCGGTCTCGCAAGGCCCGCAACTCCGGTTCCAGGTCGCCCAAGTCCTCCGCGTTACCATGAAAGAACCAAATCGTGAAGGACGCGCGCGGGTTGGGCAGGTGGAGCACCGCGACCTCGCCGCCGTCGGCCCCCCGCAGCAGCTGCGCCCCGGCCGGTGCGCGCCCGGACGCAGCCTCGGGGTGATACATCATCCGGCCGGCCAGCAAACGCGCCAGGGCCGCGAGCCCGCCATAAAGTACGGTTGCCACCAGCAGCCAGCGCAGGATCAGTGAATTCGTCATCGCCTTCGTCCCCTCTGGTCTGAGGGTTTTTGCCCCAACCGCAATGCCGGCCGATCCGCGCGATCCGCCCGACCGCACCTTGACGTGACCCGCGGCGGCCAACGCCGCCAGCGCCTCGGCGAACACCTCGCCGTGTGGTTTCACCGTCACGCTCCCGACAAAAAGTCGCGCACGTGCACCCCCACCTGATCCCGGGGCACCTCGATCTCCGAACGTTCGGCGAGATCCCTCATCTTCACCACCCCCCGGGCCAATTCGTCGCCCCCAAAAATCAACGCCAGCTTGGCCCCCGACTCCGCTGCCGCCCGGATTTGTTTGCCGAACGCCAGGTCGCGCAACGGATAGTCGACGCGGAATCCCGCCGCCCGCAGCGCGTGGATGTCGCCAAACGCGGCGAGCCGCTCCGCCGGCCCCGCCAGCACGCAATAGACATCCGGCGCCTGCACGAATTTGGGCATCAGCCCACGCTGTTCGAGCAGCAGCCCGAACGTCATGTCGCCGATCGCAAAACCCACGGCTGGCAAGGCCGGGCCGCCGAGCTTTTCCACCAGGTCGTCATAACGTCCGCCCCCCGCCAAGGCACGCAGGTCCCCTTTCCGATCAAACGCCTCGAAGACAAAGCCGGTGTAATACGCGAGGCCCCGGACCACCCCGAGATCCACCTCGACAAAGCGCGCCAAGCCCATGGCCTCCAGGGCGCCCAGGAGCTGCCGCCAATCCGCGAGCCGAGCCGCCAGTTTCCCCTCCCCCAGCGCCGCCACCGTCGCCTCCAACGCCGCCAGGGACTTCACGCCGAGGACGGCCAGAATTTTCGCTTTCACGGCGGCATCCAGCGGGCCAAACGCCGCGTTGTAGCCCTCAAACGCGGCGTCACCATACTTTTCGTACCGATCGATCGCCGTCAGGACCGCGCGCGTTCGCGCTTCATCGAGGCCCAGGGCCTCCAGATAATAAAACCACAGGTTGCGGTCGCTGAGCCGGACGTAGAAATCCTGCTCCGTCAGCCCGAACGCCGCGAGGCACTGGATAAGCAACGCCACCAGCTCGATCTCGGCCTCGGGGCCGGGCTCGCCAAAAATGTCCGCGTTGAACTGGGAAAAGCAGCGGCCCCGCCCCTTTTGCATCCGCTCGTAGCGAAAGAATTCGGCAATGCTAAACCACCGGATCGGACGCTTGAGGGCGTTGGCCCTCGCGCCCACCAGTCGGCACACCGTCGGGGTCATTTCGGGCCGCAAGGCCACCTCGCGCCCTCCCTTGTCCTGAAAGCTAAACAACTGGGCTTCGATTTCGTCGCCCGACTTGGCCTTGTACAGGTCCAAGGGTTCCAGCACCGGCGCGTCGTACTCGGCGAAGCCGAAGTTGTTGGCCGTCTGCCGCCAAAGCCGAAAGACGTGATTCCGACGGGCCAGGTCTTCAGGGTAGAACTCGCGGAATCCGGGCAGGGTCTGGAACGTGGCCATAAAGAACCATCGTTGGGAGGGACGACGGCCCGGCGCGAACCAAAAAACAAAACGACCCAGCCGCACGTCGCCGACTGCGACGTTGGTCTCAGGCCGGCATCCGCCAACCGGCGGACCGCCTGTCCGTATCAACCAACCCTCAGGCCGCTGGCGGATTCGACGGCGACTGCAATTGCGCCAAGTCGAGTTTCTTCAACTGCTGCTTCAGAATTTTGCCCGACTTGAATTTCACCACCGCCCGCTGCGGGATAATCACTTCCGCCTCCGGCTTGTTGGGATTGCGTCCGATCCGCTGTTTGCGCACCTGGACTTCCAGGACTCCGAAGTTGCGCAACTCCACATTTCGCCCGTTGGCCAGGGCTTTCTGGATGATATCCAGAGTCTGTTGCACCGTGTCGACAATTTGCTTCTGCGGGAAGCCCGACTTGCGGTAAATTTCCAACACGATCTCGCGTTTGGTCAGGTTAGACATGGGAATCCTTTGGCTATGACTAAGGGTTTTGGTTCAGCTTAAATTATTTACAGGCTTCTAATTGCGTCAACTCTTATGACTGGTTTGTCTTTGGAACATTTTTGGTGCTTTTCGCCGCCTAGCCATGCCTGATCCGAGCGCAGTCAATTCCATGTTCGGGCGTATTGCCCGGCGCTATGACGCGGCCAATCACATCCTTTCCGGCGGGATTGACCACTGGTGGCGCCGCCGCCTGGTCCGGGCGGTGCGGCGCCAGTCCCCGCGCCGCGTCCTCGATCTTGCCACCGGCAGCGGCGATGTTGCCTTCGCCCTGAGCCGTGCCCTGGGTCCCGCCGTAAGGATCATCGGCATGGATTTTTGCCAACCCATGCTCGACCAGGCCGAGGCCAAGAAACAGGCCGCCGGGTCGGCCGAATTCCGAAATATCGACTTCCGCCTCGGCGACGGGCTCGACCTGCCGCTCGCCGACGCCACCCAGGACGCCGTCACCATCGCCTTCGGACTGCGAAATCTCGCCGACCGACCACGCGGCCTGGGGGAAATGCGGCGCGTCCTGCGGCCGGGCGGCCGGTTGTTTGTCCTTGAGTTTTCCCAGCCTTACGCGTGGTTCCGCCCGCTCTACTATTTCTATCTCCGCCGCCTGCTGCCGCGTATTGCCGGAGTTGTGACCGGCGACCGCGAAGCCTACGTCTATTTGAATGATACGATCGGGGAATTCCCCGATCGCCCCGCTCTCGGCCGCGAAATCAGCGCCGCCGGTTTCTCCGCCGTCAAGGCCCACGCTCTCACGCTGGGCATCGTGGCGCTGCACGAAGCCGTCCGCTAGCCGCCGCCCCGCGCAGGTCGCCCGGAAGCCGCCGTCAGCTGAACGACTTGCCGCAGCCGCAGGTGCTCTGGGCGTTCGGGTTCTTGATCTCGAAACCCTTGCCGTGCAGACCGTCGTCAAAATCAATCAGGGAGCCCTGGAGGTAGGCGAGACTCGTCGGATCCACCAGCAACGCCACGCCCTCGCTTTCAAAGCGGGCGTCGTCGGACTTGGGGGCGTCGAACGACATTCCATACTGGAAGCCCGAGCACCCGCCTGAATCGACCAACACCCGCAATAGTTTTTCCGGCGCCGCCAGTTCTGCCTGCATGGACTGAACCTGTTTGGCCGCCCGGGGCGTAAGCGTAATCATGGGGGCAAAAAGTTAGGACGCCGTCCCGCGCTGTCAAACGGGGATGTAGCAATTATCGCGCCGGAATTGATCTGTATTCTTGCCAGCGGCCCCGCGGACCCGTTGTCTCGGGGCCCGATGGCGTCCATTAAGCACATTTTCAACGAGCTGCATTACGAGATGACGCGCAAGATCGCGGAGGGCGGCATGGGTTTGGTGTACGAGGCGCTGCAACTGGGTGCCGGCAATTTCAAGAAGGTCGTGGCGGTGAAACTCATCCGGGAGGAATACTCGGCGATCGAGGAGTTTCAGAACAACTTCATCGGCGAGGCGCGACTGGTGGCCGACCTCATTCACACCAATATCGTCCAGACCTATCACCTGGGGCAGGTGGGCGGGCAATATTTCATGGTGATGGAGTTCGTGCGCGGCATCAACCTCGAGCAGTTCATCGAGCAGCACCGCAAACTCGGCAAGGCGGTCCCGGTGGACCTCGCGGCGTTCATTGTGTCGCGCGTGGCCCGGGGCCTCTCCTACGCCCACTCCAAGTGTGATCGCGACGGCCGCCACCTCAACATCGTCCACCGCGACATCGGCCCGAAGAACGTACTCCTCGCCTTTGAGGGCGACGTGAAACTCACCGACTTCGGCATCGCGAAGGCCCTCGACCTGATGTATAATGAGGAGGGCAAGGTGATCGCGGGCAAGGACGAGTATCTCTCACCCGAGCAGGCGAGTTATGCGATCACGGACGCCCGGGCCGACTTGTTTCCCCTCGGCATCGTCCTGACGGAATTGCTGCTGGGCAAAAACATCTTCCGCTCAGTCGACCGCGCGCAGTCGCGCCGCAATATTCTCACCCTGCCGATCCCGCAATTCAGCACCCTCCGCCCCGACATCGAACCCAAGCTCGAGGCCATCATCCAGCGCGCCCTGCAGCGGGACCGGGAGCAGCGTTTTCATTCGGCCAACGAGATGCTCACCGAGCTTGAGATGTACCTCTACAGCGACCGCTACGGCCCGACGAACGAGAAACTGGCGGTTTACACCAAGAACCTCTTCGGGGTGCGTGATCCCGTGGTGCCCTCGCTTTCTTCCCGCGCCGCCATCTGAGATGAAGTCGTCGTTTCATCGACATGAGCGGGCCCGGCTTTAGTCACGAACTCCGCCAGCGGCAGACCCAGTCCCTGGTGCTGGCGCCGCAGCTGCGCCACTCGCTGAAGATCCTTCAGGTCGCCGCGTTGGATCTGCGCTCGGTGATCCAGGAGGAATTGCAGAGCAATCCGACGCTCGAGGAACTCCCGATGGACGGCGTCAGTCTCGATAACCCGGAAACCGACGGCACCGGGGAGGAACACGCCGAGGCCGACAGTGACCGCCCCGCAAACGAATCGACGGCGCCCGAAACGCTGGAAAGGGAACCGCAGCGCGATGAGATGGATTTTTCCAAGGATCGCGAATTCGAGATTCTCGGCAAACTCGACGAAGACTGGCGGGATCACATGGCGCAGGTCGGCGGCGCCCAACCGCACACCTCGGAGGATGCCGAACGTCGCCAGCATTTCTTTGATTCGCTCGTGAACGAGACGTCGCTGCAGCAGCACCTCCTGCAACAGGGGGAAATGGCCGATTTGTCGCCGGAAGTGCTGGCGGCGCTCAAGCACCTCGTCGGCGGCCTCGACGATCGCGGCTTCCTCACCCAGACCCCGCCCGACGTCGCCCTGCAAGCCGGCCTGCCGCTGGCGGCGGTGCAGGAGGCGCTCCAGGCCCTGCGGACCTTCGAGCCCTCCGGCATCGGCGCCCGCGACCTGCCCGACTGCCTCCTGGGGCAATTGGCCGCCAAGGGCCGCGGTACGTCGCTCGCCTACCGCATCATCCGGGATCACTTCGAACTTCTCACCCGCCGGCGCATCCCGGAACTCGCCCGCAAACTGGGCGCCGACGCCGACGCCGTGCAGTCCGCCATCGAGGAAATCGGCAAGCTGGATCCGGCGCCGGGCCGGCGCTTCGCCGAGGACAGCAATCGCGTAATCGTGCCGGACGTGACCGTCGAGCACGACGGCAACGAATGGAAGATCATCCTCAACAGCGATTATATCCCCCGGCTGCGCATCTCCGGCACCTATCGGGAACTCATCGCCAAGGGCACGCTATCGAAGGAGGAACGCGAATACATCCGCGAACGGATTCGCTCCGGCAAGTTCCTGATTGATTCCATCGAACAGCGGCAGCGCACCATCGAGCGGATCACCCGCGAAATCATCAACGCCCAGCAGGAGTTTTTCGAGAACGGCGTCTCGGCGCTCAAGCCGCTCACCATGACGCAGGTGGCGGACAAGGTGGGGGTGCACGAGACGACCGTGAGCCGGGCGATTGCGAACAAATATGTCCGCACGCCCCACGGTGTCTTCGACTTCAAGTATTTCTTCACCCCGGGCTACCAGGCCGAAAGCGGCGCGTCGGTCTCCAACACGAGCGTGAAGGAAATGATCGCCGACCTGATCAACCTCGAGGACAAGTCGAGCCCGTGCAGCGATCAGGAGCTCGTCGCCAAACTGCACGACAAGGGGATCACCATCGCCCGCCGCACTGTGGCGAAATATCGGGAGGAACTGGGGTTGCTCCCCAGCAACCTCCGCCGCGATTACAAATAGCCGCCGCCGCGCCCCGGCGGGTCAATTCTCGTAGCCCTTCACCGGCACCGGTGGGGTGAGGGGCGGCGGGGTGAGTCCATGTGCGATCATCACTTCGTGGATGGCGGCGATGGTTTCAAAGGAGGGCTTGAAATTGCCGTAGCGGTGACCCTCGGCGATCAGCAGCGGGGTCCAGCCCCGCTTGTTCTGCTGGTTCCAGACTTCGAGCTTCATGCCCTTCGCCGCCAAAAATTTCACCAGCTTCGGAAAATTGGCGAACGCCGCCCCATGCATCGCCGTGTCTCCGAGATTTGAAACGCCGTTGAGGTCTGCGCCCAGGCCGAGCAGGTATTGCACCGCCTCCAGCGACTCCTCCTCCGTCCCAGCCTCCTCCTCCGCGGCGCGGGTTCCCAGGCCGGCGGCGGCCATGAGCGGCGTGCTGCCTTCGACGTTGGGCCGCAACGGGTCCGCCCCCAATTCCACCAGCAGGCGCAGGTACGCCGTGTCGGCGGTATCGGCCGCCAGCAGGAACGGGGTTGCCCCTTTCCGATTGATCCGCCCCCCACCCGATGGTCCGCGTTCCAGCGGCAGATTCACGTTCGCCCCCCGGGCGGCGAGTTTGCGGATCAACTGCGCGCTGGAGAGATGGCCGGATCCGCGGGGTTCCGGCGCACCCTCGTCCTCGCCCCGGTCGGCCTTGCGCACCCACACGAGCACATGCAGGGGCGCATAGCCGGACCGCAAATCGTTCGGATCCGCGCCGGCGTCGAGCATCTCCGCCGCCAGTTCGAAGTGACCATTCTCGATCGCCATGATCAAAGCGCTCGTACCCTTGCGGGGCAGCTTGGGTCCCGTCTTGGCCGGCTCGGTCGCCTCATTGATATCCACGCCGGCCTTGAGCAGCGCCCGCACAATCTCGGTGTGCCCGCCGCGCGCCGCGAAGAGCAGGGGCGTGAAACCGGAGGGCAGTGGCGTGCGAAAATCGGCTCCGACGGCGAGCAACGCCTCCACCACGGCCGTGTGACCGTCGGCCGCCGCCCACATCAGGGCCGTCTGGCCGTCAGCCACCTTCTCATCCACGAGGGCACCGCGGGCGAGCAGGGCCTTGACCGGGCCCAGCCGGCCGGTGCGGGCCGCGGTCATCAGCGGGGTTTCACCGCCGCTGATCGCCGTGTTCGGATCGGCGCCGGCCGCGAGGAGGGCCGCGACGATTGCGAGGTTCCCATTCGTGCAGGCCAGCGAAAGCGGAGTGACTCCGTAGCGATTGGCGACGCCGGGCCGCGCACCGGACTTCACCAGGATCTCCACGAGCGCGGCATCTGCATGATGCGCGGCCCAGTGGAGCGCGGTCATGCCGTCGGCCTGGGCCGCGTTGACGTCGACGGACGAGGCTAGCAGCGCACGGGCGGCCGCCATGTCCGCCTTTTCCGCCGCGTCCGCGAGAGCGGGAGCGGCGGAGAGGGCGGTGAACGCAAATAGGAATCCACCAAGCCCAAGCGCGCCCCACCACAAGACCGGGAGAAGCCCCAACTCCAATTCCTTCCCATCGCGTCGGTTCGCGCAGCGTTCCGCAGGTAGGGCGCGGACTCCGCTCCGCGCCGGATGGGGAAAGTCGGCATCCCATCCAACGGGCGGCGGCGAAGGGACTCGCCGCCCTACCCGCAAAATGATCGTCGTGGTCATGGCGGTGTCGGTTGCCTCTTCCGTTCCCCGGCAACCAGCCCTACAGCGTGACCGGGGCGAACAGCTCGTCCATCCGGCCATTGCTGTCGGCAAAGTGGTCGAGGTTGACGCCGACCTTGTTGAGCAGGGTGAGGTGGAGATTGGCCAGGGGCGTCGGCCGCTCGTAGCGGATATGGCGACCACCTTTCATCCCGCCGGCCGCGCCGCCGGCGACCAGAATGGGCAGGTTGGAATGGTCATGGACGTTCGGGTTGCCGATGCCGCTGCCGTAGAGGAGCAGCGAGTGATCGAGCAGCGAGCCGTTGCCCTCCGGCGTGGCCTGCAGCCGCTCGAGGAAATAGGCGAAGAGCGAGACGTGGAACGCGTTGATCTTCGCCAGGCGCGCGATCTTGTCCGGGTCGTTGCCGTGATGCGAAAGCGGATGGTGCGGGTCGTTGACGCCAATTTCAGGATACGTGCGGTTGCTGGTCTCGCGCGCGAGCTGGAAGGTCGTGACCCGCGTGATGTCGCCCTGCATCGCCAGCACCTGGAGATCGAACATCAGACGGGCGTGGTCCGCGTAAGCCGCCGGCACCCCGAGCGGACGGTCGACGTCCGGCAGCGGATTCTCCACGGCGTCGGCCTCGGTCTTCTGGATCCGGCGCTCCACCTCGCGCACGGTGTCGAGGTACTCCGCGACGCGGGCGCGGTCGGCGGGCCCGAGCTGGCGCTTCAGGCTGGCGATGTCCTCGTTGATCCAGTCGAGCAGGCTGGCGCGCTGCCGCAACGCCGCCTGGCGTTCGGCGAGGCTGCCCCCGTCGCCGAAGAGGCGCTCGAACACGATGCGCGGATGTGCCTCGGAGGGCAGCGGCGTCGTGGGCGAGGACCAGGAAAGGTTGTTCTGGTACACGCAGGCGTAGCCGTTGTCGCACTGGCCGGTGGTCTGCAGCATGTCCATCGAGAGTTCGAGCGACGGGAGCTGGGTGTCGCGGCCGACCTGCTGCGCGGCGATCTGGTCGACGGTCGTGCCGAGATAGTAGTCGGAACTCTCCGTGTGCTTCGCCTTGGCGGCGCTGAGGAAGGCGGAGTTCGAGGTGGCGTGCGACCCGGGATAAGCGTTGCGCAATTCAAGGTTGGTGAGGGCGGTGACGTGGTCCTTCACCCCGGCCAGCGAGCGGAGGATGGGCGGGAGCTCCCCCAGCCTTCCGTCCGCCCCCGCCGGCGTCCAGCGCGACTGATCACACCCCATGGGCATGAAGACGAAACCCAGGCGGCGCACCGGGTTCGCCGGCGTGGCCGTCATCGCCGTGGCAGCGGGCACCATGGCATCGAGCAGCGGGAGGGCGAGCGAGGCCCCCATGCCGCGCAAGAACGTCCGACGGGGAAGAGCCTTTTTGGTGATGATCATGGGGATTTCCTCATTTGGAAGGGAGTGCTGTTGACGAGACCGAGAATCAGGGCGGAGAAGCGGAAGCCGTCGGCCTGCGCGCGCCGCACCATCTCGCGAATGGCGGGCGCATCGTAGGCTTCGACCCCGCGCCCGAGGGCGAAGATGAGCAGCTTCTCACTGAGCGTGCCGGCAAAAAGCTCGGGCCGCCGCAACAGACCGCGTTCGAGGGCGGCCACGCCCGTAAACGTGCTGCCATCGGGCATGCCACCCGAGGCGTCGACGGGCCGGCCCTCCTCGGTCGTGCGCCACTGCCCGACAGCATCAAAGTTCTCCAGCGCGAAACCAACCGGGTCCATCACGACGTGACAGCTCGCACACACCGGCTTGGCGCGGTGCGCCGCGAGCCGTTCGCGAATCGGGAGCGAGGCCGCCACCACGCTGCTGTCCAGCGCCGGGACGTCGGGCGGCGGCGGCGGCGGTGGTTCGCCGGCGAGGTTGGCGAGGATCCAATGCCCGCGGATCACCGGCGAGGTGCGGGTGGCGTAAGAGGTGACGGTGAGGATGCTGCCGTGCCGGAGCAGCCCTCCGCGCTGGCGCGCCTCGTCGCCGGCGAAAGAGACGCGGCGGAAGCGGCTCCCGTAGAGGTGCGGGATGCCGTAGTGTTTCGCGAGCCGCTCGTTGAGGAAGGTGTAGTCCGCGGCCAGGAGGTCGGTGATGCTGCGGTCCTCGCGCAGGATACTCTCGACGAAGAGCTCGGTTTCCTCGCGGAAGGCCTGCCGGAGGTTGTCGTCGAAGTCGGGGAAGAGCCGGAGATCCGGCGTCACCGCCTCGAGCTTGCGCAGGTGGAGCCACTGGACCGCGAAGTTGGTGACGAGGTTGCGCGAACGTGGATCGGCCAGCATGCGGCGCACCTGCCCTTCCAGCTTCTCCGGCCGGCGCAGCTCGCCTCGCTCGGCGGCGACGAGCAGATCCTCGTCCGGCAGGCTGCTCCAGAGGAAAAAGGAAAGCCGCGAGGCAAGTTCGAAGTCGCCGACGTGATAGACGGCCCCGGGGGCGAGTCCGGCGGGATCCTCCTCGATCCGGAAGAGAAAACGGGGGCTGACGAGCACGGCGCTGAGCGCGGCTTCGATGCCCGCCTCGAATCCGTCCCGGTCCCGGGCCTCGCGGAAGAACTGCAGCGGCTTGCGGAGATCGTCCGGGGCGATGGGTCGGCGGTAGGCAAGACGCATGAGTCGGGAGAGAATCTCGTGCGCGCGATCATCCTCGGCCGCGGGGGTCGTGCCTGCCGCGGGCCCGGCCGCGCCGAAGATCCGACGGCGGCTCGGGGTGTCACCGGGTCCGCGGGGATTGAACGGTCCCGTGATGGAAACCTGATAGAGGGCCGGCACGGTGCGGGGATGCCGATGCATGTTGAAACGCGCGAGGAAGGGCTGGCGCTCGGTCTCGATCAAGGCCGAGGGCCGCTTGGGAAAGGTCACGCCCACGTCGTGCGGGCCCGCCTTGACGGCGAGGCGGAACTTCAGGTGCGCATCGACGATGGCCGAATTCTTGGTGCCGACCGGCGGCTTGACCGTGGCCAGCGCGACGCGCTCCCGATCGATCAGCACCTCGATCTCATGGGGCTGCTTCAGCCCCTCGACCTGCTCGTTCCGGTCGCGGGCGAGGCGGAGCTGGATGTCGTAGTCGCCGTCCTGAGGAAACACATACGGGATCAACGTCCCCCCGCGCGTGCCGAGAGGAAGACCTTCGACATGCTCCTCCTGCGTGACGTCGGGTTGGACGCGGAACGTGTCCCCCCCGGGGGTCTGGCGCGGGGTGCCGACGGCCAGGCGGGCAATCTTCTGGGCCGCCGCGACGTACCGGTCGAGCAGGGTCGGCGAGAGGTTGCCCACGGTGACGTTGTCGAAGCCGTGGCTCGGCTCGTCGTGTGGCAGGAGGGCGGTGGCGTCGATGTCGAGCGCGAGCAGGTCGCGGATCACATTTTGGTACTCGGTGCGGTTGAGGCGGCGAAACGTGTCGGTGCGACCGGGATTGGGCGCAGTGGCGGCGGAGCGGTCGAGGGCCGCGCACAGCTGCGTCACTGCGCGCTCATACTCACCCGCGGCGGGACGCGCCTCGCCCAGCGGCGGCATCTGCCGGTGGTTGAGCTTGCGGGCCACCGCCTCCCAGAGTTTCGCGTTCTTTTCCGGGTGCAGCGGATCGACGCTCTCCAGGTCGAGGTCGCCTTTCTTGGTGCCGGCGTCATGGCAATCGAGGCAATACTCGCGCACGAGCGCAGCCGTGGGACTTTTCGTTTCGCCGACCCGGGTCTTTCGCGCCGCCGCCGACGCGGGCGCTCCCCCCGCGAGAGGGGGGAGCAGGGTCAACGCAAGGCCCAGGGACAGGTGCGACACCAACGGGGAAGGCATGGGTAACATCTGGGGTGCAACCGCAGGTGGGTGGGAGCCGGCGCGACCAGATGCAAGCCCACCAAAAGGTCCGAGGCACGGCGCGGCGAGGCAAATGTTGCAGGGGTTGACGGAGCGGGCGCATTTCGGCTTTCCGTCATTCACGAGGCGGAACGACTCGTCCACGTGGACGAGTCGTCCCGCCTCAGTCAGAAAAGTGCGATGCCCCCGGCCGGTTGTCACCCGGCGCCGGACCGCGCACCTTTCGCCACCGGGTCGCCGCCGACCGGCATTCACCCTCGACGCCCCCGCGACTTCGCGTCTCAGTTTCAAGCGATGCGACGGCGGCCGGCGCCTACGGATCCGCGCCAGCCGGCCGCCGCCCCGCCCGCGCCCGCTCAGCAACCCAAGTCCCAGACCTCAGCATGAATCCCCGCCACCGCCTGATCGCCCTCGCCGTCTTCGCGCTGCTCGCCCTCTCCGGAGCGCGCGCCGCCGAACGCAAACCGAATCTGCTCTTCGTCTACACCGACGACCAGCGCTGGGACGCCATGGGCGTCGTGCAGCGCGAGCAGGGTGAGCGCGCCCGCTTCCCCTGGTACCAGACGCCCAACATGGACCGCCTCGCCGCCGAGGGCGTGCGCTTCCGCAACGCGTTCGTGACGTTGTCGCTGTGCGCCCCCAGCCGCGCCGCGTACCTGACGGGACGCTACAACCACGTCAACGGGGTCGCGAACAATCACACCCCGTTCCCCGAGACGAGCGTCACGCACGCCAGCCTGTTGCGCGCCGCCGGCTACAAGACCGCCTATTTCGGCAAGTGGCACATGGGCTCGCAGAGCGGCCAGCGCCCGGGCTTCGACTACTCGGCGAGCTTCGTCGGCCAGGGCAAATACTTCAATTGCCCCGTCGAGATCAACGGGGTCTCGACGCCCACCACCGGTTGGATCGACGACGTCGTGACGGGTTACGCGATCGATTTCATGCGGCAGAACCGCAGCCGGCCCTTCTCGATGGTCGTCGGGTTCAAGACCCCGCACGGTCCGCGCGGCGGCGACAACCTGCCGGATCGCCTGCGCAACCAATACGCCAACGAGGTATCGCGGCCGGTACCCAACCTGCAATCCCGCGCGATCTACCTGCCCGCCACGCAGGCCGCGGGCAAACAAACCGCGGGGACGGCCACCAACACCGCCCACCTCGACTACCTCCGCCACATCTATGGCGCGGACGAGAACCTGGGCCGCCTGCTTCAGACCCTCGATGAGCTTGGGCTCACCGACGACACCGCCGTGGTCTTCGCCAGCGACAACGGCTATTACCTCGGCGAACACGGCCTCGGCGACAAACGCTCGATGTATGAGGAGTCGCTGCGCATCCCGATGCTGGTGCGTTATCCGCGGCACTTTCCCAAGGGCAAGGTGCTCGACGAGATGGTGCTGAACATCGATCTGGCCCCCACGTTTCTCGAACTTGGCGGTGTCGCCGTCCCCCGCGAGATGCAGGGCGCCAGCTGGGTGCCGCTGCTCACCGGGAAGAAGCCGGCGTGGCGCCAGTCCTTCCTGGCTGAATATTTCTACGAGCGAAATTACCAGACCCCCACCCTCGTCGGTATCCGCACCGCCACGGAAAAGTTGGTGCAGTATCCCGGGCACCCGGAATGGACCGAGGTGTTCGACCTGGCCCTCGATTCGTACGAGATGAAGAACCTCGCCACTGACCCGGCCCAGCGGGCGGCCCAGGACCGGTTGCGGGCCGAACTGGCCACGCAGATGAAGGCCACCGGTTACGTCGTGCCGCCGGACGTGGACAAGCCGGGCGACACTCCTTCCGGCCCCAAGACCAAGAAGAAAAGAAAGAAATAATCCGTCGCGGTCGACCGTCGTCACGACTCCGGCCGCAGTCTCCGGCCGGGTCTGACGCGAGATTGCGCCCCCGGCGTGCAGGCGCGGTCTTCTAATCGGGAGTTGAGCCGCTGGCCTTGCCGCGCAACCCTCGCGCCTCCCGTTCGTCCGGCTGATCGCCCCGCCTCTTCCAACCCAATATTCCGCCCATGAATCGTCGCGCCTTTCTCACTTCCACCGCCGCCGCGCTCGGCGCCTCCACCGCTCTGGCTCAAGGCAAGGCCCGCAAGGGCGCCGCCCCCGTCCCCGCCGGCGCCGCCGAACCCCGGCCGGCCCCGACCCTCGCGCCCATGACCACCCGCCCCAACATCCTCTATGTCATCATGGAGGACTCCGGCCCGAACCAGGCCTGCTACGGCGAGCAACTCGTGCAGACTCCGAATGTCGATCGTCTCGCCGCCCAGGGCATCCGGTTCGCCAACGCGTTCTGCAGCGCCCCGGTGTGCTCGGCCAGCCGCTCCGCCTTGATGACCGGCTGCTTCCAGACCTTCACCGGCTGCCACAACCACCGCACCTGGGCGTGGAACAAGCAGGCGCTGCCGAACCCGATCGCGCACGTTGCCGACTGGTTCCGCGCCGCCGGTTACTTCACCTGCAATCTGCAACCGGGCAAGGGCAAGGTGAAGGGCGAAAGCGCCAAGCTCAATGGCCCCGCTGGATCGGGCAAAATTGATCTCAACTTCGCCATCAACGGCCCGAAGGGCGGGGATCCGTTCGACGGCAACGACTGGGCGCAGCGGGCGGCCGGCCAGCCGTTCTTCGCCCATATCACGATCATGGAGACGCACAAGGGCGGCGGCTGGAAGGTCGCCCGCCAGCAACCGAAGTCCGAACTCGTCAACCCGGAGCAGCTGAAGCTCCCGCCGTATTATCCGGATCACCCGATCGCGCGCGACGAGTACGCCAATTATCTGGACGCCGTGCACCTCGTCGATGGCTACGTCGGCCGACTCCTCGCCCGCCTGGAAAAAGACGGCCTCGCGTCGAATACCATCGTGGTGGTCTCGAGCGACCACGGCCCCCTCTTTCGCGGCAAGCAATTCCTGTATGACAATGGCCTGCGCATCCCGCTCATCGTGCGTTTCCCCGACGGGCGCGGCGCCGGGACGGTTGACGATTCACTCGTGAGCGGGGTCGATCTTGCGCCGACCCTGCTGGCCATGGCCGGCATTACGCCGCCCGCCGGGGCGGTGCACGGGCGCGATGTCTTCGCCCCGGGCGCCCCGCGGCCCACCCACATCTTCGCCGCCCGCGACCGCATGGACACGTCGATCGATCGCATGCGCGCCGTGCGCACCGAGCGGTTCAAGTACATCCGCAACTATCTCCCGGCCGTGCCCTACATGCAGCACAACGCCTACAAGGAAGGGAGCTACCCGACCTGGAACTTGGTCAAGGAACTCACCAAGGCCGGCACCATCCGTCCGCCCGAGGCCGCCCTCTTCGCCGCCGCCACCAAGCCCATCGAGGAGCTCTATGACCTCGCCACCGATCCCCACGAATTAAGAAACCTCGCCCGCGACCAGCCGCACGCCGCCACCCTCAAGCAATTGCGCGCCCTCGTCGACGGCTTCGTGCGCGACCGCGATCGCGGCAACCGGTACGAGGAGCCCGTGGACATCTACCGGGGTTACAATGGCAAGCTGCCGGAGGACGGCCCGGGCAAGGGGGAGAGGTCCTGAGCCGATGGGGAGGCGCTGGTCTTTATTCCTCCTCCTGCTCGCGGGCACCGTGGGCCCGCTCGGCGCGAGCGCGCCCGCGCGGCCGAACCTCGTCTTCATCCTCGCCGATGACCTCGGCTACGGCGAGGTGTCGTACCACGGCCAGACCCGTTACACCACGCCCAACCTCGATCGGCTCGCCCGCGAGGGCATGGTGTTTACCGACGCCTACGCCGGCTCCACCATCTGCGCGCCCTCGCGCAATTGCCTGCTGACCGGCCAGCACACCGGCCACGCAACCATCCGCAACAACTTCGCCGGCGGCGGCAACGACGGCGGCCGGGTGGCGCTCAAGCCGACCGACACCACCCTCGCCGAACGGCTGCACGCGGCAGGGTACACCACTGGCATGATCGGCAAGTGGGGGCTGGGCGAGGACGACACGCCCTCCGCGCCCTGGCGCCGGGGCTGGGATTTCTTCCACGGCTTCGTCAACCAGACCCACGCGCACAACCAGTTTCCGGAGTTCCTTTACCGCAACGCCGGGATGGAGCCGCTGGTGGAAAACTACGGGCACAAGGAGCGGGTCTACGCCCACGACCTCTTCACCCAGGAAGCGCTGGCCTTTCTCGACCGGCAGCGCGACGCGACGCAGCCGTTCTTCCTCTACCTGGCCTACACCCTGCCCCATGCCGACGTGAAGGCGCCGACCGAGGCGGTCGAGGAGGCGAAACGGAAGTTCCCCGGGCTCGCCGCCCCGGGCGTGCCGGAAGTTGCCGCCGCGTTCGCCGCGATGGTCATGCGCCTCGACGCGGATGTCGGCCAGTTGGTCACACACCTCCGGGACCTGGGCCTCGAGGACAACACGCTCGTCATCTTCACGAGCGACAACGGCCCGCACGAGGAAGACGGCAAGGATCCGGCTTGGTTCCGCTCCAGCGGCCAGCTTCGCGGCATCAAGCGGGACGTCTACGAAGGCGGCATCCGCGAACCCTTCTTCGCGCGCTGGCCGGGCCGGATCGCCCCGGGCACCACCAGCGCGCTGCCCATCGCCTTCTGGGACTTCCCGGCCACGGCGCTCGAAATCGCGGGTCTGCCCCGGCCGGCCGATTTGCCCGCCGAGGGCATCAGCTATGCGCCGACCCTGCTGGGACGCGGCGCCGCGCAGGCGCAGCACGATTATCTCTATTGGGAAATCTCCATCAAGGGCCAGGCGCGGCAGGCCGTGCGCACGGGCCAGTGGAAAGGCGTGCGCTATGGCCTGGAGTCGAAGCTCCAGCTGTACGATCTCACCGCCGATCCCGGCGAAACCCACGACCTCGCCGCCGCACAACCGGAACGCGTGGCGCAACTCACCCAACTCATCGCCACCGCTCACGTCGACAGTCCCGACTTCCCTCTCACGCCGGGAGGCACGGGGAAAACCAAGAACAAGAAGAAGACCCAACCATGAATCGTCGCACCTTCCTGAAATCCTCAGCCGTCGCCACCGCGGCCCTGCCCGCCGTGGCCACCGCCGCGGGGACACCCGCGGCGCGTCCGGTCAATCGCACCTCCACGGCCATCGCCGCCTACTACCTCCGCGCGCAGATGTACACCTGCGTGCCGGCGCAGATCCGTCAGGACATGGAGTGGATGGCGGACATCGGCACCCAGTACGTCTGCGTCGGCGTGCTCGAGCAGGATCTCTTCGCCGCCTACGAAAACCATGCGATGATCGCCAAGGAGGCCGCGCGCGTCGGGATGAAGATTCTCGCCGTGCCCTGCCGCTGGGGCGGCCTGACTGCCGGCGCTCCGAAAGTGCCGAGCCTGTTCTCGGTTCTGAATCCGCAGACGTGGATCGTAGGCAAGAAGGGCACGACGGCCGTAAACCCGCGGGTGTCCGGCACGATCAGCAGCGTGCACCATCCCGACACGTTGAAATTCTTCTGCGACACCCTCGCCGAGATGTACCAGCAGCACCCGGGCATGGCGGGTTGCATCATCGATGAACCCAAGTGCTTCATCGTTGATCAATCGCCCCTGGCGGTGGCCGCCCTGGGCAAGAACCCGCCCCTCGTGGCCCACTACCATGCCGCGCGCGATTTCTTCTCCCAGGTCTGCGCCTTCGCCAAGCAGCGCTGGCCCGACAAACTCACTCTCATGTTCCAACAGGCGCATAACTCCGCCGAGGAACTCGGTGCGGGCGCCGGCGTGCAGCACCTCGACTATTACGGTACGGACGGCCGCCCCTGGACGCTGGAGGACGACAAGAAGATGGCGGGAGGCGCCGCCGACCAGGAGAGCGGCAAGGGCAAGGTCCTGCTGAGCGGCAAGGGCGAAGGCTTCAACCGGGCGGCGCGGGCGGTGCCGGGCCGGAAGAGTTTCTTCCTCTTGGAAAACCACAATCTCAAGGCCTCGATGATCGAGCCGCTGGACCGCAATTATCCCGCCGTGCTCGCGCTGCAGCCCGACATGGCCGCCTACTATTACTACCCGCGCAACGTCGAGGACGCCGACCGCACGATGGCCGTGATCGCAAAACACCTCAAAAAATTCACTCAAGGCTGAGCCGGAAACACCGGAACGATCCAGGGAATGGGGAAAGCCGGAAAGGGATCGGTTTTGCCGCCGTCCCCTCTTTCCGGCTTTCCCCATGGGTTGGCGCCGCGGAGGATTTCCCGCCCTTCACAACCGCGACGTCGCCTCATCCCCCACTTTGCCGCCGGAAACAAACTCGCCACCCTCGGGCGCCCCGCTTGAATTCGACTTCACGATGAAACCCCTCCGTCTCCTCGCCGGCCTCCTGGCCCTCCTTGCAATCGTCTCGCTCCGGGCCTTCGCCGCCCCGCCCAACATCGTCATCATTTACGCCGACGATCTCGGGTACGGCGATCTGGGCTGCTACGGACACCCGACCATCCGCACGCCCAATCTCGACCGCATGGCCGCGGAGGGCATGCGTTTCACGGAGTTCTACACGGCCGCCGAGGTCTGCACGCCGAGCCGCGCGGCACTCCTCACCGGCCGCTACCCCATCCGTAGCGGCATGGCCCACGATCAGTTTCGCGTCCTGCGCGCCACCTCGACCGGCCACCTGCCGCTGGAGGAAATCACCCTCCCGGAGATGCTCAAGACCCGCGGCTATGCCACCGGCCTCATCGGCAAGTGGCACCTCGGCGTCTGGACGAACAATCCCGACGGTCACCCCCAAAAGCACGGCTTCGACTTCAATTTCGGCCTGCCCCACTCCAACGACATGAACCCGTCGCCGGTCGCCCCGAAGCACGCCAACACGCGGGCTGATCAGCGATCGGAGTGGTGGAACGCCCCGCTCTATCGCAATCACGACCTCGTCGAGCAACCCGCCGACCAGAGCACGCTCACGCAACGTTACACCGCCGAAGCGACGAAATTCATCCGAGCGCACAAGCAGGCGCCCTTCTTTCTCTATTTCCCGCACACTTTCCCGCACACTCCCCTCTTTGCCTCGAAGCAATTCTCCGGCCAGAGCCCGCGCGGACTGTACGGCGACGTCGTGGAGGAACTCGACTGGAGCGTGGGCCGGATCCTCGCGACGCTGCGTGAGGAGAACCTGGCCGAGAACACCCTGGTGTTTTTCAGCAGCGACAACGGCCCGTGGCTGATCATGAACCAGCAGGGCGGCTCGGCCGGCCTGCTGCGCGACGGCAAGGGCTCCACCTGGGAGGGCGGGATGCGCGTGCCCGGCATCGCCTGGTGGCCCGGCAAAATCAAGCCCGGCACCGTGCAACGCACGCTGGCCTCCACGATGGATCTCTTCACCACCAGCGCCAAACTCGCCGGCGCCGACGTGCCGTCGGACCGCGCGATCGACGGCATCGACATCCGCCCGCTCTTGTTCGGCACGGGCCCGGCCGAACGCGAGGCCTACTTCTATTATCGAGGCACGCGTTTGTTCGCCGTGCGGCAGGGGAATTACAAGCTGCATCATTTCACCCAACTCGGCTACAACCAGCCCAAGCCCGACGCCCACGATCCGCCGCTCCTGTTCGACGTGCGCAACGACCCGGGTGAGACGTTTAACATCGCCGGCGAACATCCCGACGTGCTCGCCAGCATCGCCCGCGCCGTGGAAAAACACCGCCGCGCGCTGACCCCTGGGAAGACCCAAATGGTCGCAACCGTGTCCACGGGAAAAAAGCAGCCGTGAGGTCGCCGCGCCTGACCCCCACCCGCTTCCCCGGACCTGTTGCCCGAGTTTCCCGCGCCGACGTCCTGCCTCCTCTTCCGGCCACCCGTGCCC
This sequence comes from Opitutales bacterium, assembly GCA_038249085.1. Classification (GTDB taxonomy): domain Bacteria; phylum Verrucomicrobiota; class Verrucomicrobiia; order Opitutales; family Opitutaceae; genus ER46. The sequence continues at coordinate 31,568 of JBBRWR010000086.1, forward strand.
GACGATATTCCCTTTTTCCACGTATCGCTCAACCTGCCGCACGCCGGCCGGGTGGCCCGGCGCATCATCCTCCATCTGCCAACCGGTGGAGGCAACGGGCACGGCCCGGCCGCCCTTGCCCGCGAGACCGCCGCCGAGTTGCTTGAGTTGCTCACGCCGTTGCTCGAACTTGGCGATACCCCCCCGGACCCCGTCGCCGTGAGCACCCGCGATCGGGCGGCGCTCCTTGGCCGTCGGCTCGTGGATCACATCGAGGCCAGCGGGCTCGGCCACGACCGCCTCGGCCAATGCGTGCGCAACCTCTTCGAGTGCCTGGAACTCGGCCGCGAGGGCGCGATCATCTCCCTTCGCGCCGGCGAGGATCCCAACTCGTTCCAACGCCCGATCTGACGCTGGCGGGCGGGGTCCCACCGACTCCCAGCCATCCTTTAACTTTTGCGTCGTTCCCGGCGGACCGTGTAAACCGTGGGACATGCCCGAACTGAAACCGCGTCCCCCTCTTCGCGTCGCCTCGGTCCAGATGGAAAGCCAACCTGGCGACAAGGCGGCAAATTTTCGCAAGGTCGGGGACTTCGTCACCCAGGCCGTGGCGCGGGGCGCGCGGCTGGTCCTCTTCCCCGAATGCTGCCTCTCCGGCTACTGGTTCATGCGTCACCTCACGGTCGAGCAACTCGCGGTCCTGGCGGAACCGGTGCCGGACGGCCCCAGCACGCGCCGCCTCATCGAGCTGGCGCGCCGGCACCACCTCACCATCGGGGCCGGGCTCGTCGAAGCGGGCGGCGGCGGCGTTTTTCACAACACCTACGTGATCGCCCTGCCGGACGGCACGATCCAGCGGCACCGGAAATTGCACTCCTTTGAACACGATGCCATCCGCAGCGGCACGGAGTTCACCGTCTTCGATCTGCCGGACGGCTGGCGGGTGGGTTTGCTGATTTGTTATGACTGCAACCTCGTGGAAAACGTCCGGATCACGGCCCTGCGCGGCGCCGAGATTCTGCTGGCGCCCCACCAGACCGGTGCCGTGCGCAGCACGGATCCGAACCTGATGGGTCTCATTGATCGCCGGCTGTGGGACAATCGCCGTAACGACCCCGAGGCGATCGAACGTGAATTCCGCAGCGACAAGGGCCGCGGCTGGCTGATGCGCTGGCTGCCGAGCCGGGCCCACGACAACGGCATCTTCCTCGTCTTCAGCAACGGCGTGGGGGTGGACGACGACGAGATCCGCACCGGCAACGCGATGATCCTGGATCCCTACGGCCGCATCCTGGTCGAAACCAGCCAGGCTGACGACGCGATGGTCATCGCGGATCTCGACCCGGCCCTGCTCACCAAGGCCACGGGCCAGCGATGGCTCCGCTCGCGCCGACCCGAACTCTACGGCCCCCTCACGGTACCCACCGGCCGCGAACGCGACACGCGGATCCTGAAGTTCGAGGAATGACCCCTTCATGAAATACCGCCGTCTGGGAAAAACAGGGTTGCAGGTCTCGGTCATCGGTGTGGGCACCTGGCAATTCGGAGGCGAATGGGGCCGCAGCTACACGCAGTCCGAAGTCGACGCCATCCTCGACACCGCGGCCGCCCACGGCATCAACCTGATCGATACCGCCGAGTGCTACGGCGATCATCTTTCCGAACGCTTGATGGGCGACTACCTCGCGCGCCGCGACCGCAGTCGCTGGATCGTGGCGACGAAGTTCGGTCACCACTTCCATGGTTTCATGGATCGCACGTGGCATCTGTCTCCCGCCGAGGTTCAAGTCCAGTTGGAGGGCTCCCTCCGGGCCCTGCAGGTCGATACGATCGATCTCTACCAGTTTCACTCCGGCACCGACGAAGCCTTCCAGCAACCCGAACTCTGGGCCATGCTGGACCGGCAGAAGCAGGCGGGGAAAATCCGGCACCTCGGCATTTCCATCGCGAGCAAGGGCGGCCCGCTCCAGGCGCAACGTGCGCACGCGGTCGGCGCCGAGGTGCTGCAACTCTACTACAACCGACTGGAGCGCCGGGCGGAACAGGATTTCTTTCCGCACGCCCAAGCAGGCGATCTCGGAGTCCTGGCGCGCGTGCCGTTGGCCAGCGGCTTCCTCGCCGGCAAGTTCAACGCGAGCGCCGCGTTTCCCGCGAACGACTTTCGCTCGACCCTGGAGCCGGAAAAGGTGCGCGCGTGGCTCGCGGAACTGGAGGCCATCAAGGCAAACGAATTGCCCGCCGGCGTGCCGATGGCCCAGTGGGCGCTGGCGTGGTGCTTGCGCCATCCGCTCGTCAGCGCGGTGATTCCCGGCTGCAAGGACCCGGCGCAGACGGAGGCGAACGCCCGGGCGGCCGACCTGGTTGATTGAACGGCACGCCGGAGCTGACCCTGATCCGATTCGTTCCCGGTCGCGACGATTTTCCAAGGTGGGGAGCGGACTCGAATGGCGCTTAAGTTTTTACCTGGCGGCGGAAGTGGCTGCCATGGCGGACTTGGCGGAAGTCGTGGCGCGGCCGGTTGAGCAAGGGATACTTCTTGGGTCGGCGCTTCACCGCTCTGGGTTCCCATCGGTCGGGCCGCA
>JBBRWR010000087.1:0-34073 GCA_038249085.1 Opitutales bacterium
AGCCCAGTTTCGGTCCGTGGGACCGGACGATCACGACTCTCCTCTCCACCGGCGCCGCGCTTGGGCCCAACCGCTCCGGCGACTTTCGCTATAGTATATATCGTTTCAGGATCCGTCCGGCCGACTGGCTTCGTCCAACCGTGATGTAGATCGCTCGCCGTCCCTGCTTCCGCGTCTCGGCTCCGTCCGCTCGCGACCTACTTCACTTCAGGTTCTGGCCCTTCCGAGTTCAGGGCCGTTTGGTTGCTCGGATCCGATTCAGGGCACCCTCTTACGCGCTTTCTTCACTCGCTCCGCGATCCAGTGACCGCGTGATTTGTCGGCCCGGATTGCGTCCAGTCTGTTCCAGGTTTCTGGCGGCATGGAGACTGATCGCGTGACGACGGAGCAGCCCGTCGTGGGCCGCCCCGCACCCTTGCGTTTTCCGCCGCGCTTCAAACCGCGACCTCCGCGCATGGCCTTGCCCACACAATGATTGGAGCAGGGAGGAATCGACGCTTATGAGCCTTACTCAGGTCGTCGATTTGCTCGGCCAGCGATGGCTCGCACACCGTGACGTGGATTACCGGCGTCGGGACGCCACGACCGATCTTGGTGAACTTGCTGCTGCCGATCTCGCAATCTACGCGGCCCGCAATGACGCTCATCACGGCGAGGCCGCGAGCGTCGAATATCTCGGCAACGTAGCGATCCATCACGCAGTCGCACGCCTCGGGCGATACTGGCGAGCCGTCGAATATGGCGCTGCCATACTCGCCGATGTATTCGGACGGCCACGGAATTAGGACGGTGACTTGGCGGGCGGCGGCGGCGGCGTATGCTTTATTTGGGATAGTTACTTGATCCATTTGTTTTGTTGTTTCGGCCGAAGATCATTCCTCAGCTTCGAGATTAATCTACACGCCACGTTTGATTCTATCAACAATCATTTCAAGTTATTTTTGCAGAGGAAAACGGCCAACAAAACGGTCCAGAGAACGGCGCGCAGGCACAAAAAAGCCCAGCGGATTGGGCCAGGCTTTCCCCCTAAAGTCCGGTCCTTTTCCAGGATACTCAGATCACCTCAAGCTGCTCACGGCTATAGCCGAACCGGGCGGCCGTGGTGTCGTCGGGCACTTCGCCGATTTGCGGGGCGAGGTAACCTTCGTCACCCGACTGCAAATTGCGGTCGTACCCAGCCGGATACTCGCGGATGTCGGTCAGACGAGTGAGCGAGCCCTTCAGGTTTGCGATGAATGCCTCATGGGCGACGGGATTGGAGGAGCGGAGGGCGTCGAGATCGGCGCGGGTGTTGACGATATGCATGGTGTGATTGCGGGTTATTGCGCGAGCCCCATGGATCGCTTGAGATTGTGCGAATCGGCCCAGTCGGCATGACCAAGCCAGGAAGCGAGAAAACGGGTGCAGCCGGCGGGATCTTCGTGCCGCTGAAAATTGCGGAGCTTGCGCCGGGCGCGGACGACGCTGTCGCGCCGGAGCAGTTTATGCGTGGGCCAGATCCGAAAACCGAGGAAATTCACGCCGCGCGAGTAGTGCGCGACCATCCAACGGGAAAGCGTCAGGCCCATCTCCTGCCGGGCGAACTCGTCCGCCCGGTGCAACAGGTCGACCATCGGGCGCCACTCCTTGCCTCCGAGCACGACGACATCGTCCATGTAGCGATGCCAATGCACGACGCCCTGGCTCACGAGCCAGCGATCGAAGACGTGGCCATAGACATTGGCCCAGAGCTGGGAGGTGAGATTGCCGATCGGCAACCCGATGCCGGTGCGCGGCGTGAAGCGCTCGATCAATGCCAGGGTGCGGCGGCAACTGATCTTGCGCTCAATCTCCACCCAGAGCACCGCGCGGTCGATGTTCGCGAAGTAGTGCCGGAAATCCGTTTTGAGAAAATACAGATCGCCATGCTGGATGAGCAGGCGGCGCATCTCCGACTGCACGCGGCTGATACCATAGTGAGTCCCGTAGCCCTCGCGGCACGCGTAGCAGCGGCCCATGAGCAGGCGATCGAAGATGGGGCCGATGACATTGCAGAGCGCGTGCTGCGCGATGCGGTCGGCGAACGCCAGGGCGGAGATGGAGCGGGCCTTGGGTTCGTGAATCACGAACTCGCGCGGCGCGGCCGGGGAGTAGGTGCCGGCGGCCAGCTCGGCGTGGAGCACTGCCAGGTGGACTTCCTCCTCTTCTTTGTAGCGCAGATAACCCCTGGTGTTTCGCTTGCCCCGCCGCGTCAGACTATAGGCGGCGCGGAGGTTGTCCATCGCAATGATGGAGGAGAAGAGGTTTTTGTGACGTTTGCCCAAGGGAAAAAAATGAAGGGCTGACAGGTTTCGGGCCGTTGCCGGCCTACTCGCTGCGCCCTTACCGTGGAATGTATTTGCCGAAGCACGACCGTCGGGCTGACCACCGTGAAGGTTGTCGGTCCTGGTGCCCGTGAGCAGCCAGGATGTGGAAAGGGGACAGTCACAGACGCCGCGCGCCCCGATGTTGTTGTTCGAGTTCGAGGGCGCGTTGTTCCAGTTGGAAGCGCGGGAGCCGGCATTCGCGCCGTTGTCCCAGTTGGCGCCGTTACCCCGCAGGTCGTTTCGCGGTCCGTTGAGCCCGAGCGATCCATGCCCCGAGCATCTTTCCGGTCTCGGCCAGTTGGATGGCCGCGACCTGATGTTGATGCTGGGAGATGAGCTTGCGCTTGGGGCTCGCGAGGAACCGTAAATAGAAACGCAGCAGCGCGAGATTGGCGTCCGCGGCGTAAAGTTTGGAGACTGAGGTCGATTTCCCGGCCTCGTTGAAGAGGGAGACTTGCGTGAGCAGCGCCGAAATTGCCCCGTCGCGCACGACGTAGTGCGCGCGACGGACGCCGAGCAGGATCGGATAGATATAGTCAACGAACTGCTCGAACCGCTCGACGATGGCGAGCTGCTGCATGCAGTAGTGGACTGGATCAGATCCGGCATGTTCAGTGGTTTCGGGGGCGCGCTCCGCTTTCGCTTCGCTCACGGCAAGACCAGGGGGTCACAGACGCCGCGCGCCCCGATGTTGAAGCCCGAGGCCGAGGGCGCGTAGCTCCAGTAGGAAGCGCGGGAGCCGGCAACCACGCCGTCGGCCCAGCGGGCGCCGAGGATGACACGCTTCAGGGTGCCGGCGCCGTAAATGTAACTGGACCCGCGGCCACCGGTATCGGCCTGCCAGCCGACGGCAGTGACGCTGGTGGGGTCGACCGCGCTGTCGAGGCCCCAGATCCACATGTTGCCCGTGGCTTGCATGATGCCGAAACGCGACGTGCGCGGGGCGTCGATTTGCGTGGTTACGGGGTCGGCTCCGACCGACGTCGCTTCCGTGACGCCGTAAGCCAGCGCCATGAACTGGTGCTGATTAGGAGGACGCTTGCCAAAGGCCGCAAGTAATTGGCTCGCCTCAAACCACGTCATCGTGGCAAAGGCGGCGACGCCGTCGCCGCCAAACGACACGGGAATCTTCGCCGGCGAAGAGCCATCGCAGATGGTCGCGCCGTGGGCGGAAGTGCCGAGCGCGTCGGGCGTCGCATTCATTAAATAAATGTCCGCCCAAAAGCCTCCTGCGATCAGCGCCATGCCGCGCGGGTCGAGGCACGCAGGCCGGAACTTCAGATCCCAGATCGAGTACGGGTTGATGGCAGGCGTGGTATCGCCGCCGGCCTGTGCGGCAGCGCAAGAACCGGCGGCGAAGTGGAAGCCGCCGATCTTGAGCGCCGTTGCCGTCGAGTAGCCGAGCGGCGACGAGCGGTTCGCGGAGAAAACGACAAGCCCGGTGCTGGTGACATACAGGGTGTAGTCGGTGCCGGCGGCAAGTGCGCCGGTGTCGATGGCGGCCGCCGTGGCGAGTGGGAAGGTGATGAGACGACCGCCGACAAAGACTTGCGTGCCGGCGGAGATAGAGATGGCCTCGTTGCCGGTCTTTGAGAAGCAAGGAGTGCTGGCGTTGATTTTGCGTAGCATAGTAGGATTCGGGTTAATGTTTAGGAGCGGGTTCAGAGGTCCACGAGGCCGTAGATGTAAAGGTATTCGAGGAGGCTGCCAAAGTCGGCACCCAGAGACGACAGCGCGGAAGCGAGCTGAAGATCGGCGGCGGCGGTGAACACAGCACCGGCGGCGCGCAGCGTAGTCGGCACGATCGCCCGCGCGCCATCGGTGAACGCGAGCGCCTGGGCCGCGGTGGCGATTGGAAGCACACCAGAGGCGGCCTCTGTCGCGGGCTGCTTGATGTTCGAGAACGCGGCGGCAGGGCTTGCTACGTCGGAAAGGTTGTTGGCTGCCCTCAGGCGCACGGCCTGAATGTCGGCGAGATCGGGGATATATTGTGATTGAGCCATAATTGGGTCAGCCCTCGTGAATCACGATCAGCTTCGCGCCGGCGACGCCGTAGAGCGCCCAGACGTCGTGGAAAAACTCCTGATCGTGACCACTGTGTTCAAGCATGAGGACGGCCCCGGCCGCCAACGGGATGCCGTTGTCCACCGTCAGCACCGTTTCGCCTCCGTCGTATTTGAGATTCACAGTCGAGTCGGAGCGGTTGGCGATGTGCACCCATCTGCGCCGCCAGCCAGGGGAGACTTTGACGGGATCCGCGCCCAGTAGAAAAGTAGTGATCATAGGGAAGTAAGGGTTAGGGAATGGCCACCCATTGCAGCCGGTAATCGCCCGCAACGGCAGCGGCGGGCACTTCTCCGCCGAGATCGGCGGAGAAACCCGCGGCGGTGATGGTATCGTGATTCACAAACGCACTGGTGGACGGTTGCCCGGCTTTCTTGCTCACCCATGCCTGTACGAATGTCGGGGCAAATTGGAATGCGCTGACAAATGCGATCGCGATCCCGCGGTATGCGCCTGCCTCGAGCGCAAGCGCGCCCCGTTTGAGGTTCGGGGAATCTGCGCCCGTCGTAAGCACCGACTCGGCTGCCGGGTACTGGGGGTCCGCTGCGACCGGGGCGCCCTCTCCGTCGTAGATCCGCCGCCGGACCGAGCAGCGAAACTGAAAAGTCTTCCGTTCGGTGTTCTCCGCATTCTGCAGGCGCACTTCGCCGGTCGCTGCGATCGTCGTCTCGTCGACCAGGGCCGCGATGAGCTCCGCTGTGTCGAAGTTGACGAGGGCAGCATATCGCAGCTCGTCGCCCGCCCCGGTCTCCACGAAGGCCGTGCCCGATACCAGGAGAGTGCCACCCGCCTTTTTTTTTAGCGCAAAGAGGATGACCGCACCCACTTCGAGCTGCGTCACCGCCGGCGCCACCCCGGGCGTGAGGCTGGGCTGCAGGAATTGCAGGCGCAGGTTGGGCTTCTCCCCATCCACAAACACCGGCGGCTCCGGCACAGTGAGATCAACACGCCCGGCCAGGAGCAAGCCCCCACCAGGGCGGGCGAGGTTGATGTAGAGATCGAGGTTCCGGGCACTCAAGCGGCGCCTACCTTAGGATTTTACCGCGGGACCCGGCCATGTGCCGTGGCGCGGCTGGCGCGCGTGGGGGAAGACTCTTCAGCCGAACGGGTGGCGTAGGTCGCGGATTTTTCGGTTCAACCTTCCCCGGCGACCCTTGCAGCCGGGACAGTTTTTTAGGTTGGTTCCCGCCATGGCGTCGATGGCGGCCGCCACCGGCTGCGCCACCGCCGCCACAGCATCGCCAAGGCCGAAGGACTTCGGGGCCTGCCCCCAGCGCGGGGGCATGAGAGGGCATGTCGTTTTGCGATTCCCCAAATCGGGTCGAGGACTGCACGGGGTCGGGCAGGTGGAGCAAATTGCAGAGCGTTTCGCGATCATGAGCAGGTTGAGGACACAGACCATGTGCCGCTGGCGCTGGCGTCGCAGGCGGCGAGCAGCAGCACGCGAAGTGTGCCGGCATTGAAATAAAGCGAACCCGAACTGGCTGACCCCGTGATGCAGCCGGTATCGAATACCGGGGTCCCGTTGTTGTAGACGATCAAGCGGTCGGGGTAGGTTGTCCCAGCTTCCAGGTTCCAAACCATGTTTTCACCCACCTCCAGACCGTAAGTGACGTCGTGGCCGGCGGCTCCGGTGCCTGACAGGCTTAGGCCGCATGCATCGGCCAGAGCCATGCCGTCCGCCCGCCCGCTGTAATTGCTGTCGAACGCTCCTGCGGTGGCCTTGACCCAATAGTAGTACTGCAGGCCAGCCGTCGCGGTGGTGTCCTCAAACGAGGTTCCTGTCACGCCCGCGGCGATTTCGGTAGACTCGTAGTCGTTGATCGTGGTCCCGCGAAAAACCCTGTAGGACTCAGCGCAGGTGACAGGGGTCCACGAGACGGTCACGGTGGGGTTGTAGTCGGTCGCGTCCTGGCCGGTGGGGTCTCCCGGCGCGTAGGCTTGGCCCCCATTCGAGGCGCTGAAACCGCTGGTACCCGCCGCGTTCACCGCCTTGACCCAGTAATACCAGACCGCGCCCGGATACCCACCCGGCGAATCGTCGTAGGTCAGGGCCGTGAGTCCATCCGCAATTTTCGTCGCAAAATAACTGTTGTTCACGTCCGCGCGCCAGACTTCGTAACTGGTTGCGGTCAATGCGGCATCCCAGGTCACGGTCACGTAGGCGCAAGCTGCGTCGCTGGCATTGATGCCCGTGGGAGCTGCTGGGGCCACCAGCGGCCGGTATCCGGCCGTGGAGGGGCTTTCCGTCGAGGCGCCGGCGTTGTTGTGGGCGACGATCCAGTAGTAGTAGGTCGTATCGAACTCCGCATCCACGTCGTCGTAGAAGAGCACCTCGAGGTCGGTCGCGATGTGGCCGGCTGTCGCGAAGTCATTGGTGATGCTACGCCACACCCAATATCTCCGGGCGAAATCCACGGCGCTCCATGACACCCCGATTTTGGCCGGGTCGTAATTGGTGACGGTGGGCGGAGCCGGAGGATTGGCGGCGGCGGCGTAGCCGTAGTCGTTTGCGGTACTCAGCGCCGACGTGCCGCCGGCGCCGATGGCCTTGATTCGGTAGTACCAGGAGGTAAGGTCGGTCTGGGGGTCGATATATTCGAGCACGGCGCCCGCGGTGGCGATGTGGGACATATCAACCTCAAACACGGTCGTGCCCCGCCAGATTTCGTAGCCGCCGGCGCCCACGGAGGCGTACCATGACACCAGGATGTCGTCACCCTGCGTGCCATCCGATGCGGTTACGCTTATGGGAGGATCGGGCGGAAAAAAATCGCCCCAGCCGGATGCGCTGGGGGTGCTGAATCCGCTGGCGGTGGAGCCGCCCGGCCCCACGGCCACCGCACGTACCCAGTAGTAGTACACCACCTCATCCTCGATGGCGGTATCGTCGTAGGTGAGCCCGTAGATCGGAAACGCGAGTGGCCCAGCGGTGCCGACGTCGTCGGTCGCGGAGCGCCAGACCTCGTAGTGACTGGCGTCTCCCGACAGGTCCCACGTCACTGTGACCTTGCCCGAGTCGCCATCCGTGGCGTCCACCCCCGTCGGGGTGTAGGGCGCGGCCGGCGGCGGAGGCGGCGGAGGCGCCGGCTTCACGCCCGAGTCGCCATTGCTGAATCCCGATGCGCCCTGGTAATTGACCGCCTTCACCCAATACCAACGGGTGGCGCCGTAGGCCGTGGTGGTATCGTCGTAGGCCGTGCCCGTCGTGCTGCCGATCTTGGTGGCGGCCCCGCTATCGTTGGACGTGTGCCGGTAAACATCGTAGCGCGCGGCGGACGATTCGGCCGTCCAGGACACATGGATCTTGGTCGTGTCGCTGTCGCTGGCACTGAGCCCGGTGGGAGCGGTGGTCGCCGGCAAGGCGGCGAACCCGACCGCCGCAAAAGAAGGCGGACTCGACTCACTCGAAGTGTTGAAGGCGCGAATCCAGTAGAAATAAGGCGTATCGGCGGCCGGTGGACTATCCACGTATTCCAACGAACTGAGATCAGAATAGAGCAGCGTGGCCGAGCTGTAATCGTCGCTGGTGTGGCGATATACGCTGTAAACGTCCGCACCCGCGACCGCCTCCCAGCTCACCGTTATATCGTCAACCGTGCTCCCGGACGCCTGCACGTTCTCGGGTGGCGCGAGCCCGTATCCCCCGGTGAAAGGGCCGGCAGCCGGGCCAAAGGCACTGGTCCCACCCGGCCCGACCGCTTTCACGAAATAATACCATGATGCACCCTCGGCGACCGTCGCATCGGTGTACGCATTGCCGGCTGTGCTACCGAGGTAGGAGGCATCACCACTGCTCGCCGTGGACCCGCGCCAAATCTCGTAGGATGCGGCATCGTAGCCCGTTTGCCATTGCAGCCGGATGGAGGGCATCAGATCGGTCCTCCTAACAGCGCGCTGGGAGCAGTGGGCACCGAGGCGAGGGTGCAGGCCGATGCTACGTCGCCGATCGAATAGTAGCCCTGCTCGCTTGCCCGCGGCAGCTCAAACCAAGGCGACTGCGGCCACGTTTCGCCGTCTTCGGGATCGTACCCTTCTAAGATTACGCCATCCCATCGCCATTGCTCCGTAGAAATTTCCTCAGGAGTCCCATCGACAAAATCGCTGCCATTCCACGTTTGAGGTGTCCAGTAGACGGTCCAGCGTACCGAGTACCTGCGATTGCCTGGCGGCGCAAACCTGAAGGCGTAGCGGCTTTCCCCATAGGATAGGTTCGAAGATGTCGGCAAGTACGACCAATAAGAGTGCAGTGTGACCATCGTTTCGACCCACTCGGCCGCTACCACGGCTGCGATGACTTCCTGCTCGTAAACTGCGAAGATAAGTAGATCGGCCAGCACTTCGATGCCGGCCGGACCCCATTCCGCGCCGCCGTAAGCGAGCGCCTGCAAGAGCCCATCGCTCGACGCTGTGCCCAGACCGCGAAATGAATGGAACCCATCGGCGCAGTCCGTGAGTTCATCGATCAGGCATATCGGATCGGGAGGAGGGTCGTCCCAGCAATCATAGGCTTTCGACGACTCGAAGCCCTCTTTGCCTGATGCCAGGGGAAGGAAGCGGCACTGTAGATCGTTGCGGTAGAGCACGGGACCGCTGTCCAGCCCGTAGCCGCGCGACCGCACCGTACGATAAACGCCGGCCGGAGTCGGCAGCGTGAATCCCGCGTAGCCGTAAAACGCCAGCGATTGCTCGCGTTTTTGCGCCATGACGGTCGGCTCCGGGCAATCGCAGCAGCCGCAGGTGGGAAAACTGGCGTGCGCAAAGATCGGAAGCATCGCTTACACCGCACCGAAGATTGATACCCCTCCGCAGAACAAGTGCTGGAGCGAATGCGTCACGCTTTGGTTGATCGCCGTCACGGCGTCAGCCGCCACGGTGACGGTGGCGAGCGTGAGGTAGCCCTCCGTGTCCGTCTGCGCCGGAAGCACCGCGCCATTCGCAATGACAGCGGTGGCGACGAGCCCGTCCACGTCGAGATTGACCTGCAGGTAGACCACACCCGAGATGACGGTGAGCGTGGGCGCGGGATCGGCATCGAGAGCGGTGCCGCCGATGGTGGGGGTGATGCTGTTCACCTGGCCGAAACGCACGCGCACCTTGGCGGCCGGGGTGGAGGTGCTGGCGTTTTCTACCTGAAAAAGGTGACTCGCGGCCGCCGCAAGCAGGGCCGCCGACGCTGCCTCGATCGTCGTGCCGCTGCCCCACTGCCGCACGCGCACGCCCGGCCCGCCGGTTAGGGTAATGGATCGCAGATAACGCACCACCTGCGCTCCCCAGGAGCCGTCGAGATGATCCCCTGCACGGGGCTCGCGTGGCAATTGCATGAGCGGGGCGGGGCCTCAGATGATGCCGGTGTAGAGGTCGGAATCGACCGACTTGCCGCCGGTCCATTCTTCAACGCGCTCCCACCCGGCGGCGGGCGCCTGGCGGATGGCGCGATCACCCGTCTTGAGCCATTCGTAGCCGGCCGGGGCGCCGCTCACCGGCGCGGTGGGGCTGCGGGTGCCCACACTCGTCACCACGGGCGGCGAAGCGCCACGCGTGGTCCTGCGCGCGATCGGCGCTCCGACCACGTAGCTCTCGATGCCACCTTTCACCTTGTCGAGGTAACGTCTCCCGTTGGTGGAGCAGGCATTGTAGTTGGCGGTGCTCTGATCGGCGCGCCAGGTATCGATCCCCTTCCGGTCGTCGTCGGTCAACTGCCAGGCCCCGCCGGTCGAGAAGAGCGGGTGTTGGATGAGCGGCTTTTCGAGCACCGAGAAATCGATCTCAATCATCTCGGAGCCGGCGACCAGCAGTGCCCCGGCGTTGGGCAGGTTGGAGTACGTAACGGTGAGCGTCCCGGCACCATCTTCTCCCGGCCCGTCGGCCTGGCACTCGACGGAGTCGGCGAGGATCACCTCGTAGCCGGGTTCGTAGCCGAACGCGCTGAGCACGATTCCGTCGCCGATGTTGGGGCCGTAGGTCCGCAGCGAAGTATAGGGACCGCGAAATTGCAGGGTGAGGGTGGCTCCGCGCGCCTCGCGCCGAAAGCGCGGGAATCCCGGTTGCAGTTGGATTTCAATGGAGCCTTTCCAGATGGGAGTGGGCATCGGGATGAAGAGAGGAAGACGGGGAAGAGAGGGAGACTCGGGCAGGCTAGTCCCACAGGGCGGAGCGATCAGCGAGGCCGCGATCAATGGCGGCATTGCGATCGCGAATGCCGCGGTCGGTCGCGTTAATGCGCTCGGCGATGCGCACGAGGGCCTCCACGCCGTTGGCGGTGCGCCGGGCATGATCGTTGGCGGGACCGCCGGCGCCCACGAAGATACCCACCCGCGCGAGAGGATCGGTCGGCACCGAGCCACGCGATTCCTTCGGTTTATCCATCGAGCCGAAGAAGTCGGTAATCGCCGAATCGACCGCGCTCTTGCGGATCCCCTGGAGCTGGTTGGAGAGGCCCACGAGCTTTTCATACGCGGCGACGAGTCGCTCCATTTTTTCCGCCGTGTGCCCGGCGAACGCGTCCTGGTCCTTCATGGCCTCGAGAAGCTTCATTTCGGCATCCACGCGGCGCAGGGCGTCGTCGACGTCCTGCGGATCGGCGGTGACTCCCGGCGCCACCTGGTCGCCCTTGAGGCCGCTCTCACGGAAGGCACGGCGCGCCTGCCCGCCGATCGCGCGCTCGCGGTCGGCGGAGCTGGCAAAGGGGTCGTGGAGGGTACGCTGGGCCCGGAGGTCGGCAAAGGTCGACATCACCTCCTGGATCGTGCCCTTGGCGCGGGAGAGTTGGTCCAGCGGGCCGAAGAAATCCACGAGCGCGGTTTTGACATTCTGCGGACTGCCGCGGGCTGCCGGCGGAGCTTTGGGACCGCTGGCCGGGCCGGGAAACTTCCCCTCGGGTACAACTCCGAATGCCTCCAACCAAAAAAGCTTCACGTCGCGGAGCTTGCCGGCGATGTCATCGAGCAGGGTCGACGTGCGTCGCAGCGGATCGTTGGCCATGGCCGCGAGCGGCCCGCCCAGCTCGCGGGCGAGACCGGCAATCGAGTCGCGGAAGTTGCTGGTCCGACCGCTCAGGGTCGCGCTCCGACGTTCCATTTCGCCCGAAAATCGCCCAAACGCTTGCGCCGCCACGCCCCATACTTCCGCCCCGCGCTTGCCCTCCGCCTGCAGGGCTTCGATTTTCGCGCGGGTCTCGCCGGAGACCACGCCCATCTCCTGCAACCGCATGAGGGCTTCTCCGATGGGGCGACCGCTCTGCAGACCGTCGTAGGTGCGGCCGATCCACATGGCGAGCTCGGCGAAACTCTGTCCCGTGTTGGCCGCGACGTCGCCCACCGTACGCAGGCCGTCGCCGGTGGAGAGTGCGCCCTGCGTGAGGGTTTCGAGCACCCGGCTGGCCTGGACGACTTGGGGCAAGTCAAACGGAGTCGTCTGCGCAAACTGTGCGAGCTCCTCCATGCGTTGCTGCGCCGCGTCAATACCCCCGAGCAGGGTCGAGAAACTCGTCTGGAAGTCCTCCATCTGGGAGGCGGCCTTGATAGCCCCGCCCACTCCGCGAAAGAGCCCATAGAGCGCGGCGATCGGAGTAAACGCCCCAATGGCTACGTTGCGCACCTCGGCAATCGTATTGGCCATGCCCGCGAAGGCGCCCGGCGAACCCCCGGCGCCGCGACCGAGTCCGCCCAGTTCCTGCGTGAGCCGCCGGATCGGGTTCAGCGCCTCCTGCGCCGGTTTGATGAATCCGGAATTGTCGAGCAGCAGCCTGGCGTTGAGATTCATGCGTAGTCCGGTTTCAGCGCTTCTTTCCGCGCCCTTTCCTCAGCCGTTTAAGGGATACGAGCAGTTCCCGGTCCTGATACGTCGGCCCGGCGGGTTTGAGGTCGTAGCGGGCCGCAATGGCCGCGTAGAGGGCAAAGGCCAGAGCGAGGGGGACGGCCAGCGCGGCCCGGATGGCGGCCTGGCTGAATCCTCCGCCGTATTCATGCAGGCAGGTGTCGAGCAGGGTCAGCCCCCAGCCGAGCCCGGGATCGTTTTTTTTTCCCCGCCCGAGGTTTGCACCACCGTGGCGAAGGCCTCGGCGATCGTGGTTTTCACCTTGCGACCGAGTGCAATCACTTCGGCGCCGGGGCACTTCGTGGCGAAGTGGCGCACCGCCCGGTCGAAATCGACGCGACCGCGATCGCAGATCAGGGCTTCGACCTCGGCAAAGGGCGTCGCCAGGATGAAGACGGCCGCCGCAAATTGCTCGAGCGTGATTTCGCCGTCCTCCATCTGTTCGACTTCGAGCAGGGGGCTCTCGATTTTCTCCATCAGGATGAACTCGCCGAGCGAGAGCGACCGCAGCTTCAGATCGCCCACTGTGATCGTCGTCGGGAAAATGGCGTCGACCACCGCGCGCGGGGTGCGCGATCCCTGGCTGTGCTTGGTCGCCGTGAGAGCGGCGATTTGCTCGGGGGAAAACCCCTTGGTGGCGGCGGTGCGCCGGTGCGATTTGGTGGCCACGAAATGGTGAAGGGTGAGCGGGAAAAGTGTCGGGCGATGATGAACCAGTGCGGATTCGGATTACGGTCAGGCTCCCCCCGTAATCGACACGTAGTTCGTGGCTCGCACGCGGTACTTGCGGGCATCGTTGTTGGCCCACATCTCCTCGGCCGAATCGATCAGGCAGTAGGCGATGCCGCAGATCGTCGCCGCGTCGCCCCGCGCCAGCGCGGGCGCCGAAGTCGCTACGATGGCCTCGAATTGCACGTTGGATTTGTCGTCGAAATACACCACCGCGATCGTGAATCCATTCTTGTCCTTGATCTCGACCTTGTCGCCGGTGAGCTCCTTCGAGCCGGTGGTCACGAAGCCGCAACCGGCCGCGGAATAGACGCCGTCGGCGCCCCAGAGAATGGTTTGGTCGCCTTTAATTACAAGATTAGACATGGGATTGGAAAGAGAAGGATACTTGGAAGACGCGGAAAAGCGGGAGACGGGGGAGACTAGGCGCGCGGGGTCACAGGATCATCGGCGGAGATGAGGGAAAAACGCAGGCGGTAGCCGGCGAGCGGCGTGCCGTCGGGGAGCGACACCGGATCGCAGCCGAGATAGTTCGGTTGCCCGGTCGTGCCCTGAGGAAACACGAGGCCGCGCACGCGCTCGCGCGTGAGCTGCACGAGCCGAAGCAGCGAGGGCGCCCCGCCCGGCCGCTTCTTCATTGTGGCTTCACCCGGCGCGGCGGTGAGACCGAGGTTGCACGTCACGCCCAAGTGAAATTCGTTTTTGTTAAACGCGGCCGGCGCATCCTGCATCTGGTTCTCGTCTCCCGCCCAGTGCAGCACGCAGCGCCAGCCGCTCGGCGCCTCACCAAGCAGCTCGAGGAAATTCCACGGATCACGCGCGACCGAGAGCGTGCCCTTGTACTCGCGCACGAACGGCACGAGATCGTCGTGCAGGTACTGCAGGAGCTGTTCGGGCGCGTGGTTCATCAGATCGCCCCCCGGCCGCGGCGGCTGCTGGCTTTGGCGGGTTCGGTCACGGCACTGGCACTGGGCTGCACCCGCTTGGTGGTGGGAAAAAGCGGCAAATCACCGGCGGCGATCTTTTCCAACTTGGTACGCACGGCCGTGGCCTGCTTCACCCAGGGGTTTTGGTCGTCGCCCATGCCGCGCCGCTTGTAGAGCAACTCGGCGGCGAGGATCGGCGCCGCCTCGGTGACGATCGGCGGCAGGGGATTGGCGAACGGCGTGGCGTACCGCACCGAAAGCGGCCCATCGATCAGCTTGTGCACCTGGTTGAGCACATCTGTCCACGCGGTGGCATCGGCGGTGCCGTCCTGGTCGTCGTCGAGCGCCTGTACGAGGAAGGCGACCGGGATCAGGCCGTTCATCTCGCTCATGAGGACGTAAGCAGGCATGGGATGGGAGGGACCAAGGGACTAGAGACCAAGGAACCTGGGGACTGGATGTCCGGAGGCTGCCTCGTCTCTTGGTCTCTTGGTCATTTAGTCTATTGGTCCTGCAGGCTGCGTTACGCCGCCTGGCTGCCGTCGCTGGCGTAGATGGTCTCGGGCAGGCCGTAGCCGAAGCCCTGGCGCTTGTAGGCCTGGTAGCGGGCCTCATGGTTCATGAACATGCCCTCATCGGTCGGCTGGTCCTGCGCGATGAGTTCGACAGCCTTCTCATTCTGCACGATAATCGGCTTCATGAATGAGGCAGCATCGATGAGCGCCCAGAAATACTCGTTGAGCACATCGATCTCGGGCCACACTACCAGGCGGGCGCTGTCTTTGTCGACGTTGGTCGCGCCGTTGGCGAGGCGCTCGGCATTCAAAAACTCGCGGGCGACATCCTCCTGCTTGGCGCCCACCAGCAGCACGAGGTCCCGGCCCAGCTTGAGCGCGCGGCCGGCCGCATTCCTGCGCTGCTTCAGGTTGATGCGGGCGAGTCGGAAATTCGCCTGGCTGAGCTTCTTGCTGCCCTCGTTCGTGAACTTGGTGCCGCCCTTGATCGGTTCGTGGTCGGTATCGAAGAAATTCTTGCCGGTGTAGCAGGGCCGGTCGAACCCGTTGACGAGGAGGCTGGCCACTTGCTCACCCTCATGCTGCCGGGCGACATCACCCATGATCTGGAAGCGCGGGCCGTAGAGGCCCACACCCCCGGCGTTGTCGCGCTCCATATCGGCCTGCTTGACCGCGATGGCATCGTACCATTCCTTGTTGGCGATGGTGTAGTTGTGGGCGGCGATATTTTCGATCGTGATCTCGCCCATGAACTCCTTCATGCCCGGGAAGGCGCCGAGCCAGTTGTGCACCTCCTGCGCGGCCGTCGAGGTGGTGTAGAGGCCCAGCATGTTGGCCACGGCATCGGGTGCCGCCTGGTAGCCGGCCCAGAATTTCGCGCTGAACGCGGTATAGAGATTGCGGAGATTGGTCTTGTTGATTTGCACGGCGGAAAAGGAGTGAGGGAGGGAGTGAGGGAGGAATGTGGGCTCAGCCGCCGTTGACCTTGGCTGCGAGCGCCAGGATGTCGGTGCGGAGAAGGTTGAGTTGCACGATGGCGGCGCGCACATCGTCGCCAGCTTTCTCGGCTTCGGCGGCCAGGCCCGCGAGATTGGCGGCGGCGGCGGCGGCCACCCCATTGGTGCTCGTCGCGACCAGCGCGGCGCCCACGGTGGTCGCAACCGTGGCGGAGATGTGGTCGTAGCCGACCTCGACCCACACGCCCTCGGTGTCGACTGCAATCACGCGGCCGGCCACGATCTTGTTGGTCGAGTCGATCGCGACGATCGTGTCGTCCTCGACGTAGCAGACCTGATTGAGGTAAGCCTGCGTGACGGGGTCGCCCGCGGAATTGGTGTAGAGGAAAATGCCGCGGCGCACCTGAATGTTCAGGTCGCCCGCCGCGCCGGCGGAGTTGTTGATCTCCTCCTCGGCCCGGCCCACGACGCGCAGGGCCGCTTCATCCTCGGCGGCGACCGCGCGACCGTTGGCATCCTGGGCGATTAGTGCGCCGGCATACAAATGGGTCGCAGCCGCCACCGGTAGGGAGAGCACCCGCCCTTCCCGCTCGGGGGCGTTGAAGTCCTCGGCCGCGAGCGAGAGATAAAGCGGAGCGGCGAAAAAGTGCGCCCGGCACCACGCATGCACTTGCAGGTAAAATTCCGCGAGCGCCCGGCCGGCGCGGCTGCAGGCGTGATCGAAATACATCGTCGCTGCGCTGGGCGTGACCGTGCGATCGCTGCCGCCATTCAGGCGGTGGCCGATGAGGCCCACGAGCAGAGTCGCGAGGCCGATGATGAAGGTGAGGAGGATTTTCATGTGCGGGAAATGGGTCAGTTGGTTGATTACGATGGTCGGGATTGGTCCGACGTCAGCGCGCGGTCACGGCGGCCCAGGCTTCCTTGGTGATGCCCCCGGCCTTGCGCATGGCCTCGGCGGTGTCTTCGCCGGCATTGCCGCCGATGTTCACGCTGAACATCTTCACATGCTCGGGCGTGCGTTTCTCGATCGGCACCACGCCAGCCTGCAGGGCGTCGAGTACCGCCTTGAATTGATCGTTGCTGAGCTTGTCGATCTCGGCCCCCAGCGGGATCAGCTTGCCGGCGGCGAGCGCCTCGCGGGTCATCGCCTCGCGCGCGGCCTGGGTGAGCCTGGACTGCACCTCGGCGAAGCTGCTCTTCAGCGCGGTGAAGTCGGCGCTCAGCGTCTCGAGCTTGCCGGCCTGGCCGAGAGCGGTGGCGAGTTTCTGGGCAAAACCCTTGGAGGCATCGGTGATCTGGGTATCGGTGGCGCTCAGGTGATCGAGACCGAGGATGAGGCAGAGGAGTTCTTTATAGTTCATCGTGGAGAAATGGGTCAGGACGGATTCGGTGGCGGAGCAGAGCTGGAGTTGTTCGGCGGTGAGGCCGGCGGAGAAAAGGGTCAGGTCGAGGCAGGCGCCCTGGCGGCAAAGGGCGGCGCTGTGCAGGAAAACCACCTCGCCGGCGGCATTCGTTTTCACCGCGGGGGAGAGATCGCCATGGTGGCCGCCGAGGGCGGACTCGCGGCCCTCGGGTGTCCATTCGAGGTTCTCGACGTAGAGGCCTTCATTGGGCACCACGCGGGGGATGCCGGTGGCGGCCACCTTGCGGGGCTCGGCCGTGGCTTTGTATTCGGTGCTGCCGGGCACGGTATTGTGCTCGAAATCGAGTTTCACCGTATCGGCGCCCAAAGCGCGGTTGACGGCGGGAAGGAGGCGGGCGGTCGTCTCATTGACGATCACCGGCGCACCCTTGACGTTGTCGTTGCGCCCCCACTTGGCGACGAGCACCCGATCGGGCAGAGAGCCGTGCAAGTCGGGGAGTGAGGCGCGGAACGCGAGCAACATGGCCCGCACAGTGCCAGATTGTCGGCCAACGCCGCCACGCGCCGTGGCGCGGCTGGTGCGCGTGGGGAGGATTTTCGCGCGAGGCATTGATCTCCGATCAATGGCCCACGGAACACACGGAATCCGGGTTGGGCTTTTCCGCGTGTTCCGTGTTTTCCGTGGGCCCCTATGCTCCGAGGAGTTTCGCGAGCGCGACCTCGCCGATCCGCTGGATCTTGGCGTGGGCAAACGGCGCCAGATGGGCCGCGCTACCTGCGCCGATGAAGGGCAACATCGGCCGCGCCGGGATCTTCGAACCGGGATGGTTCACCTTCTTGACCGGCCCGGTGCCACCCGGCCAGGCCAGGGCCTTCTTGTTCTTCGGTAGAATCACATGCGGCTTGGTGGTGCCGCCGAATTGATGGATCGCCGCGTAGGGGCGGCTATTGGCGATGGTCACCGCGTTTTTGGTGAGCGTGCCGATGCGCCAGGCCTTGTAGAGCGACTGAGAGCGGCGCAACGTTGCGGGAGTACCGTCACGCTTCGCCGGCCAGGCAGCGGCGCGCTGGGAGGGATCGTTGAAGCTCTCCTGCGTGAGAGAGAGGAGCTGGAGACCCATGGCCTGGAGGATGGGCCGCGGGTCCTCGACGGCGCGGATTTTGCGCGCCAGGGCGGGAGAGATGCCGTCGGAGATGGTGACGAAAGCCTTCATGGGAGGGAGGGAATCTGGAATCGAGAATCGGGCATCTAGAATCTGGGAATTTTAAGACGAGCCCGGCGACGGCGGATGCAGCGCCCGCCATCTTAATGTATCAGCATCAACTCCAAGCCTGTCTCGTTTGGACTGCTTTGCGGCCAGCATCATCCGGGAGCGGGCCTTGCGTTTTTCGACCGGGATGTATCGGAGGATCATGGTTCCCGGCGATTGCTCAACTCAGTTGATGCAATTCATGGTTCTACCGAGAGAAGATTTTGGCGTGACCCGTGCATTTCAGGAACTCCACGGCGCTTGCAGCCACAGGATTTTCCGGGTCTTGCTTGCGCACGAGGCGCACGAGTCGCCGGACATACATCGCCAGCTCGTCGTCTGTCTGAGCGGCGTCACTCTCGGCGTCGCTGATTGCGTCGTTCACCATTCCGCGTGTAGGCATTCCATCGCCGGTCGCGAAGTTCACGAGTGCTAGTTTTTTCGCCTTTTCGAATACGGCATCGGTGCGTTTCAGGGAGTCCATAAAATCAGAGTAGAACCAAGGCATCAGAGCCAACGGCGTTAATGTCAGGGAGAGGGCGGGAGCCCGGTGCGCCGTGGCTCACTGCCGATGTTCGGCGAAAAAGATGCCGGCTGGCCAGCTCGCGAGACTGGCCTTGCATATGTGCGCCGGCGGCACCGAGCCCGATGGGGCGATTGTTTTTCATTGTGCACCTCCAGTTCCACCGCACTGGCGGCACACGATAAGGTGATTGATTTCGCTCGGGCAGTCCTCGCCCCAGTCACCGCCGTCGCCGTCGTTGTATTCGATGAAGCCATCGCCGCCGCATCGGTCACAGCGGCATCGGTCACAGCGGCAGCGTTCACTTTCATCGTCGAACATAGATCCGCCCAACAAATCGCCAGAGCGCAACGCGATTGCGGGGCCGTTTTCTGCTTTCGGGAATGGGTTCATCGCGTGGCTCATCTTAGGTGTTCTGCAATCCCATCAAATTCCCCCAGAGCTGCCCGTACGCTCCCGCCTTCTCGCATTGGTCGGGTAGCTCGTGGATGCGGCCCTTGAAATTGTCATAATCGAGATTATCCGGCGCGCTCAGGCAGCAGAAGATATGTGTCACATCGTCCTCGTTGACCACCAGGCGCCAGCGGTAATCCGCCGGCGGCGCGCTGCGGTGGATCTTCCACCACTTCACCTCGCATACGTCGCAGAGGTTTTTCAGATCCTCCTTCACGCGCGCCCGCACGTGATATTCGCCGGGCCGTTTTTGGACGATGCTGAAGAATCCGTGTTGAGTGCAGAGCCACATGGGAAGGAAGAGGGGGAAGACTTGGGAGAGGGGGAGAGAGGGAGAGAGGGAGACGAAGAGAGATTCAGGCGCGGGCCTGATCGATTTCAGATTGCCAAAATTCCCGCCACGCCTCCGTGGTGGTCAGCTCGCGCCAGGCGGTGAGATCCAAGTCTCCCACCTGGTCGATGGTGCCGACGAGATTCGTCCCCTCGAGGAGATCGACCTGCGGGCCATCCTCCGCGAGCGTGGTCGCGGGAATCAGGTGCACCTGGCCTTGGTGCGCGCAGCCAAGCTCCGCGATCAACAGGCCACGACCTTCGATCCAGGCAATGGCACCGAGCGCGATGGGTTCCCGCCGGTCCCAAAACACCAGCCGGGCGCCGCGCGCCACGAGGCCGGCGGCCCGCAGGTGAGAGAGTTCGTCGATGTTCATGATTTGACGATTATCGCGTCGGGCACGGCGCGGCCGTCGGGCAGGTGGGTATAGCCGTGGCTTCTGAAAATATCGATGAGTTGCCGGCGCTCGGCTTCGTGGTGCGCAATGATCTCATCGCAATCCTCCAGCAGATGAAAGCCGTTCTTGAAGAGCGTTTCATTGCTCGCTTTTCCGGCGTTGCTTTTCCACTCGGCGGGAGTGATGGCCCGGGCCGTGCGCGGATCGATCCCGTGCGTATTGAGGCCCACCGGGCGCACATCGCCGAATCGGTCGGCATCGTAGGATACCGCATCCAGCCGCGCGAGGTTGCCGGCCTTGAACGTGATGCCGGGAATTTTGCGCGCGGCGGTCTTGGTCTTGATCCGCGTAAACATGTAGCTCGCGCCGCCGCTCCCGAGATCGTCGGACGGACTCTGCCCGGAGGTGATCGCCACGCCGAGGCGCAGCCGCTCCGCCGTGGGCGTTACCTCGCCGCCGCCATCGAGCCAGCTTGCCACCACCTCGGGGATCGTGCCGCCCATCTTGTGGTGCAGGGTGTGGGCCTTCATCTCGCGTTCCACCTGCGCCCGCGGGAGATCCCAGCGATCCCAGCGCCGCCAGCCAAAACCAAAGGTATTCTCGGCGCCATCGGGCGCAAAGGCCCGGCCATCGCCCGCATCGAAGCCGAGCTGATCCCGCACCCAGGCGCGCAATTGCGTCGCCCGGGCCGCGGCATCGACCGTCTCATCGGCCGCAATCACACTCCAGGCGGTGCGCTGGGCCGGGGTGAGTTGCTTGTGCAGGAGCGAGAGATTGCGCGCGAGGTAGGTGAACTCCCGGCGGGCGCCATTGGCGGGCGCCACGGCCGTGCCCAGGACCTCCGCCGCCGTCGCGATGCGCTGCACCGTCTCCAGGCCGCCGCGGCCCGGCACCGCGATCTCCACCGTACCGCGCAGGGCGTAGGGGGCCTGGCTGTCGCCGGGCAGGATCGCGCGCAACTCCGCCCCGGTGGCCCCGTGTTTGCCGCCAATGGCTGACTTCACTTCGTAGAGCTGTGCGGGCTGCACTTCCGCAAAGCCACGGCGGCGCGTTTTTCCCACAAACGCCCAGGGTGAGGGTGCGAGCGCGAGTTCCCCCTTGCCCTTGCCCCGCGTGGGGGATGGCGGCTGCCATTGCGCCAACAGCTTCGGGGCGCGTTTCTCCGCCATGGCCGCCTCGATCTCGGCCATATGGCCGAGATAATAGGCGCGGAGTCCGGCCGGCTCCTTCGCCAGCTCGGCCTTGAGCACATCGAGCGCCGAGAGTTTTGCCGCACTGTAAGCGCCATCGGCCGCGTGGTGGCCCACGTGCTTGAGCAGCGTGAGCAGCCGGTCCCAATAGGCGTCTTGCGGCGCCGCCGCGCCCGCGATCTCGGGGTGCGCCTGGCGCACGGCCGCGCCGCCGGCCTCGGTGAGCTTGAAGCGCGCAACCGTGAAATCGGCGCCGCCCCGCTTTTCCGTGTACCAGAGCACGTGGAGATCCTCGATCCGATCCTCGTCACCCAGGTGGGCTTTGCCCAGGATCCGGGATTCGGCCACCTGGCGGCCAAACTCGGGCGTGAAATCGCCGGAGGGCGCGAGCGCCTCGAGGCGAGCCTGCAGATCGTCGAAGCGGCGCGAGAGGAGGGGCCGCAGATCTTCGGGCGTGGCGGCCAGCACATTGGCGCGGCGGGCCAGCACGGTGCGCAATTGGTCGCGCAGCTCCGGCTCGCCCACGCCAGCAAAGACCCGCGCGGCGGCGCGATTCACCGCGGGATCGCGCAGCGTGTCGAGCTCGCCTACCTTGGGGCCAAAGCCCGGCTTGGCTGCGCCCTGCGCGCGGAAACGCAGCGCGCCGCCGTTGTCGATACGCCAGATCGCGCCCTTGGCGTCGACCAGCAGGTTGTCGAGCTCGAGGCCGGCGACGTCGTAATTCCCCAGGAGTGCATCGGCCACAAAGTGCTGCCGGGCCTGGCCGAGGAGAGTCGCCTGCTCGGCGGCGCTGGCGCCGCGGAGCGCTTCGGCCAGGGTGCGACCGGGAATAAAGCTGGAAAGCTTCACCGGGCCGGCCGCCGTCTCGTACAGCTTGGAATCGGGCACGGCCACGCCCAGCTCGCGGTAGAGTTGATCGGCCAAAAACTCTTCCCGCAGGTGCGCGGCCGAAGCCCCGGCCTTGCGCACGTACTGCGCCCCACCCGGGGCGCGCACGAGCTTGGCACCGGTGGAGCCACCCAGTGCCCGCACATCCTTGACCTTGGCGAGATCGGGCCAGCCATCGGCCGGCGTGGCGGAGGGGAGTTTTTTCTCCAGCCACTCCCACACCGTGCCGCGGCTGGCGCCCACCTTCTGTTTGCGCGCCCAGGTCTCGAAGGCCGCAAAAACGTCGGGCTGGCTCGCATAACGGGCTTTCAGGTCGTCGAGCGAGAGCTCCAGGGCCGAGGGATCGAACGAAAACCCGCTGCCGCCAAACTTCTCCCGCGGGCTGCGCACGTCGATCTGGGTTGGCACGCCGTTGGTCTCGGCGAGGAGCACGCCTTCCTTCTCCGCCTTGGCCAGGCGGGTGCCCGAAATCACGCGGCGGGCCTCGGGAATCTTCTTGGCATCGGCCGCCATGATTTCGGCGACGTCATCCTCCGAGCGCGCGATGATATTGCACCGGCAACCCCATTCCCAGGGGGGAAAGTGACTTTGCCAGAAGGGCGAGTTGGCGGGAAACACTTTACCGTCGAGGGCGGCATGCGAGGAGCGCACGCGGTCGTCGTTGGCGGTATCGTATTCCCACCAGGGGAAGACATCGGTCTGCGCCTTGAGGGTGCGGTGTTGCGTGACGGCGAAGGCTTGGTAGCCGTGGGTGCGCAGAAGGGTCTCGGCCCGGCGCAGGCCGGCGGCGGTGTCGTTGCCCAGCCAGGGCGAGATCTCGGCGGCGAGATCGGTCTTGATCTCATCCCAGTCGGCGCCGGCGGGTAGTTCGGCGATGCGGTCGCGCAATTTCTTGAGGATCGTGACATTCTCCACCCCGGCCACCGTGAAGGCGTACGGCCGGAGCTCCGGCAAGAGCCCATCGAATACCGTCTTCGACACCGCCGTCTTCCCGCCAAGAAAGCGCTGGGCATCCTTGTCGGGTGAGGGAGTGAAGAGGAAGTTGGGCATCGGAGGGAATGGAGTTGAATGTGGAACTCAGGAAATCAGGGAACGAGCCTCTGCCGATCCGGTTCGGCTTCCTGATTTCCTGAGTTCCACATTGGTCTTAGTTCTCAAATGGGTTTCGGCGTTTCCTTCGCGTTTACGGGCCTCACTCCTGATCCGCGTAGGGTAGGATGGTTTTCGGGTTTCGACGGGTGCACAGCGGTGCATAGGTCTGCACGGTGCCTTTCTGTGGTAGCACGCCGGAGAGGGCCTCTTTCATCGCTTGATTTTTCGCCCCTTTCACAAAGAGGCCCGGAATCGCTGCCGGTTCGTGATCTTGTGCCCAGGCTCAGTCTTCTCCCAAAACTCCGGATCCGCCGTGGCCGCTTCGTGCGCCATATAGGAGTGGTAGTCGAATTGCGTCACGAGCGGCGTGATGTTCCGCCCCAGCACGAAGCCGGCCCGAATCAGCCGCAGCAAACCCTGCGGCGAGATGCCGATGCCCAGCCGGCGCAGATTTTTCGTCGAGCACGACCACCACCGCCCGCAGATGCGCACCACCGGTCTAAAGGTGCCTTCGCCCGCCGGCACAATTTCCATCACCGCGATCGGATCAATGGAGTCGATCGTCATCGGGATGAAGCGCCGGCCTGGCACAACCTCGACGACCGTGCCGGCCTTGGCACCTATTACAGGAATGGAAGCGCGAGAAGACATGGGAGAGAGAGAGAGAGAGAGAGAGAGAGAGGAGGAGAAGTCAGAAGCCAGATGTCAGAGGTCAGAGGTCAGAGGTCAGAGGTCAGATGTCGGAGGAGTGAAGGCAGAGGTCAGATGGAAGAGTCCCTTGGTCCCTTGGTCCCTTGGTCTCTTGGTCCTTTCTATTACAGCACGAGCTCGGCCTGGCCGGTGGCGGCGAGCACCTGGTGATCCTTATAGTAGGCGAAGGCCTCGGTCTCGGTCGAAGCCCGGTAGGTGCCCTCGCCCTTCACCGGCTGCACTTCAGCCAAACGCACGAGTCCAAGCTCGACGAGTTCGGTCGTGCGCGGGCGGAGCGAGAGCAGATCGATGCCGGCCAGGGTGGCGAGCTGGCGCGTCGTGCACGGCCCATGCGTGCCCCACGCGCCCAGCACGCGGCCCCGCAGGCCGTCGAGGCCACGGGCCTTGAGGTCGCCAAACGTGAAATCGCGAAAATCAATCGGTTGCATGGATGGATGGGTTTTCACCACCGAGATACGGAGGTCCCGGGCCGGATCGATCTCTGTGTCTCGGTGCCTTTGTGATTCATGCCTTGGAGTCCGGAAATTGCCGCACCCGCAGTTCTGCCGGCCATTCGTTCGGGTCGCCGCCGTGGGAGGCATGCAGCTTTACGCGAGCGCTCGCCACGCCCTCGCCGTGCCCGATGAATACCGTGTCATCCGGCCAATCGAGTACGTTGGCATTGCCGGTGACCGGCCGCGCGCCGAGCTGCTTCACGAAAGTCGCGACGCCCGCCCTTTGGCACTGCCGCACCATGTCCCACCCCGCCTCGACATCGAAGTTACGCGCGCCTGCTCCAGACTCGCCGCCGATAATCGCCCAGTCGATTCCAGACATCGTCCCGAAGGAATCCGCTCCGTTGAAACACGCGTGGGCGAGGTCAATCGCGCCGAGCAACGGCTCGCACGAGAGCCACCGCACCGGAGCGGGCAGGGCGAGGAGCCGCGGGATGCGCG
This sequence comes from Opitutales bacterium, assembly GCA_038249085.1. Lineage (GTDB taxonomy): Bacteria > Verrucomicrobiota > Verrucomicrobiia > Opitutales > Opitutaceae > ER46. Next base: position 24,490 of record JBBRWR010000087.1, read on the forward strand.
TATTCGCCGCCTGCTGGTCCTCGACCGTGGTGCCCAGCCACACGTTGGCCGGCCATTTCCCGGCCAGCCATTCTGCCGGGACCAGGCGGGAGACATTTTCAGGGCGCTTCGTGAGCAGCAGCAGATCGAGCGACGACACCACCGGAGCCACGGCCCACAACACGTGGCGGGCGGAGTCGAGGTCGCGCCGATCCTCGAAGGTATCGGCCATGGAATTGACAAAAACGCGCAGCCGCCGGCCGCGGCGCACGGCGCGCTCGGCAAGCTTGAGCAGTTCGGTCGTAGCCGCGTCGACGCGCAGCCAGCGGGCGCCGCTCGGGCCCCAGGTGGCGCGGCCTCGCGAGAGCCGGCGGGCGAGGGCCTCGGCGTAGCAATGCTCGCACCCCGGCGAAACCTTGGTGCAGCCCCACCAGAAATTCACGGTGGCATTACACCATTGAATGATCGTGTCAGCACTCATGCGGCGGCCTCCTCGCGGGCGAGCTCGGGTACGTTGGCGGCCACGAAGGCGCAGGCCACGGGGGGGCATACGCTGTTGCCGCACATGCGCACCTGCGCGGTCTTGGTGAGCGAGAGGCCCTGCGCGGGATTGTCGCCGATCACGTAGTCTTCCGGGAATCCCTGCGCGCGAAACAGCTCCCGCGGGCCGAGCATGCGCAGGCCGATGTCGGCGATCGCGTAGTCCTGCCCGGCCGCCGTCACGAGAGCGAAACGATCGCGCGAGGTCACGGTGTGCAGCGCAAGGAAGGTCGCGACCAGGGCAAAGTGGCCGCCCGTGGTCTCGGCGCATTGCGTGCGCAGGGGTTCGCCGGGGGCGAAGCAGCGTTGGCGGGAGGCGTTGGCGTGCTCCGTGAGCACGGGCGCCACCAGGGCATGTTCTCCCCGGTGAGCGGCCGTCACGGTCGGGAACGGATCGCGCAGCGCATTCACCCGCGAATCGCCCTGTTGGGCCAATCGCGAAGGAGCCGCGCCGCAGATTGGGCGATCAAAGCCGCCATGCCGGAGCCGGTCTCGCGATACACCGCCCCGGATGCGCTCACGATCTCCACCATATCAGGTCCGCCTGGCGCTCTTGCCAGCGTCCAGCTTTTCACCTTTGCGCCGAGCGCCTCGAAAAGGCTGATCGCGACGTGGAGGTGCTCCGAGTAGCCAGTACAGACTCTCTCGATTACCCACGAGAAATTCGGGTGGTAGCCGGCTGCGGTGGTCTCGGTCGGCAGCTTATATTCGCGGCAGAAGTAAGTTTTCCAGTTCGCGAAAAATTCCGGCCAGCTGCTTTCCTTCGACCGATCATTGATGCTATCCACGAAGGCTTGCTGCGCTTTTCGCGCGAGCGGCGAGTCCCACGGCGTCCCGAAAAACGGGACTTGCTCCCCGTTCGCGCAGAGAACGAGGAAGTCTCCGGGCTTTTCGCCGAGCAGTTCGCACAGCTCGAAATCGAGCGCCGTGGATTTGATGATTAGAGGAATTTCCATGGTGAAAATCGGAGCCCAACCAAGCGGATGGGTCAGCGGTATGATGAACGGTTCCGCCGCGTTGACCACGTAGCGCATGATGCCCTTGGCGATGCGGCGCCGGGTGCCCTCGGCGAGCGGCCGCTGGCGCGTGAAGATCGAGGGGCGTGGCAGCGACCAGTCGATGCACTCCGCCGCGGTACGCCAGGGCGCGAGCCGGCCGGCGCGGACGCCGTCGCTATCCGGAGCGCCATGCGTGGCGGCCGGCCACGCGATCGGGCGGCCGTCGCAACGTGCGACCAGGAAGAGCCGTTTGCGAATCGTGGGGGCGCCGAAATCGCAGGCGCGCAGTTCCCGCCATTCCACCGCGTAGCCGCGTCGGCGCAGGGCGCCCACGAAACACCGGAAGTACCACCCGCGCGAATGCGCGTGCGCATGCCCATCGGCCCGCAGCGGTCCCCAGCCCTGGAACTCCTCGACATTCTCCAGGCAGATCACGCGCGGGAGCACCGCCTGCACCCAGCGCAGCACCACCCAGGCGAGACCGCGGATCCTTTTTTCCCGGGGCTTGCCGCCTTTGGCCTTGCTGAAGTGGGCGCAGTCGGGGGAAAACCACGCGAGCCCCACCGGCCGGCCGCGGGTCGCGGCGACGGGGTCGACGTCCCACACGCTCTCGCAAAAATGCTCGGTGGCCGGATGGTTGGCGGTGTGCATCGCGATGGCCTCGCGATCATGGTTGATGGCGAGATCCGGCGAACGGCCCAGGGCCAGTTCGATGCCGGTGCTGGCACCGCCGCCGCCGGCAAAGCTGTCGAGAATGATTTCCGGGGTCATGGGTTTCCTGAGTTCACATTAAAAGGGATTGTCCCCGGCCGGGCTCAGCACTCCGGCCTTCACGCGCACGTGGCGCGCGGGCTTGGCGCGGGCGGCCTGCACGGCCTTGCGCCGCTGGCGTACATCGAAGAAGAGCGACCAGAGCTGCTTCTCCGACGCCTCGCCCAGGGCGCACTTGAACTTGCACCGGCAGATGGTCGCCGCGTACTCCTCTTCCAACCCGCGCTCCTCGAGCGTCTGCAGGAGCTTGAAGTAGACCGTGATCCGGCCCTCCTCGGCATGGCGCAGGAGCAATTGCAACGCCCGGCCACCCTCGCCCAGCAACCCCGCGAAGTGCGCCAGGAGCGGGAGGTAGTGCGTCTCGCTCGTGCACAGCCGGAGCGATTGCTGGCCCACGGCCTTGCCCTGCTCCACGCGGCGCCAGGCCTCGAAACATTTGCTCGGGCTCAGCTCGGGGTTGATGAGTTCGAACTCCTCGCGAATCGCCCAGGCATCATAGGCCCGGCGCGCCGCGATGCATACGCGGGCTTTTTGTTCATGGGAGAGGGGATTCATGTCGAAGAGAGGAAGAGAGGAAGACTTGGGAGACGGGGAAGACTTAGGCGGGGAGCAGGGCCAGAGCGGCCAGGCAGGCGGCGCGCAGATGGCCGTACTCGGCCTCGTAGCGCGGCTTGAGGCTGCGCCAATCGGCGATGGCGCGGCGGGCATAGACCACCATGCCGTGGTCGCGGCCAAAGGCGGCGGCAATCACGACCATGCTCTGCGGCACCAGCTCACGGCAGAGCGCCATTGCCACCTGGCGGGCAAAGGCCGTGTGCTGGTCGCGTTGCCGCCCGACGAGGTGCGCCACCGTGAGGTGATAATGCGCGGCAACGATCCCCTGGATCTCCCGGATCTCGGCCGGCGCCTCCCGGAAATGGCCCGCCTCGGTCTCCAGCTCCACCCGCAGCTCCTCCGCCGCCAGCAGCAGGGCGGAGTAGGCGGCGCGGAAGCGATTGAGCCTGATCGAGGCGGGCATGATCACGCGGCAGCCTTGGTGAGATCCTTCGTCTCGAACGCGACCGAGGTCTTGCCCTTGCCTTCGCAGAGGCGGATCAGTTTCCTGCCCTCGGTCTCGCCGAGCAGCTCGCGCGCCTGTTCGCGGAATTTCTCCACGGGCTTGTGCACAATCTCGGGAAGGAAGAGGCGGGTGAAGAATGCGCCGCAGGCCTCCTTGATCTTGGAAAAGTTCTTGTCGTCGGCCTTGAGGGCTGCTTTGAGCGGGCGACCGCTCTCGGTCACGCGAGCGATGCAGCCGCCGCTGCCTTCAAAGGTGATCGAGGTGCCGCCGCCATCGGTGGGCACGGCCTCATCGGCGCGGGTATCGGCCTCGGCGGTGATTTGCGCCTTCAGCATCTTGAGCTTGTCCTGCAGCCGGGCGATCGCGCGGTCGAGCCGTACGGCCTGGCCAATGAGGAGACGGAGTTTTTGATCGGTCATGGGATGGGATCCTTTCGGGTTTTTCGTGGTGAGATTTGGAACGGGGAGAATGTGGAACTCAGGAAATCAGGAACGGACGGGCTCGATTCCCACCTTCCGGCTTTCCACATTCTGCCTTGATTGGGAGCAGGGACTGGTTTCCACCGTGGCCGGGGCCAGGCTGAGCATCGAGTGGTGCCAGGCTTGCAGGATGCGCGGATCGTCGGGGTGCGGGTGGAGCTTCGGCGACTCGCTGAAGCCGAAACACTCGAAGCGCCCGCGATCGAGGAAGCGGACGAAGCCCGCGCTGTAGGCCGTGTAGCCCTGCGCCTGGTACGGCGCCGCGAGCTGCGCATGCGTGAGGCCGTAGCCGGCCACCACGATCGTGATCTTCTTCGGGTGTTGGAGAGTGACGTATTTCATGGGAGTGAAAGTGAGGGTAAGGGCGCGAAACCAGCGCGGGGCCTGGTTCACTCGTCGGGGCCGGGCGATTGATCGGCGCCGATGAGAAAGCCGACCAACAGGCCCAGGAGCCCGGCGCTGGCGGTAAGTAGGACGATGGCGGTGGCACTCATGGATTTTGGGGTTCAGCAGTTGGGAGGGTTTGCCAATCGGCATTCGAAAATCGGAAATCGGAAATTCACCGGTCCTCACTCCAGCAATTCCACGCGATGCGCTTCCGGGCATCGGCGGGCGTCGCGAAGTTGCCCGTGGGCTCGTGCGAACCGAAAAGATTCAACGCCTCGGCGTTGGCCGGGTAGAGCGATATGCCGCCCCGCTCATTGTCGCCGATGCGCACCTTGATCTCACCCGCCAGGGCACGGGCGGTGGTGCGTTGGGCTGGCAGCAGCCAGGAGATGCAGTCGAGGAAGGTCATCTGGATTTTTGATTTTCGATTGGCGATTTCCGATTGATGGCCACCCGGGCCTTGAGCGTGGTGCTGAGCTGCTCCACCTCGATGCAGTGCTCGGGCACCTGAAATAATGCGGCGGCGGCCTGTGCGGCTTCCCGCTCTAATGCCTGCTCGGCCAGGCGTAGGTGACCGCGGACCTCGCGCAGATAATACAGCACGAGGGGAAGTTCCCCGCGATAGAGCAGGAGCGTGCACACTCCCAAGCCGAAGTAGAAACACGCTATGTGCCGCTGAAACAGGTCGACTTCGTCTCCCCGTCTCCCTCTCTCCCCGTCTCCCTCTCTCTCCGTCTTCCGGGTATTCATGCGTCCGCCTCCTCTCCGCCGGTCGCGGGCGGCGACGCTTCGAACGACGCATCCTGTTCAAAACTGTGCCAGGCATGGAGCACGAGGCCCCACGAAATCGCCTTCCGGCGCTCCCGGGCGATGTCGCTCGCCTCCTGCAGGATCATCACCCAGCGGCCGAGCCCGTGCTCGCGCACGATGCGGTTCTGCAAATCGAACGGGCTGTGCTCGAGCGCCCCCGTGCGTACGTTGCCCTCGTCGTCGACACTCGTCACGCGCACTCCGATCTTGTCCGCCCGGGCCGCCGGCAGCCCATAGGCCACGGCAAACAGCGCCAGATCGGCCTGCGGTGGATTCGCGGGCAATTGCAGCGGGATCATGCCCCGGCGGATGAGCCGTTGCATCGATGGCGAATTGTGCCCATGCAGCAGGCGGCGTTTGAAGATATTGGCCCCGGCCAGCACGATGCCGCACTTCTTCTTGTCGTGGATCTCGCGAATGAAATTCAGCGTCGTCACCCCCTTGGTACTGCCCGGCCGATCCACCAGGCATTCCTCGCACTCGTCGACGATGAGCAGCATGCGGCTGTCGAAACAATCGAGGATGCGCCGGCGCAGATCCTCCGAGCGGCTGTGTACCGGCAGGCCGAGCTCCTCGGCCAGCTCCCGCACAAAGGGATCGTAGCCGCCGCCCGGCGGCATCCGCACATACTTCGTCTCGCCGTGGTTGTGTCGCTCCTTGTACGCGAGCAGGGCGGAGGTCTTGCCGATCTGCGAATCGCCGTAGACCATCACGATCTTCTGGCGCAGGAACGCGCGCCGGCACACGGTGAAGATTCGCTGCGCGAGGCTGGTCTCGATAAACGCGACGCGCACCTGCCCGGCCCGCTCGATCTCGACATCGCGCAGCCGCTCCAGGGCGAGCACCATGTTGTCGAGCTGGGCAGCCTCGCGCCCGCCGGTGAACATGTGGTAAACACTGTCGGGCGAGTACGCCTTGCCGTCGGGCTTTTTCAGCCGGTCCGCGAGGTCGTGGTGGGAAAAATTGCCCTGGCGGCAATAACGCTCGGCCCAGCGGATGGCCACCCGCTGGCGCTCCGGCAGCTCGGCCGTGGCCAGGGCAATCTTGTCGCCCGCGATGGCGAATTTGCCGCTGTTGGCGCGCCCGATGGGCGTGCGACCGATTTGAATCTCGGTGGTACTGGGGGCACCCGCGTCGATGGTGGCGGGATTGATCATGTGAAGCCTTTCTTTTTTGGGGTGGAGGTTGAAACAAATGGAGGGGCAGCGGGCGCGAGGCGCCTCAGCGCAGATCGAGATCCTCGTAGATCACCGCGGGCACCGCGCTCGCGGCGAGATGGCGGCGGGGTTGCGCGGGGAGATGGTACTCGGCCTCGGCTACCGCGGCCGGCGCGGCCGGGGCGGTGAGATCCCATTCCTCGACCTCGACCACCGGCGCCGGGCGCCGGCGGGGCGCGGGCGGGGCGATGGCCGACCGGCCATCGGCATCCGGCATGCCCCGGCTCGGGCTGAGCTCGCCAGTCAGACCGGCTACCTGCGCGGTGCGGCCATCGCCATCGTGGCTGTGTTGCACGCGCCGCGCCCCCTCGCCAAAAACCCCGATCGAAGAAAAGCTGGTACGCACCTGCTGCCGACGCACCTTCCGGGCCTGCGTGGCGACATCGGCCGGCCCGCGCTCGCGCCGGAGATCCACCTGCGGCCGGTCATCAGCCAGAGGCGCCGTGAAGAGCCGCTCCAGAGTGCGGAAGCCCCCGCGATTGCGCGCCCCGGCGTCGAGATTGAAGATCTGCGCGCCGGCCGCCGCCTCGTGCGGATCGAAGCACACGATCACCCGGTGCTTGCGCTCGAGATACGGCAGCTCCTTGCCGGCCGCATCGTAGCCGGCCACGCGGAAGAGGTACGGCTGGCGGTAGCCGTCGACCGTCACCGTCACATGGCCCGCGTGGGTGGTGCCCACGCCCACGATGCGTTTCACGGGCAAAAAGTGGTGGGAAAACTCCGCTGAGCAGGCCGGCAGCCGCTTGCCAGGCCGGCTTTGCAGATCGCGCCACCAGATGTCGTCGGGCGCCAGATCTTCGCCGCTGTGCCGATCATAGTGGGCGCGGCCGTTGATGAGCTTGCCCGCCGCCTCGAAAGCCGCGAGCAACTTCTCCCAGGCGAGGAAACCGCACTCGCCCGGGTGCTTGCGGCCCTCGTTTACGGCCATCATGTCGCGCGTGGGTACCAGGTACTCGCCCCGGCTCTTACCGATGCGCACGCCGTGCAGGCCGAGCACCTTGTGCCACAGGCGGAAACTCGCCTCGATGCCGCCCTTGCCGTTGGAGGAGTAGCAGGGATCGATGGGCACGAGTTGGGCGAGACCGCCCCAGCGGCGCCCGTCGGGCAGGGCGATCCCCGCGACGGCGTCGCTCGCCCAGATGCCGCGCTCGAACCGGAACCGGCCCGGCATGCCGTGGCTCTCGATCAGCCAACGGTTGAAGCGCACGATGTCTTCGGCCCGGTAGCTGTCGCGCTCCCGCGCCACGGCGCAAGCGCCGCGATAGGCGCCGCTGCGTACATCGCGCGCCATGAGTACCTGGCGGCCGACGCGGAACGTGCCATCGGGCAGCGTGAGGTAGTACGGGCAATCGACCGAGACATCGTCCTCCTCCGTAATATCGCCGGAAACCACCTCGCGGCGGTGCCCCTCTTCATCGAGCAGATACATGCCCCGGCGGACGGCGAAGACGGCCTTCTGGGCCTGTGCACGGTTGCGATACTGGGCCCACTCATCCTCCGAGACCCGCAGCGCGGCGTACAGCGATGGCGGATAATCGCGCGTCTCCCGGTAATGGTTCAGAAACTCGCGGCTTCCGGGTGAGCAAATAGGTGAATCCGCCAGGGCCTCGACCGCGAGCGGCAGCGACTCGCTCATGAGGTAGCGCTGCTTGGCGAAACGGATCTCGTCGTCGGTGAGGATGGCCGCCAGCCGGGGCCGGCCGGCGTTTTCGCTTTTGGGTAGAAGCGACTCGAAGGTGCCATCGTATGCCTTCCGGTAACGGCTGAGATTGGCGATCGGTTCGCCCAGGGCAGCGGCTGCAGCCGTGAGCGACGGATGGCGCGACGCCGCCTCGACCAGCGTTTGGCGGCGGAGACTTTCCTCGAGTTGATGCGGTGTCGCCATAAAATGGGTAAGGCTCAGGTGCCGATTGCCTGCCGGGCCTGATAGCGGGTAGCGGCCGATGAGAGGCGGGCTAACCGCTCCACCAGCTCGGCGGGCCAACTCCGGAGATCCTCGCGCATCTGATCCTCAATTTCCGCCCGCTGCTCGGCGGTCGCCTTTCCCCAATGCAGCCGCACCTTATCGAGCGCCCCATTGCACAGCCTGGCATGATCGTTGCGCTGCACGAGGGTCGCCATAGTCGACGCCTTGCCGTCGCGGAGCGATGTAAGCCCGTTGATCATGTAGCCCAACCCCACGGGCTCGTGCCACGTGCCGACCTCATCCTGCCATAGACCGAGCACTCGCGGCTCATACTTCGCCCGCTGCTCCGGACTCAGGGCATCCATTATACCGTGCAGTTTCCGGGCCTGCTCCAAAGTGTCCTGCGCCACCGCCAGGCGGGCGGCAAACTCGGGCATCGTCTGCCGGGGCGGACCCATTTTGCTCTTATTTCCGATTGAATCGGAAATAAGACCCTGGCGCATCCGCTCGGCCTGGGCGCGTTGGAAGCGCGCCTTGCTATCGGCCATGGCCGGGGCGATGAGCGGGAAGGCGAGATAGGCTATGGCTCCCTTGGTGATGTGGTGGCGATCGGCCAGGGTGGAGATGATGGTTCCCGCCGCCGCCTCCTGTGCGACGAACTTGCAGGGCACGCGCGAGTCCGCGGCGCCGCCCAGGCCGCCGAGCACGGCGAGGGCATTGCGGCGATTGCGCCCGTCGATAAGCTGGAAGGCCGTATCGACCAGCAGCGGGTAGTCCAGCCCGTGATCGCGGATGCTCTCCAGCAGGGCGGCAAACTCTGCGCTGTCGCGCGGCCAGGTGGGGATCGGCGCGAGGAGCGGATGATCGCTCAGCTCGCGCAGCTCGATGTCGTGGAGTTCGCCGGGTTGGGGGATGAAGGATGGCATTGCTAAAAGGAGAGGGTTGGCTGAGGCGGGGCGGGGCTACCCAAGACAGGCAGAGCCTCCACGCGCTCGAGGTCGCGGGTGCGGAATTTCGGCGTGAAGCGCGGGGCCTCGTCCGACCAGGGGCGTTGCCCGTCGGCGCAGGCGACGCACACGCACGTTGCCCAGCCGTTGCGTGTGAGGCTCAGCACGCAAAAAAACGCGTTACGGAGATCGTCGCCGATGGGGCGCACCAAGTCGTGAGGTTGAATTTTTTCCACGTTACAGTTGCGCCGCCTGTACGAGCACCCAATAACGGGTGCTGAGACGTAGGCTCGATCGGCGTCCACGTAGGACGCGGTTGAGATGGAATTTTGACACCCCCAGCCGCCGTGTGTAGAACGCCAACTAAACGTCGAGGTCGGCGCCAACTAGAATCCGTGTCCGGTTTTGAGCGGATTTTCGGTGGGAGCCGGTCTGCGTGAGCGGTAACGCTTGGGGCCTTTACGCAGGCTCCATGATCACCCCGGCTCAA
>JBBRWR010000088.1:0-33574 GCA_038249085.1 Opitutales bacterium
CACCGCTCCCCATCGCGGTCATCTCGATATTCTTGCGTCCTTCGCCGTCCCGAACCTCGTCCACCCCCAGCGGCTCCCGATCAACAGTTTCGACGCCCTGCACGCCGCGTGGGAGCAGATCTTCAACATCGACCTGCTCAACGAGCGTTTCTACCGCGAGCTGGCCAACTGGTATTTCTGGGCCCTCCCGCAGGTGGATTTTCCCGCCGATCTCGAACCCGACGCCGAGAAACGCCGCGCCACCGGCCTCATCCGCCTGCTCACGCGCCTCATCTTCTGCTGGTTCCTCAAGGAAAAGGGCCTCATCCCCGAAAAGCTCTTCCACCCCGCCGATCTCGCTCAGCTTCTCAAGGGCTTCGATCCCGAGAGCGAGACCAGCTCCACCTACTACCAGGCCATCCTGCAAAACCTCTTCTTCGCCACGCTCAACCAGCGCATGGGCAAGGACAGCAACGGCAAACCCTACCGCGTCTTCGCCAAGGACGAGGGCTGGATGAAGAACAAGGCCACCTACGACATCAACAACCTCTACCGCTACGAGGCCCTCTTTCGCGATGGTCCGGACGCCGCCCTCGCGCACTTCGCCGACATTCCCTTCCTCAACGGCGGCCTTTTCGAGTGCCTCGACCGCACCGAGGATGGCACCGACAAAAAGCGCTACCTTGACGGCTTCTCCCGCAACGCCAAGAAACGCCCCCATGTCCCCGACCGCCTCTTCTTCGACAGTGGCGAGACCGCCGACCTCTCCACTGCCTACGGCGACACCAAGCGCCGGGCCGAGAAGGTCACCGGCCTCATCTCCATCCTGAACCGCTACAAGTTCACCATCGTCGAGAACACCCCCATCGATCAAGAAATCGCGCTCGACCCCGAACTCCTCGGCAAAGTCTTCGAAAACCTCCTCGCCTCCTACAACGAGGAAACCAAGACCACCGCCCGCAAGCAGACCGGCTCCTTCTACACCCCGCGTCCCATCGTGGACTACATGGTGGACGAGTCGCTCAAGGCGTATCTGAAGCGCAAAGTAGCCGAGACAATCCTGTCTCGGTCACCCAACGATGAGACAATCCTGTCTCGGTCTCACCCTGCCCACCCTGCCCCCGACAAGATGGTCGGAGCTACTCTGCTACCCTACAACCCCGACGCTCCCACCAAAATCTCCCGGCACAACCTCCCCCATTGGTCACAAGCAGGCACGACCTACTGGATAACCTTCCGCCTCGCCGACTCCCTCCCGCAAGAGAAACTCAGGGCATGGAAAGCAGAACGCGACACTTGGGCGGAAAATCACCCGGAGCCTTGGTCTGATTCGGACTGGCAGGAATATCACGAGCGCTTTGGGGAGCGACTGGAGAACTGGCTTGATGCCGGTGAAGGCGATTGCCACCTGCGCCGCCCTGAAGTCCGCGCCATCGTTGAAAGATGCCTTCGCCACTTCGATGGCGACCGTTATGAACTCGGCCCTTGGGTCATCATGCCCAATCATGTCCATCTGCTGCTCCGACCAGGCCAAGATCAGAGTCTGTCGAAGATTCTACAGGGCATCAAAGGTGTGAGCGCGAAAGAGTGCAATGCCCTACTGGGGCGCACCGGGCAGGCCTTCTGGCAGGAGGAGTCGTTCGATCACATCGATCGGAGTCAGGCGCAATTTGATCGGTTTGTGCGTTACATCGCCGATAATCCGATCAAGGCAAAGTTGCAGGACAGTGAATTCAGCCAGAGTAGCACCGACAAGAATAACCCTGACAAAAGTAACTCCGATAAGAGTAGCCCCGACAATCCTGTCGGGGTTTCCCCAAAAGACCCCGAGACAGGATTGTCTCGGCTACGCTCCAACCTCGACCTGCTCTTCACCTACACCGAAACCCCTCACCGCTTCACCGAATCCGAAGTCGCCACCCTCATCACCGCCATCGACGAGGTCAAAATCCTCGACCCCGCCTGCGGCTCCGGTGCCTTCCCCATGGGCGTGCTCCACAAACTCGTCTATATCCTCGGCAAGCTCGACCCCGACAACGAGCGCTGGAAGCAGACCCAGCTCGCCAAGCTCGACTCCGCCCCCATGCGCGAGGAACTCGAGCGCGCCTTCGCCGACAACAACGACGATTACGGCCGCAAGCTCTACCTCATCGAGAACTGCCTCTACGGCGTGGATATCCAGCCCATCGCCATCCAGATCACCAAGCTCCGTTTCTTCATCTCCCTCGTCTGCGACCAGAAGACCAACCGGAACAAGAAGGACAACCACGGCATCCGCCCACTCCCGAATCTGGAAACCAAGTTCGTCGCCGCGAATACTCTCATCGGTTTACCAGAAATGGACCAGATGGAGTTGGTCGATCCTCGGGTTTACAAAATCGAGGCCGAGATCGAAGCGCTTTACCACAGGCACTTTTCCATCCAGCGGCGTGACCAGAAGCTCGCCGTCCAGAGTAAAGTAAAAGCTCTCCGCAAAGAAATGGCCGAGATCCTCGCCGTGAGCCTGATGACACCGGCGAAATCAAAACACGTCGCCGAATGGGATCCCTTCGATCCTCAATCCTCTGCCGCTTTTTTCGATCCGCACTGGATGTTTGGTCGCACTCTGGCTGACGGGGTCGATGTAATAATTGGTAATCCGCCATATCGAATGTTGCAGCCTCACAATACCAGTCAGGCCGAACTCGACTACTTCCGGACGCACTACGTTGCAGCAGATTTTAAGATCGAGCTGTTTCATCTATTTCTTCAACGCGGAACTTCGTTGCTGTCACCTTCGGGGTGCCTCGGTTACATCGTGCCAACAACCCTTCTTAACAATGTCTATGCTGAAAAGCTCCGACAGTGGCTAATGAGCCGTTGCGCTATCAAGACTATAGCCATTTCTCCAATTCATGTATTCGCCGAGGCAGATGTTCACACGTCAGTCGTCATTCTGACCCGCGAAACGAATGCAGGGAGGCGCGCTGACAATCTGGTCGACACTACCACGGAACTTACATCCGAGTTTGCAGCTTCTCCGGGTAATTATGCCAGAACGCTACAATCGCGCTTCACCGCGCTCCAAGGCTGCGTGTGGAATGTTCTACTGAACGAAACGAACGCCGGATTGATCGAAAAAATCAGGAGAGCAGGACAGCCCCTTGAAGTTGTAGCAAAAATCAATCGCGGCCTCATCACTGGAAATCGCAAACAGTTCTTCTCCGAGAAAAAGCTCACCGAAAGACACGTTTCCATTCTCACCGGCGCTGATGTAAAACGGTATTCAACTAAGGAACCTAACGAGTTTGTCTTGTTCGAGCGGCCAGAATCTGCGGGAGGTTGCTGGGATAAGGATGTTCATCTCGCACCGCATAAGGTCGTTGTTCGCCAAATCGGCACAAAACCAACTGCCAGCTTTATAGCAGAGCCGATCGCCGTGACCGGAAATATTTTCACGATTCGTGGCAAATCGGCCGAGCACGAAAAGCTCATACTCGGGATCGTCAACTCCGCGCTAATCGAGTTTTTTTGGGGGATCATGTTCTCGGATTTCAAGAGCACCTTTCCGCAGGTGACGATCTTCAGTCTCGCTCAAGTGCCGGTGAGTGATGCCCCGACAGGCAGCAAGGGGTTCGACTCGACTCAAAAGACGGTCATTCGCCTGGTGGACGAAATCCTTGCAGCTAAGCGAACGGACGCTGAAGCGGATACGAGCGAATTGGAGCGAGCGGTGGACACACAGGTGTATGCCCTCTACGGCCTGACGTCCGAAGAAGTCGCCATTATCAAGAGCCAGACTAAATGAGCACTCCCGCCAATGACCTCATCGACGCCTGGGTGATGGAGTGTTACTTCCCCGATCACATGGCGGAGCGGGATCTGCTCTTCCACGACACCGTGGCCCCTCACCTCGCCGCCTATGACCCCGCCGCCAGCGAAGCGAAGCAGCGCGAGTTCCTCGTCGACCTGCATCGCACCCTCAACGCCCCCACGTCGAAGATCCGCAACCGCCTCCTCCGCCTCACCGCCGACAGCCCCGACCTCCTCGCCGTCATCAAAGCCGAAGGTAAAGTCTGACGATTTTACCCCCTCGGATAACACGACAATGATCACCAAAATCACCACCCACTACTTTAAGCGATTTGAGACGCACGAGTTTCCACTGGAGCCACTCACTTTGCTTGCGGGGCCGAACAACAGCGGGAAATCAACCTTGTTGCAGGCTGCCATGGTTTGGAATCTTGGCATGAAAAAGTGGTGGGAGAAGAAAGGTCCCAAAAGCGGATCGAAAGCCAAAGACCGTCCCGGCGCACCCATCACCCGGCAGGAGTTCACGGCGTTGCCGCTGCCGTCCATGGATCAGCTTTGGACCGATACCCACACCTCGCTCCGTAAAGATGAAGGCAAGCAGGGTGCGCCGCGCCCCCTGATCATCACGTTGCATGGGGTTGGCAAAGACGGGAGCGAATGGAAAGTCGGTTTCGAGTTTCGCTACAGTGGTCCCGAGCAAATTCATACGAAGCCGGTTGCGGCCGACCTGCCGCATCTCGACCGGGCACAGGAAGAAATCAGTGTGATCTATGTTCCGCCGTTTTCGGGTATCGGCGTCAACGAGACCCGCCTCGACCGCCCCTATCAAGACATGCTGGTTGGTCAGGGAAAAGCAGGCGACATCCTCCGCAATCTCCTGCTCGAGGTAGCTGAAGCTGATGACGCGGAAAACTGGCAGCGGCTTACCGAGATTGTCTCAGAGGTCTTTGGCTACCGCTTACTCAAGCCAGCCTATGACGGCGCGCCCTATATTACCTGCCAATATCTGAAAGGCATCCCAACGGGCAATGGCTACGGAGGTTTTCCCCCTTTGGATGTCTCCACGACGGGCAGTGGGTTTCATCAAGTGCTACTCATCTTAGCGTTCATGTTTGCGCGACCCTCCAGCTTGATCCTGCTGGATGAACCTGATGCCCACCTGCACGTCCTGCTCCAAAAACAGCTCTACGACATCCTCCGCCGCCTTTGCCACGAACGAAAAGGACAGTTGCTCATCGCCACCCACTCCGAGGTGTTGATCGATAGCACCAGCCCCGAACAGATTGTTTCCTTCTATCGCGAGCCCCATCCCTTGGCTTCCGATAGTGATCGCGATCAGGTGCGGGAGGCTTTGAAACGGGTCACTTCGCTGGAATTGCTGCTCGCGGAAAACTCCAAAGGCATTCTCTACCTCGAAGGCACGACCGACTTCGATCTCCTCAAGGCGTGGGCAGTAGTTCTGGATCATCCCTTGAAGCAATGGTTCAGCGGCTTGCCCTTCTGGCACAACAATCAGGGACGCAGCCCGAAAGAGGCCCGGGCGCATTTCTTCGCGCTCAAGGCCATCCAACCCAAACTTAAGGCCGCGCTCCTGCTCGACGGTGACAACAGAAGTTTGCCGGACCGAGAAATCACGGCCGACGGGCTGACCATCCTGCGCTGGGAACGTTACGAAGCGGAAAGCTATCTCCTGCATCCCACATGCCTGGAGCGTTTCTTGGATGCGGAGAAAGGGGCACTTTTTGCCAAGCCCGCAATGGATTACCTGCGCGACCAACTGCCACCTGCGTTTTTCAATTCGCCACTCGACGCGAGCGCGTTTCTTCGCGCAGAACCGGCGAGCAAAACCCTGCTGCCAGAGTTTCTGGCCAAAGCCGAAGTTACCCTTTCCAAGAGCGACTATTTCCTGCTCGCTCAACAGATGAGGCGTGAGGAAGTCCCGCCCGAGGTAGAGGAAAAGCTGAATGCTATCTCGAACTTGGTGAGCTGAATATTAGTCGAACAGAGGCGTATCCGCCTCGCCGACCTGCACCGCACCCTCAATTCACCCGTGTCAAAGATCCGCAACCGCCACCTCCGCCTCACCGCCGACAGCCCCGACCTCCTCGCCGTCATCAAAGCCGAAGGCCGCGAATGATTCAGATTCACCCCGTCACGCCATGAGCCAAGACATCACCCCGTTTGAGGCCATCCGCCGGACGAACCCGGCGGGCAACGAATTTTGGTCCAGCCGCGACTTTGCCCGCGTGCTCGGCTATGTGAATTACCGCCACTTTCTCGCCGTGATCGAGAAGGCCCGCACCGCCTGTTTCAACAGCGGTCAGCGCGTGGAGGACCATTTCGTCGGAATCGACGAAATGGTCGACATCGGCAGCGGTGCGCAGCGTGCCATCCCGACCGTGATGTCGCGATACGGCTGCTATCTCGTCATCCAGAATGCCAACCCGACCAAGGAAATCGTGGCGCTGGGCCAGACCTACTTCGCCATCCAGACCCGGCGGCAGGAACTCAGCGATGAGGAAGTGGAAACGCAGCGTCGTCTGACCATCCGTTCCGAGCTGCGGCAGCACAACTCCCAACTCGCCGATGCCGCGAAGGATGCCGGAGTTGTCGAGCCGCGCGACTACGCCATCTTTCAAAACCACGGCTACATGGGCCTCTACCACGGGCTCGGAGCCCAGGACACCGCCACCTGCCGGTACCGGCGCTTTTGGGCATCGGCTGCCACAGCGAAGCCGCAAAGGCGCGGTTGCAACCCGAACTGCAACGGCGCAACCTCACTCCCAAGCTGGTTGTGCAACCGAACTGGTATTTTTGAACATGATTACCTTCCGCCAGGGCAATTTGCTGGAAGCTGAAGTCGAGGCCGTGGTGAACACGGTCAACACCGTCGGCGTGATGGGTCGTGGCATCGCCCTGATGTTCAAGGAACGGTTCCCCGACAACTTCAAGGCCTACGCCGCCGCCTGCAAAGCCGGAGAGGTGCGCACTGGACGGATGTTTGTCACCGCCACCGGCGAATTGAGCGGCGCAAAATGGATCATCAATTTTCCGACCAAGCAACACTGGCGGCAACCCTCGCGCATCGAGTGGATCGAAGCGGGCCTCCGGGACCTCGTGGGCGTCGTGCAGCACAAGGGTATCCGGTCGCTCGCGCTGCCCCCGCTGGGCTGCGGCAACGGCGGACTCGAATGGCACGAGGTCCGTCCGCTCATCGAGGCCGCCCTCACCGATCTGAAGGGAGTGGAAGTCTTGGCCTTTGAACCGACGGACAAGTACCAGAATGTCGCGAAGCGCGAGGGCGTGAAGAAACTGACCGTGGCCCGTGCACTCATTGCCGAGGCGATTCGGCGCTACTGGGTGCTGGGTATCGAATGCACCCTGCTCGAAGTCCAGAAACTGGCGTGGTTCCTCGAACGTTCCATCCGCCAACGCGGGCTGGACGATGTGTTGAACCTGCATTTCCAAGCCGACCGTTATGGCCCTTACTCTTCGCGCCTCAATCATCTGCTGGACGCACTCGACGGCAGCTATCTGCGCAGTGACAAGCGTATCAGCGACTGCGGCCCGATGGATACGATCGCCTTTGCCGACGCTGAAACGGAGGTGGTCGCCGCTTTCCTTCGCACGTCCGAGGCCAGACCCTACGCTGCCGCCTTGGAAGAAACGGACGCTTTGATTGACGGGTTCCAATCCCCGCTTGGCTTGGAATTGCTGGCTACGGTGGATTGGCTGCTCACGAAGGAAGGCTGCAGCCCCGCGGTGGCGTCTCTCCGTGCCGGGCTGGCTCAATGGCCGGCCGGGGCCGATGCGGGAAGGCGCAAACAACGGCTGTTCGGCGAACGGCTGTTGGCACTCGGCTTGGACCGGTTGACCGGCAAGGTGGCAACCGTGACCACCGTGTAATGGTCCTGCAAGTGGCGTGGCTTCAGCACGATCCTCGGGCGGCGTGAAACTGACCGCGCAAACGGACGGAACCCAACAATATCGGCGACAGGAACCGCCAAATGCCCTCCCGCACCCTCGCTGCCCTCGCCCCCGCCCCGCGCACCTACGCCGAATTGCGGCGTGGCGTCGAGGCCACCTTGCTCCACGGCCAGCGCCTGATCGAACGCGCCAAGGTGCGCACTTACTGGGAAACCGGCCGCCTCATCCAGCAACACCTGCTGCTCAACGCGGATCGCGCCGCCTACGGGGCCCAGGTCGTGCCCCGGCTCGCCCGCGACCTCGAAGTCAGCGCCCGCGTGCTCTACCAATGCCTCCAATTCGCCCGGGCCTACCCAATTCTGCACGACCGTGCAGAATTCACCTGGGCCCACTACCGCGTCCTGATCCAGATCCCGGACGAGGCCCAGCGCAAGGCGGTGACCGCCGAAGCGCTGAAACGCGGCTGGACCTCGCCGCAACTCGAAACCCGCGTCCGCGAACTCGCGCTGCTCGCCGCTCCGGCAGATGAGGCCGCGAGCGAGACTGCGCCGACCCCGCCGGCCGCCAGACTCCTCGTCCCCAAACGCGGCACGCCCGGGGTGTACCGCCTCGTGGCCCGCGGCGATCGCCTCGCCGTTGATCTCGGTTTCAAGATCTATCGCCCGCTCACCGCGGCCGAGGCCCGCGGCCTCGAGGAGGGCGGGTTTGTCCGCCTCGACGAAGCCGGTGCGATCTCGCCCGCGGACGACGCCACGAAAGCCGACCTCTTCACGTATCGCGCCACCGTCCCCCGGGTGATCGATGGCGACACGCTGGTCGTCGAGATCGAACTTTTCCCGCAATGTATCGTGGAGCAAAAGCTGCGCCTGCGCGGCCTCGACTGCCCGGAGATCGACACGCCGGGCGGCAAGGCGGCGAAACGCTTCACCCTCGCCGCGGTGGCCGCCGCCGCGGCGGTCAGCATCAACACGTCCAAACCCGACAAATACGACCGTTACCTCGCCGACGTATTCCTCGGCGCGGAGGGCGGCGACGACGTCTTCCTCAACAACGCCCTGCTCGAAAACGGCCACGCCGTCCGCAAGGACGCCTGGGAATTCCGCGACTGGGAGAAGGAAATCCTGAAGTAGGGAGGACCCCGTCGGTTGGCCCATCTCCCGGTGGTCGTACCGACCACGGCGCGGAGCGGAGTCCGCGCCCTACCGCTCACGACCTTCGTAACGGTAGCAGGGCGGCGCGTCTCTTCGCCGCCGCCGTACTCGCCACTGTCAACCGGCCGATGCGCTCCGATTCCAGGGATTCCCTGTCCCCCAGAAAAACTGGCGGAAGCAGACCGAAGACCAATCGTGAATGCCCAAAACGGGTTGCATGATTCCGCCAACTGCGGCCTCACTCACCCCCACCCGTACTTCCTTCCGCCATGGGCCTCTCGCTTCACCACTCTCTCACCCCTGGTCCGGGGAGCGCACCCGTCCCGGGTGCTGGCTTTGGCGTCTCGCCGAAGCCTCCGCTACCCTCGACCGAACGCCGAGGACTACCGGCGAGACGCAGGCGCCCCTCGGAGTATTACTCCGCGCCTACGGCATTCCGAAACCGGCGCAAGTTCCGGCGTGCCGTGCCGATTGCGCATGAAGACCTCGCCCTTTACCCGGGCACCCGGGGGGCAAAATGTGGTCAGACGACTTCCTCCCCCGCTTGAGACTCCTCCGCTGCTTCCTCTCCTTCGTCGTCCTGGTCCTCGCGTTGCTCGCGCTGGCCATCGGCGCGGCGTTCACGCCCTTCGTCCAGACTTGGTTGGCGGAATGGGCGCTGGGCAGCGTCCCGGGCTGGCAGGTTTCGATCGGATCGGTGTCGGCCGGGCTCTCCCATCTCCGCCTCGCCGACCTGCGCGTGGAATCCGGCGGGGCCGTGCTCACCGTACCCGCGCTGGAAGCCCGCCTGCCCCTCAAGACGGCGTTGTGGGATCGCACGATTCTCATCGGCAGTCTCCAAGCCAAGGGCTGGATCCTGGACCTCAGCCGCCGACCGACCGCACCCGGGGGCGGGCCTTCGGCTCCAGCCGCGGCGCCGGCTCAAACCGCCTCCACGCCACCCGCGGCAGGCGACCGGAGCGGCCTCCTCCGCGGGTGGCAGCTTCCGGTCGGTGCCTCGCTCGACGGGCTCGAGGTGGAAGGTGAGATCCTGTTCGCCACCCCGGGAGAAAAGGATCCCGTTCCCGTGCACGTGACCGCGGCCGGGGGAGGCATCGCGGCCGGCCGCACCGGCAGCTTCACCCTCGATCTCAACGGCATCCGGGCCGGCCAACGCCCCGCCGCAGCGGCCCTCGCGGCCCATGGCCGGCTGCGCGTGGACGTGGGAGTGCAGGGGAATTTCTCACGCGTCGAATTCGCCGGCCGGCTGGCAGCCGCCGACAGCTCGCTGCCCGGCGATCTCTCCCTGACCGCCGCGATCGCGACGACCGGCGACACCGGCGCCGACACCTACACCGTGGACGTCATCCGCGCCGATCGCCGTCTCGCCTCGTTCGTGGCGAGGGTTGCGCCGGAGCCGGGTCGGTGGGCCGGCACCTGGAAACTCGATCTGCAGGACGACGACTTGGCAAAATTTCTTCCGGATCGCCGCCTGCCCGCCCTGGCCGCCGCCGGCGAGGGTCGTTTCGACACCGACGCCGCCTTCTCGCGGATCGATGCCGCCGGCCGCCTCAAGATCGCCTCCAACCATCCGGGTGAATGGCTCCTCGCCTTCTCCCGCCTGGGCGCCGTGACCCTCGATACCACATTCGATCTCACGCGTCGCTGGCACCTCCTGGAAGTCAAACGCCTCGAGGCCTCCCTCGCCGGCACCCAGCCGATCGCCACGGTGCATTCTGTCCAGACCTTCGTCGTCGACGCTACCACCGGCGACGTGGAACTGCCCGAACCGAACGCCGACTGGCTGCTGGGCTCGCTTCAGGAATGTCCGGTGGCCGCGCTGCCCGCACTGGCGGACGGGCTCGCGTTGACCGGACGCGATGCGACGGGGGACTTCGCCGTCAAGGTCATCGACGGCGGATTCGCCCTGCGCTCCACGAAGCCCTTCACCACGACCGGCGTCTCCGTGCACCGGGCGGGGCACCTGCTCGGCCGCGATCTTGACGTATCCCTGGCGCTGCTCGCCACGCACACGGCGAAGCAGGGGTGGCAGGTGCAGGGCAAGCCGCTGACCCTGAGCAGCGGCGGCCGGCACCTCGCGACCATCGAAGCGAAGCTTTCGCCCCTGGCAGGCGCAGGCGGCCGAGCCGCCCTCACCGCCACCTGGACCGCCGACCTCGACGCCCTGGCTTCGCAACCAGCCCTCGCCGAAACCGGCTGGCTGCGAGGCCGCTCGGCCACCGGCGAGGTCTCCGGCTACGTGGGCCCGATGGTGGATCTGAAGGGCAAGATTAACGTGATCGGGCACGATCCCTCCCATGCGCTCGACGCCAGCGGACACATCGTGGCCGATACCCGCGGCGGAGTTGTGTTCAAGACCATGGTGAAAATCGTGGCGGGCGCGGAGGCGTCGGAATTTTCGGCGGAAGGAACCTCCGCCCGGGGTAAGTCGGGGCGGCAGGTGGAGGTCGACCTGAACGCGGTGAAATTCAACCTGGCGCACCTGGGCCTGCTGGCCGCCGCCGTGCCCCTGCCCAACGGGGTCACGTGGCCGGCCCTTCAAGCCGCGTGGCACGGGGGCGCCCCGGGGACGGCGCCGCCACGCGACCCGCAGCCCTTCTGGGGCGATTGGGTCGGTCGCGTGAAGATCAATTGTTATCAATTGCAGGCGGGAAATCTGGATGGCCAGGAGGTGGGCGGCACACTCGAGCTGGCCCCGGCTTCGCTTCGGCTGGTGGGCGGCCACGGTGCCTTCGCGCCCCTGAAGCCAGCCAAGGTCGCGGCCCCGATCCCCGGCGCGAAGGCCAGTGCGCCCGACGACGGGATCACGTGGGTGCGACACGGCCGCGCCGCGATGGGAGAGGCCGCCCGTGGCAAAGGGAAGGAAGACGCCCCCCGCAGTCAGGCCACGGCGGAAGGCGTCATCTCCTTCGACGCCGCGGCGGCCACTCCCTACGGCGTCAAAGCCACCACGACGGTCGATACCGTCGACCTGGCGACGTGGCTCGGCTCCGCCGATGCAGGAAGCGAGCCCGTGGTGGAGGGTCGTTGCGCGGCGACGGGCACACTCACCGCCGACGGCGTCAACCTGGCGGATCTCGTCGCCCGGCGGCGGGAGGAATTGCGGCTGACGAACCGGGGCGGGATCCTGCGTCTGTTGAAAACGAATACGGCGGAATCGATCCTGGAGACCCCGGCGCCGGTGAAGGACGCCATTGCCAGCGTCGGTTCCGCCTTTGGTACGCTGCTCGGCCTCGACCGGAACGCCCTCTTCAACGGCCAGGGCGCCTACAGCAAGGCCGCCGAGGCGATCCTGGATTTCACGCCCCAAGTCGCGGAGATCCGCTGCGACAACATCACGCTCACCGCTGTCCGCGGGGCGGATCGTACGATCCACCTCACGCAGATTGCCGCCACGGCGCCGAATGGGCGGGTGACCGGATCCGGCGAGATCACGGCGGTACCCGGCCGGCCGTTCCGCGCGCAGCCCCTCAGTCTGGACCTGCAACTGGGCTTCCGCGGTCCGCTCGCCGCGCCGTTGGCGACGGCGGGTCTGCTTTCCGCCGATACGGGCAGCGACGGTTACACGAACCTGCGCCAACCGGTTCATTTCGGCGGCACCCTGGAGAAGGTCGACGAAAGCCAGTGGCGCGAATTGCTGGTCAAGGCGGCGAACGCGCCGGCCGAACACGGCAAGAAAGGCCGCTGAGGCGTCAAACCGCAGACGGAGAAACCGCTCATCTCCGCTGCTGACTCTGCTAGCCGAAAGTTTACACTCCGCCCCGGGATGGCGTGATTCTGTAAGCTTCGCCAGCGCCGGAGGTGTAAGTCTGGCGGCCTGAATTGCTGAAGAGGGTTCCGGTCGTGCCTTGCAAGAAAGACCCTGCAAGTGCTTTTCCTTCCAGCAACCAAACGGCAACCGGCGCGTTTGGGCACTCGACGTGGCGTGACGCCCGGAGCGTCCACCAACCTTCGCTCGCAACAAAAGCCACGAATGGGCGGAACTACTTCCTCGTCTTCACGCCGCGCTTTCGCCCCGGCACGACCGTCCGGCACACCTCGCACGCTGTCCCGTCGCAGCCCCGGGCGGTGCAATGCTCGCGCCCGTAGAAGATCATCCGCAAGTGGAGCGGGTTCCAATGCTCCCGGGGAAAGAGTGCCTTCAGGTCGCGCTCCGTCTGCTCCACGCTCCGGCCGTTCGTCAGCTTCCAACGCTGCGCCAGTCGGTGAATATGGGTGTCCACCGGAAAGGCCGGCACCCCAAACGCCTGCGCCATCACCACACTCGCGGTCTTGTGCCCCACGCCCGGCAACTCCTCGAGTTCCTCGAAGCTGCGTGGCACTCCGCCGCCATGCCGCTCGACCAGGAGGCGCGAGAGCCCCGCGATCGCCTTCGCCTTCTGGGGCGACAACCCACACGGGCGGATGATGCGCTGGATTTCCTCCACCGGCACCGCTCGCATGGCCCCGGGCGTGTCCGCCCGCGCAAAGAGCGCCGGCGTGACCTCGTTGACCCGCTTATCGGTGCACTGCGCCGACAGCAGCACCGCGACCAGCAGCGTAAAGGGATCGCGGTGCGTCAGGGGCACCGGAGTCTCCGGGTAAAGCTCCGCCAGGCGGCGATCGATCCAGGCGGCGCATTCGGCACGGGTCATGCCCCAAAAGACCGGCTCCGCCCCGGGGAAACAATGCCGTAAACTCGCCTCAATCGCCAAATCGCGGTTGCGGAGCCCCGGCGGGGCCCTAGCTTCCGCCGAAATCATGTCCTCGCTTCGCGACCTCCTCGCTCCCACCGACACTTTCGCGCGCCGACACCACGGCGATCATGCCGCCGACACCGCCACGATGCTCGCGGCGCTGGGCCAGGCGTCGCTCGACTCGTTGACCGAGACCGCGGTGCCGGCCGCCATCCGCCGCGGTCCGCTCAACCTGCCCCCGGCCCTCGGCGAGGGCGCGGCCCTGACCGAACTGCGCGGCATCGCCAGCGAGAACCGGGTCTTTCGCAGCTTCATCGGCCTCGGCTATTACGACACCGCCACGCCCGGCGTCATCCAGCGCAACATCCTGGAAAACCCGTCCTGGTACACGGCCTACACCCCCTACCAGGCCGAAATTTCCCAGGGCCGCCTCGAGGCGCTGCTGAACTTCCAGACCCTCGTCACCGATCTCACCGGCCTGGAAATCGCCAACGCCTCCATGCTCGACGAGGGGACCGCCGCCGCCGAGGCCATGATGATGTGCCATCGCCTGAAGGAGGGCGAGACCGCGGCGCACCGGGTGTTCTTCGTCTCCGCGCAGTGCCATCCGCAGACGATCGACATCCTCAAGACGCGCGCACAGCCCCTGGGCATCGAGATCGCGGTCGGCGACCATCGCACCTTTTCGTTCGGCACCTCCTGCTTCGGCGCCCTCGTGCAATACCCGGACACCACGGGCTCGATCCACGACTTCGAGGCATTCTTCGCCGCGGCCCACGCCGCCGGCGCCTTCACCATCGTCGCGACCGATCTGCTCGCGCTCACGCTGCTGCGGGCGCCGGGCGAATTCGGCGCCGATGTCGCCGTCGGCTCCGCCCAGCGCTTCGGTGTGCCGATGGGTTTCGGCGGCCCCCACGCCGGTTTCCTCGCCACCAAGGACGCCTTCAAGCGTCAGATGCCCGGGCGGCTGGTCGGGGTGTCGAAGGATGCGCAGGGCGATCCCGCCATGCGCCTCGCGCTGGGCACGCGCGAGCAACACATCCGCCGCGACAAGGCCACGTCGAACATCTGCACCGCCCAGGTGCTGCTCGCCGTCATGGCATCGATGTACGCCGTCTATCACGGACCGGCGGGCCTCAAGCGCAGCGCCCGCCGGGTGCAACGGCTCACCGCACTCCTCGCCGCGGGACTGCGTACCGCCGGCGCCACGGTCAACGCCGAACCGGTCTTCGACACCCTCACCATCGGCAACGTCGCCGCCGGGCGGGTCCACGCCGCCGCCGAGGCGAAGAAGATCAACCTTCGTCGCCTCGACGACTACACGGTCGGCCTCTCCCTCGACGAAACGACGACGGTCGAGGAGGTGGAGACGTTGCTCACCTGTTTCAGCGAGTCGGCCCAATTGGCTGGCGCGCTGGACGCTGACGCCGAACCTCAGGCGGCTGATTTTCCCCCGCCGTTGGCGCGCACGTCGCCCTTCCTGGGTCACCCGGTGTTCAACCGCCATCACACGGAGCACGAGATGCTGCGCTACATCAAGCGGCTTGAGGGGAAGGATCTCTCCCTGGTGCACTCGATGATCTCGCTGGGCTCCTGCACGATGAAGCTCAACGCCACGAGCGAGATGTTTCCGGTGTCGTGGCCGGAGTTTGGCCGGCTCCACCCCTTCGCTCCGGCGGACCAGACGCGCGGTTACCAGAAGCTCTTCGCCGATCTCGAAACCTGGCTCGCCGAGTGCACCGGCTTCGCGGCCGTCTCGCTCCAGCCCAATGCCGGTTCCCAGGGGGAATACGCCGGCCTCCTCGTCATCCGCGCCTACCACGAATCGCGCGGTGAAGGTCACCGCCACATCTGCCTCATCCCCACGAGTGCGCACGGCACCAATCCGGCGAGCGCGGCGATGTGCGGTTTCAAGGTCGTGCCGGTCGCCTGCGACGCCAGCGGCAACATCGACCTCGGGGATCTCCGCACCAAGGTGATCGCGCACGCCCGCGACCTCGCGGCGCTCATGGTCACCTACCCCTCGACCCACGGCGTGTTTGAGGCGGGGATCAAGGACATCTGCGCCCTGGTCCACGAACACGGGGGCCAGGTTTACATGGATGGCGCCAACATGAACGCCCAGGTCGGCCTCACCTCCCCGGGCCACATCGGGGCCGACGTCTGTCACCTCAACCTCCACAAGACGTTCTGCATCCCGCACGGCGGCGGCGGCCCGGGCATGGGCCCCATCGGCGTGGCGTCGCACCTCGCGCCGTTTCTGCCCTCCCATCCCGTCTCGCCGGTGACCTCCGCCGCGGGCCATGCCGCCACCGCAATCGGCGCCGTCAGCGCCGCGCCTTACGGCAGCGCGAGCATCCTGGTCATCTCGTGGATGTACATCCGCCTGATGGGGCCCGACGGGCTCACCGCGGCCACCCAGCGCGCGATCCTCAACGCCAATTACGTCGCCAAGCGGCTCGATCCGTTCTTCCCCGTGCTCTACCGCGGCAACGCCGGACTGATCGCCCACGAGTGCATCATCGATTTCCGCGCCTGGAAGAAACACGGCCTCGAGGTCGAGGACGCCGCCAAGCGCCTGATGGACTATGGCTATCACGCGCCCACGATGTCGTTTCCCGTGCCGGGCACGCTCATGATCGAACCCACCGAGAGCGAGGCGAAGAGCGAACTCGACCGTTTCTGCGAGGCGATGATCGCGATTCACGGCGAGATGCAGGCGGTGGTGAACGGCGAGTCCGACAAGGCCAACAACCCGCTCAAACATGCGCCTCACACCGCCAAGGTGGTCTGCGCCGACGCTTGGGACCATCCCTACTCGCGGGCAACCGCGGCCTTCCCGGATCGGTTCACCCGGGCGGGCAAGTTTTGGCCGAGTGTCGGGCGCGTCGACAATGTCTACGGGGATCGCAATCTGGTGTGCTCCTGTGTCGGGATGGAGAGCGACGCCGAAACCGCGCCGGCCTGAGCGGTACGGAGGGTGGTCGGCGCGGGCCGCGGCAGCCGACTCCGGGCCGCGGCCCGGAGAGGTTTGGCTGGAGTCCACCCACCCGCTGCGCTTTCCTCTCCGCCGGACCCATGCCGCCGGTCGCCGCCACTCGACCCGGCGACGTGGTTCCGCTGCAGAGCCGGTCGCCCGGGTGGTGGAATGGTAGACACTAGGGACTTAAAATCCCTTGCTCGTAAGAGCGTGCGGGTTCGAGCCCCGCCCCGGGCACCACGTTTCTCAGAGGAGAGCAGACGGGAAACAAAACACCTCAGGCCTCACCCTCACCTTCACCCGCTTTACTCCAAATTCGGGCAGAAACCGGCGGCCGATCCGACGGTATTCCGCCCGGCACCTTGCTTCGACCTACCACCATCAAGAAACAAGACAGGAGCTCACGCGAAGCCGCGATGCGCGCGAAGAAGTCCCCGCCGCTTCGCGTGAGCCAACTCCGGGAGGCACGGGGGGAAAGCCACCTGCGCAACCCGCTGGCGACGCCCTGGGGTTCGTGCGGTGCACGGCCGGCGGCCGCCTCCACTGGCCCGCGCGCCGTCCGGAGGGTTGCCTGCGGATCTCACCGCGCCGTTTGCCAACTCGGGACAAACTCGGATGGTGACACCCCGCCACCCTGGCGTTGTCTTCCCTCCATGCTCTCTGGCCGTGACCTTCGCTCCGATTTTCCCGTCCTGCACCAAACGGTGAACGGCAAGCCGCTGGTCTACCTCGACAACGCCGCCACCGCCCAAAAGCCCCGCCGCGTGATCGACGCCCTCGTGCACTATTACGAACGCGACAACAGCAACGTGCACCGCGGGCTGCACACGCTCTCCATGCGCGCGACCACCGCTTACGAGGGAGCCCGCACCCGGATGGCCAGGTTCATCAACGCCGCCGATCCCGCCGAGATCATTTTCACGCGCGGCACGACTGAGGGCATCAACCTTGTCGCCCACGGCTACCGCGCCCGCCTCCAGGCCGGCGATGTCATTCTCGCCACCGAGATGGAGCACCACTCCAACCTCGTGCCGTGGCAGCAACTGGCCCGGACCACCGGCGCCACGCTTCGCCTCGTGCCCGTGCTCGGGGCCGATGCCGAAGGTGGCCTCGACCTCGCCGCGCTCGACACCCTGCTCACCCCGGCCGTGAAGGTCTTCGCGTTCACCCACATCTCCAACACGCTCGGCACCATCAACCCGGTCTCCGACCTCTGCGCGCGCGCCCGCGCCGTCGGAGCGGTGACCGTGATCGACGCCGCCCAGTCCATCGGCCACGGGCCGTTCGATGTCCGGGCCATCGGGGCCGACTTCGTCGCGTTTTCCGGCCACAAGATGTGCGGCCCCACCGGCATCGGTGTACTCTACGGCCGCCGCGCCCTGCTCGACGTCCTGGCGCCGGATGAAACCGGCGGTGGCATGGTCGTCACCGTCGACTACGCGGGCGCCACGTGGAAACCCACGCCCGAACGCTTCGAGGCCGGCACGCCCAACATCGCCGATGCCATCGCGCTCGGCGTCGCCTGCGATTATCTCGACGAGCTCGGCCGCGACGCCATCGCCCGGCACGACGGTGCCCTCGCCCGTCTCGCCTACGAAAAACTCTCCGCGCTGCCCGGCATCCGGCTGCTCGGTCCCCGGGGGGAACGCAGCAGCCTGGTGAGCTTCGCCCTCGCCGATGTGCACGCCCACGACGTCGTGACCTTCGCCGACGAGGATGGTCTCGCCCTGCGCGGTGGCCACCACTGCAACCAGCCGCTGATGCGCAAGCTCGGCCTTAGCAGCACGACGCGGGCGAGTTTCTACGTCTACAACACCGAGGAGGAGATCGACCTGCTCGTCGCAAGCCTGCGGCGCATCCTGAAATTTTTCGCGGCGTAGTTTTCCGGCGGGGCCGTGGCGACCATGAGCAGCCCCCCCGGCTGCGCTTCCCCGAGTATCCTGGTATCGATCCTAATCGTACACATTCGCGACGATTTGACGATGCAGGTACGAGTATGGTGGTAGGGCTGGACCTTGGTCCACGCCTCAAAAACATAACGATTCTCGTGCCAAACTTCCGGCGCGCACCAAGGTGCGGCCCTACACCTGTGCTTTTCGCAACCCATTCCCTGATAGGGCGCGGACTCCGCGCCACTCTTGGCGTAACAATTTCAAAACCCGCCTGCGCTCGTCAAGGCTACGGCCTCGTGTATCCCATCGTCTCAGGGCACCTCATACACTTCGATCAGCGCCGTTCCAGTGGTGTCGCCCTGACCGTTGACAAGGGCGGTGTAGTTTCCAGGGGCAAGGGTGACGAGCAGTGCGGCATCCTTGGACCCACTGGGCAGTGCGAATGCGCCCAGTCGTGCGGAGGTCGTCGCCAGTTCGGCGCCGTTGCCCGAGGAGCCCCAGTCATCGTTGCGAAAGAGAGAGTCGCCGGCCGCTGACGTGAGGTTGAGCACCGGGTCGACAAGAGCGTCAGTTACCCCAAAGATCTGCAGCGCCGGGCCGACCCCACGGATAAGGAACTGCCGGGGACGTTCCCCCTCCACGGCGATGCCGGCGATGGCCAGCGAGGAGGCGGTGCCGACAAAGCCGCGGCTGGACAGATTCACGAGCCGGGACGGGGCGTCATCAGCCCGGTAAACCTCAAGGAGTCCCACGCCGCTGCGAGCTGCGGTGTCTGTCAGTTGCACCGTGTACGCACCGGACGGAAGTGTGGCCAGAAGGGCCGCGTCGAGCGTGGACGTCAGGCGAAAAGCACCGACGCCTTCGACCAGGCCAGCCGGTGTTGCCGTCGAATCGAAGTTGTTGTTGCTGGCAACCACCCGCCCCGTGCCATCGACCACCGCAATCGCCGGATCAGGGAGCGTGCCCGTGAGGCCAAACTGTGTGAGCCCGGGGCCGATACCGCGCACCAGAACGCGCTGACCGGCGTCTCCGGTGATCACAAAACCGGCGATGAGCGGTCGCTCCGCGCTGATACTCGTGCGCGTGGAGATGTTCGCGAGACGGGCGGTGGTATCGACCGTGAGACGGGCCGGCAGGCTGAAGGTGCGACCAAGGCTGTTGGTGACGACCACCGTATAGTCGCCCTCACTGGCACTGCTGGCGCGTGAAAACGCCAGACTGCTGCCGGACCCGACAACTGCGCCGTCACGGAACCATTCCCGGGCAGCACTCTTTCGCTGTAATCGGTGGTATCGATTGTCGTGCGCACGAGACCATTGTCGCCGGTGATGACAAATTGACCGTACGCGTACACGATTCCATGCAGTCGGTCGCTGCTCGGCCGGAGCGCGGTCCAGAGCGAAGCGTTGGTGGACGTGAGCAATTCGCCCGACTCTGCGACTGCGATCCAGCGACCACCGCCATAGGCGACTCCGTTAATCCGCGCCGTGGTCCCGCTGGCCCGAAGGTACCAAGCGACCAAATCCGATGACGTCAGTATCAGGCCGCGATCCCCCACCACAACCCATGTACCTCCGCCATATGCGGCGGCGACCAGCCAGGTTGCGGGAATGCCGGCGATGCGGGAAGTCCACGTCAATCCGTCGGGCGAGCTGACAATTGTGCCATTTTCACCGACGGCGACAAACTGTCCGCCGCCATAGCCCACGCTCCAGAGGTTCTGGGTCGTGGGTGAGACTGCGGCCGTCCATGTCTCCTGCGCTCCGGCGGTGGCAAGGAAGAGAAGTGTCAGCGCAGCGACCAAGCGAATAGCGTGCACGCTGGCGAGCGTCGCCCAAAGGGTTCCGCCTGTCTAGCAGCTTCCCGCAGGAACACTCATGCCTCACAAGGTGCACCATTGAGTTACATCGCCTCCGAGTTTCGGCATGGATTCCGAGGGGCCCCTGAACTTACAGCGCCCTGTTGATCACGCCTGGCGGCGCTTGGCGGCGATGGCGCGCAGCTCCTTCGCGGCCAGCAAGTCTTTCTCGCGCCCGAGCGCCTCCTTGGCGGCGATGAGATCCGCGAGGGAGATCACGAAGCACTGACATCCGCTAATCTCGTAAGCTTCCGCGGTCGCCTTCAGTCGCGCAAAATCCCCGACTCCGAGAACGGAAGTCAGGATGTCGATGACACCCACGTCGGTCCGCAAATACAGGTTTTGCACGGATCCGGATTTCGGAAACTCGAGGAATGAAAGTTCCTGCGGCGTCATCCGGTGCCGGGGATGCCACCCCGCCAGCACCTCCCGCAATTTCTCGACCGTCTCGTCGGTCAACACGGCGCAAATATCAAGGGCGCGAGTGACCATCGACGAGCCGTGAGTCACCGCCGCGTAGCCACCGATAATGACAAACTCAAAACCAGCCTCAACGAGGCGACGGATCAATTGCGTGAAGTCTTGCATCTTTTTTCGTCCGCGCCTGCTGCAGTTCCATCACGAAGCCCAGCGCGAGGTCGTGTTGCCGACACCGTTCCGTGGGCGTCAGGCGCAGGTTGAGATCGACCAGGCTCAGGTCGAACCCCGCCTGCTCCGCCTCCGCGATGGCTTTTTCATCCGCTGTCATGGGTCGTAATTTGAATCCAGTATTACTTGGTCGAGGGTCGCGTCGATTCATCTGATCCCAAAATTTGTGGGCGGGGTGCCCTCACCCCGCGCCTCCCACTCCGCAAATACGACCAGAAGCGGGGTGAGGGCACCCCGCCCACCTCGAACGCACCCCCCTGTTTCTCGTCCCGGCCTGGCGCCATGCCCGGCTCACCGCCCGGCCTCGAACAGGCCCACGAACGCCTTCGGCACCACGGCCGCGCTGCGGCAATTCGTCGCGGCCAGCACCTTCGCCGCCCAGCGGTTCACCTCCTCGATCGTGATCGTGTCCATCATCCCGCCGCGCAGGGCGACGATCTCCTCCGTCTCCTGCGGGCGCTCCTGGGCGCGCATGAGCACGTCAACCAGGAAGGAATTCTCCCGGAACGCCTGCTTCAACTGGCTCTTCAGGATGCCCCGCGCGCCGATGAATTCGCCCTCGCCGACGCCCTTCGCCGCCACCTCCGCGCCAATGGCGGTGATCAGCGGCGCGACTCGCGAAGTGTCGTTGGGGGCACAGTCGATCTGCGCCCGCATCACCGCGAAGTTCTTGAAACCGTCGTACGACTTGAACTCGGCCGACGGGGAATATGCCAGGCCAAGCTTCTCGCGCACTTCGTGGCGCACCCGGATTTCCAGGATCTTCGCCAGCAATTCCAGCGCGGCCTGGTCCCGCACGTGCAGCGGCTCCGTCACCGGCCAGGTGCCGACCACCAGGCCCACGTTTTGTTCACCCACAAATTCGATGCGATAAAACCCCGCGTCGGCGGTGATCCGCACCGGCTTCGGCGGCACCGCGGTCGTCTTCTCCTCCGCCCGCGGCCGCAGCGCGCCCAGCGTCCGCGTCATGGTGGCGACCACGACGTCCTCCGTGACGTCGCCGGCAATTGTCGCCTCCACATAGCCGCGGGCGAGCGAGGGCTCCATCCACCGTCGCACGTCGACCACGCTCATCTTCATGTAATCGAGCGGTGAACCCCAGGTGAAGCGCGGGTCACCCTTGAACAAATGGTCGGTCAGCTCGCGCAGCCCCTCGCC
Source organism: Opitutales bacterium (assembly GCA_038249085.1). Taxonomy (GTDB): domain Bacteria; phylum Verrucomicrobiota; class Verrucomicrobiia; order Opitutales; family Opitutaceae; genus ER46. Next base: position 22,062 of record JBBRWR010000088.1, read on the forward strand.
CATGCCCATGCTGCCCGACGCCCGGCCCATCGCGGCCTGCAGGCGCTGATCCTCGTGGACGAAGCTGTTGAATTGCGGCGCGTAGAGGATGTCGGCGACGAGGCCGAGAAAGACATCGAGGTGCTCGGCCGCCATCAGGCCGCGAAAGGTGAAGGCGTCGCGATCGGTGATGTCGAAACTGAACTGGAGCAGGCGCTCGTCGACCAGGGCGTTGAATTGTTCCGGCCGGAAATGCACCGCCCCGCTCGCGAGCAGGGTGTTGAGGCCGAATTCCTTCAGCGCGGGTTTGTTGCCGGGCATCTCCAGCAGACCCGAGCCCACCCGCACGACCGCGTAGACCAGACCCGGCTCCTGCCGGCCGGGCACAAAGTTCAGTCGCACGTTGTTCCCGAAGCGCAGGAGCTTCGCCCCCAATTGCGGCAACTCGCGCCGGGCCACGACGCTGGTGGGCGTGGCAAACTTCGGCACCTGGAAGGGCGTGGCGTGCCGCGAGCGGGGCATCACGTTGCCCAGGCCGCTGCGCCGGACTTTCTGCACCTCCTCCAACACCTTGGCCGGGGTGAGGTCCAGCGCGACTCCGCCGGAGATCGCAAACGCCATGGCATCGAGATCCCAGAGGCCGCGAAACACCTTCTTCGCGTCGGCCGCGGTGAAGCGCTCGAGCCAGCCGCGCATCCAGCCGTAGTTTTGCGCGAAGCCCGGAAAGACCGTGTGGGTCGCGATCGACTCGGTCAGCGCCTCGCACAACGGCCCCGGATCCAGGGTGGGCAATTGGTCGAGCATGTGCGCCGCCAGCTTGAGCTGGCGCTGGCGCAACTCATCGACATCGCCCGGGTCGAGACCGCGCTCGAGCGAGAGTCGCACCATCTGCTCCAGCGACCGGACGCCCTCGGACCAGGCCGCCGCCGGCAGCGCGAGCGACGCCGCCGCCACGCCGTTGCCCAGCAACTCCTCGTAACCCGCCTCGCCGCCCACGCCGTTGCCATCGCGTCGCATCCGCTCCGAAAACACGGCCATGACAAACTCGCGCTGCTGCCGCTCCACGTGCGCCTCGGCCGAGTCGGGTCGCACCGGCAGGGGCACGACCGAGGCCGCCTCAATCGCGGCCGAGCCCACGCCCCCGATGCGAAAGATGCCGGCGCGCAGGGAGCGGGCGTCGAGCCGACCCTCCTCCCGCGGGGGGATCGGGGTCGCGGGCCGCACCAGATCGCCAAAGAGCGCGCGGATCTCCGCCGTGAGCGTGGCGACGTCGAGATCCCCCACGCCGACGAGCACCATCAGGTCGGAACGGTATTGGCGCTGGTAGAACCGCAGGACCTGCTCGCGGGTGAACTTCGCGATCAGCGCCTCGCTGCCTCCGGGGGAACGCTGCGGAAACTGGAGCCCGCGAAACACCACCGGCATCGACGCCTGCTGCCGCTGGTCGGAGAGCGTGTTCCGGTTGCGCAGTTCGGCGAGCACCACGCGGCGCTCCTGCTCGATGATGCGCGGCTCGAAGCTCACCCCGTCGCCGAAATCCCGGAAGAGCCGCAGGCCCTCGCGCAGGAGCGCCGGGGCGTTCTCCCGGAAGTCGAGCCGGAACGCGGTGTAGTCGAACGTCGTGATCGCGTTGACATCGCTGCCGTACTCGACGCCCAGCCGCTGGAAGAGCGACACCATCGCATCGGCCTTGAAATTCCGGGAACCGCCGAACGCCAGATGCTCGATGTAGTGGGCGATGCCGAGTTCGTCCGGGTGCTCGTCGAGCGAGCCGGAGAGCACGATGAACTGGAGCGCCACGCGGCCCGGGACTCCGGCGTGCGGCAACAGGGCGTACCGGAAGCCGTTGTCGAGCCGGCCCCAGACTACGCGCGGATCCGGCGCCAGGCTCTTCGGGGTCTCGTGCGCCCACTGACCGGAGCGCGGGCCCGTGATTGCGGGCGAACGCGCCGACAGGAGCGATCCGGCGGCGAGGGCCAGCGCAAATGTGAGAGGCGCACGCATGGGGAGTCCGGCAACCGTGCGCAAACTGCCAGGAAATTCAACCCCGCGCTGGGCCCTTTCCAGGGCGGTGTTATTCTCGAATTCTTCCGGAGGGACGGCCGCCGGGATGTCCGCGGCCCCCGCGGAAATGGGCCCTCCAGCATGATCCCACCCTGGACCTTTCCGGAAATTCGGAGGAAGCACTGGCCCGCCCGCCGCGCGGCACCGTTGACTCAAACGCCGAAACCCGGGACGAGCGGCCCCTCAACCCTCCGGCACCCGGCCACCCCCCGCCCCCCCAACCCCCTCCCCTCAACCCCACCCCTCCCTCAACCCCCATGTTTCCTTCATACAGTTTTTTGTCACACCTGTGACAAAAATCTGTATGAAGGCATTGGCGGCGGGAGGGACTCGGTGCGCCGGTGAATCTGGGTGCCGCGCCGGGACGGCGTTTCCTGGTGCCCGCTCCGCCCGCAGGCGCTTCGCGTCACGCCGGGAACATCCCCGGCACCAATCCTCCGGTAACGCTTGCCGCCGGCCCGATGTTCGGTCGGCATAGGCCCCTTTCACCACGCCCCTGGCATGCGGGACTATTTTCTCCGACGCTTCCTTCTCATCCCCCCGACTCTCCTCGGCATCACGCTGATCGTTTTCCTGATCACGCGAGTCGTGCCGGGCGGTCCGATTGAGCGAGCCATCATGGAGGCCCGGATGGGGGGCGACGGGGCGGCGGCGGCGACCAACCAGATTGGCCGGGGCGCGATTTCCGAGGAGCAGATGGCCCAGCTCAAGGCCTACTACGGTTTCGACCGGCCGCCGGTGCAGGCCTACCTCATCTGGCTCGGCCGGGTCTGCCGCGGCGACCTCGGCAATTCCTACCGCTACAACGAACCGGTCCTGCACATCATCGCGCAACGCCTCCCCGTCTCCGTGCTCTACGGCTTGGTGACCACCCTGCTGGTTTACGGCGTGTGCATCCCGCTCGGCATCCTCAAGGCCGTCCGGCACCGCAGCTGGCTCGACAATGCGACCTCGGCCATCGTGTTCACCGGCTACGCCATTCCCGGTTACGCGCTCGGCGCCCTGCTGGTGGTGTACCTATCCGCCCGCCTCGGCTGGTTTCCCATGGGTGGCTTCAACAGCCGCGACTACGCCGACCTCACTTTCTTCGGCCAGATCGCCGACCTCGCCCACCACGCCGTGCTGCCCCTCGTCTGCTACACGATCGGCAGCTTCGCCTTCGTCACACTGCTGATGAAGAACCACCTGATGGACAACCTCGCCGCGGATTTCGTCCGGACGGCGATGGCCAAGGGTGTGACCTTCCGACAGGCCGTGCTCGGCCACGCCCTGCGCAATTCCCTCATCCCGATCGCCACGCACTTCGGGCAGCACCTCAGCGTGCTCGTGACCGGCTCCTTCCTCATCGAGTTCATCTTCGATATCAACGGCATGGGCCTGCTCGGCTACACCTCGGTCGTGGACCGCGACTACCCCACCGTGATGGGCGTGCTGATTATCTCCTCCCTGCTCATCTTGCTCGGCAATATCCTGTCCGATGTGCTCGTGGCGCTGATCGATCCGCGCATCCGGTTCAAGTGAGCCCGCCCCCATGACCCGGCGTTTCCCCTTCCTTCAACTCGATCCGCAGACCCGGAAGAAGCTCCGGCGTTTCCGCTCGATCCGGCGCGGGTACGTTTCCTTCCTGATCCTGGCCGCGGCCGTCGTGCTTTCCCTCGCGGCGGAACTGCTGGTCGACAGCCGGGCCCTCGCCGTGCGCTACGAGGGCCGCTGGTATTTTCCGACTTACGGCCGCATCTACACGGGAAAGGAATTCGGCCTGGATTACGCCTACGAGGTCAACTACCGCGATCTGCGGACCCGCTTCGCCGCGGAGCCGACCGGCCGTAACCGGATCTTCCTCCCGCCCATTCCCTTCAATCCCCTGGAGAACTGCTACCCGGGCGAAACCTTCCGCCCGCGTCCGCCCGACTGGCGCACAGGCCACTACCTCGGCACCGACCAGATCAACCGGGATATCCTGTCGCGCCTGGTCTACGGCTTCCGCAACGCCCTCATCTTTGCCGGCGCCTTCATCCTGCTGACCTACGCCGTGGGCATCTCGCTCGGGTGCCTGATGGGTTATTTCGGCGGCTGGTTCGATCTGCTCGTGCAGCGGCTCATCGAAATCTGGTCCAACATCCCGTTCCTCTTCGTCGTCATCATCGTGGCCTCCATCGTCCCCGCCAGCATCGGCATGAATCTCGGCGTGCTGCTGGTCATCGTGGTGCTGTTTTCCTGGACGGGCATGACGTACTACATGCGCTCGGCGACCTACCGCGAGAAGGCCCGCGACTACGTGCACGCCGCGCAGGTGCTCGGCGCCTCCACGCCCCGGATCATCTTCCGCCATATCCTGCCGAACGTCCTCTCCACCATCGTCACGTTTATTCCGTTCACCATCGCCAGCTCCATCAGCGCGCTGACCGCCCTCGACTTCCTCGGCTTCGGGCTGCCGCCGCCCACCCCCAGTTGGGGTGAATTGCTGCGGCAGGGCACTTCCAATCTGAACTCGCCCTGGATCGTGGCCTCCGCCTTCTCCGCCCTCGTGATCGTCCTGCTGGTCGTCACCTTCATCGGCGAAGCCATTCGCGAGGCGTTTGATCCCAAGAAATTCACGACTTATCAGTAATCCCTTCATGCCCGCCTTCCCGTCCTTCCGCCTTTCACTCGCTGGCTGCACGCTGGTCCTCCTGGTCGCCGGCTGCGGCAAAACCTCCGCCCCGGCCACCGGCACACCCGGCGCCGACTCCAAGGTCATGGAGGCCGACCTGGCCCGCACCCTCAAGGAGCAGCCCGATTTCTACGTCTTCAAGACGCCCGCCGACGTGCCCGCCGACCTGAAATGGCAGGACAGCGCCGACCTGCCGGAGTTCGCCGATCCCAACGCGAAGAAGGGTGGCTCCTTCAATTACTACATCACGGACTTCCCCCGCACCCTCCGCACCATCGGCCCCGACGCCACCGGCGGGATTCGCCAGTATCTGCTCGACTACACGGAACCTGCCTTCGTGCTGCCCCATCCCAATCTGCCCGGCGCCGCCTATCCCGGCCTGGTCACGGCCTGGGCCGTCGGCCCCGACGGCAAGACGCTCTACTACCGCATCGATCCCAAGGCCCGCTGGTCCGACGGGCATCCCCTCACGACCGACGACGTCGTCTTCACCCTCTACTTCATGCGCAGCCCCCATCTGCGCGAACCCTGGTACAACGATTACTACACCCGTTATTACCGCCAGTTAATCGTCTTCGACCCACTCACGTTCGCCACCGTCCACCCCGACAAGAAGCCCGATCTCGCGGTCCGTTTCGGCAACTTCGTCCCGTATCCGCGACACGCCTACCAGGACTTCGGGCCGGACTGGCTGGATCGGTTCCAGTGGCGGGAGGTGCCCAAGCTCGGGCCGTACCAGCTCTACACGAAGGACGTCGACAAGGGCCGGGGCGTCACGCTCACCCGGCTGAAGGACTGGTGGGCGGTCGACAAGCGTTTCTTCCGCGGGCGCTTCAACCCCGATCGCTACCACCTGGAGGTGATTCGCGATCCCGACAAGGCCATGGAGTCCTTCGCCCGCGGCGACCTCGACATGTTTCCCCTCGGCCAGCCGAAGTACTGGTATGAGGCCCTCTCCGATCAGCACCCGGAGGTCGCCGCCGGCCGGATCCAGCGCTTCAAGTTCTACAATCAGACGCCCCAGCCCGACTGGGGCCTGTGGATCAACCGGGCCAAGCCGATCCTCGACCACCGCGAGGTGCGGCTTGGCATTCAGCATGCGAGCAACATCGCGCTGGTGTGCACCCAGTTTTTCCGCGGCGACGCCACCCAGATGCAGACGCGCTCCGACGGTTACGGCTGGCGCATGCATCCCACCATCACCGCGCGGCCCTTCGACCCCAAGCGGGCGCGGGAATATTTCGCCCAGGCCGGTTTCACCAGCCAGGGACCCGATGGCGTGCTGACCAACGCCGCCGGGCAGCGGCTGTCGTTCACCATCACCGCGTTCAGCCAGACCATGCGCGATCTGCTGCCGATCCTGAAGGAAGAGGCGCTCAAGGCCGGCCTCGAATACAAGCTCGAGATCCTCGACAGAACCACGGGCTGGAAAAAAATGCAGGAGAAGAACCACGACATCGCCCTCGCCGCCCTCTCCCGTTCCGTCGAGCTCTACCCGCGGTATTGGGAAATGTACCACGGCACGAACGCCTACACCGACGCCTACACCAAGGACGGGAAGCTCTCCCCCATTGCCACCGGCGCCGTGCCCAACCCCCACCCCAAGGAAATCGCCGTCCAGACGAACAACATGACGATGACGTTCATCCCGCGGCTCGACCTCCTCATCGAGGCCTACGACCAGGCGGAGACCCTGGACGAAATCAAGCGGCTCGCCGCCGAGATCGAGGAGATCATCTACGAGGACGCCGCCTGGGTGAACGGCTGGCAGCGGCCGTTTTATCGCGGCGGCTATTGGCGCTACGTGAAGTGGCCGGCGGGCTTCAATGTCGCCCAGAGTCGCGACCTCGAGGAATTCTTCGTGCACTGGATCGATCCCGAGGAGAAGAAGGAAGTCGAGGCCGCCCGGCGCTCGGGCCGCACCTACCCCGCGACGCTGCAGGTCTTCGACCAGTTCAAAACCCCCTGATCGACCGTCGTGCCCACCGCCCCCTCCAACACCGCGACCGCGGAAACCCTCCTTGAGGTGAGGGACCTGGTGACGACGTTCGACACCGACGCCGGCCGGCTGACGGCCGTCGATGGGGTAAGCTTCAGCGTGCAGCGCGGGCGCACCCTCGGTATCGTGGGCGAGTCGGGCTGCGGCAAGAGTGTCACCGCCCTGTCCATCATGCGGCTCCTGCCGCAGCCGATGGGCCGGATCGCGAGCGGCCGCATCCTGTTTGAAGGCCGCGATCTCGCCACCCTGCCGCCCGCGGAAATGCACGGGATTCGCGGCGGCCGGATCGGGATGATCTTCCAGGAACCGATGACCGCGCTCAACCCGGTGCACTCGATCGGGCGGCAACTCAGCGAGGTCTTCCTGCTCCATCGCACCAAGGACAAGGCCGAGGCGTGGCGCCGCGGCACCGCAATGCTGCGCAAGGTCGGCATCCCCTCCCCGGAAGTGCGCATGGGCGAGTACCCGCACCAACTCTCCGGCGGCATGCGCCAGCGCATTGTGATCGCCATGGCCCTCGCCTGCGAACCGGCGGTCGTCATCGCCGACGAACCCACCACCGCCCTCGATGTCACCATCCAGGCCCAGATCCTCGAGCTCATGCAGCAGCTGCAGCGCGACATGGGCCTCGCGATCATCCTCATCACCCACGACCTCGGCGTCATTGCGGAGACCTGCGACGATGTCGTCGTCATGTACGCCGGCCGGGTCGCCGAGACGGGCCCGGTGCGGCCCATCTTTGAACACCCGTCGCACCCTTACACGCGCGGGCTGCTGGATTCCATTCCCCGGCTCGAACATACCCGCAAGACGCGACTGAACGTCATCGAGGGCATGGTTCCCAGCCTGCAGGATCTGCCGGCCGGCTGCCGTTTTCAAAATCGCTGTCCGTACCGCGTCGATCGCTGCGCCACCGCCCCCGCGCTCGAAAACGTCGCCCCCGGGCACACGGTCGCCTGCCATCGCTGGCGGGAACTGCCACCCCTCCCATCCGCGTAGCGGCATGTCCCTCCACTCGACCGGGAAGTCGTATCCGATGATATACGTTTTGCATTTTGAAAAGGTGGGGCGGCGCGAACTTCCTCCCCCCCCTGCGGCGCGGAGCGGAGTCCGCGCCCTACCCTTGCCAATCTTCGTTCCCGGTAGGGCGGGGAGTCCCTTCCCCGCCTAACCCAATTCCACCCTCATCGCCCCCGTGTCCGAACCGACTCCACTTTCGCCGCCTCCGGGCCACTCCGGGCCGCTGCTCGAACTCCAGGACCTGTGCATGCACTTCCCGGTGCGCGAGGGCGTGTTCCTGCGCGCCCGCCGCTCCTGCAAGGCCGTCGACGGCGTCTCCCTGAGCCTCCAAGCCGGCGAGACCCTCGGACTCGTCGGGGAATCCGGCTGCGGCAAGTCCACGCTCGGCAAATGCATCGTCCGCCTGCACCAACCGACCGCCGGAAAGATCATCTTTGACCACACCGATCTGGCTCCGCTGCGCCAACGGGATCTCAAGCCTCACCGCCGTCACCTGCAAATGGTGTTTCAGGATCCCGTCGAGTCGCTCAACTCGCGCCACACGGTGGGCGAGACGCTGAGCGAACCGTTTGTGATTCACGGCGTCGGCAACGCGGCGAGCCGGCGGGCCAGCGTGCGGGACCTGCTGGACCGAGTCGGCCTGCCGGCCGGCGCCGCCGAGCGGTATCCGTTTGAGTTCTCCGGTGGCCAGCGCCAACGCATCGGCATCGCCCGCGCCCTCGCCCTGAATCCCCGGATGCTGGTCTGTGACGAACCCGTTTCCGCGCTCGACGTCTCAATCCAAAGCCAGGTGCTGAACCTCCTGCTCGACCTCCAGCGCGAGCTCGGCCTCACCTATCTCTTCATCGCCCACAACCTCGCGGTGGTGAAGCACGTCTCGGATCGCATCGCGATCATGTACCTCGGGCGGATCGTGGAACTGGCGGCCGCGGACGAAATCTACCGCGCCCCTCTCCACCCCTATACCCGGGCCCTGCTTTCCGCCATTCCGCGGCCCACGCCTCGCGGCCGGCGCGAGCGCATCGTCCTCCAGGGCGACGTACCCTCGCCGATCGATCCGCCCCCGGGCTGCGCCTTTCATCCCCGCTGTCCGCACGCCACCGATCGCTGCCGGATCGAGGCGCCCGCCCTGCGCCCCGCCCCGGGTCCCGGCGGCCATACGGTCGCCTGCCACTACGACCTGCCCGCCGGCGCAGGTGCGGAATAACCGTGCCCGATGGGGCACATCTCCGAGTCGGCGGTTGTAGTTGGCGGTTGTGGGCGGGGTGCCCTCACCCCGCGATCTTTCGTCCCCGCCAGGCCGCGCGGTGAGGGCACCGCGCCCACCGGGAAGTCACCGCCGCTTTACAGCTGCGTTCTGCCCGATCAGGGCGGGGTCAAAGTCGTCCTCCCACCTCGTAGATTTTCTCTTTCTTCTTTCTCCTAAACTTTCTCTCCCGCGGACGAACCCTGACGAAAGAGAAAGATAAAGGGCAAAGAGAAAGATTGGCCAATCGACTTTGACCCTGCCCTGCCAGCCCGATGCCGCCCATCGCAGAACGATTGCCGCCGGCCTTCCGTCCGTCTACGCCATCCGGTCACTATGCGCCCACGCTGCACGCTCCTGTCGGTCCTCCTCTCCGTCCTCGCTTTGCTGGCCACCGCCGCCCATGCCGACGAGGGCATGTGGCTCTTCTCCGCCCCGCCGCGCGCACAGATCAAGGCCAGGTACGGCTTCGACCTCACCGACGCGTGGCTCCAGCACCTGATGCAGGCCTCCGTGCGCTTCAACAGCGGCGGCTCCGGCTCCTTCGTCTCCGCCGACGGCCTCGTCCTCACCAACCACCACGTCGCCTCCGACGATTTGCAGAAGCTCAGCGACGGGCAGCACAATTACCTGCGCGAGGGTTTTCACGCGCTGACGCCCGCCGACGAGAAGCGGAGCGTGGATCTCGAGCTCAACGTGCTGCAATCGATCGAGGACGTCACCGCCCGGGTGCAGGCCGGGGTGCCCGCCGGGTCGACGGGCGACCCCGCCGCCACCGCCCGCCGGAAGGTGATCGCCACGATTGAGCAGGAATCGCGCGCAGCGACGGGCCTGCGCAGTGACGTCGTGACCCTCTACCAGGGGGGCGCGTACCACCTGTATCGTTACAAACGTTACACCGACGTGCGCCTGGTCTGGGCGCCGGAGCAGCAGGCGGCGTTTTTCGGCGGCGACCCCGACAACTTCGAGTTTCCCCGCTTCAACCTCGATGCGGCCCTCTACCGGGTTTACGAAAACGACCGGCCCGCGCGCATCGAGCATTACCTGGTCTGGTCGCAGACCGGCACCCGGGAGGGCGATCTCACGTTTGTCTCCGGGCACCCCGGCCGCACGAACCGCCAGTTCACCCTGGCCGAACTCGCGTTCCTCCGCGACGTCCAGTACCCCTACACGATTCCGCGCCTCAAGCGGATCGAGGTGCTGCTCACCGCCTGGGGCGAGCGCAGCGACGAGAACGCCCGCCGGGCCCACGAGGAGCTCTTGAACTATCAGAACTCCCGCAAGGCCTACGACGGCCTCCAGGCCGGCCTCCTGTCGCCCGGGATCCTCGACCCGATCGCCGCCCACGAAAAGGCCTTCCAGGCCCAGGTCGCCGACCGCGTCGCGGGCCGCGCCGTGCGGGCCGCCTATGATCGCATCGCGGAGGCGGCCGCGACCCAGCGCCGGATCTACTTCCGCTACTCCCTGCTCGAGCGCGGCCACGCCTTCCTGAGCGACTCGTTTCACTTTGCCCGCAGCCTGCTGCGCGCCGGCGACGAACGCCCCAAGCCCAATGGCGAGCGCCTCAAGGAGTTTGGCGACGCCCGCCGCGAATCGTTCGAACTCGACCTGTTCTCCACCAAACCGGTTTACCCTGACTTTGAAATTCTTCAGCTCACGGAGGGGCTGACCCTGCTGACCGAGACGATGGGTTTCGAGGATCCCCTCGTGCAACGCGTGCTGGCCGGCCAGTCCCCCGGCGCCCGCGCCACCAGCCTGATCAACGCCACTCGCGTGCGGGAACTGGAATTCCGGCGGACCCTCTCCGCCGGCGGGGCGGCCGCGATCGCCGCCGCGCCCGACCCGATGATCGAGCTGGCCCGGCTCGTCGACCCCGCGGCGCGGGCGCTGCGCCAGGAATGGGAGGCGGCGGCGGAAACCCGGGAGCAGGCGCACGCCACCATCGAGCAGGCGCGGTTCGAACTTGAGGGCCCGTCCCGCCCACCCGACGCCACCTTCACCCTCCGCCTCAGCTACGGTCCCGTCCGGGGTTACGCCGAGGGCGGGCAGAAGATCCCGGCCTACACGACCCTCGCCGGCATGTACGAGCGGAGTGCGGCGCACCGGAACCGGGAGCCCTTCGACCTGCCGCAGCTCTGGGCGGAGAAAAAGTCCACGCTCGATCTCCGCACGCCCTTCAATTTCGTGCACACGCCCGACATCGTCGGCGGCAACAGCGGCAGTCCGGTTGTCAACCCCGCCGGCGAATTCGTCGGCCTCATCTTCGATGGCAATATTCAGAGCCTGGTCGGCGACTTTGCCTATGAAGATCAGCAGGCCCGGGCCGTGAGCGTCGACAGCCGCGCCATCATCGAGGCCCTCCGGCGGATTTACGGGGCCGACCACCTGGCCGACGAATTGCTCACTGGCCGGCGCCGCTGAGGGCGCAGCTGTCGTTTGGCGGTGAGGCCTCGGGGAGTAGCGCCGCGTCTCTGACCGGCGGGGGGCCGGCCGGGGCAGGGGCGCCCGGGGGGGCCCCACACCAAATGAACGAAAACCACGAGATGCGCCCC
>JBBRWR010000089.1:0-33435 GCA_038249085.1 Opitutales bacterium
CCCCCTTCCCGCCCCGGTCAATCCCGCCAATCCATCCTTCTGTCATTGTCACTTAATACGTGACAAGGGTTTCAGAGGTAAAAAGGGTTCTTGTCACGTAATACGTGACAACTGGTTGGCGTGGAGCCCGCCGAGACCGGCAGCACCTTGCACCATCCGCGGTTGACCCGCGGCGCACACTTGAAACACCCCCCGGGGGCGCCCACCGTCGCGCGGTGAATCCCCTCCGTCTGCTTGCCCCGCTCAGTTTCGCCCTCGGTGCCGCGGTCGCCGTCCACGCCGCGCCGCGTCCGCCCAATCTCATTTTCTTCCTCATCGACGACTGGGGGTGGACCGACGGGGGCACGTTCGGGAGCACGTTCTACGAGACGCCCAATATCGACCGCCTGGCCCGCGAAAGCGTGAAGTTCACGCAAGCCTACGCCGCGTGCACGGTGTGCTCGCCCACGCGCGCGGCCGTGATGACCGGAAAATACCCGGCGCGGCTCCATCTCACGGATTGGATCGCGGGCCACCAGCGACCCTTCGCCAAGCTCAAGATTCCCGACTGGCAGATGCATTTGCCGCTGGAGGAGACCACGATTGCCGAGGCCCTGAAGGCCCGCGGCTACGCCACGGGGACGTTTGGGAAGTGGCACCTCGGCGACGAGGCCTTCTATCCGGAGAAGCAGGGCTTCGACGTGAACTTCGGCGGATGCCACATGGGTTCGCCGCGCAGCTACTTTCCACCCTACGGGATCCCCAACATCACCGACGAGCAACCCGGCGAGATGTTGTCCGACCGCCTCACCCGCGAGGCCCTCAAGTTCATCGAGGCCAACCGCGACCGCCCGTTCTTCCTCTACTTCCCGCACTACGCCGTCCACACGCCGATCGCCGGCAAACCCGAGGTGGTGGCGAAGTATCAAAGGAAGCTGGCGACCAACACCTCCGTCCACACCAACCCGGTTTACGCGGCGCTGGTCGAGAGTGTGGACGACAGCGTGGGGGCCGTGATGAAGCGACTGGCCGAGCTCGGCCTCACCGACAACACCGTGATTTTCCTCACCGGAGACAACGGGGGCCTCAGCGGCACCCGCAACGCCCAGGGCTGGCGCCCCGGACCGACGCGCAATGATCCGCTGCGCCTCGGCAAAGGCTCCGACTACGAGGGCGGCGTGCGGGTCCCGCTGCTCGTCAAGTGGCCGGGCGTGACCCGCCCCGGGAGCGTGAACGACACCACCCCGGTGATCAGCGTGGACTATTTTCCGACCCTGCTCGCAATCGCCGGCGCGCCTGCCCCGGCCGCAGGTGCCGTCGATGGTGAGACGATCGTCCCGCTCCTCCGGGGGGCGACAGCGATGAAGCGCGACGCGATCTTCTGGCACTACCCGCATTATCATCCCGGCAGCGCCACGCCCTACAGCGCGATCCGCGAAGGCGATTGGAAGCTCATCGACGTCTATGAGGACCATCACGTCGAACTCTACAACCTGCGCGAGGAAATCGGCGAGAAGAGCGACCTCTCCGACCGGCACCCCGACATCGTGGCCCGACTGCAGGCCAAACTCGACGCCTGGCGGGTCTCGGTCGGGGCGCAGCTGCCGACCGCCAACCCGAACTATGATCCCGCGCGGATCTTCGACAGCGCCGCCGGCACCGGCAAAGGGAAGAAGGCGAAGACGAAGTAACCCCGCCCCGGCGGGAGGAGCGGACGTCACGTCATCCCGCGCAGGTGCCGTGCCGTCACTCCCAGCCCATCGAGCTCCGTCACCCCATCTTAACCTGTCCCCGTTTCTCAACGGCTTGGTGTCACCCGTCGGTAAGCGACCTTTCCCCTGCGCAAACCAGCGCCGTTCCTTGACCGGATCCCTCCCGCGACCCGGCGCGCGCGACGGTGCGTTTAACCCGTACCCGGGCACAAACCCTCCGGCGAAGATATCCGGAAAGCAGCTTGCACGTTTCGCGCTGACCCCATTGCCTACCCCGCCTTGTTCCATGTCTGATTCCGCCTCTCTCCCACCCGCCTCCGCGTATCGCCGCATCGCCGCCGCCGTTGCCCAATGGATCGACTCCGACTACACCCCGGAGGGAGCCGACAAGGTCCGCAACGAACCCGACCGGGTCGATTGGGTGCGGTGCCTTCCGTTCATCATCCTGCACGCCGGCTGCCTCGGCATCTTCTGGGTGGGCGCAAGCCCCTTCGCCGTCTGGACGGCCGTGGCCCTCTACTTCGTGCGCATGTTCGCGGTCACCGGCATCTACCACCGCTATTTTTCCCACAAGACCTACAGCACCTCGCGCGCCGGCCAGTTCTTTCTGGCGCTCTGGGGCGGCACGACGGTGCAGCGCGGCGGCCTCTGGTGGGCGTATCACCACCGCCACCACCACCAGCATTCGGACGAGCCCGAGGACGCGCATTCACCGCACGTCCACGGCTTCCTGTGGTCGCACATCGGCTGGATCACCAGCCGGCGCAATTTCCCCACGGATTATTCGACGATCAAGGACCTGGCCAAGTACCCCGAGCTCGTGTGGCTCAACCGCTTCGACACCGTGGTGCCCGTGCTCTTCGCGCTGGCCGTGTTTGGCAGCGGCGTCGCCCTCGAAACCTATGCGCCGGGCCTCGGCACCAACGGCTGGCAGATGCTGGTCTGGGGCTTCTTCATCAGCACCACCTTCCTCTTCCACGGCACCGCGTGCATCAATTCCATGGCCCACCTGATGGGCAAGCGCCGCTTCAACACCAGCGACGACTCCCGCAACAGTTTCATCCTCGCCCTCATTTGCCTGGGTGAAGGCTGGCACAACAATCACCACCGCTATCAGTCATCCACCCGCAACGGGTTCTATTGGTGGGAGATCGACCTCACCTATTACGGCCTCAAGGCGTTGTCGTGGACCGGTCTGATCTGGGGCCTCAAGCCGGTGCCGAAATCGGTCATGGAAGAGGCGGCGCGGGCCGATCACGCCGCCAGCATCGCCGCCGCCCAGCGCGCCTCGCAGGTGCATCCGGATTATTCCTCGCTCAAGAAGGTCTTCCCCGCCGCCGCCGCCATCGCCGTCGCCACGGCCACGGCCGCCCAGGCCAACCTGCCCCGGAAAGCCGAGGGCCCGGCCATCCGCCGCAATGTCGCCGAGCAGACCCAGCACCAGGCCCCGGCCACGCCCCCGGCGCCCGACGCCTGAGATCGACGCGAGCTTCCCCTCCCTCCCGGCGCCGCTTTTGCGGCGCTTTCTTTTGCCCGCTCTCCGCCGGGCGACTGCGTCCGTCCCGCGGCGCCACCCGTACCAGCTCTGATTCGCCCTGCGCCACCCGGCCCGCCTGCCACGCTCCAACCTCCGCCCTCCCTTTCATGCCCTCCCTCGCCATCATCGGCACCGGCATTGCCGGCCTCGGCTGCGCGCACTTCCTGCAGCGGGACCACGACCTCACGCTCTTCGAGCAAAACGATTACGCCGGCGGCCACACGAACACGGTGGACGTCGACGAACCGGCGACCGGTCGCAGCGTCGCGATGGACACGGGTTTCATGGTGTTCAACAAGGTCACCTACCCGCACCTCACGCGCCTCTTCGAGCATCTCCAGGTGCCCGTCAAACCCACCTCGATGTCGTTCAGTGTCCGCCACGCCGACCGGGGCCTGGAGTTCGCCGGTTCCTCGCTCAACCATCTCTTCGCCCAACGCCGCAACCTCCTTCGTCCCTCCTTCTATCGCCTCCTGGCCGCCATCAACCGTTTCAACTCCGAGGCGGTCGCCGCTCTGGATGATCCCGCCACGCAGAACGAGTCGCTGGGCGACTACGTGGTCCGCCGCGGCTACGGCAGCGATTTCTTCGATCTCTACCTGGTGCCGATGAGTTCCGCCGTCTGGAGCACGCCGCCGGAACTCATGCTGGAGTTTCCCGCGACCAGCCTGCTCCGCTTCTTCCACAACCACGGCTTCCTCGGACTGGACACCCAGCACCCGTGGTGGACGGTCGACGGCGGGGCGCGCACCTATGTCAAGAAACTCACCACCGGCTGGCGCGATCGCATCCGGATCGGGCAGGCCGCCGCCCGGATCATCCGCACGCCGCGCGGCGTCACGGTGGTGACCCACGGCGGCGCGGAATCCACCTTCGATCGCGTGATCCTCGCCTGCCACGGTGACCAGGCCCTGCGCCTGCTCGCCCAGCCCACTCGCGACGAGCAGCGCCTGCTCGCCGAGTTTCGCTACCAGCCCAACACCGCCACCGTCCACACCGACGCCTCCGTGATGCCCCGCACCCGGCTCGCCTGGTCGAGCTGGAACTACGAGATCAACCACGATGCCGGCGGCCACCTTTCAACCGCGACGCACTATTGGATGAATTCCCTCCAGGGCGTCTCCGACCACGAGAATTACTTCGTCTCCATCAATCGCCCGGAAGCGGTCGCGCCGGAGCGGGTCCTGCGCCGGATCGCCTACGAACATCCACTCTTCAGCCTCGGCGCCCTCCGCGCTCAAGCCGGGATTCCCGCCCTCAACGCCGCCGCCCGCGGCGCCACCGAGACCTACTTCGCGGGCGCCTGGCAGCGGTACGGCTTCCACGAGGATGGCCTGTTCAGCGCCGTGCGCCTGTGCGAACAGCTGCTCGGCCGCGATCCGTGGACGGGGTGAGGCCGCCGGTGATTTTTCCCGGGGACCGTTGACTGAGGGCTGAAGGAAGGAAACCGGCGGGGGACCCGCGCCCACAATGCTCTCGTGGCGCCAGACCTCCTTTTCGGGGATAGCGCGACGCCGCGACCGGCTAGCGCAACAACTGCCGCACCATCTTCAAGAATTCCGCCAGCGCCATGGGCTTTGACAGAAAAAACCTGGGATCAACCACCTCGATCGGCTCCCCGGTCACCTTGGCGAATGCGCCCGACATCAGGATGACGGGCAGTTGCGAGGGAACGGACCGAATCCGGCCGATCAGGGAGATGCCGTCCAGTCCCGGCATCCGATGATCGGTGATCACCAAATCGTAGGCGCGGGTGCAGAGCGCCTCCCACGCCGCGCGGCCGTCGACCGCAGTGTCGACTTCGTAGCCACAGTCTCGCAGGGCGATCTGGCACATCTCCAAGGTGAGTTCATCATCGTCGACGACCAGGATGAGGCGGGCGGTCCCGGCTGCCTGATGCTTGTTCGCGGGTTTGAACCGACCCAACTCCCCCGGCGGGCAGCGAAACCCGGGCTCCGGCCGGACATGGCAACCACTGGGACTGGTCATGGTTGACATAGGCATAACATATGATCTTCGGGTCGCGCGCAGGGTCGAGCCTCCACCGCTGCGGTTGCTACGGCGGGCCCTGATCGTTCGGTACGCGAAAGTACCCGACGACGGGTGAAACCGTTCCCCCTCACCCCCGCACCCGCTCGCCGCCGGTCGGATCGATCACGCGGGCTGCCGTCGCCCGAACCGCGCATACAGCGCTGGCAACAGGAAGAGATTCAATACCGTCGAGGTCACGAGGCCCCCGAGGATCACAAGCGCCATCGGCCGTTCGATCTCGTTGCCCGGCACATTGCCCTTCAGCACCAGCGGCAGCAGCGCAAACGCGGCGCACGCGGCCGTCATCAGGATCGGCACGAGCCGCTCCTCCGAGCCGCGCAGCACGAGCGCGAGGCCAAACGCCTCCGCCTCCTCCTGCTCCAGGTGCCGGTAATGACTCACCAGGAGGATGCCGTTGCGCGCCGCGATGCCGAGCACCGTGACGAAACCCACCAGCGAGCCCAGCGACAGCACGCCGCCGCCCAGCCACGCCGCCAGCACGCCGCCGATCAGCGCGAACGGCAGGGTGAGCGCGATCAGCAGCACCAGCCGCGGCGACTGGAAGTCCGCCAGCAGCAGGACCAGGATCCCCGCGAACGAGGCCAGCGCGAGCCAGCCCAACCGCGACTGCGCCGCCTGGCGCTCCGCCCACTCGCCGAGAATCTCCGCATGATAGCCGCGGGTGAAGGTCACCTGCCCGACGCGCGCCGCGACATCGCGGGCCACGTCGCCCAGCGGCCGGCCGGCAACATTGCACGTCACGTCGATGCGCCGCGAGGCCCCTTCGCGCTTGATGGCGTTGGGCGTCGGCACGATCGCGAGGTCCGCCACGTCGGCGAGGCGCACGTGGCCGCCGGCCGGCGTCCCGAGCAACAGGTCGCGCAACTGGCTAAAATCACCCCGCACGCCCGGCACGCTCCAGACCACGACGTCGTGGACCTTCTGCTCCTGGTACACCTCCCCCACTTTGCGGCCGCTCACGAGGGTCGTCACCGCCTGGCGCACCTGCCCCGCGGTCAGACCGTGTAGCGCCGCCGCATCGGGCCGGAGCTTGATGGTGATCTGCGGCACGAGGGTCTGCGGCTCGACCTTGAGTGCGCTGACGCCGGGCACCCCCTGCAGCGCCGCCCCCACCTCCGCGGCCTGCCGGCGCAGCACCTCGAGATCCGGTCCGAAGATGCGCACCACGATCGAGGCGCTGGCCCCCGTGAGCACTTCCTTGATCCGCTCGCGCAGGTAGGTGAGCAGATCGCGGACGAGACCCGGGTAACTGTCCACCACGGCCTGCACCTGGGCGACTGTGCCCTCGTAGTCCACCTCCGGATCGATGCTGATCCAGAGCTCGGTGAAATCGGGCCCCACCACCTCGTCGGCGACCTCGGCCCGGCCGATATGGGCGCCCAGGTTGCGCACGCCGGGGATGGCGCGCAGGTCCTTGCTGGCGGCGATCGTGATGCGGGTGCTGGCCTCGACCGAAGTGTTGGGTTTCTCCAGCCAATGCATCAGGAAGTCGCGTTCCTTGAAATTGGGCAGGAACTCCTCGCCGAGCTGCGAGTGCCAGATCCACCCCGTCACCGCGAAGGCGACGGCCAGCACGGCGAGGGCGAGGCCGGGCCGCCGCGCGAACCGCGGCAACATCGTGCGGTAGCCCGCCTTCAACGTGCGCGCCAGCCAGGCTTCGCGGTGTTCCTGGGCCTGCCCGCGCAGCAGCAGGAGGCTCAGCGCCGGGGTGACGGTGAGGGCCACCAACAGCGACGCCGCGATCGCCAGGATGTACGACAGCGCCAGGGGCCGGAAGAACGTCCCGGCCAGGCCCGGCAGGAAGAACACCGGCACGAACACGAGCACGATGATCACGCTTGCATAGACGACCGCGCTGCGCACCTCGAGCGAGGCGGTGAGCACCACCCGGGCGGCGGCGAGCGGTTGCGCCAGGAGCCGGTTCTGGCGGAGCCGGCGCAGGATGTTCTCCACGTCGATGATCGCATCGTCCACCACCTCCCCGAGGGCGATGATGAGTCCGGCGAGGATCATCGTGTTGATGGTCTCGCCGCGCCACCGGAGGAACAGGAGGGCAATCGCAAGCGAAAGCGGGATCGCCGTGACGCTGATGACGGTCGTGCGCCAGTCGCCGAGGAAGAACCACAGGATGACCACCACCAGGAGGCAGCCCAGCCACAGCGCCTCGGTGAGGTGATCGATCGAGAGCTGGATGAACGTGGCGGGTCGGAAGATCGTCGAGTCCATCTCCACGCCCGGCAGCCCGGGTTTCAATTCGTCCAGAATTTTCTCCACGCCCGACGTGACATCGAGGGTGTTGCCCCACGGCTGCTTTTCCACGATCAGCAGCAGACCCGGGCCGTCGTTGATTACGCCATCGCCGATGGGAGCGGGAAACCCGATGCGGACCTCGGCGACGTCGCCCAGACGGATGGGCAGGCCCGCGCGAAACTCCACCACGGTGCGGGCCAGCTCCTCCGGCGTCGTGATCAGGGCGAGTTGCGCCACGCTGAGGCGCTGGTTGGGCGTATCCACAAAACCACCCGCACTGATGACCGCGGCATCGCCGGCGGCGCGCGTGACGGCGTCCAAGGTGACGCCCGCGGCCCGGAGCCGCTGTGGGTCGACCAGCACCTGGAACTGTTTGTCACGCTGCCCCCAGATGGCGACATTGGCGACGCCGCGCACCGACATCAGGCGCGGGCGGATGGTCCAGAGCGCCAGTTCGCTCAGCTCCATCTGCGCCAGGGTCTTTGACGTGAGCCCGACCTTCAGGGCCCGGCTGAGCGAGGAATAGGGCGCCATCAGCACCGGGGGCTTCACCACGGCCGGCAGGCGGTTTTGCGCGAGGTTCAGCCGCTCCTGCACGACCTGGCGCGCGCGCAGGATGTCGGTGCCGGCATCAAAAATCATCACCACCGAGGACAGGCCCAGCACGGACTTCGAGCGGAGCGTCTTGAGGAAGGGCAGGCCGTTCAGGGAGTTCTCGAGCGGCACGGTGACGAGGGCGTCAACCTCCTCGGTGGAAAGGCCGGGCGCCTCCGTCTGCACTTCCACGAGCGGCGGGGCGAATTCCGGGAACACGTCGAGCGGAGCATGGCGCGTCGCGTTGATGCCGAGGACCAGCAGCGCCGCGGCCAGGGCCACGACGAGCAGGCGCATGTTGAGCGCCCAGGAGACGATGGCGTTGAGCATGGTGGAGTGGGCCGGGCGATGCTACTTGCCGGTCATGAACTCCGTGCCGAAGAGCTCGGCGGCGCCATCCGTCACCACCGCGGTACCCACCGCCGGGCCGCTCGCAAGCACCGCGACCTCGCCCACCAGACTCCCCACCTGCACCCGCTGGCGGGCGTAGGTGTGCGGGGCCATGACCGCATACACCCATTGGCCGCCATGGATGTCATACAGCACCGCGTTGCAGGGCACCACGAGGCTCTCGACCCGGCTGGCGACCGTGGAAATCTCCACCGCCACCCTTTCGCCGGCGCGCAGGTTCAGTCCCGCGGGCAATTCGTAATACCAGTCCACGCTGGCCGCCGCGGCATTGGCCGTCGGCGGCCCGCTCACCGGAGCCGCGGACAGGCCGGGGCCGGACGAGGCCAGGGCACGGACGGTGGCGCCGGCCTGCGCATCGAGCCGCGCCACCTCTCCGCTGTAGATCGCCACCCGCACCCACGAGCGTCGTGAGGCCTCCGCTTCGCCGACCGCGGCGCCGAGCAGCGCCCGTTGATCCCGGGCCGTCGTCAGGGCGGCCTGCGCGAGGTCCAGCGTGCTCTTCGCCTCATCCCTGTTTCGCATGCTGCCCGCCTCGGCCTCCAGGATCTTTCGCGCCCGTTCGAGCGCGATGGCCGCGGCGTCGACGTGCAATTGCGCGGTCGCCACCCGCCCGTCGGCCACCGCCTGCTGATCGGCGACGCGAAGAACTTCCTCGAGCGATCCGCCCAGCACCGGCGCCACAGGACGGCCGGCGCCGCCGAGCGGTCGCACGACCTCGCCCGCAAAGAGTCGCATGACGGCAACGACACGGCGCTCCACGGGCACGGTTTTCAGCCGCAGACGCTGCTCGGCCTCCGGCTTGAGCACCACGGTCGTGAGATCGCCCTCCTTCGAGACCGTAGCGGGCGCCGAGGCATTCGGGGCGGCGGGCGCGGTGGCGATGAGGAGCGGGAGTGCGAGGACTGACGCCAGGGCACGGAAATAACGAGTCATGGGAGGTGAAAAATATGGGGCGAAAATTTTGCGGTCATGTCCACGGAAAATCCCGACGGAAAATCACACCGGACGAGTTCCACTCCAAGCCGCGGCAGTTCCCGGCCTAAATCTTTCGCCCGAGGAAACGGTGCAGCACGGCGTACAGCACCGGCGTGGCGATGAGCGAGAAGAGCATGGAAACCGCCAAAGCGCCGATGATACCAATGGCCAGCGGGCGCAGCATGTCCGCCCCGTGGCCGATGCCCCAGGCGAGGGGCACCATGGCCAGGGCGGTCGCCAGCGACGTCATCAGGATCGGCCGCAGCCGGCGGTGGCCCGACCGCACGAGCGCGTCCTCGAGGTTGGCGCCTTCGGCCCGGAACTGATCCGTGCAATCGAGCATCAGGATGCCGTTCTTCGCCACGATGCCCACGCCGATGATGGCGCCCAGAAAACTCACGATGTTGAGCGTCGTCCCGGTCAGCTGCAGCGCGACCACCGTGCCAAAGAGCGCCAGCACCGAGCCAAACACGATCGCGATCGGCTCGAGGAAGGACCGGAACTCGATCAGCAGGACAGTGAACACGAGCGCCAGGCCCAGGAAAAACACGACGAGCAGATTGCGGAAACTCTCCTCCTGCTGCTGGAACAACCCGCCGTACTCGACCACGCCGGTCGGCAGGGTCTGGTCCGCGCCCAGCACCTGCTTGATCTCCGCGATCGTGCTGCCCATGTCGCGACCCTCCAGCGCAGCCGTCACGGCCACGAGCTGTCGCAAGTCTTCCCGGGCGAGCTCGAGCTGGCCGGCTTCCTCGGTGATGTCGGCCACCTGCGAGAGTTTGACCAAACCCCCGGCGGGTGTGCGCAGCGGCAGGTCGCGCAGGGTGTCGAGCCGCGTGATCCCGGCCGGATCCGCCACCACCCGGATCTCCACCACGCGGTCGCCCTCGAGCACACTCGAGGCCGTGCGTCCGAGCATGGCGGTGTTGAGCGCGGCGGCGATGTCGTCGCTGGTGAGTCCGGCGCGGAGTGCATCCACCGTCCGGATGCGGAAATTGATCGTCGGGCCCGTCATGGTCAGCCCGTCGTTGAGATCCACCACGCCCTTGATCTTCGCGACGGCCGCCTGAACCTCGGGCGCCTTCTTCATCAACCAGGCGGTGTCGGTGGAAAACAGTTTTATTTCCACCGGCTTGGGCGACCAGGTCAGGTCGCCGATCAGGTCGCCCAAAATGCCCGGAAACTCCCACTCGGCGGCGGGCAGCGCCGCATTGAACTTCCGGCGCAATTCCTGTTTCACATCCTCGGTGCTGCGCTCGCGGTCGGGCCGCAATTTCACGAGAAAGTCGCCCGTGTTCGGCTCGGCAATGGCCAGGGCCAGCCGCGCCCCGGTGCGGCGCGAGTAACCTTCCACCTCGGGGGTCGCGCGCAGGATGCTCTCGGCCTGCTGCATGACGCGGTCGGTTTCCGCGAGACTCGTGCCCCAAGGCGTGTGGTAGTCGATGACGAAGCCGCCCTCGTCCATCTCGGGCATGAACCCGGTGGGCAGGTGCTCGTAGATCCGCCAGCCGCCGTAGCCCACCAGGGCGCACGCCAGCAGCGTGATCCAGCGCCAGTGCAGGGCGCGCCGCAACACCCGGTCGAACAGCCGCAACAGCGGGCGCATGAGGAAGCCGCCCTCCTGGCTCTTGGGGGCGTGGCCGTGCTCGAGGTGCGCGCGATCGCGCAGGAACAACGACGCCAGCGCCGGCGTCAGCGTCAGGGCCAGCAGGAGGGAGGTCAGCAGCGCCACGACCATCGTCACCGCGAGCGAGCGGAAGAACACCCCGGGCAGGCCGTCGAGAAACGCCAGCGGGATGAACACCACCACCGGCGTCAGGGTGGAGCCGATCAGCGGGTGCAGGATCTCGCCCATGCCGGAGGTGATGGCCTGCAGCCGCGGTTCGCCGCGCGCGACCTTGGTGTAGATCGACTCCACGACCACGATGGCGTCGTCGATGATCAGGCCAATGGCGGCCGCGATCCCGCCGAGGGTCATCAGGTTGAAGGTGAGCTTGGCCACCAGCATCGCCAGAATCGTCGCGAGCACCGAAATCGGAATGACGACAATCGCGGTCAGGACACTGCCCCAGTTCTTCAGGAACAGGTAGAGGATCACGATCGCAAAGACGAGGCCCACGATGATCGCCTCCCACACGCTGCCGACCGAATTGCGGACCAGCAGCGACTGATCGTAGTAAAACGACAGCTCCAGGTCGGGCGGCAGCGTCTTCCGCAATTCGGCGAGCTGGGCCTTCAGCTCGGTCGCGATGTTGAGGATGCTGCTGCCGGTGGGCTGGGCGCGCAGGTTGAGCAGCACCGCCCGCCGGCCCTGGGCGTTGACCACGTTGAAGACCGGCTCGGGGGCCCGCTCCACCCGCGCAAAGTCCCGCACCCGCACGGGATGGCCGTCGCGCACCGCCACCACGAAGTTCTCGAGCTCGGCCGGCCCCTTCACCCGCCCGTCGACGAGGGCCAGGTAGATCGTGTAATTCTCCATGTGAAACCCCGCGGGCGCCACGAGGTTGTTCTTTTCCAGGGCCGCCGTCACCTCGCCCAGCGCCAGGTTGAGCGCGGCGAGCCTCATCGCATCGACCACCACGTGGTATTCCGGCGCCCGCCCGCCCACGAGATCCACCCGGGCGATGCCGGGGATGCGCAGGAAGCGCGGCTTGAGATCGTAGCGCGCCAGTTCCCACAGTTCCGTGAGATCGCGTTGGGGGCTGCTGAGACTGACGCCCAGGATCGGAAACGCGTTGAACGTGAGCCGCCACACCGTCGTCGCCGCGGTCGCCGGCAGCGCGCCCTTGAGCTGCGCGACGCGGTTGAGCACGTAGAGCTCGCTCTGGACCATGTTGACCTGCCAGTTGAAAAACACATTCACCGCGGCGCTGCCCCGGCCGGTGGCCGAACGCACCTGCACGACCCCGGGGATGTCCTTCATCGCCTCCTCGATCGGTCGCGTGATCGTGGCCATCATCTCGTCGGAGGGCATCACGCCGTTGTCGATCAGGACGACGCAACGGGGGAACTCCGTCTCGGGAAACACGGAGGACGGCATCCGCAACGCGGCGTACACGCCGGCCGCGCACAACGCGATCGTGACAAAGATGATCGAGAGCCGGTGGCGCACGGCGAAGGAGTCCGCGGTGGACGCCCGGGAGGGCGGCACCGGTGCTCCGGGGGAACTCCCGCTCATTTGGCCCCCTCCGCGGTCGCGGTCACCACCTGCACCTTGGTTTCCTTCGGCAGCGCATAGGAACCGACCGTGACCACCGTGGCGCCCTCGCCCACCCCTTCACCTGCCACTTCGACGAGCGGGCCGTCGCTCAAGCCCACCTTGACGACCCGCTGCTTCGCCACGCCGCCCTCGACGATGGCAAGGGTGCTCTGCCCGTCGTGGTCGGTGTAAACACTCTCGCGCGGAACGGCGAGGCCGGTGCGTTCGGCGGTGACAATCCGGGCGGCCAGGAACTGGCCCGGGCGGACGCCGCTCTCCGCCGGCAACGCGAGCCGCACCAGCACGGTGTCGGTGCCGGCGGTGACGTGGGAGGAAACAAGTTGCACGCTCGATTCCGCGAGGGGTCGTTCCATCGTCCCCAGGCGGGTGAAAAGGCTCGCGCGCTGTCCGGCCTGCACCGCGGCGGCCTCCGCCACGGGCACCTGCACCGCCACGACCAGGCGGTCCGGATCGACCATCTCCCCGATGTCCTTGCCGGCGTCGAGCCACTCGCCGGACTTGACGTTGAGGCGGGTGATCACCCCGGCGAGCGGCGCGCGCAAGGTGAGTTGCGACTGCTGGAATTGGGCGGTGGCGAGCTCCCCGCGGGCGCCGGCGAGTCTTTCCTCGGCCTCCTGCAGCGCGCGTTCGGAGGTGCCGTCGGCCGCCTGGAGTTGCCGCTGCCGGGCCTGGGCTTTCTCCGCGGCGTTGACCGCCGCCTGCGCCCGGAGCACGGCGGCGTCGGCGGCCCGGGCATCGAGTTGTACGAGCACGGCCTCCTTGGCGACGCGGGCGCCTTCGACCCCCGGGACCGCCACCACCAGACCCGAGGTCGCGGCGGCGAGGCGCGCGCCACCGGCGGGCTGGCCAACCCCGGCCGCGAGGGCCGTTTCGACGGTGCCGTAGGCGACGACGTAGGATTTCAGCGTGGTTCGGATCACCTTCGCGACCGAGACTGCCACAACCGTCTCCGCCGGCTTCTCCTCCTCCGCACGGGCCAGAGTCAGCGGCGCCAGCAGCAGCGTGGCGACGGCGATGCGATGCAACGAGACGGAGAGCAGATTGGGCTGCATGAGAAAGGGGCGATGAGGGATTACTGGGAAAGGGTTCGACTGGCGGTGCGCCAGGCCGAGTCAGGCCAGGCCAGCGGGCGCTGCACGGCGTCCTCGCCCGCCCCCAGGGCCTGCTCCACGCGGAGCCGGGCTTCGAGCCCCGCGCGCGCATTGTCCGCCAATTCGATGAGGGCGCGCGTCAGTTCCAGCCGCGAGGTTTCGCCGGCCGTTTGCTGGGCGCGAATCGTCCTCGTCTGCTGCTCGAGATTCGTCCCCATCGTCTGGACCGTGGCCAGATCACCGCGCGCGGCCTGGTAGTCGGCCGCCGCCCGCTCCACCTCGGCGAGCACCCGGTTCTGCAACGCGAGGAAGGTGGCCGCGGCGACTTCGCGGTGCGCCTGGGCGGCCGCGATGGGCCCTTCATTCCGGTGCCAGACCGGCAGCGTGACGCTGAGGGCGAGCGACCATTTGCCCTCGCCTTGATCGAGTTGATAGCCCGGCCCGATCGAGAGATCCGGATACTGCCGGGCGATCTCACCCTGCAGCGCGGACTGGCTGGCCGCATAGGCGGCGAGGGCCGCGAGCAGATCCGGGCGGTTCTGCGCCGCCCAG
Organism: Opitutales bacterium; assembly: GCA_038249085.1. Lineage (GTDB taxonomy): Bacteria > Verrucomicrobiota > Verrucomicrobiia > Opitutales > Opitutaceae > ER46. Next base: position 14,374 of record JBBRWR010000089.1, read on the forward strand.
CGTCGCGCTTCCACGGGGTCGAAAGGCGCGCCGGGTTCATCGAGCCCCCGGTACGAAAACGTCACATCCGTCAGGGCCGCCAGAGGCAGACCCAACGTTTCGGCGAGCTGGCTGCGGGCGATGGCCACGGCGCGATCGCTTTCGCGCGCGGCGAGTTCGGCCCGGTTGAGCGCGATGCGCGCCTGGGCGGCTTCCAGCGGGGAGACTTGGCCCGCCTGGACCTGGAGATCAACGAGGCGCGCGGCCTGGGCCAGCAGCGGCGCCTGTTCGCGCCACAAGGCGGCGGTGGCCTCCGCGGCGTGCAATCCGGCCAGCGCCCGGCGCACGCCCGCCCGGACCGACCATGCCACGCGGGCCAGCTCGAACCGCGCGACCTCGGCCCGCTGCCGCGCCTCGGCGGTACGGTAGCCGCGTTTGCCGGCGAGTTCGAGCGGGAGGTCGAGGACGTAGTCGAGAATCCACGGGGTCACGCCGGGCCCGGCGGCCGTGTTATATCCGGGCGTGAAGCCGAAGGTCGGGTTCGGTCGCGCCCCGGCGGTCCGCACGCCGGCTTCGGCCTCGGCGACCTGCGCCCGCGCCACATCAAGTTCCGGGCTGAAATGGAAAGCCGCCAGGGTCAGCCGCGCCAGGTCCCAGCCGTCCGCGGCGGCGGGCTGCCCATGCGCCGTGAGGAACGTCAACAAACCGGCATCACGCAGGCTGCGCTGCTCGAGCCGGGCCTGGGTGGAGGCGGGATTGAGATCGCGGGCCTGATAGGTGGTGCAACCTCCCAGGGCGGAGGCGAGCAATGCGACGAGGCACAAGCAGGGTCTGAACATGGAACGGCAGGGTTGAAAGCGGCAAGTTAACGGTCGGAAGGAAAGCGGACGCGACGCCCGAAGCCAGTGGTCAGTACGACGCGCGATTTCCCCCGGGGGTAACAGGCACAGAGCGATTCCGGTCACGCTCGCACCGTCGGCTTGAAGTTGCGCTGGTAATTGCACCAACTAACCAGTCAGGCGGCGACCGCAAACGGATGCGAGCCTCCATCTCGCGGGCGAGCCCGTCGCCATCGAGGGAGGGGGATGGCCCGGCCCGCTTTCGGTGGCATCCATGGCCTCCCTTCGTTCGTAGAAGAATTATTCCGGTCCCTGATGAATTCCTGTCTCTACGAATGTGATGTCATGCACGCCCGCTTCTCCCCGCGGGCGCATCGCTTCGTTTACCGACTTTTCCTGTTCGCGATCGATCTCGACGAACTCGCCGAACTGCCCCGCCGCCTGCTGCCCTTTTCCTGCGATCGGGCCAATGTCTACTCCTTTCGCGACCGCGACTATTTTCCGGTCGATGAGCCGCGGCACCACGCCGGCGGCGCCGCCGCTGCGCCATCGACCGCGGCGACAGGACCCCTGAAGGCCCGCATCGTGGCCTTCGCCGCCAGCCACGGGCTCGACCTCGCGGGCGGTCGCATCGTGCTGGTCACCCTGCCCCGGATCTTCGGTTATCTCTTCAATCCGGTCTCCTTCTATTTTTGCTTCGACCGCCACGGCGCGCCCGCCGCCGCCATCGCCGAGGTCACCAACACGTTTAGGGAAGTGAAACCTTACCTGCTCGGGGCGGGCACGCCGGCCACGCCGGACGGGGTGTTTCGCCTGCGGGTGCCAAAACACTTCTACGTCTCCCCGTTTTCCGACGTCGACGTGGAATTCGATTTCATGCTCCGCGTGCCCGGCGATCGTCTCGCCATCCAGATCGATGACTACGAGGGCACGGCCCGCACGCTCACCAGCGTCCTCACGGGTCCGCGCCGCGACCTGACCTCGGCCCGGTTGGCATGGTATACGCTAAAGTATCCCCTGCTCACGCTCCGCGTGATCAGCCTCATCCACTGGCACGCCCTGCGCCTCTGGCTCAAACGCTTGCCGTGGTTTGCCAAGTCGGCCCGCGCCGAGGACCAACGGGGTCTCTACCGCCCGCATCACTCCCTCCACCACTCTCCCTCCGCCGCTTCCCCTTCTCCCGCACCCCGCCCGCCGCTTGCGGTGGGCACCGTGCTCCAGCCCAAAGACCCCGCATGAGTTCACCGTCCAGCGCCACCTCTCCCGCCCTTGCCGCCCTCTCCGACGAGGCCCGGCCCTCCGCCTTCCGGGGCCTCGTGCTCGGTTCCTTTGCCGGCATGACGCGCGGCTGCCTGCGCTTTGAACTGCCGGATGGCGCGACGCATACGATCGGCGATCCGGGCGCAGCCGGCGAACCCGCGCAGATTCGCGTGCACCGGGACGCCTTCTTCCCGAAGTGTTTTTGGTCGGGCGACATTGGTTTTGCCGAGTCGTACATGGACGGCGACTGGGACTCGCCCGATCTCACCGCCGTCATCGGCCACTTCATCCGCAACCTCGAGGCGGCCCCCACGCTGTCGGGTTCCCGCCGCGCCCAGACCTCGGCGCTCAACGTCCTCCGCCTGGCCAACCGCCTCGGCCACCTCCTGCGGCCCAACACCCGCACCATCGCCCGCCGCAACATCCGCGAGCACTATGATCTGTCGAATGACTTTTTCGCCCTCTGGCTCGACCCGTCGATGATGTACTCGGCGGCCCGGTGGCCGGCGCACGCCCCGCAGCTCTCGCTCGAGGAGGCGCAGCGGGAGAAGAACGACGCCCTCTGCCGGCAACTCCGCCTGCAGCCCACCGATCACGTGCTTGAGATTGGCACCGGCTGGGGGGGCTGGTCGATTCACGCCGCCCGCAGCTATGGCTGCCGCGTGACCACTGTCACCATCTCCCAGCAGCAATTCGAGCTGGCCCGCCGCCGCGTGGCGGAGGCCGGGTTGACGGACCGCGTCGACGTGCAGCTGCGAGATTTCCGCGACCTGGTCGGAAGTTACGACAAGATCGTTTCCATCGAGATGCTCGAGGCGGTCGGGCACCACCATCAGGCGACGTTTGCCCGCATCGTCTCGCGCCTGCTCAAACCCGAGGGGTTGCTCGCGTTGCAGTTCATCACCTGTCCCGATGCCCGCTACCCGCAGTTCCGCCGCGGGGTTGACTTCATTCAGAAGCATATCTTCCCGGGCTCGCTGCTCCTCTCGCTCAACCGGATGAACGATCTGCTCGCGCGCTCCGGCGGGTTCATCCTCCACGCCGTCGATGACTTCGGTCCCGACTATGCCCGCACCCTGCGGCTGTGGCGCGAATCCTTCCACCGCCGCCTCGAGCAGGTGCGCGCCCTGAATTTCGACGAACGCTTCATCCGGAAGTGGACGTACTATCTCTGCTACTGCGAGGCGGCATTCGCCGGGCGCAACATCTCCGTCGTGCACACCCTGCACACCCGCGCCAACAACCCAACGCTGTGATCCTTTTCCTCCGGGTCCTTTTCGTCGCGGTCATCGGGTCCATGCTCGGGGTCACGACGTGGGCCAGCCTGCACACCCCACTCTTCAGCATCCCGCGCGAGGTGCTGGGGCACCCGTGGTTCATCGCGACGCTGGTTGACGCCTACTGGGCCTTCATCGCCTTCTATGTCTGGGTGGCCTGGAAGGAACCGTCGCCCGGGGCGCGCCTGCTCTGGTTTGTCGCGATCATCGCGCTCGGCAACCTCGCCATGGCGGCGTACATGCTCCGCGAGCTCTTCCAAGTGCCTGCCTCCGGCCCGCTCGATGCGGTCTTCACCCGGCGCAATCCCGGCACCCTGCTTCTGCCCGGCCTGTTGACCGCCGCCAGCGTCAGCGTCTACCTCCTGGCATGATTCCCGCGCCCGCGCGCCCCGCCGCCTCGTTCTGGCGGCGCCGACTGGTGGACCCCGTCCTCGCCCAACTCACCCAGGGCGTCACCCCCGACAAGATCGCGTCCACGCTCGCCGTCGGCACCGCCTGCTCGCTCTTCCCTTTTTTTGGCTTCACTTCCCTGCTCAATCTCGGAGTCGGCCTCGGCCTGCGGATGAACCAGCCGATCCTGCAGACGCTCAACCAGGTGCTCGGGCCGGTCCAAGTCGTCCTCATTTTGATCTACGTGCGCCTGGGCGAAACCGTGTGGCGGGCCCCCGGCGGCCATTTCACCCTCGGGGAGATGCTGCAGACCTTCCGGGACGCGTCCGTCGGCGACTTTCTCGCGCGTTTCGGCTGGGCGGGCCTCCACGCGTTCACCGCCTGGCTCCTGACGGCACCCCTGCTCGTCGCCGCGATCTATTTTCCGCTGCGCCCGATCCTGCGTCACGCCGCGGCGCGCCTGCGCCAAGCGTCCGCCAGGCGGGTTCGCGCGTAGTCAGGGTGATGTCCACGTTCGCGCTCGCCCTTGTCGCCCTGGCCGCCCTGTGCGGGGGCTTTGGCGCGCTGTACCTGCTCGCCCGCCGCCTCGACAATTACGGGATCGTCGACATCGCCTGGTCGTACGCCTTCGCGGCGCTGGCCGCCTTCTATGCGCTGGCCGGTTCCGGGTGGGGGCCCCGCCGCGCGCTCGTCGCCACCCTGGCCGGCCTCTGGAGCCTGCGCCTCGGCACCCATCTCTTCGTCCGCGTCGCCCACCATCACCCGGTCGAGGATGCGCGCTACGGGCAGCTCCGCCGCGACTGGGCGGGAAACTTCGGCCCGAAGATGTTCGGTTTCTTCCAACTCCAGGCCGCCTCCGTCGTCCTCCTCGGGATCGCTTTTCTGGTCTCCGCGCAGAACCCGGCGCCCCGCCTCCATCCGCTCGAAGTCGCCGGGGCCCTCCTGTGGCTGGCCGCCCTCGCGGGGGAAGCCCTGGCCGACGCCCAACTCGCCGCCTTCAAGCGCGACCCCGCCCACCGCGGTCAGGTCTGCGCGACCGGCCTCTGGCGCTACAGCCGGCATCCGAATTATTTTTTCGAGTGGCTGATCTGGGTCGGTTTCTTCGTGGTCGCCCTCGCCTCCCCGGGAGGCTGGGCGGCCGCGGTCGGCCCGATTGTGATTCTTTACCTGCTGCTCCGCGTCACCGGCATTCCCCTGACCGAGGAGCAAAGCGTGCGCCGCAAGGGCGACGCCTACCGCCGCTACCAGCAGACCACGAGCGCCTTCGTGCCGTGGTTCCCGCGGGCGCGGCGATCGGATGACGCCACCGTGTCCTGAGTTCCAGAGTTCCAGATTTCCTCTTCCCTTCCGCCCCCCGCCATGATCGACACCCTCATTGAAAAGAACCTCCTGCCCGACGCCCTCGTGCGCGTGGGCATCCGCCGCCTCCTGGCGCAGCGCCTGCGCGACGAGTCCGCCGTCTACGATCGCGCCGCCTACCTCGCCGATCTCACGACGCGTCCCATCGCGGAGGATACGCGGGCGGCCAACGAGCAGCACTACGAGGTGCCGCCGGAGTTCTTCCAATACTGCCTGGGGCGCCGGCTCAAGTATTCGGGCTGCCTCTATCCCACCGGGCGGGAGTCGCTCGACGAAGCCGAGGAACACATGCTCGCGCTTTACGTCGAACGCGCCCGCCTCGCCGACGGGCAGGACATCCTGGAACTCGGCTGCGGCTGGGGCTCGCTCTCCCTGTACCTGGCGGAGAAATTTCCCCGCGCCCGCATCACCGGGGTTTCCAACTCCCGCCCCCAGCGCCTGCACATCGAGGGGGAGATCCGCCGCCGCGGGCTCACGAATCTGCACATCCTGACCGCCGACATGAACACCTTCGACATCGCGCCCGGGCAATTCGACCGCGTCGTGTCGGTCGAGATGTTCGAGCACATGAAAAACTACCGGCGGCTCCTCGCCCAAATCGCCCGCTGGCTCAAGCCCGAGGGCCTGCTCTTCGTGCACATCTTCACCCACGCCCGGCTCGCCTACCATTTTGTCGCGCGCGACGCGACCGACTGGATGTCGCGGTATTTCTTCACCGGCGGCCAAATGCCGGCGCACGATCTGTTGCCGGGATTCCAGGACGACCTGAAGCTCGTCTCCGACTGGAAGGTCAACGGCACGCACTATCAGCGGACCGCCGAACACTGGCTCCAGAACATGGACGCCCACCGCGCGGAGATCCTGCCGCTGTTCGCCGACACCTACGGCGCGGGCCACGAGCTGAAATGGTGGTCCTACTGGCGCGTGTTCTACCTGGCCTGCGCCGAACTCTGGGGCTACCGCCAGGGTGAGGAGTGGCTGGTGAGCCACTACCTGTTCCGAAAGTGAAGTCACCCGGGCCCGCGCGGCCCGGTGGAAATTGGGTTCGCCCCTCCTCACCGCCCACCCATCGTGCCGGGCATGTCCCTGCTCATCCGCCCCGCCGGCGTCGACGATGTCGCGCAAATCCTGGCGTTCATTCGCGCCCTGGCCGACTACGAAAAGCTCCTGCCCGAGGTTGAGGCCACCGAGGAAAAGCTGCGCGCCACCCTCTTTCCGCCCGAGGGTCGGCCCGCGGCCGAATGCTTCCTGGCCTTCCTCGGCGAGCAGCCCGCCGGCTTCGCCCTGTGCTTTGCGAACTACTCCACCTTCCTCGCCCGCCCGGGTTTGTACCTGGAGGACCTGTTCGTCGTGCCGGAGTTGCGCGGCCGCGGCGTGGGCCGGGCGCTCCTGCTCCATCTGGCCCAACTCGCCAACACGCGCGGTTGCGGCCGGATGGAGTGGGCGGTGCTCGATTGGAACACTCCCGCCCTCGCATTTTATGAATCCCTCGGGGCCCGGCGTCTGTCCGAATGGCAGGTGTGCCGCCTCGCCGGCCCGGCCCTGGCCCAGTATCGCTGATTTTTTTGTTTTGCTCCGCGCGCCCGATTCGTCCGCTCTTAAGCGCAATGTCCACCCTTCCGCCGAATGCCGCGCTGGCCGAACTCTCGGAAGTCCTGGGCACCGAGAACGTGAAGACCCTCGTGCGGACCTTTCTGCGCGATTTCCCGGTTTCCATCCGAGATCTCGCCAAAGGGGAGCGCAAGGATCAGCACCGCTATGCCCACAGCATGAAGAGCAACGCCCGCCTGATGGGGGCGGAGGAATTGTCCCGGCAGATGGCGGAACTCGAGGAGCGGCTCGCCCAGGATTCCGGGGGGGAGGTCACCCCGCATGACATCGCGGTCGCCAGTGCCGAATTCGAAACCGTCGCGGAGCCGCTGCGACTCTTCGTCGCGGAATAACCCCGCTGAACGGTCGTCGCCGCTTGGGGCCGGCCCGTTCCGGGTGGCCCGCCGCTCAGCTGTCCACCAAACCGGCCTGGATGCACCAGCGGGTCAGGCTGGCCACTTCGCGCACCCCCACCTTTTCCATGATGTTGGCGCGGTGCTTCTCCACGGTTCTCACACTGAGATTCAACGAGGCTGCAATCTCCTTGGACATCTGTCCGGCCGCGACCAGCTTGGCGATCTGTTGCTCACGCTCCGTCAAGGGGATCGGCAGCGGCGGCCGGCTCGGCAGCATCGCACCCGCGCCACCCTTGCCGCGCACCTTGCTGGCAAAGAACATCCCGCCGCTGCGCACAGTCTCCACCGCGCTCAGCACGTATTCGATGGGCTCGGTCTTGTCGACGTAGCCGTTGACCCCCAGCATCATCAACTCCGCCGGCAGTCGCTCACTGGGATGCGCCGTAATCACCAAAATCTTCATCTCGGGCACCTCCCGGCGCACCTGCCGGGCGATTTCGATGCCATTGATGTCCGGCAGCATCAGGTCGACCACCAGCAGGTCGGGTTTTTCCCGCAGACAGAAATCCAAACCCGGCTGGCCCAACCCAAACTCCCCCACCACTTGGAGTTCCTTCACCTTGCCCAAGGTGAGCAGGATGAGCTGGCGAAACATAGTCTCGTCTTCGATGAGAACGGCGCGGAGTTTTCGCATGCTGGTTTTTGGGGGATCGGAGCCTGGGTAAGCGTTATTGCTTGGACAGAAATCGCACAATTACGGATGCGTAGTCAAAGCACGAATGCTATCTTCCAACCTCTGACCCTCCCCATGCCGGAACTCAAGCTCACATTCCATCGACCCGACTGCGCCTCGCCGGCGCGGCGGGGCCGGAATCCGTGGGAGGATTCCCGCGCATGAGTACGGCGGGAACAGAGTCACCCCAGGCCTGGATTCTCGTGGTGGAGGATTCGTCCGTCTACCGCGAAATGCAGGGGTTGTTGTTGCGGCAGGCGGGTTACCAGGTCTCCGGCCAGGAGTGCCCGCAGGCGGCGCTCGAGGTCGCGGAGAAGCAACACTTCGATCTCGTCATCATCGACTACGAACTGCCCGAGATGAACGGCCAGCAGTTCATGTATGCGCTGCGGAAGATCCAACCCGACGTGGCGGTGATCTTTGTCTCGGGCTCGCTCACCCTTGAACTCGCCATTCAGTTGAGCGGCGAGGGTGTCGCGGGCATTTTCAACAAGCCGGCCAACCCCAAGACGCTGCTCGAGAAGGTCAACGAAACCCTGGCCCGCAACGCCGCCCGCGACACGGCGGCCCGGGTTGGCTCCAACAGCCCTTTGTCCGGCCGCAGCGGCAGCCCGGCGACCGGGGTCAACCCGGCCAATAGCGTCGAGCCTTCCGCGGATCAACTGGCCTTCATCCCCCGATTTCTGCCGGGGTCCTCGCCCGCGCTGCGGGACTTCACCCACCGGACGTGGAAGGTGCGGGATTTTCGTTCCGTCTTGCTGCTCCAAGGCGAACCCGGCAGCCCCTTCGAATCCCTTGGCCGTGACATCGTCGAGATCTCCATTTTCCGCGACGGCCCGGTCATGGTCTGCCACGCGCCGGAATTCGACGCCCGCCACCTGATCGAGGTCCTGGCGCCTTCCCTGCTGTCCCATGATGCGGGCACCCTGATCGTTGCCGGAATCGAGACCTTTAACACCGTCCAGCAGACGATGCTGAACAACCTGATTTCCGGTCGCGACATCTTCCTCCCCTTTGCCCGCCGTTTCCGCTTGGTGCTGGCCACGGCCGGACGCCTCTCCGACGGGGTTGATCACGGTACCTTCGACGAAACCCTGTTCTACAAGATCAGCTCGCTTTCGCTCACCGTCCCCGGCCTGCGGGATCTGCACGAAGATCTGGTCGAGATCGGCCGCCAAATCCTTGCCCACCAAGCCGGCGGCGACGATCAAACCACGCCACTCGACTTTGCCCCGGATGCCATCGAGTGGCTGGAGTCCGACGAACGGTGCAAGAACTTCCTGCAATTTTCCAACTTGGTGCTAGGCGCGGCAGAACACGCCGCGGCGGGATTGATCACTGCCACCGCCCTGGAGACCGTCGCTTCCAGCGAAAAAATGCCGCGCCGCGAAAAGGCGGAGACCCCGCCCCGCCAGGAACGGCCACCGGCCGGGCCCAGTCTCGCCCCGGTCAACACCCGCCCGCCTTTCCCCATCACCAGTGCTCTGGCCGCGTCCGCGGTGGCCAGCCCCACCCCGGCTCCTCCGCCGCAGGAACAACCCCGAGTCGAGCCGGTTATCGCCCCGGCCCCCGCCCAGCCGGCCGCCACCACGACCGCCGTCGCCAAGGCTCCGGCCGGCCAACTCTTCTCCCGTCCGGCGGCCGTCCCCGTGCGGACGGTCGCCGCCCGCAGCTTGTTCCGGCCAGCCTCGGCCTCCTATCAATTTACCGAGCGGCTCGCGGAATGCCTCGCCCTCGCCGATTCCAAGAGCGCCGCGTAAGCCGGAACCCCCTCCACCCGCGCCACCCTGAGGACGCTGGCGCTTGACCCCCGGGGCGTCCCAAGGCATCGCAAGCAGGGTGGCATTATCGCCTGCCACGCCCGATCCCGTGCCTTCATCGCCTCGCCAAACCTTCTATAAAACCGACCCGACCCAGGGGACCCTTCGCCTTGCGAGTGGCGCCCGGTTGGCCGTCGTCCCGCTGGATTTTCTGCGAGCGGTGCACGTCCAGCTTTTTGAACATTTTTCCGACAATTGCCAGGACCTGCTCTATCGCTCCGGCTACGAACAGGGCCTGCAGGAGATGGTGCAACTCAACGAAGACCTGCAGGAACAATACGGCGGCGGAAGTTTTGATCTCTGGCAGATGGATGCCAAGTTCATCCTCGAAACGTGGTGGAGCCTTCACGCCCAGGCCGGCTGGGGGCGGTGTACCTTTGATCTGACCGCGTTGACGCGCAGCATCGTCGTCATCGATCTCGAGGACAACCCGATCCCCGCCGCCCTCGGCCACTCCGAATACCCCATCTGTCATTTTTTTGCGGGTCTGTTTGCCGGGGTGGTGAGTTTTTACGAACGCGCCGAGCGCCATGCCACCGAACTCGAATGTCGTGCTGTCGCCGGGCCGCGCTGCCGTTTCGTCGTCGCCGCGGGCGGCGACGTTGACTCCGCGGAAGGATTGAGGCAGCAAGGGGTTGCCACGGCTGAGATCCTTGGCCGCCTGCGTCCCTAGCCACCATGTTGCCCTGGAAAGAAAGCCACTATGCCCGCGCGACCGAATTCGCCGGCCTGATCGCGAACGCCCTCGGCCGTACCCCAATGCCTCTCCCGCACTCCCCCGTGATCGCTTCGCCCCACCCGCACCCGCCCACCGCAATCCCCCAACCCTCCGCCCCGTCCGCGGCCGCGGTCTTCAAGAACATCCCCTGGAAAAAGTAGCCTGCGAAGCGACCCATGCCTTCCGCCGACATTCTCGCTTCCCTGGGGATCGACCCTCTGATCGCGGGCGAGCCCTTTACCCGCGATTCCGCCGGCCACCTGGTCGATCCCGCCGGCACGCGGGTGGTGCTCGTGAGGGGCGAAACCACCCGCGGGTTTCGCCGGGTCCTCGAGGCGGAACAGCCCGGGGCCTGGGACGCCGCCATGAAAGCCAGCGGGACGACCTGCGGGACGCGGATCGCCACCGGACTCGACTCCGCCTTGGCCAAGCTGGGCAAACCGACCCTGGCGGCGCTGCCCCTCGAAGCCTGCCTCGCCCTGCTCGAACACAGCGTCGCCGCCTATGGCTGGGGCCGGCTCAAAATTGATCTCACCGACGCCGCCGCCCACGGCTTTGTCGTCGCCCGCATCGACCACAGCTTCAGCGTGGAGTCGTTCGCTGAAGTCGACGGCTTCGTTGACGCCATGCTCGCGGGCGTGCTCCAGGGTTTTTTCGCCCACATCAGCGGGCAGAACCTTGCCTGCGAGGAAATCGCCTGCACCCGCCGCGGCCCGCCGCCCTGCATCTTTGTGATCACCGACCCGGAGCGGTTGGCCACGATCTCCCCCTTGCTCGGTCAAGAAACGGCCGACCAACTCCTGGCCCGGCTCCGCCAATAGTTCCGCAATGGCTCCTCCGCGCGTCACGTGTGTGTTTCACAGCAGTCCCACCGTCGTGGCGCTGCTCGGTTCCTCCGCCGGCTCCGCCCTGGCGGGAGAACTGCTGGTGGAATGCGCCCCTCTGCCATCTCTCGGGTTTGCCCTGAACCTCGAAACCCCCGTCAACTATCCCGGCCTCGCCGGTCTCTTGGGTGGGGTCGAGGTCGCGTCGCTGGCCCACGCCAGCGAGCGGCTGCCGGTGCCCATCGTCCTCGCCCCCGGTGCCGCCTCCACTCCCGACGCCACCCGGGCGGCGCTCACCTTGTTGTCCCGACCCGATGCGAAACTGCAGCACATCGCGCTGCTGGTGCCCATGGGGCACGCCCCCCGCCTCGGGGCGGCCCTGGCCGTCGCCAGCGCGTTCACCCTCGCGTGGGATGTCTCCGAATTCCCCCAGGCCGAATTGATTGATTTCGCCCAGTGGCTGGACCGCGAGCACCTGCTGGATCGCTCCAGCTTCGCCGGGGTGATCGCCTATGCCTCCCAGCCGATCGATGCCGGGCACAGCCAGCGCCTCACCACCCTGCTCGCCCCGCTGGCCACGACCGCTCATCCCGCCGGCGTGACCGCGCTCGGCTGAACGCCCGCCGTCGGCACCGGTTCAGCCCCGCGCGGCGGCCTGCAACCCGCGACGCAGTTCGCCAAAATCGGACGGCAGAAACCCCTCCCGGTTCGCCGCCAGCCCCGCGGGGTCACCCATCCGCCCTCATAATTGTCATGGTCACAATCTCACCTCTTCGCCAACTGTACTGGTCACAAAATCCGCCCACTACGCCTGCCGCCACCGGGAGGCTTGCCGTAGTCTGATACCGGACACCTCCGCCTGACCATGATCCAGACGCTCAAGCCCCCCGCCCCGGCCCCGCTCTATGTCGAGCTGGCCCTCTCCCTCGAGCACCTGATCGAGCAGGGCACCCTGCGGCCCGGCCACCGGCTGCCGTCCGTCCGCCGCCTGTCGCTGCAGCGCGACGTCAGCATCTCCACCGTGCTCCAGGCCTACACGCGGCTCGAGAACCGGGGCTGGATCGAAGCGCGTCCGCAATCCGGATACTACGTGCGCCCGCGGCTGCCGTTGCACGTCCCGGAGCCGCGCATGGCCCGGCCCATGGCCCGGCCCAGCTACGTCGGCATCAATGATCTCACCGCCGAGGTGCTGTCGCTCGCCGTCGATCCGGCCTATGTCCCCTTTGGCGCGGCCTGTCCCGATCCCTCGCTGTTTCCCACCAAGAAACTCGCCCGCATCCTCGCCGCCGTGGGCCGCAATGATCCTGCGCTGCTCGGTCGGTACGCAATGAACTGGGCCTTCGATCCCCTGGCCCGGGAAATCGCCCGACGCTATCTCCAGGCGGGCTGTCCCCTGAGCCACGACGAGCTCGTCGTCACCATTGGCTGCACCGAGGCGATCAACCTTGCCCTGCGAGCCGTCACGAAACCCGGCGACACCGTGGCCGTCGAGACCCCGGCCTACTTCGGGTTTCTCGAGACGATTCAAAGCCTCGGGCTCAAGGCCCTCGAGATCCCCACCGGGCCGCGCGAGGGCATCTGCCTCGACGCCACCCGCGCCGCCCTCTCCCAAAACGACGTGAAGGTCGTGATGGTCATGCCCAGCTTTTCCAATCCGCTCGGCTCGTGCATGCCCGACGAGAAGAAGGCGGCGTTCTACGCGCTGCTCACCGAGTTCGACGTGGCGGCCATCGAGGACGACATCTACGGCGATCTGCACTTCGGCGAGCGCCGGCCCAAGCCGCTCAAGGCGTGGGATCAGGACGGTCGCGTCATGCTGTGCAGTTCGTTCGGCAAGACCCTCGCCCCGTCGCTGCGCGTTGGCTGGTGCGCCCCGGGTCGCTACCTTGAGCGGGTGCGGCGCCTCAAGTTCACCAACACCCTTGGCACTCCCATCGTGCTGCAGAAGACCGTCTCCGATTTCCTCCGCAACGGCGGCTACGATCACCACCTGCGGTCGATCCGCCGCTCCTATCATCAGCAACTGCACCTGTTCTCCCAGGCGATCCTGCGGCACTTTCCCGCCGGCACGCGGCTCAGCCGCCCCGAGGGCGGTTTCGTGCTCTGGGTCGAGATGCCCACCCAGGTCGACACCCTCCGGCTCCACCGTGAAGCCGTCAAACGGCACATCAGCACCGCCCCGGGGCCGCTCTTTTCCGTCAGGGACCGCTACCGGAACTGCCTGCGCATGAACTGCGGGTTGCCCTGGAGCGAAACCATCGAGGCCGCCGTACGCACCCTCGGCGATCTGGCGAAACAACAGTCATGAGACGAAACGTCGCCCTGGAGTATCGCCGCCCATGAGACCGCCCGCCCACCCGCCCCCGGGAGTGGTCGCCGCTGCCCCGGCACCGGATCGGGTCGCACCGCGGCCGGCCGCCGTCACGCCGGTCGCCGCCGAGACCGCCCACCCGGCGCCCGCCGCGCGGAGCGCCCTCCTTCTCGCGTTTGCCGCGATTTATATTATCTGGGGCAGCACCTACCTGGGCATCCGCGTGGCCGTCACCACGATGCCGCCCTTTCTCATGGCGGCGGCCCGCTTCCTGATCGCGGGCTCCCTGCTGTTTTGCTGGCTCCGCCTGCGCGGCTGCGCCTGGCCCACCGCCCGGCAGTGGCGGATCAATGCCGGGATCGGCTGCTTCCTGCTGCTGGGCGGCAACGGCTCGGTCGTCTGGGCCGAGCAATTCGTGCCGTCCGGCATCACCGCGCTGGTGATTGGGATCGGCCCCCTCTTCATCGTGCTGACGGAATGGGCCTGGCCCGGCGGCCTGCGTCCCAGCGGGGTGACCCTGACCGCGCTGCTGCTCGGTTTTGCCGGCGTCACGTGGCTCGCCGCGCCCTGGGAGAACGCCGCCGGCGGCGGACTCCACCTCGGCGGTATCGGCGCCATCCTCCTCGGCTGCGTCTCGTGGTCCGTCGGCGCGATCTACTCCCGCCATGCGCAGCACGGGGCCGAACCCATCGTGGCCTCGTCGCTGCAGATGCTCGGCGGGGGCGCCGCCCTGCTCGTCGTGGGGTGGGCACACGGCGACGTGGCCAACTTCGAGGTCGCCGCCGTCACCGCGCGATCATGGGCCGCATTCGCGTACCTGATCGGAGTCGGTTCGCTGGTCGGCTTCTCCACGTTCGTCTGGTTGATCAAGCACGCCACGCCCGCCCGCGTCTCGACCTACGCCTATGTCAATCCCATCGTCGCCGTCTTCCTCGGCTGGCTGATCCTCGCCGAGCCGATCACGCCGCACACCCTGGTCGCCTCGGGACTCATCATCGCCGCCGTGGCCATCATCACGACCGAGAAATCGCGGGGCAAAGGTCCAAAGGGCGCATAACCGGACAACCCTTCTTAGCCGTAACGATTCAATCGGAGTGCGTTTCAGCCGGGAGAAGGAAACCACTGAACGGTGGGGCGCGTTGACCCCAACGCGCCTTCGGGCGTTCGCTCTCACGTCGAGCGTCTTGGGGTCAAGCCGCTCCACCGCGACTGAATTTCTACGGCTTAGACCCTCATGCCCACCACCATCACCCTCGCCACCACCGACGCCGACATCGCCCGCTGTTTTCCCGTGATGCAGCAGCTCCGACCCCACCTCGTCGCCGCCGACTTCGTGGCCCAGGTGCGCCGGATGCAAGGCGGGGGCTTCCATCTCGCCGGGCTGGAGGAGGACGGGGAGGTCCGCGCGGTGGCGGGCTACCGCTACACCGAAAAACTTTTCTCCGGGAAGAATCTCTATGTCGACGACCTCGTCAGCGACGCGACCGAGCGCTCGCGCGGCCACGGGCGCGCGTTGCTCGCCTGGCTCGTCGCGGAAGCCCGGCGCCACGGGTGCGCCCAACTCGAACTCGATTCGGGGGTGCAACGCGCCGAGGCCCACCGGTTCTACTTCCGCGAGCGCCTGCACCTCTCGGCATACCATTTTGTCACCGCGCTGCAGTAGGGCCGGCGGCAGTCGCTCCGACGGTACGGCACGCGTCCGCCGGTGGGGTTCACCCGTTGCATCCCCTGTGATCTTCCACCTCCACCGCGAACAATTCGTGCCCGGCGACCCGGCGGACATCTGGAGATTTTTCGCCACCCCGCGCAACCTCGACCGCCTGACCTCGCCGCAGGTGCGGTTTCGCATCGTGGGCGAAGTCGCTCCGCGGATGTATGCCGGCCAGATGATTGAATATCGCGTCGGCCTCGTGCCCGGATGGTGGACGCGCTGGAGCACCGAAATCACCCACGTGCAGGAAGGCACCTTCTTCGTGGACGAGCAGCGCCTCGGCCCCTACCGACTCTGGCACCACGAGCACCACTTCGCGCCGACGCCGGGCGGACTCACGATGACCGACCACGTGACCTACGATCCGGGCTGGGGCTGGCTGGGCGGCCTGGCCCACGCCTGCTGGATCCGACGGAAATTGGATGCGATCTTCGCCTTCCGCGCGGAGCGGATCGCGGCCTTGTTTCCCCGTTCCGGCTCGACGGCCCCACCCAAGACACCCTAGCCGCCAGCTTCCTTGATTGAGGACCGCCGCCCCCGGGCGGGACAAACCAAGCCGCTTTCGTTTGGGGTAAATCCCCGGGCTTGCGCATGCGGTCGCGGCACCCAATCTCTCGCCCCGCATGCCCCCTCCCACCCCCGCCCACGACCATGTGGTGCACAGCGAATCGTTCCTACGTTCGCTGATGCGCCGCCAACTCAGCCTTTCCGTCGCCTGCGCCGCGACCTTTCTCGCGGCCCTGTTCGGGCTGCCCCTGCTGAACTATTTTGCCCCCGCGCTCATGGCCACGCGCGTCGCCGGGTTCACCCTGAGCTGGTTGATCCTCGGGGTGCTTTTCTTCCCCTTCGTCTGGGTCATCTCGTGGTATTTCATCAAGCACTCCATCGCGCTCGAGGAAAAGGAAGTCGCGCAGGTGCAGCACGACAAGGAGCGGAACTGAGCCATGCCGACCGTCCCCCTCTTCGCGCTCATCGGCGGGGTTGATCCCTGGATCTTCACCTTTTCGTTCCTCACCGTCGCGGTCACGATCTGGATGGGTTTTCGCTCGGCGCGGACCTCCAAGACCGCGAGCGACTTCTTCGTCGCCGGCCGCTCGGTCTCCGTCGGGTGGAACGCCTCGGCCATCTCCGGCGAATACCTCTCGGCCGCCTCGTTCATGGGCGTGGCCGGCATGGTGATGTCGAGCGGGTACGACGCGCTGTGGTATCCGGTGTGTTACGCGTGCGGCTATCTCTTCCTGCTACTCTTCATCGCCGGGCCGCTGCGGCGCTTCGGGGCGTACACGATTCCCGACTTCGCGGAGGGCCGCTATGACTCGCCGATCTTCCGCAAGATCGCCGTCTGCTTCGTGCTCTTCATCGGTTTCTTCTACACCATGCCGCAGATGAAGGGGGCCGGCGTGACCCTCGCCTACATCTTTCCCGGCCTGCCCTACTGGGCGGGCGTGGTGCTCGTCGGCGCGGTGATCACCCTCAATGTCGCGCTGGGCGGCATGAAGGGGATTACGCTGGTGCAGGCCTTCCAGTACTGGGCGAAGATGTTCGCCATCAGCGTGCCCCTCTTCGTGGTGATGGCGGTCTTCGGTTTCTACAACGGCCACGTCGCCGCCAACGTCGCGTACGGCGAAACTCCCGCCGTCGCCGGCTCCGGCCCCGGGATCGAACGCCAGGCCCTCCCGGCCAAGGCCCCGCAGGACAACGCCTGGATCGCCCCCTTTGGCCCGCTCACGACCAAGGCCGTCAACGCCGCCGCCGCCGCGCTGCCCGCCGCACAGCGCGCCGCCTACCTCGCCGAGCACCAGCGCCCCTACTCGCTGCTCTACACCTATTCGCTGATCATCGCGCTCGTCTGCGGCACCGCCGGCCTGCCGCACATCCTGGTGCGCTTCTACACCAATCCCGACGGGGTCGCGGCCAAGCGCACCACCATGTGGGTGATGATCCTGATCGGAATTTTCTACGTCTTCCCGCCGGTCTTCGGCGTCATCGGCCGCAACCTGATGCCCGAACTCTACACCGGGGTCGGCGCCAAGGGCACCGACAAGATCGTGCTCGAACTGCCCACCCTCCTCGGAGCCCGCTTCGGGGTCCTCGGCTCGATTCTCAGCGGCATCACCTGCGCCGGAGCCTTCGCCGCTTTCATGAGCACGTTCAGCGGCCTCCTGGTCTCGATGACCGGCGCGCTCGCCCACGATGTCTACGGCCGCATGCTCCGCCCCCAGGCCAACCAAAAGGAGCGCCTCGTCGCCTTTCGGACCTCCGCCGTTCTCGTCGGCGGCGTCGCCATCGGCCTGGGTTGTTTCGTCGAACCGCTTGAGATCAACTTCATGGTCGGCCAGGCCTTCGCCATTGCGGCGGCGAGCTATTTCCCGCTGCTGTTCATGAGCGTGTGGTGGCGCGGCATGACGATGAAGGGCGCCGCCATCGGCATGCTCACGGGCGGGCTCTGCGCGCTCTTCGCCGCCGCGCTCACGAACTTCAGCACCCTGGCCCTCGACAAGGGCCCCATGGGCAAACTCTTTTCGGGCTTCGCCCCGCTCAACGCCTTCTGGGCGCAACACCCGCTGCTGCGCATCCTCAGTGAGCAACCCGCCATCTGGACCGTGCCGCTGGCGATCGGCCTGATGGTGGTGATCTCGAGGGCCACCGCCCACCAGGTGCCCGGCGATATCCGCATGAAGATGCTGGTGCTGCACGCCCCCGAAAATCTCGGCCTCAAGCAGGAGTACATCAAGGAACACCAGGCGGAAGCCGCCCACTGAGGCGCGGCGCGGTCAGCCGGTTCGCGCCGCGTGCGCCGTCATCGCCGCCTCGACTTCGGTCGCCCGCGGCATCGCCGTCTGCGCCCCTGACGCCAGGGTGGAGAGCGCCGCCGCGACGTTGGCGCGCCAGAGCGCATCGGCCCAGTTCGCTCCCGCCGCCAACCGTGCCGCCAGCACTCCGGCGAACGTATCCCCGGCGCCCACCGTGTCGCGCGGCTCGACGCGAAACGTGGGGACCGACTCAAAGCCGGAGGCCGTGACGTGCAGTGTGGGCGCCGCGCCGCGCGTCACGACCAGGTGGCTCACCCCGCGCCGCCGCATGGCCGCCGGATCCGGAAAGCCGAAAATCTCCGCGCACTCGCAATCATTGACGATCACGGTGTCGATCGGCACCTCTGCCCACGGGAAATCCGGCACCACCGGAGAAGGGTTGAACACGCTGCGCACGCCCCGCGCCGCCGCGGCGCGCAGGGCCGCGAGGGCCGCGTCGAGGGGACATTCGAGCCCCACCAGCAACACGGCGGTCGAGGGCAACAGCACCTCGAGCGCGGCGACGACATGCGCCGTCGCGAGCAGGCCATTGGCGCCGCGATCGACGATAATTTCATTCTCTCCCCGGGCGTCGACGCAGATGAAGGCGGCCCCGGACGCGACATCCGGCAGCATCGCGATCCACTCGGTCGCCACATGCTCACCCTGGAGATGGGCGCGATAGCTCCGGCCGTCGGCGTCGGCGCCGAGGGCGCCCACCATCGCCACCGCCGCCCCCTGCCGCGCGGCGGCCACGGCCTGGTTGGCCCCCTTGCCCCCAAACTCCCGTCGTGTTTCCCTGGCAAAGACGGTTGCCCCCGGCCGGGGAAGCTGCGCCACGCGCCAGATACGATCGAGATTGAGCGAACCGACCACCGTCACCCGGTCGGCCGTCACGGAAGAGTTTGTCGGCATGGAAGGAGAAACATCGGAGGAGAGGATCATTACGCGGCAGGTGCTTCGTCGACAAGAGCACGCAGCCGCGCCCAGGCGGAAAGCAGAGGGAACATTCTCATGTTTTCGGAATGTGGGCGGGGTGCCCTCACCCCGCGAGTTCCCGCAAACCCAAGCGATGCCTCGCGGGGTGAGGGCACCCCGCCCAC
>JBBRWR010000090.1:0-33061 GCA_038249085.1 Opitutales bacterium
GCTTTATGCCGCGATGGAATTTCGCACGCGCTGCATCGCGGCATAAAGCCGCTCCTACAAGAGGGATCCGACAAGCCATTTTCAGGCCGGTTCGCCGTGCAAAAATCCGCCTGGCGTCGAGGGTTTCCCTCACCCGGTCCCGACCCCTCGGATTGTCCTCGGCTCGACTCCCGGGCCCAAGTTTGGTTCCCAACGCGCCAGAAGATCACCGGAGCTCAACCCGAGGTCAGGCCGGGGAAGGTCACCCATCCGGTTCACCGGCTTACGCGCTCGGTTGCCGGTTTCGGCCCCGTTTGCCGGTGGTTCCGCGGCCGCGCCGACGCCCGTCCTACCACACCCGCCCGGCGCGCTGCTCCTCCACCTGACGCTCGGAGACGTCGTCGAGCTCGCTCAGGAAATCGAGCCCCGTCCGACGCTGAATCTCGGCGATCGTCGTGAGATAGCGGGCCGGATCGGCGCCGGCCGGCGCGTCATGGGGCACCAGGAACGCCAGCGTGCGCAACTTGCCTTCGTTTTCATCGATGACGATGGCGAAGAACGCGGCCGGAACCGCCACTCCGCCGCGGAGCTTCTTCGGATTCGCCCCGAACACCGGGCCGACAATCGCCCACACCTCGCCGTAGCGCGCCGGATAGCTCGTCGCGATCTTCGTCTCGATTTCCTTCCACAGGCCGGCATTCAGCGCGTGCAGCTGCGGCGTGATGTTCGACATCAGGAAAGTCTCGCGCTGCGCCGCCGCGCCGTAGCGGGTCGCGATGGCATAATTCGGCGCCATGTGCCCGCGATCGTAGCCGCTGCCCGAATAGACCTCCGACGCCACGCGTACCACGGTCCGGCGGTCGACCTCAAACTTCTCCGGCCGCGCGGCCGGCGTCGGCAGCCGCGGCAGATCCTGCACGCGATAGGCCGCCCAAAGTGGATTGGCCAGGGTGTCGCTGTAACCGACCACGTACCCGCGATTGGTCAGCACGCGCAGGCTGCCAACGGCCGCCGGGTCACCGGTCAACCGCGGGGCCCCGCCGTACACGATCGACTTGTCGCCCGGCGCGATGCGTCCCACCGCGCTGTCGGCATAGTAGAGTTGCCAGAGGTCCCAGGCGATATCGAGGGCCGTGACGCGCTTTTCCTTTTCGAACGCGTTTCCCACCAACCGCCGCACTTCCGCCTGTCGGTTCTCCGGCTGCAACAGGTACCATCCGCCCATCAGCGCAGCGACGGCGAGATTGAGGCCCAGCAGCCATCGGGCCGCACCGCGCGGCAAAGGCAGGGACGAGGAACGTTGGGGCCGGCGCGACATGGGCCACTACTGTTCGCATTCCCACGCCGCAAACAAGACCAACCATTCACCCAATCTCATGTGCTGCGCGTGAGCAATCGCGGCCGCTCGGTCGGGTCCGTCCTTGTAGGCTTGGGCCGCCGCCGGGGTCCGTTCACCCCGCCGGCAACGTCACCTGTACCGGCTGGTCGCCGCCCGGCGCGGGGAAGCGGATCGTGTGGGTCTTTCCGCCAATCGTGATCTCGATCACGGGACCCGCACCCGTCTCGACCCGCTTCGCCTGCCACGCGGCGATTCCGCCCGCCCGGTGCGGCATCAGCACGGTGACAACCCCCATTTCCCTCCGCCGCTCCGTGGTGGCCGCCTCGACGTGCCAGAGGTTCGGAAATTCCTTCGTCGGCGCCGGCTTGAACCCATCCGTCTGCGCCAAGACCAGCGGCACCGGCGCGAGGTACGCGACCTCGAGCGCCGCGCGGGGTTGCTCCAGGCGAAGCCGCGCCGCCGGCTCGTCGACCTGGAACGACTTCAGAGCATGCAGCATGAACTGAAACGTCGCCGGCTGCGGCGCGACGAGTTCATCGTACATCACGATGAACGGATTCGGCCCCTTGACGAAGACCACGTGCCGCCACGCCTTCGTCAGCCGCTGGCCGTAGGCCGGGGTCGCGTCACCCGCGACATAGTCGTAGCCGGGCGTGAAGTGTTCCCGCACGATCCGGCCGGTCGACGTCGCCGAGTGGGGCGTCTGGCCCTCGCCGTTCACCAGCACGGCGTTCTGCGCCCGGGTGCTGTGCACGTACTGGTAGTGGAATTTGCTCCCGTGCAGGTCGCGGTAACCGGTGGCGACGAGCAACGCCTCCCCGTAGGCGTTCAGCAAAAATGAATTTTGCGGGTTGTGGCCGTGGCTCTGCGAGCCGAAGGGGCTCGACTTCATCGCGAAGTGCACGTCGTCGTTGGCGTCGAGCAGCGTGGTGTGCAGGCTCGCGACCCCGATGCCGTGAAAGACCTTCGATTGCGGCAACTCGGCAGGCGGCCGCGGCGCCGGCAGCGCCGGCAGGTTGGCGCGGTACAGAAAACCGAGAAACCCTGTGCTCTCGGGCCTCTTGTTCTCCCGGGCCCACCACGCCCAGTAACCGGCGTGCCCACCGTCGCCGCTCGTGCTGCGCGCCCGTACATGATACTCCATGAAACTCGGCGCCGTCATCGGCCGGAAGGACAGATCCCCGAAGCCGACATTCGGCGAATGCGGTGGGGCCAGGTACAGCGGGTAGTCGCCGACCTCCGCAAAGAACGGTTTCTTCAGTCCGTCGATGCCGAGCGCCGACTGCGCCACCTGCAGCCACCAGACGACCTTGGTCTGGTAGCTCGACCAATAACTCACCCCCTCGTGCCAGCCCCCGTCGTCATCCGACCAGACCGGGTAACACGAAAAGAACTTGTTCACCGCGTAGTCGAGCCACTGCGGCGCCTCCGGAATCTCGTCGAGAAATGCGATGCCTGCCTCCGCAATCTTGTGCCACACCCGGTTGCCGTGGCTGTTGAACGGCCGCTGCAGGTGGCCGACTCCGCGCTGCACCTCGCTGCTGTTCCAGGCGTCGATCACCCGCTCGCGCATCACGGCCTGGACCTTCGCCCGCTCCGCCGGCGTGAACATGTCCCAGGCCCAGTCGTAAGCCCGGGCCGGGCGGTAGAGCATGGGTTTGCCCGCCTCGCAATTGAGCGCGAAGTTCGTGTTCCCCTTCGGGTCCCAACCGGCCAGATGCAGCACCCAGCGACGCGCCGCCTCCCCGTATTTCTTGTCACCGGTCATCAGATACGTGAACGCGATCGCCTCGGCTTCCTCACACGCCTTCTCGGTCTGCGCCCGATTGGACCACCAGTACTTGATCAACTCGGGGTTGTCCTTCTCGCGCGCCGAACCCTTGTGCGCCGGCTCGAGCGTCGGACCCGCCTTGATGTAGCCGTCCGCCGCCCGTTTGATCGCCGCAAACACCTTCGCTTCGCGCCCCGCCGCCAGCTCGCGCAGCCGCGGCAAATCTTCCGGCCGCAGGAAAAGGCGCGGATGCCCCGCCGGCACCTTTGCCCGTTGTTGCGCGACCGTCGGCATCGGCAGCACGGCCGCTGCCGCCGCCACCTCGACTCGGCGCGCCACGCTCCACTCGGTCGCCTCCCCTTTCGTCGTGACCGCGCGATACCGCCAGAAATACACGCCTGGGGCCAGTGCCTCGTGATGCGTGTAGGTCGGCCACGTCACCCCGTCGGCGGTGGTGGTTGCCTCCGCCGGAAAGGCGCGATCCCGCGACCATTGCACCGCATAGGTCACCGCATTCGCCGGCGCGATCCAGGTGAACGAGGGCGGATTCAGCAGCACCGCCGCACCATCGGCCGGACGATACCCCCACTCGTCGGCCTTGGCCGGACGCTGGTCCAGCGGCAGGGCGGCGCGGGACGAAACGGAAAGTAGGATGACAAATACGGGGAAGTAACGCGACAGGAGCATGGAGGTAAGCAGTGGTTGTCCCTTTGACGCCACCCAGCCGAAGCCGGCTACGACGAGATCATCCGCCGCGATCGGATCGAGGCCGGCGCCAACGATCATCGCGCGGCCACCCGGGTGAGACAATTGCCTTGAAAGTCCAAATCCTGCCACTTGTCGTCTCCCCCCGGCGCTTGCGACCTGGCTTCGTCCATCCGCGCGAGGCACCACCAACTCCAAACCAACCCTTATCTGCCACGTCGCGACGCGACGGCGGTTTCACAAACTGCTGATCCCGGCCAACGCGGCCCTTACGATTGCCTTCATCATGAATCCCATCCCGCGAATCTCCTGCCTCACGCCGTGGTGCCGCCTCGCCACTCTGGCGATCGGCGTTTTGCTGACGAGCCTGACCACGAGGGCGCAGCCCGCGCCCACCGGCACCATCGAGGGCCGCGTCTTTGACGCCGGCCGCGGTGAATATCTCGAGAAGGCCCGCCTTGTCATCGCCAGCAGTGCCCAGGAGACGTTCACGGAGGCGGGCGGACAATACCGCTTCACCAACGTCCCCGCCGGCGTCGTGGAGGTGAGGGTCTTCTTCACCGGTCTGGTTCCGCAGACCCACGCCGTCACCGTCACCGCGGGTCAAACCGTGCAGTTCGATGTGACCCTGGCCGCCACCCCGCTGGGGGCGGCGCGGCGCGACACCGCCGACCAAGACACCGTCAAACTCGATCGCTTCGTCGTCTCGACGTCGAAGGAGATGGACGGTGCCGCGATCGCGATCAACGAGCAGCGTTTCGCGCGGAACATCATGAACGTGATCGCGGCCGACGAATTCGGCACCGTGGTCGACGGCACGCCCGGCGAGGTGTTGAAGTTTCTGCCCGGAATCACGATGGACTACAGCGCCGGCGAGGCGCGGACGATTTCGATGAACGGCGTGCCGGCGGACAACGTGCCCATCACGGTGGGAGGGTTCGAACTGGCCAGCGCCGCGGGCAACGGCACCCGGCGCGTCACCAACCTCGACCAGTTTTCGGTCAACAGTATCGCCCGGATCGAGGTCATGCACTCGCCCACCCCGGAGTCGACGGGTTCGGCCCTCGCCGGTTCGGTGAACATGGTGCCGCGGAGCGCGTTTGAGCGCTCCCGCCCCAGCTACACCGGCAGCGTGTTCCTCATGATGAAGGACGGCGAAAAGCAGCCCAACAAGACGCCGGGGCCGATGGAACGTTCGACGTACAAGATCACCCCAGGATACAACTTCAACGCCATCGTCCCGGTGAACAAACGTTTTGGTTTCACGCTCTCCGGCAACTACGCGGATCAATACAGTTATGAAAACGTCGCCACCAGTTCCTGGCGCGGGGTCGGCTCCGTCACCAACGCGGCGGCCACCGCCACCACCGGCCTGCCCGACACCACGCCGGACAATCCCTATTTGACCGACTTCGCGCTGCGCGACAGCACCCGCGACAACCGCACCTACTCGGTCGGCCTCACGGCCGACTACAAACTCACGCGCAACGACACCCTCTCGCTCTCGTTCCAATACACGTTCATCGGCGTGCTGCACAACAACCGCACCTTCACCTTCTTCGTGGGCCGCGTGCTGCCGGGCCAATGGGGACCGACCTTCACGCACGGCGCCCCGGCGGTGCGAAATGCCGCCGGCGTGTCCAACGGTTTCGGCGAGGTCCGGGTGCAGGGCAGCGCCCAGGACTGGCTCGGCACCACTTCGTCGCCCTCGCTGGTCTGGCGCCACGAGGGACTGGTTTGGAAGGCCCAGGCCGGCGCCGGTCTCTCCCGCGCGAGCCTCCATGTGCGCAGCGTCGACAAGGGCTTTTTCCGCGCCAGCCAGGCCCGGCGCACCGGCGTCGTCGTGTCCTTCGACGACGACTTCTATCTCCGCCCCGGCACGGTTACGGTCAAGGACGGCGAGGGCCGGCCCGTGGATCCCTACAATCTCGCCAATTTCTCCCTCGTCAGCGCCGACGATAATCCGCGCGACACGGCCGACCTGAAACGCAGCGTCTATGCGAACCTCCGCCGCGATTTCGAGGTGCGCGACGTGCCCGTCTCACTCAAGGGCGGTCTCGACTTGAGGAGCTCCCAACGTGATTTGCGCGGCTTCACCAAGACCTACACGTTTGTGGGGGCCGATGGGCGGGCCAGCACGACCCCGGTCGGCAACGACGACAGCGCGGCGGTCGTGCTCGATGAGAGTTTCTCGCAACGGCCGGGGAGCTTCGGTTTCCCCAGCATTCAACAGCTCAGCAACCAGGAGTACTGGCGCCTCTATCAGGAGCATCCGGAGTACTTCACCATCAATGAAAGTACGTTCTATCGCACCGGGGTCACGCAATCCAAGCGGGCGGAAGAGGTCATCTCCTCCGCTTATCTGCGCGGCGATCTCGCATTCTTCCACCGCCGCCTGCAATTCGTCGGCGGCTTGCGGGCGGAGCAGACGAACATCCGGGCGGAGGGACCCCTCGTCGACACCGCGCGCAATTTCCAACGCAACCCCGACGGCTCCGTCATCTTCGCCACGCCCGGCCGTCCCGCCCTCATCACCACCGACGCCCTCGCCGCCTCGCAGCTGACCTACGTCGATCGCGGCCAGCACAACCGGAAGGAGTACCTCCGCTTCTTTCCCAATCTCAACGTGAGCCTCAACCTCCGCGAGAACCTTGTCGCCCGGGCCGCCTACTACCAATCCGTCGGCCGTCCCGATTTCAATCAATACGCCGGCGGCGTCGCCCTCCCCGACACCCAGACGGCTCCGAGCACCTCGAACCGGATCACCATCAACAATCCCGCCATCAAGGCCTGGACGGCCGAAACCGTGAAGGTGCGCTTCGAGTATTACTTCGAGCGCGTCGGCCAGGTTTCCATCGGCGGCTTTCGCCGCGATTTCACGAGCTTCTTCGGTTCGACGGTCTTCAACGCCACGCCCGAGTTCCTCGAGGCCAACAACCTCGAATCCGCCGTGTACGACCCTTACGACGTCACGATCCAATACAACCTGCCCGGCCATGTGATTATGAGCGGCCTCGAGTTCGACTATAAGCAGGCGCTCACGTTCCTGCCGGCGTGGGCGCGCGGGGTGCAGGTCTTCGCCAACGCCAGCGCCCAGCGCGCCACCGGCGAGGCTTCCGACAACTTCTCCGGCTACGTGCCGCGCAGCGGCAGTTGGGGCATCAGTCTCACCCGCCCCAAGTATCTGCTGCGCGCCAACTGGAATTACCGCGGCCGGCAACGCCTGGGTATCGTCGCGACCGGGCGCGGCATCGATCCCAGCACCTACAATTGGGGATCAAAGCGGCTCTACCTCGATGTGACGGGCGAGTATAATTTTTTCCGCCGCTTCACCCTCTTCGCCAACCTGCGCAACCTCCAGGACGTTCCGCAGGACACCAAGATCTACGGGCCCAACACCCCCGACTACGCCAAATTCCGCCAGCGGATCCAATACGGCTCCGCCTGGACGTTCGGCCTTCGCGGGGCCTTCTGAAGCGCGGCGGCCCGCCGCCAGGATTGATGAGGCCCGCGCCGCTCACCGCGGCGCGCGTTTTGCGTTCCCTCCGGCACCCGCGACCGACAGGCTCTTCGTCAACCCCTTTCCCCGATGAAAACCAACCCGCGTCCCGCCCGCCTCCTGCTCACCACCCTGGCCTTCGCCGTCCTCGGCATCGCGTCTTCCCTCCGCGCGGCGATTCCCGGCGTCACCCTGCCGCCTGAAGACGGCAAGCTGCGCATCATCGCCTTCGGGGCCCATCCGGATGACTGCGAAATCCAAATCGGCGGCGCCGGCGCTCTCTGGGCGAAACAGGGGCATCACGTGCTGCTCGTCTCCGTCACCAACGGCGACATCGGCCACTGGCGCGAGGCGGGCGGGCCGCTCGCCCTCCGCCGCAAGGCCGAGGTCGACGAGGCCCACCGGATCCTCGGCGTCCAGGGCGTGGTCCTCGACATCCATGACGGGGAACTCGAACCGACCCTCGAGCACCGCCGCACCCTCACCCGCCTCATCCGCGAATGGAACGCCGACGTCGTGCTCGGGCCGCGCACCAACGACTACCACCCCGATCACCGCTACACCGGGGTGCTGATGCAGGACGCGGCCTACATGGTCACCGTGCCGTTCTTCTGCCCCGACGTACCCGCGATGAAGAAGAACCCGGTCTTCATGAACTACACGGATCGCTTTCAGAAACCGGCACCCTCACGGGCCGATGTCGTCGTGGTCATTGACGCCGTCATCGCGGCCAAGCTCGACGCCTTGGGCGTGATGATCTCGCAATTCGCCGAGGGCGGCGCGAATGGCAACGCCTCGCTCTATCCCGCCGACGCCGCCGGGAGGCAGCGTCGCCAGCAGCAGGTGCGCGAAAATTTTTCCCGCCGGTTCCAGGCCACCGCCACCCGCTTCAAGGCGGAACTTGCGACGTGGTATCCCGGAGCCGCCGGGGCGACGGCGAAGCACGCCGAGGCCTTCGAGATTTGCGAATACGGCAGCCAACCCAGCCCGACCGAACTCCGGCGGCTCTTTCCGTTCTTCAAGTAAGCCCGTTTCCCCCGGCTCGCACTGTAGGCGGGGTGCCCCCACCCCGCAGAATCGTGCATTTGCAAACCAACGCGGGGGGAGGGCACCCCGCCCACATTACTGTAGGAGTCTAAATGTCGATCGACTCTCGCGCAGGAGAATGGCGGGCTATGTCTTCAGCGGCAGGTCGTAGTTCCACGGCGCGCGCTTGGGCCGCGCCAGCAGTTTCGCCGCCTCCGGGTCACCCACGATCTGCTCTTTCGCCGGATCCCACCGGATCTTCTGGTTCAGCCGCATCGCGATGTTGCCGAGGTGGCAGAGACTCGCCGTGCGGTGCCCGATCTCGACCGGCTCCATGGGATCCTGGCGCGATTTCACGCAATCGAGGAAGTTGCGATAGTGATTGGGACTCACCGGCAGGTGCAACTCGTCGGGACCGATCACTTCCTGCGCGATCGACGCCGGCTCCGTTTCCACCGGCTTGTAGCCGGCGCGTAACCAGCCCTTGGAGCCGAAGAAGGTCGCGCCAAAGCCGCGCTTGTCCGTCTTGCACTCCAGCACCACGCCGTTGGCGTAACGCGCCCGGAACGCGACCTTGGTCGGGGTCGTAAACAGGTCGCCCTTCGGCGGGAACTCCGCCCCGATGTCCTCAATCTCCACCGGGCCCGTGTCGTCCACGCCCATGCCCCAGTGCGCCACGTTGTTCGAGTGGCAGCCGAAGTTCGTGGTCTGGCCGCCGGAGTAATCGAGGATGAAGCGGAAGCGGTAAAAGCATCGATCATGGTGATACGATGCCTGCGGCGCGGGACCAAGCCAGGTGTCATAGTCGAACCCCGCGGGCACCGGCATCGCCTGCCAACCCGGTCCCGGACCCTTGAAATTGTTTTCCGCCACGTAGGTCTCCACGCGCTCCAGTTTTCCGATCCGGCCGTTGCGTACCAATTCGCAGGCCCGACGAATCAGGGCGTTCGACCGATATTGGCTGCCCGTCTGCAGGATGCGGTGATGCTGGCGCACCGCCGCGATCATGTCGCGCCCCTCCGCGATCGTCAGCGTGAGCGGCTTCTGGCAATAGATGTCTTTCCCGGCCCGCGCCGCCAGCACGGTCATCACCGCGTGCCAGTGATCCGGCGCGATGATGGCCACCGCGTCGATGTCGGGCCGCGCCAGCACGTCGCGAAAGTCGTGATACGCCGTGACGCCCTGATAGGTGCCGCTGGCGGTCTTCTTCGCGTAGGCCTGGTTCACGAAGTCGCGCTGCGGTTCGCGCCCGAGGAATTGTTTCTCGGTCTTGTAGCCGCGGCTCGCGCGGTTCACATCGCACACCGCCACGATCTGGCAGTCGTCATTCTTGAGCCACTCGGGGATGTCGACGGTGCTTTGGTTGCCACAGCCGATGATGCCAAGCGTGATGCGCTTGCTCGGGGCGTTCTGACCGAACACCGAAGCGGGCGCGATGAACGGCCCGCCGAGGGCGGCCACCGTCAACGCGGCCGAGGAGCGGACAAATTCACGACGAGTCTGGGCAACCGGGGACGATTGAGCCTTCATGGCGATACCCTGTGGACCAAGCTCCTACCGTTTCTTCGCCTTCTTGGCCGGCGCCTTCTTCTGCGCGTCCGTCGCCTTGGCCGCGTCGACTTCGGCGACGGGGATGGGGTTGGTCTCGAGGTACTCCACCAGCGTGGGATCGCCGATCTTGACGTCGGGCTTGAACTTGTCGCTCGCCCTGATCGCCACCGGTTTCATGGTCTCGCGGCCAATGTGCGGGCCCGCCAGGGCGAGCATCACCGGCAGACTCTCCGGCAGCGACAGTCCCCGCGACGGGCAGCTGATCTTCGAGGTCCAGAGCAGGACCTTTTCCTTGCGGGTCGCCGCGTCAAAATCATACGCGGCGAGCGCGATGACATAAAGATCCTCCGACGCCAGGTCATAAATGAGATCCTGATCGACGTCACGAAACAACACCCCCTGCATCATCGTGTCATCCATCAGGGAATTGGGTTCCTTCGAGATCATCCCGAGCTTGTAGGCCCCCATGAAGCGCATCAATTGCCGGCGGTTGATCTGCCGGCCCTCGGTGTCGTCCGGATTGGCGGAATACATGCGGTCCGTGTTCATCGTGCCCCAAGTCCAGAGCATCAGCAAGGAGGCCGGATTCTTGGCGGTCGCCGGCAGATAACCCTGCTTGGCCAGCACGGCCCCCATCGTCTTGTAGACCGCACTCTTGGGCGGCTCTTTTTCCCCGGCGATGATTCCTCCGAAATCCCGGTACCCGGCGCTGACCGCCATATAGTAAACCGGATGGTCCGGCGAGGCCGGGCGCCGCAGGGCGCCAACCGGAGTCGCATCGGTCACCGCGATGATCTCGACCTCATGCCGGGGGAAGATCCAGTCGAGAATCCCCGCCGAGGCTGGCAAAACAAGGAGGCTGGTGAAAATCAGGAGGAACTTGGTGTGGCGCATGGCACGCAGGGATTAAGGCTTAACCTCCATGACGCCATTCATGATCACCCAGTGACCGGGAAAAGTGCAGGCATTAGGATAACTTCCGGGCACGAACGGCGCCTTGAATCGGAGGATCGTGCTATCGAGGGGGTTGGTGAGCTTGGTGGCATGGAGCACCTTGTCCGAGCGCGGGATGAAGTCCTGCTTGATGCCGTCCGGGTCCTTGGCCATCTCGTTGGCCGCCTTGCCGACCTCTTCGAGGGCTCCGGGTTTCACCACCACGAAGTTGTGCTGCATCGCGTCGGGGTTGGAAAACGAGTTTGACCGGCTGCTCCGGCTTCACCCCGAAGTGTTTCACATCAAACAACCTCCGCTCCGGAACCATGGTGATCTTGATGGTGATGAGTCCGGCCTGCCGGTCAAAGGCGACCCGCGTGGCACTTTGGTTGTTCTGCTCACGTTTGACGGTCGCCCGGGTCCGGGCCTTGACCGTGGCCACCTCCCGGGCCTGGAAGGCCGTGAGCCGCTGCGTGGGCGGATGCAGCTGGTACCAGGAGGAATTACGCGCCCGCATCGGACCGTACGCGGTCTCGATCTGGGTATTCAGGAAGATCGACTCGCGCACCAGCAGATCGCCAGCGGGGGGTGCGGATGAAGTCGTGCAGCGCATGGTGCGAGTCCTCGGTGCCGAAGCCGCGGTAAAGCACCCGGTGCACCTCCGCGCGCCCGTCCCCATCGGTGTGCCCCACCCCGCGATCGGTCGTCCCCGCCGCGCCGCGCGGTGAGGGCACCGCACCCACCTGGAAGCACCGTCATCGCGCCGCTGCCCCCATTCGGCCGGGTGCAGCTGCGCGTTGGCGGTGATGCCTCTGGGAGTAGCGCCGCGTCTCTGACCGGCGAACGCCAGTCGAAGACTGGCGCTACGGGCAGGACCGGAGCTCGATGCCACCGTCAAACTGGAGTTGCACCCCATTCGGCCTTGCGGCCTGCAATAACCTTTCCCTCGCCGGGAATATCTAATTTAGGTTTTTGCTGCGCAAAAACCTTATGCTCCTCAGCATCATCGTCCCGGTCTACAAGGAAGAGAAGAACATCCCTGAGTTCATCCGGCGGCTGCAGCCGATCCTGGCCGGTCTCACCGAGGAGTACGAAATCATCTTCGCGCTCGACCCCTCCCCCGATCGCACCGAAGACGTGATCCTCGAACACCGCGCCGCCGACCCCCGGATCAAGCTGCTGCGGTTTTCCCGCCGCTTCGGCCAGCCGATGGCCACGCTCGCCGGTTTGGAATACTCCCGGGGCGACGCCGCCGTGGTGATGGATGCCGATCTGCAGGATCCCCCCGAACTGCTGCACGAGATGGTCGCGAAGTGGCGCGAAGGGTACGACGTCGTGCTCCCGCAACGCCGCGCCCGCACCGGCGAGCCGTGGCTCAAGCGCGCCGTCGCCACGACCGGCTACAAGGTGATCAACAAGATCGCCGACGTCCGCATTCCGCCGAACACGGGCGATTTCCGCCTGATGGCGCGCCGCGTCGTCACCGAGGTCGTCCGGTTGAAGGAGAGTCACGGCTTCCTCCGCGGCCTGGTCGCCGTCGTCGGGTTTCGGCAGGCCATCATCCCGTTTGACCGGCCGGCGCGCTTCGCCGGTGCGACCAACTACAACCGCTTCTTCGGCTCCCTGCGCATCGGCTTCAACGGCATCTTCTGCTTCTCCACCTACGCGCTCTCGCTCAGCACCTGGCTCGGCTTTGTCGTCTCCGGATTCTCGTTCCTGCTGATGGCGATCTACCTTTTCTACAAACTCATGGGCTGGCAGATCCTCTGGGGCAACCCCACGCTCGTCATCCTGATCGCGTTCCTCGGCGGCATCCAGCTCATCAGCGTGGGCATCCTCGGCGAATACATCGGCCGCATTTACGAGGAGGTCCGCGCCCGCCCGAAGTTCATCGTCGATCGCGCGGAGGGCTTCGAGCCGCGATGAGCGCCGCCGGCGTCCGGCGCCGCTGGATACCGGCTGCCGCGACCGGCCTGCTCGTGCTGCTTTCGCTCACGGGCCTGGGCCTGCGTTGGTATTGGCCGCCCCTGCCCCGGGCCGTCGACTTGCGCGTCGTCTTCGCGCCCGGCGAACTTGGGCGCTCGGAGCCGCTCATCGTCTCCGGCGCGACCGGCAACGGCGACTTTTTCTTCATCCGGTATCTCGATCGCGACACCGCGGTGCTGGGCTACGAACGGTGGTTCACCTCGCCGCTCCTGTCGCCCGCGTTCGCCGTGCGCCCGGGTGAGGCCCATAATCTCCACCTCGAGGTCCCCGCGTTTTCCCAGGTCATCGGAGGCTTCAGTCCGGGCGAGAACCGCCTGCGCATCCAACTGGACGGCCGGGTCATGTTCGACCGGCCGGTCGCCTTTCAGTTGCGGCGGCGATCCCATCTCTTCTTCGGAGAGAATCCCATCGGCGGCACCGCGTGCGGTTCTCCGTTCCGCGGCCGGCTGGCGCGCCTGGACGGCCGCACACTGCGCGGCGGCGTGCGCCACCTCTGCTCGTGGCCCGAACGGCTGCAGGGCTGGCTGACGGAAGGCCGGTGGCAGGTCTTCGGCGTGATCGTGGTCAGTCTCGGCTGCGCGTGGCTGGCTTGGGGGGTGGCGGCGCTCGCGCCGGGCCAACTCGGCCGGACCCTGTGCGCCGCCCGTGCCCTGGTGTCCACGCACCGGTGGTTCTTCGGCAGCGCGCTCGTCTGCCTCGCGGGATTCGGCCACCTCATCACCGGCGGGGGCGGACCCTGGTTCCACGCGGAACCCTTCGGCAATTTCTTCGACTATCAGGCCGCCGCCTTGCTCCACGGCCGGATTGATGTCCCGGAGATCTCCCTCAGCGAGGAGGCGTTCCTGATCGATGGGAAATTCTATGGCTACTTCGGCCTCCTGCCCGCCGGGTTGCGGCTGCCGTGGGTCATCTTTGAGTTGGGTTTCGGCCTGCTGAGTCGGGTGTACATGCTCGGCGCCTTCGCCGTGGCGCTGGGGGCGGCCTACGCCGTGCTGCTCGCGATCCGGCGTCTCGTCACGCCGCACCCGGCCGCGCCCCCGGCGTGGATCAGCGTCGTCTTCACCCTCAACGCCGGGCTCGGCTCCACCTTCCTGTTTCTCGGCAGCCGGGCCTATGTCTATCACGAGGCCTCGCTGTGGGGCGCGGCCCTGGCGCTGCTGGCCACGGTCTTTGCCCTGCGGCACCTCGCCCGTCCGGCCTCGCGGGCGTGGCTCCCCGCCCTCGCGTTGGCCGTGCTCTCCCTGCACGCGCGGCCCACCACCGGACTGTACGCCCTGGTCCTCGTGGCCGGGTCCGCCCTGGCCGTCGCCGCCCGCCCGTGGGACCGGCGCTCCCCGCTGCCTTTCGCCGCGATTCGCCGCCCCCTGCTCATCGCCGCCGCCTGTGGGGCCGGCGTCCTCACCTTCAACGGCGTCAGTTATCTGAAATTCGGCTCCTTCGGCGGCTCCCCGTTCCAGTACCATGTGCAGTACCCCGCGGAGCGGCTGGCGCGCAGTGAAGGGAAAAACTTTCACCTCGCCAACTTCCGCCACGGTTTCGACCACTACCTCTGGGTCCCGGCCTTCACCCTCCGGCGCAACTTTCCCTATTTCTACATGGGCGGCGGCCGTTCCCCGTCGTATCCAAACGCCAAGCTCGACATGGAGGAGCCCCTCACCGCGATCCCCTACACGATGCCGGGATTGACCTTCCTCGCCCTCGGCGGCGTCGCCGCCGCGCTCCGGTTCCGGCCCCGCCTGCTCATTCCCGCCCTCGTCATCCTCGCCGCCCTGATCCCCATGGCGACGGCGTTGTTCATGGCGATCGCGAGTTCCCACCGCTACACCGCCGACTTCTGTCCGGCCCTGATCGCCCTGGCCGCGCTCGGCCTGGCGGGCATCGAGAGGCTCGCGCCTTCCGCCCGCCGCGCCCTCGCCGCGATCCTGCTGCCGCTCACCGCAGTCGGGATCCTCTGCTCCTCCGCCATCGCGCTGCATTACCAGGGCGCCGTGGTCTGGGGTGTCCCCGAGAAAACCATGCAGCACTATGAAGCCTTGCGTAAGCGGGTGGATCGCTTTTTTGGTGTCGCCGACCATGCTCCCTGAACGCCCCCCGCGCCCCTCCGGATTCGGCACCGCCTTCCCCTTCCCTTCCCTCCCTCGTCCCTAACTCCCGCCTTTTCTCTTTACTGCCGTTTCCGCCCTCTCGTTTCTCCTCTTTGCTGTTTCTTCCTTCTGCTGTTTCCCCTCCTCTGCTCATGCACCACGTCTTCGTCACCGGCGCCGCCGGTTTTATCGGTTCCAGTCTCGTTGACCGCCTGCTCGCCGACGGCCTCAGCGTCACCGGGTGGGACAACCTCTCCACCGGGAAAATCCGCTTCCTCGAGGGCGCCCAGCGGCAACCGAAGTTCCGGTTGGTGCAGGGCGACAACCTCGATCGGCCCGCGCTCACCGCAGCGATGCAGGGCGCCGATTTCGTCTTCCATCTCGCGGCCAACGCCGACGTTCGCGACGGCTGGCAGCACCCGGAAAAGGATCTCCAGCAAAACACGATCGCAACCTTCAACGTGCTCGAGGCGATGCGGGCCAACGGCGTCAAACGCATCGCGTTTTCCTCCACCGGCTCCGTCTACGGCGAGGCGCTCGTCACCCCCGACCGGCCCACGCCCGAAGACGACGGGTTTCCCATTCAGACATCGCTCTACGGTGCGTCCAAGACCGCGGGGGAGGGCCTGCTCGCCGCCTACGCCGAGGGTGGGCAAATCGACGAGGCCTACATCTTCCGCTTCGTCTCCATCCTCGGCGAGCGCTACACCCACGGCCACGTCTACGACTTTTACCAGCAACTCGTGGCCCACCCCGATCACCTGCGCGTGCTCGGCGACGGCACGCAGCGCAAGAGCTACCTCTACGTGCAGGATTGCCTCGACGCGATCCTGCACGTCACCCGCACCGCCACCGCCCGCGCCGCAAAACACCACACGCAGATCTACAACCTCGGCACGCCGGAATACGTGCAGGTTAAAGCCAGCATCGGCTTCATCTGCGCCGCGCTCGGCCTCACGCCGCGTCTCGATTACACCGGCGGCGATCGCGGCTGGATCGGCGACAACCCGTTCATCTTCCTCGACACGAAAAAAATCTCGGCCACCGGCTGGAAGCCCAAACTCACGATCGAGCAGGGCATCCTCCGCACCCTGCGCTGGCTCGAGGCCAACCGCTTGGTGTACGAGGCGCGGAAGTGAACTCCGTTCCGCTGCCGGCTTCATCGACCGGGCCGGCGGCCGCCGCCCGGCCTTGGTTCCGCTCGCCCCTGGCCGGGGTTCTGCTCCTCGTCTTCGCTGCGGAGTTCTTCCTCTTCGACCACTACGGCTCGCACCGCTTCACTGCCATCTACCCGCGCTGGAACGACCAGATCCAATACCTGGGCGAAGCGTACTCAGGCTACGAGTACGCCCGCGCCCATGGCCTGGCGGCCGCCCTCTGGCACACGCTCGTCAACCCTTCCGCCCAGGGCACGCTGCATGACGTCGCCGCCAACGTCGTCTTTGCGTTTACCGGCCCGTCGCGCAGCGCCGCCCTCGCCCTGAACCTGCTGGCGCTCGTCGCCTGGCAACTCGCCCTGCTGGTCGGCGTCCTGCGCGTGGGCGGCGGGCGCGCCCTCGCCACCGCCGCCGCGATGCTCCCCCTCGCGCTCGCCGGACCCTGGAACGACATCCCCGGATCGGCCTACGACTTTCGCCTCGATCACCTCACGATGTGCGCCCTCGGCGTCACCTCGGCCCTGGCCCTCACCACCGCGGGTTTCCGCTCCCGCCGCGGCTCCCTGCTGTTCGGCGCCGCCGTCGGTCTCACCCTGCTCACGCGTTTTCTTACCGGAACTTATTTCGCCGTCATCTTCGTGGCCCTGCTGGTCTGGATTCTCCGCGGCGACGAGCGCGGCCGCCGCGCCACCCACCTCACCCTGGCCGCCCTCGTCGCCTTCTTGTTCGCCGCCCCGATCTTCTGGATCAATCGCGAGTGGGTCTGGAATTACTATTACATCGGCCACTACGTCGGACCCGAAAGCACCATCCGCAGCCAGCACTTCGGGCTCGTCCGCTCACTCGCGTTCGTCGGAGGCGAGTTGGCTGATCGTCATCTCGGCTCGTTCTTCCTCCTGCTCGCGGGCGCCTCCATGGCCGCGCTCGCCGTGTTTCGACCCGCCGCCGGACGCGGGCCGGGCGACCATTCCCCGTGGGTGATCGGCGCCGTGTTCCTTCTCGCCCCAGCCCTGGTCCTGACGCTGCACCAACAGAAGTCCGAAGTCGTCGTCAGCGCCTTGGTGCCTGGCGCCATCCTGCTCGTGGTCGCGCTCTGGCTGGCGCTGGCCGGACGCGACCGTGACACGCCCCGGCTCCGCGTGGGCGCCGCACTGATCGCCCTCGCCGCGTTCGCGTTTTTCACCCTGCGCCAACTGGCACCCGGACCCGATGCGGGGTTTATCGCCGACAACCGCAAGGTGGCGGCCCTGGCCGAAACCCTCTTCACGCGCGCCCGCGCCGCCGGTCTCGACCATCCCGCCGTCGCGGTCGATCACATCACCGACTGCTACGACGCCCAAGTCATCCGCACCATCGTGTTCGAACGCAGCAAGCAATGGGTGCACTTCGAGATGACGCTGCCCAACGGTATCGCGGCGCCGGCCGAGGCCGAGGTGTTCGCGCGCCTCGCCCTGAGCCACTTTGTCTTTCTGACCGAGGACGCGCCGCCCGGCGGGTTTCCGTTCGATATCGCCCTCACCGCCCTCCGTCCCCGCCTGCGCGCGTGGTGCGAGGCCAACCTGCGGGCCGTCGACCGCTTCACCCTTTTCGGCCGCCGCATGGTGCTTTACCAGCGCCGCGAAATCCCGTTCGCTGCCGCGCTCCCATGAAGATCCTCCTCACCGGCTCCAGCTCCGGCATCGGGCGCGCCCTCGCCGGGCGTCTCCTGGCACGCGGCCACGAGGTGTGGGGCCTCGCCCGCTCCGACCAAACGGATTTTGCGGCGCAAAATCCGAAGTTTCACGCTGCGCGCTGCGACGTCGCCGCGTGGTCGCAGGTCGCGGCCGTCGCCCATGAGGTCACCTCCGCCTGGGGTTCCCTCGATGGCCTGATCACCTGCGCCGGCCTGCAGGGTGAGATCGCCCCGGCCCTGAGCGCCGACCCGGAGAAATGGAGCGCCACCGTTCGCGCCAATCTCGACGGCACCTACCACGCGCTCCGGGCCTTTGCCGCCTTGCTCCGACGCGCCCCGCGCCGCGGCAAGATGGTGTGTTTTT
The DNA here is from genome assembly GCA_038249085.1 of Opitutales bacterium. Lineage (GTDB taxonomy): Bacteria > Verrucomicrobiota > Verrucomicrobiia > Opitutales > Opitutaceae > ER46. Next base: position 18,067 of record JBBRWR010000090.1, read on the forward strand.
CCGGCGGCGGCGCCACCAAGGCGCGTCCGAACTTCTCCGCCTACGGCGTCGCCAAGACCGCCATCGTCCGGCTCGTCGAGACCGTCGCCGAGGAAGAACGCGGCCTCGACATCAACGCCCTCGCTCCCGGCGCGATCAACACCCGCCTGACCGAGGAGGTCCTCGCCCTCGGCCCCGCCGTGGTCGGGGCGGCCGAATTTGCCGCGGCGGAAAAGCAGCAGGCCGCGGGCGGCGGCTCTCTCGACCGGGCGCTCGACGCCGTCGAGTGGCTCCTTTCTTCCGCCAGCGACGGCATCAGCGGCCGCCTCCTCGCCGCCCCCTGGGATCCGTGGCCGACGCTCGGATCGCGTGCCGCCGAACTGGCCGCGACCGACATCTACACGCTCCGCCGCATCGTCCCCGCGGACCGCGCCCGGAAATGGGAGTGAAAGCCAGACTGAGACCAGCCTCCCTGCCGTCTGGTCCGAAATCACCATGTCACGTATTACGTGACAACCCCCCCAAGGCGAAAACGGCGCTTGTCACGTATTACGTGACAACCCCCTCCGCGGGTCGGGCCTGACCATTCCCACCCTTGTCACGTATTAAGTGACATTGGCGCCGCCGTTCCCTCGGACCAAACACGGTCGGGCCGCCGCCCGGTCAGATGCCCCGCGCCCGGAACACCCGGTAATTGAGCAACAGGAACACCACGACCGTCGAGGGCGGGACTGCCCAGAAGGTCGACCACATCAACCCGAGACCGAGGCCGTCGAGGCACAGCTTGAAGCCCCCGAGGTTGATCACGTAGCTCAGGGCCACGGCGAAGAGGTATTCGCCGAATTGCTGCGCGGTGTCGTGCCGGGCGCTCGGCAGCGCCCAGAACCGGTTGGCCAGATAATGCGTCGTCGTCGAGACCACCCAGGAGAAGGAGAACGCCACCGTGTCGGACATGCGCCCGCGGATGAGCGCCAGCACCAGGAATTGCACCCCCGCGGAACCGCCGCCCACGATCAGGAATCGCAGCACGCGCATCCGCGTTTCCCGGTCGGGCAGTTTCAAAGGTGGCATCACCGCAACCGAACCCCGCGCCCCCTCTACCGCAACAGGATTTCACCTCGCGCCCCGCCACCCCCGCCCCGCCCCCCTCTATTCCGAATCCATTTTCACGTATTACGTGAAATTGCGTCGACCGCATTTCACACGTAATTTGGCCTTAATTTCACGTAATACGTGAAAATAAAACGGGGGCTGCATTCCGCGGTAGGTTACCCGGCGTACCCGATGGGGCACCACAGCCAGGCGACGGCCGTGCCGCCGGTCGTGGCATCGCAGATGGTACGCCGCCGACCACGGGGAGAGACCGCGCCGGCGATTCACCGGTCCGTCCGCTGCTGCGACAGAATCCGACCCGTGAACTCCGGCCCGCAGCTCGTCGCCCCGATTGGGTTGCGCCCCACCGCCACTTCGGACGCCCCCGCCGTGTAAAACTCGATCGTTCGGGCCCACACCAACGCCCCGTTCACGCGGACAAAAACCCGCCCGCGCTGCACCGCCTTCGCCTCCCCGCCTTCCGGCGGCGCCACCAGCGAGGGAAACCCAATCTCCAGGTCGGCCGGTGCGGCCGCGTCCACCGGGAAGGTTTCGCTGGTCACCCCCGCTGCCCCCCAATGGTCGACGGAAAGGCGCAGGCTCCCTTCCGCGACATATTCGACCACCAGGACGTCGCCCTGACCCCGGCGCCCGGTCGTCAGCAGCGGCTCGCGCGCCCCCGTGCGTCCGCGCGGCCACATGACCTGCAGGCGCAGCAGGCGGCCTCCGGTCATCACCTCCCGGCGCGGGTCGGCCGCATCGTCCTGCCACTCCTGTCCGGTCAGCCGCGCGCCGAAGGCCGGAATCCGGTTCAAATTCGCCGCCACGGCGCGATCCATCGCCGGGTTCCGCTGACGCATGAAACGGTTCATCTGCAGGCTGAATAGCACCGCGAAGACCGCCGAAAACAGGGCCGCGCCCACGCCAAGAGCCCCGACGCCCCAGCGGAGGGCCCCCGGCTCGCGCCCCCGCCGCCACCGCTCGACCGCCAGCACGCCCACGGCGGCCAGGAGCATCAGGGTGGGAGTGAAGTCGGCCTGATACCGGGCGAGCGAGCCGAAGAAGACCAGCAGCACACCCGCCATCACCGCAAACACCACGAACGCCGCGACCAGCCAGGCTCCCAGCCGGCGTCGTTCCCCCGCCGCCCGCCGCCCCAGGGCCAGCGGCGCCGCGAGGGCAAACCAGGCGAGCGGCAGGTTCACCAGCACGCCGTACACATCGTCGTGGCCGCTGAATCCGGGCGGCTTCGGCGGCAGCACCGCCGGGGCGATGAAGGGGTAATGCGCCGACCACTGCGGCCAGGAGAAGAAATACCGCCAGGTGTTGAAGCCCAGGTACCGCGGGCTGAAGTGCTGCACCTGCGACTCGTAGTCCAAGCTGAATTGATACGCCTGCCCGAATTGCAGCGGGTCGCCGAACCGCAGCTGGTTGTGCAGCGCCATCAGGCCGCCGATCACCGCCAGCGGGACCACCGCCGCGAGCGCCTCGCGCCACGGCATCCGCCGCTCCCGCCCCCACCAGACCGCGAGCGGGATCGCCAGGAACGGGCTCGCGAGCAGATACGTGGGCCGCGACGCAATCGCGAGCCCGAGCAGCAGCCCCGCCCCCACCAACCACCGCAACCGCCCGGGCGGCTTCACGTGCAGGGCATGCCACACGCCGAGCAGGGCCAGCGTCGCAAAGCAATATCCCGCCGCGATCGGCAACTCCCACATCTGTGGCCGCCGCAGGAGCACCGGCCCGAGATTGACCAGACCCAGCACGAGCACCATGCCCGCCCCCACCCCGACGCCACTCCCGGAAAAATAGCGGCGCCGGATCGCGAGCCAGATCGCCACCGTCGCCAGGAAGCCCGCGTACACCACGACCAGCGACGCGGCCGCCAGCGGCAGATCAATCCCGGTCAGGAGCCGGAACGGCAGCATGACGAGCACCACCGGCGCCACGCCAAAGTAGAGGTAATACCTGCCCTGGTAGAACGACGCATCGTGCAGTCCCAGGTCCGGTCCGCGCAACCGCGGATCATAGGGATCGCGCAGCGCGAGCAATTCCGGCGGCACGTCGACCTTCAGGTAGAGGTGCCCGTCGAGCCAGCCGTCGATCAGCAGATTGTAATAATCACGCTGTTCGATGCCGAATTGCCAGGGATCGCTCGAGCGGGCGGTCCACGTATAAAACCAACCCACCGCCAGGCAGGCCGCCACCACAAGGAGGGATTCGAGTCGCCGTTTCATGGCTGTTCGTTCCGGTCGGGGAGGAGGGGCGCCTTTGCCAGCGCCCACGGCGGTGGGAAAACCGCCGCTCCGCGGTACCGGCCAACGCTGGCGGCACCTCGCTGCAGGCATGCGGCGACAGCGCGGGGCCAAAACGTCACTTGCCTCGCCGCACCCGATCGCATCGCCTTGGTCATTCACGACCACGGAATGAACCACGCCAGCTCCGAGCAACCACTTTTCGCCGTCATCGGCTGCGGCCTGATCGGCCGCAAACGGGTCAACGCCCTTGCCGCCCCCTCCCTCGCGGCGGGTCCGGGCGGGGCGCGACTGCTCTATACCTGCGATCTCGACCCCGCCCGCGCGGCCGATCTCGCCCGGCTCGCCCCGGGCTGCACCGCCGTCACCGACCATCAGGTCGTGCTCGCCGATCCCCGCGTCTCCGCCGTCATCGTCTCGACCCTCAACGCCGCGCTGGCCCCCATCACCCTCGACGCCGTGCGCGCCGGGAAGCATGTCCTGGTGGAAAAACCCGGCGGCCTGCGCGCCGCGCAATTGCGGGAGATTCAGACCGCGGCGGCGGCGACCGGCGCGCGGGTGCGCCTGGGTTACAACCATCGCTTTCACCCCGCGCTGCAGCAGGCCCGCGCGTTAATCGACGCCGGCAAGCTCGGCCCGCTGATGTTTCTCCGCGGGCGCTACGGCCACGGCGGTCGCACGGGGTACGACCGCGAGTGGCGCGCCGATCCGGCCCTGTCCGGCGGCGGCGAACTCATCGACCAGGGCGTGCACCTGATCGATCTCGCCGGCTGGTTTCTCGGCGAGTTCCCGACGGTGGAAGGCCACGCGACCACCAGCTACTGGGACATGCCGGTCGACGACAACGCGTTCCTCTCCCTGCGCACCGCCGCCGGCCAGACCGCGTGGCTGCACGTCAGCTGCACGGAGTGGAAGAACCTGTTCTCCCTCGAGATTTACGGTCGCAATGCCAAACTCGCCCTCGACGGCCTGGGCGGCAGCTATGGCGTCGAGCGCCTCACACTCTACCAGATGCGGCCCGAGATGGGTCCGCCCGACACAACGAGCTGGGAGTACCCCCGCGGCGATGATTCGTGGGCGCTCGAGACCCGCGCCTTCCTCGACGACATCCGCCTCGGCCGCGAGCCCAGTCCGGGCCTGGCGGAGGGAATCCGGACCCTGGAGATCGTGGAGGAGATTTATGCGAAGGGAAGAGGGACTGAGGGACTGAGGGACTGAGGGAGAAGGCCGCGTGGCAACCAACGACAAGCTGCATCAATTCGGAGCCTATCAAAAAGCGTCCGCGCTTTTCGACTTGGTGGTCGCCGACATGGCACCTTTGGCGCGCCAGCCGTTGTGCATGTGCCTTGCCTCGCAACAAGTGGCCAGCGCCGATTCCATCGCATCGAATATCGAAGAGGGCTACGGTCGCGCCTCCCGGGCGGAATACGTCCGGTTTCTCGTCATCGCACGTGGTTCCGCGACGGGAAACGCGCGGCCGATACGAAATGAGGCTGAAACACTGGCTGTCGGCCGAAATCATCGCTCAGCGCGTTGCGCTGTGTGAGGAGATCGTTGCCATCCTCAGTGCAACCATCCGCCGACTGCGGCCCGAATAGATACTGCTCACTCCCTCAGTCCCTTTTCCCTCATTCCCTCAGTCCCTTACTCCCTCTCCGCATGATCATCACCCGCTCCCCTCTGCGCGTCTCCCTGGGTGGGGGCGGCACCGATCTGCCTTCCTATTACCGCGAGCACGGCGGCTTCCTCGTGGCGGCGGCGATCGACAAATACGTCTACATCACCCAGCACCGCACCTTCCAGGAGGAGATCATCGTCAAGTACTCGAAGCTCGAGCGCGTGACGTCGGTCGACCAGATCGAACACCCGATCATCCGCGAGGCCCTGAAGCTGACGGGCGTCACCGATCCGCACCTCGAGCTGACCTCGATGGCCGACATCCCCGGCGGCACCGGCCTCGGCTCCAGCGGCAGCTTCACCACCGCGCTGCTCAAGGCGCTGCACACCTACAAGAAGAACCTGGTCTCGCCCGTCGAGCTCGCGGAGCAGGCGTGTGACATCGAGCTCAACAAGCTGGGCGAGCCCATCGGCAAGCAGGATCAGTACATCGCCTCCGTCGGCGGCATCACCGCGTTTCATTTTCACCGGGACGGCCGCGTGGAGTACCGGCCCTGCAACCTCTCGGAGGAGACGTTGTTCAACCTGGAGGACAACCTGCTGCTGTTCTTCACCGGCTACAGCCGCAGTGCCTCGGCGATCCTGAAGGATCAGAACGACAAATCGAAGCAGCACGACGCCGCGATGCTCGACAACCTGCATTTCACGAAGGACCTCGGCCACCAGTCGCTCGCGGCGCTCGAAACGGGGAACCTGGAGGAATTCGCACGGCTGATGGACGTGCACTGGCAGCGCAAGAAGGCCCGCAGCGCGGGCATGAGCAACGCCCGCATCAACGAATGGTACGACCACGCGATGGGTCACGGCGCCCTGGGCGGCAAGCTGATCGGCGCGGGGGGCGGCGGCTTCCTCATGTTCTACGCGAGCGACAACAAACAATTGCGCCACGCCATGCGCGAAAAAGGCCTGCAGGAGGTCCGCTTCCGCTTCGATTTTGAGGGCAGCAAGGTCGTCGCGCAAAACTGATGCAGATCCGGCCCACGGAACCTACCGAATACACGGAAGCGAACGGCTTGCTTTTTCTTCCGTGTATTCCGTGTGTTCCGCGGGCCCAGCCAAAATGACACCATCCAATTTGCCGGTCGCAATACTCGCTGGCGGCCTCGCCACGCGCCTCCGGCCGATCACGGAAAAGGTCCCCAAACTCCTCGTCGAGGTCGCGGGCGAGCCGTTCTTCTCCCACCAGATCCGGCTGCTCAAGTCCGCCGGGCTCACTCATCTTGTGCTCTGCGTCGGTTACCTCGGCGAGAAGATCGTCGAGCTCTACGGTGACGGCTCGCAATGGGGCGTCACCATCGAATACGCCTTCGACGGCCCCAAGCTCCTCGGCACCGGCGGCGCCCTCATCGCCGCGCTGCCCAAACTCGGCGACGCCTTCTACGTGCTCTACGGCGACAGCTACCTGCCGGTCGACTACCGCGCCGTCGGCGCCGCCTTCCTGGCTTCCGGCCAGCTGGGCCTGATGACCGTGTACGAAAACCACGGCCGCTACGACACCAGCAATGTCTGGTTCGAGGCCGGCGAACTGAAGGTCTACGACAAGCAAAACCGCCTGCCCCAGATGCACCACATCGACTATGGCCTCGGCGTGTTTCGCGCCGCCGCGTTCGACGGCTTCCCGCGCGATGCGGTCGTCGATCTCGCCGCCGTGCAGACCCGACTCTGCCACCGCCACCAACTCGCCGGCTACGAAATCAAGCAGCGGTTTTATGAGATCGGATCGCCCGAGGGACTCCAGGAACTGGATGCGCTGCTGCGGGGATTGAGGAGGCAAGGGGAACCGGCCCAAGGCTGACCTCAAGCTCCCGGTCGGAGTTTCTGCTTTCTTCTTTCCCCCGTTTCTTCTTTCTCCGCTCCCATGTCCTATTCCGCCCAGCACCTCCAGGAAACCGCCGCCATCATCGCCGCCATCGATCCCGCCGACTGCGAGAAATGCGTCGCGGAACTGGTCGCCGTCCGCGAACGCGGTGGCCGGCTCTTCATTCTCGGCGTGGGCGGCAGCGCCGCCAACGCCTCGCACGCCGTGAACGATTTTCGCAAGATCGGCGGCCTCGAGTGCTACGCCCCCACCGACAACGTCTCCGAACTCACCGCCCGCACCAACGACGAGGGCTGGGCCAGTGTCTTCGTCGAATGGCTCCGCGGTTCCCGCCTGCAGCCGGCGGACGCGCTCCTCATCCTCTCCGTCGGCGGCGGCAACCTGGAGAAGAACGTCTCACCCAACCTCGTCACCGCCCTGCAATACGCGAAGCAGGTTGGCGCCCGCGTCATCGGTCTCGTCGGCAAGGACGGCGGGTATACCGCCACCGTCGCCGACGCCTGCGTGATCGTGCCCACGGTCAACCCCCAGAACATCACGCCGCATAGCGAGGCGTTCCAGGCCGTGCTCTGGCACCTCTTCGTCTCCCACCCCGCCGTGAAGGTAAACCAGACCAAGTGGGAATCCGTTCGCTGACGCGCACGGACCAACCGCCGCGCCCGCGGCGGCACCCGCACCGCCCATGGCCTGCACCTCGCCCTCCACGTCGTTCCGCCGCGCCGTCTTTCTGGACCGCGATGGTACCTTGAACCGGCAGATCATCCGCGAGGGCCGGCCCTTCCCACCCACCAACCTCGATCAGTTCGCTCTCTTTCCCGGCGTTCCCGCCGCCTGCGCAAGCCTGGCGGCGGCCGGCTTCGCCCTGATTGTCGTCACCAACCAACCCGATGTCGGCCGGGGCACCCAGTCGCGGGCCATGGTCGAGGCCATGCACGCCCGCCTCCGTCAATGGGTCCCGGAAATCGAGCAGATCGAGGTCTGCTATGCCTCGGGCCTGAACCAGGCCCGCCCGCCCGATCGCCGCCGCAAGCCCGAGCCCGGCATGCTCCTCGACGCCGCCGTCGCCCTCGACCTGGATCTGACCCACTCGTGGATGGTGGGCGATCGCTGGCGCGACATCGACTGTGGCCGGCGCGCCGGCGTGCGCACCGTCTTCATCGACTTCGGTTACGATGAGGAATTGCGCGCACCGCCCGATTTCACCGTGGCCTCCTTCGCCGAGGCCGCCGCCGTGATCCTCAAGGCGTAGGCATGCACCGGAAAAATGTGGAACTCAGGAAATCAGGAAGGAACCCCAAACCGGAGGGCTCGTTCCCTGATTCCCTGAGTTCCACATTCCGCCTTGCCCCCTCCCCCCCGCCGCCCCCTCAATTCGCCCCAAACCCTCCCACCCATGAAGTCGCTCAACGATCTCCACATCCAACTCTACGCCGATGGCGCCGACAAGGCGGGCATCCTCGATCTCTACGCCAAGCCCTACATCAAGGGCCTCACGACGAATCCGTCGTTGATGAAGAAAGCCGGGATCAAGGACTACGAGGCGTTCGCCAAGGACATCCTCCAATCCGTCACCGCCAAGCCGATCTCGCTGGAGGTGTTCACCGACGACCTCGTCGACATGAAACGCCAGGCGCTCAAGATCTCCTCCTGGGGCGAAAACGTTTACACCAAGATTCCGATCACCAACTCGCGCGGCGATTCCTGCCTCCCGCTCATTCGGGAACTCTCGCAGGCCGGGGTAAAACTCAACGTGACCGCCCTGCTCACCCTGCGCCAGGTCGCCGGGGTCGCGGCCGCCCTCAACCCCGCGGTGCCGTCCGTCGTATCGGTTTTCGCCGGCCGCGTCGCCGACACCGGGGTCGACCCGATGCCGCTCATGCGGGCCAGTGGCGCCCTGCTGGCCGACCAGCCTAAAGCCGAGCTCCTTTGGGCCAGCACGCGCGAGGTGCTCAACCTCTTCCAGGCCCAGGAATGCGGCTGCGCGATCATCACCGTGCCCCACGACATCCTCGCCAAGGCCGCCAAGATGTTCGGCCTCGACCTCACCGAACTCTCCCTCGACACCGTGAAGACCTTCGCCAAAGACGCCGCCGAATGTGGCTTCAAGCTCTGAGTTTGATACCGGCGGTTTCAATCCGCCTGGATGAAAAACAGGAAGGCCGGGAAGGTCGGAAAATTGCTTGATGCATGCGAACTTTGAGAGAGCGGATCACTGGTCGTCCCCGGTTATCGGAGCGGCGATTGAGGTCCACCGGGACAAGGGTCCGGGCCTCTTGGAAAGCATCTATCAAAAGTGCCTCGGTCACGAACTCGGACTACGCCACATTCCCGCCGCCCGGGAGGTTCTGGTGCCCGTCACCTATAAGGACTTGGTTTTCAACGAAGCCTTGCGCCTCGATTTCTATGTCGACGCCTGCCTCATCGTGGAAACGAAGGCCGTTGAGAAGATTCTGCCGATCCACGTCGCTCAACTCTTGAGCTACATGCGCCTGCTCGATGCCCCGGTCGGGCTACTCATAAACTTTCATGAGGTCGTTCTCAAGGATGGCATCCGCCGCCTGACCCTCAAGGGCGCAGACCAGCCTTGATTCTTCCCGTCCTTCCCGGTCTTCCTGTTCCTCCTCCTTTGAACATCCTTTTCGTCAACTACGGTGACTTCACGACCAACAGCCTGAATCACATCGGGGGGTTCGCCAACACGCTGTGCGCCTCCGGCCATGCCTGTGTCGTCGCGGTCCCGGACGGCCGCGAGACGCTGCACCACCTCGCCGACCCGCTGTTCATCGCCGCCACCTACGACGAGGCCCTGGCCCGCCCCAACCTTTTCCCGGATGGCCGCACCGCCGATCTGATCCATGCCTGGACCCCGCGCGAATGCGTGCGAAAGTTCGTCCTCGCCTACCAACGCGCCGCCCTCGCCGCCTCGGGCGGCACCCACGCCGCGCGTCTCGTGATCCATCTCGAGGACAACGAGCACTTCCTGCTCGAATGCTTCACCGGGATCCCTCTCGCCCAATTGCGCGCCGCCAGCGCGACCGAACTCGAGACCCGGCTCAACGACCGCCTGCCCCATCCTCTCCGCAGCGAGAGCTTCCTGCGCATCGCCGACGGGGTCACTCACATCATCGACCGGCTGGCCGAGTTTGCCCCGCCCGGCCTCCCGACCCACCTGCTCTTCCCCGGAGTCGATTTCAACTCCTACCATCCCCAACCCGCCGATCCCGCCTACCGCGCGGAACTCGGCCTGCGCGACGACGAGAAGGTCATCGCCTTCACCGGCAGCAACACGTTCGCCAACGAGCCCGAGATGCGCGAACTCTACCTCGCCGTCGCCCTGCTCAACCAGCGCGGCACTCCCACCCGCCTCGTCCGCACCGGCTTCAATTCCCCCCGCTTCCTCGCCAGCCTCTCCGACGACGTGCAGCGCCACGTCCTCGACCTCGGCTTCATCGCCAAGGCCCAATTACCCCGCCTGCTTGCTCTGGCCGACGTGCTCGTCCAACCCGGCCGCCCCGGCCCGTTCAACGACTACCGCCTGCCCTCCAAGCTCCCCGAGTTCCTCGCCAGCGGCCGGCCCGTCGCCCTCCCTCCCACCAATCTGGCGACCCTTCTCCGGGACGGACACGACGTCATCTTTCTGCCCGCCGGCGGCACCCCGGCCGATATCGCCGACACCTGCGAACGCCTCTTCGCGGATCCGGAGCTCGGCGCCTCCCTGGGCGAAAACGCCGCCGCCTTCGCCCGCCGGCACTTCGATCTCGCCGCCAACACCAGCGCCCTCGCCGATTTCTACGCCGCCACCGTCGCCCGCCCCGCCGCCGCCGAGTGGTCGCTCGCCCAGGACCCGACCACGACCGACGCCACCCTCTTCGCCCAGGCCGCGGCCGCCCAGCTGAACCATCGCGCCGCCGCCCTCGGCGATCCGCCGACGCAGCAGCTCGCGCTCCAGATCGATCTGCTCGCCCGGGTCGTCCGCCAGTTGGAGCAAGGCATCGAAACGGCCGCCCGTCACCGCATCGCCGCCGTCGAGGCCGATCGCGACGCCGTGCTCGCCCGCGAGAAACTCACGCAGCAGCACGCCAAAAACCTCGAGGACCTGCTCGCCGCCGCGCGCGAACACGCCGCCGGCCTCGAGCAGTCCCGCGAGATGACCCAGGTCTATGCCGACAACATGGGCAAGGAACTCGCCCGGCATAAGATCCGCCGCGAGCAGGCCGATGTCCTCCTCCGCACCGCCCGCCAGCAGGTCACCGCCTACGAAAACGCCCTCCTCGGCGCCGACGCCGAGATCGCCGCACTCAAGGACACCCTAACCGTCACCGAGGAGGCCTTGGTGCTCTCCCGCGACGAAACCCGGGTATCACGGGGTGAATCCGCCGCGCTGCAACAGCAACTCGAGGACACCCGGGCCCACCACGCCCACGAACTCGCCGCGGAGCGCGCCGTCGCCGCCGACCAGCTCGCGCAGGCCGAGGCCGTCACCCGCTCCCGCGAGGAAAAAATCGCCAACATGCAGGCGTCCTTCTCGTGGCGGGCCACCTCTCCCCTGCGAGCCCTGCGCCGCCAGTTCCTCGATCGGCCCGCCCCGCCGGCCGCGTCGCCACGTCTCCTCGGCAACGTCGACTATCCGCAGGATTGGTCGAACATCGCCCCGACGCTCAATGTCCGCGGCTGGTCACTCCACCGCGAACGCGTGCCCCTCACGGGAGTGCGCGCCCGCCTCGACGACAAGTCGGTCTCCGTCGAGTTCGGCCTCGAGCGCCTCGACGTCCTCGATCACTTTCGCGACTACCCCGGCGCCGAGCGCTGCGGCTGGATCGTCAAGGCCGCCGTTCCCCGCCGCGGTTCGCACGTGTTGGTCGTCGAGGTGCAGGACGAGACCGGCGCCTGGCACATCGCCCTGGCCCGCGTGCTCAAACGCACCGCCAACGACGCCCCGCCCCCACCCAACACCTACGCCGCGTGGGTCGCCGCCTACGACTCACTCACCCCGGAGGGCGCCGACCGCATCCGCGCCAAACTCGCCCAGATCACCCGGCGCCCCCTCATCTCGGTGCTGATGCCCACCTACAACACGCCGGAGAAGTGGCTCGTCGCCGCCATCGAATCCGTCCGCCGGCAGCTCTACGAAAACTGGGAACTCTGCATCGCCGACGACGCCTCCAAGCAGCCCCACGTCCGCAAGATTCTCGACCGTTACCAGAAGAAGGATCCGCGCATCAAGGTCGTCGTCCGCGAGACCAACGGCCATATCTCCGCCGCCTCCAACTCCGCCCTGGCCCTCGCCCACGGGGAGTTCATCGCGCTGCTCGACCACGACGACGAGATCCGCCCCCACGCCCTCGCCTGCGTCGCCCTCGAACTCGACGCGCACCCCAACGCCGATCTGCTCTACAGCGACGAGGACAAGATCGACGAGAACGGCCACCGCTACGACCACTACTTCAAGCCCGACTGGAATCCCGATCTCTTCAACGTCCAGAACTACATCAGCCACCTCGGCGTGTACCGCACCCTGCTCGTCCGCGAGGTCGGCGGCTTTAGGGTGGGCTACGAGGGCTCGCAGGACTGGGATCTCGCCATGCGCGTGATCGAGCGCACCGCGCCCGACCGCATCCGGCACATCCCGAAGATTCTCTACCACTGGCGCAGCGTGCCCGGCTCGACCGCCATGCTCATCGGCGCCAAGAACTACGCCACCTCCGCCGCCGAGAAGGTCATCTCCGAGCATTTCTACCGGACCGGCGTCACCGCCACGCTCTCGCCCACCAAGGGTTCCTACTGGCGCGTGCACTACCCCATCCCGGATCCCGCGCCGCGCGTCACCCTCATCATCCCCACCCGCAACCGGCTCAATGTCCTGCAGCCGTGCATCGAGAGCCTGCTCACGCACACGACGTATCCGAATTTCGAGATCCTCATCGTCGACAACGACAGCGACGACCCCGCCACCCTCGAATACCTCGCCGAGATCTCCCATCGAAAATCGAAAATCGAAAATCCCCCCTCCCCCCCGGCGGCGCGGAGCGACGCCGTTACGGAAAACGCGCCACCCGGACCCGCGCCGGCCGCGCGGGTCCGGGTGGTGCGTTTTCCGGGCGAGTTCAATTACTCCGCCCTGAATAATTTTGGCGTCGATCACACCGACGCCCCGCTCGTGGGTCTGCTCAACAACGACCTCGAGGTCATCCACGGCGACTGGCTCGCCGAGATGGTCTCCCACGCCCTCCGCCCCGAGATCGGCTGCGTCGGGGCCAAGCTCTACTACCCGGACGATCGCATCCAGCACGCCGGGGTGATCCTCGGTATCGGGGGCGTCGCCGCCCACGCCTGGCAGACCCATCCGCGCGGGGCCGCCGGCCAGGCCCACCGCAATCTCCTCCAGCAGAATCTCAGCGCCGTCACCGCCGCGTGCCTCGTCATCCGGCGCGAGCTCTATGTCCAGGTGGGCGGCCTCAATGCCGACCAGCTCAAGGTCGCCTTCAACGACGTCGACTTCTGCCTCAAGGTGCGCGCCGCCGGCTTCCGCCACCTCTGGACCCCCTACGCCGAGCTCTACCACCACGAGAGCGCGAGTCGCGGGAAAGAGGATACGCTGGAAAAACGCGATCGTTTCCGCACGGAGGTCGAGTACATGCGCGCCACCTGGGATGGTTTGCTGGACAGCGATCCCTCCTACAACCCGAACCTCACCCTCACAATCAACGACTTCACCCTCGCCCTCCCCCCGCGCGAGTGGCCGCCGCTGGCGTGAGAGTCCGCCCCGATCCCGGCACACCCAGCCTTTCCCGGGGGGCCATCGTGAAATCTGGCCTCGGGCATCCGTCATCGGGAAATTTCAGACCGCCCGGCCTTCCCAACGCAGCTTCGTTCCCATCGACTTCTGCGGCTACCCGCCCGCTGGCTGCTTCTCTCCGCCGCCAGCGATAGCCGAAGACTCGCACCCCGCGCGCCGTTGACGCCCCCATGGATTCTCGTACGGTGCCGCCATGACGTTCGCCGAGGCAGTCGAAATCTTTGCCATCCAGCTCCGGGCCGACCCGGCGGCGCCCCGGCCCCCGTTTCGCCACTCGACCTACGAGGAACTTCGCGAATCCAAGATGCTCGACCGCGCGTTCGATCAGGCCCAGATGGACCTCGGGATCGTTACTCCGGCCGAGATGCAGCGGATCAACTCCGCCGTGCAGGTGGATCACGCGACTGCGCACCGGGTGATCCGCTACGAGCAATATGTCTGAGCAGTTCCCGCCGACCGCATTCTCGGCGGTACTGACTGACCCGGCTCATCCACTCATCGTTGGCGGTCAGGCCGTGAACCTTTGGGCCGAAATCTACACTTCCATCGAGCCCGCCCTTCACGAACACGAACCCTTTACCAGCAAAGACGCTGATGTCATGGCGACCGAGCCCTGGCGGAAATCCTCCATCGCCGATCCGGTTGGTCGTGCCAATTCTTTGGCGAAGTCCGGCAGCCTGGCGTCGCAGTCCTCACGAAGCCCGACGAACCGTCCGGCTCCGAACTTCGCGTCGAGGTGATTCGCTCGGTCTTCGGACTTTGCAGCGCAGATCTGAACCGGAGCCAGTTGCGGGAAATTCGTCCCGGTGAGACCTATCGCATTCCCACTCCCTTCGTCCTCCTCAAGGCCAAGCTCGCCAACGTCGCCCACCTTGATCTCGAGCAGCGGCCACAGGATTTGAAACACACCCACATGCTGATCCCGATCAGCCGGGCCTATCTGCTGGAAATGCACGCCGCTATCGGGCGGCCCGATATGACCGAGCGCAATTTCCTCGGCGCCATCGCGTACGTCACCGAGATCATCCAGTCGCCGAACGCCCGGACCGTGGTTGATCGTCACGGCCTGAACCTTGCGGCGATCTTTCCCGATTCCCTCGTCCAATCGCCCCACGAAAAGGTGCGCCGCTTCGCGCTGAACCAACTCCCCCGTCTCCGCGGGAAACCATAGGGAAGTTGTCGCTTCGCCTCGCTTCGCGACACCCCCACGTTTCCCGGAACATCGCATCCGCCCCCGGCGAGCTCCTTTGCCGGGTGCATCTCCGAGTTGGCGGTGGTAGGCGGGGTGCCCCCACCCCGCGATAGGTCGTCCCCGCCGGGCTGCGCGGTGAGGGCACCGCGCCCACAGGGAGGTCACCGTCAACTCGGAGATGCACC
>JBBRWR010000091.1:0-33037 GCA_038249085.1 Opitutales bacterium
GCTCGTCCGCCGCATGGTCGAGGGTGCGGGAGTCCGGGATCCCGCGGTGCTCGCGGCGATGCGCAAGGTGGCACGGCATCTCTTTGTTCCCCGCGACCTGCAGGCGGAGGCTTATGCGGATCATCCGCTGCCCATCGGGTACGCGCAGACCATTTCGCAGCCTTCCCTCGTCGCGTTCATGACGGAACTCCTGCAAGTGAGCCGCGAGGCCACGGTGCTGGAGATCGGGACGGGGTCGGGTTACCAGGCGGCGATCCTGGGTGAACTCGTGCGGGAGGTGTACACGATCGAGATTGTGCGTCCGCTGGGGGAGGAAGCGGCGCGGCGTCTGCAGCGGATGGGTTACCAGAATGTGCACGTCCGGGTGGGAGATGGCTACCAGGGCTGGTCGGAGCACGCGCCCTTCGATGCGATCATTGTAACCTGCGCGCCCGAAAGCGTGCCGCAGCCCCTCATCGATCAACTCAAGACCGGCGGTCGCCTGTGCATCCCCGTGGGGCCGACGGCGGGTCGACAGGAATTGTACTTGATGGTTAAGGGGGCCGACGGAACGCTGGAGCGGAAATCAGTCCTGGGCGTGCGGTTCGTCCCGATGACGGGTGCGGTGAAGCAGCGGCTGACAAACTGATCGGAAACTCGGTCTGCAGGAAGGGGCAGTAAAAAGGGTTTTGGCGGCGAGGTTGGAATTTTGAGGGTGCCGTCGACCGCGCCCGGAGCGCATTCGGGCGCGGGGCGGACGAAGTGAGGACCGGTGGCATGGGCATGAAAAAGGCGGGCCGGCCGGCCCGCCTTTTCGGCTCAAGGAGTGTGAGTCGCTGATCCTCAGTTGCGCTTCCGCCTGACGGCGGCAAAAGCGGCCAGCGCAAGGCCGACGAACGCCAGGGTGGAACCGCCATCCGGCACGCTGGCGGTGGAGACCGTGCCGCTGCGCACCGTAAAGAGATAGCTGCCGTTGATGCCGGTGTTCAGTTCATCGCTAATGAGCGCGTTGGGTCCACCATCAATCAACGCTCCGTTAACGCCGGACCCGGCAAACTGGTAATAGGTTCCAGCGCCGTTGGTGAAGCCGGCGTACGCCGAGGTCCCGCCCAGGCCGTTGCTTCCGCCGCTGGCTCCACCGGTCTCCCACTGGATCTGACCGTAGTTGAAGTAGATGTCGAAGTCGCCAGCAGCGACGTCGCTCCGTTCGACGAGAACGGTTTGAAACGCGTTCAACTTGTTGGTTTGCCCACTGTAGTACCCGACGCCGTTCCAAGTCTGAGCGAAAGCGGTCCGTCCAGCGTAGGTCCCGGTGCCATAGGTCATCAGCGCGCTGCCTGATCCGCGCGTATCGACGTCGGCGAAAAACGAGGCGAGCATCGGGGAACTGCCTGCAGTGATGCCGAAGGGAGTGAAGGTGCCCAGAGGGCCTCCAAACGTCATGTTCCCGTTGTTGTTCAGGTAAGCGCCGGTGTAGTTTAAGCCGAAGAAATTGAGCGTGCCTAATCCGAAATTAACGAAGCCCGTAGAGCCATCGTCATTCGCGCCTAGGCTATTGGCACTGAATCCGCCGCTGGTCACGATCGTGGCACCGAACGCGGCACTGGCCGAAAGACCGAGGGCGAGGGCCGTACTGAAGAGTTTCGTTTTTAGAGTTTTCATGGTTAGGAAGAATCTGGATGGAATAAAAGCAGGACGTCGGTCACTCCTGCTAGGCAGGAAATCGGAGTTCCTAAGTAATTATTCTTAAACGGATTAAAACTATCAAAAAAAAGTAGTAAAAAAAGCTAATTCAACCGATTAGTAAAGAGTGTAAGCTTTTCCGACATACTTTCAGTTTTCCACTGTAAGCCATTGCCCGAAGATTTAGATCGCCGGGACCGTGGGGCCTTCGCGGATTGCGCCGCATGGGTGTGCGCGGCGAGCCTCCCCGTTTCTCCGTTTCTCCGTTGTTGGTCACGGCGTCCGACGAAGATAGCGCGGCGGGGTCCCATCTCCTCGTACGCGATCAGTTTCGCGAGGATCAACTGCCGCCGCGCCGCGGCGATCTCCTCGGGGGACCACGGATTCTAATTGGCGCTGCAGATGCGGGTGGGCAACGCGTCGAACCGGGCGTTGCGGGCTTGGCTCGAACTGCGCCTGTCCGGAATCGTGCAGTTGGTCGGCGAGCCAAGGCAGTCGTTTGCTGGAAGTAGTCTGAAGAAAAGGCTCACGCCGGGAGTCATCTCTCACCGTGGAAGGGCTATCGTGGAAGGGCGAAGGTTTCCTTGCCCCACTTTGTTGCAGGGTGAGGTTTGACTCCTCGGCCTGGCCTCGGGTCGAGCTCCTGTGCCTACCCGGCGCACCGGGATCCAAGCTCGGGCACAGGAGCCGAGCCGAGGACAACCTGAGGGGATGGGCGAGGGTCAACTTTCGCGGTCCTCCGCCGAGCGGGTCTAACCCGGTCCATCCGCCAGCGCCCGCAGGTACGTCCTTAGGGCGGTGCGGTTGTGCCGGCGCAGGCTGCGCTCCAGCGCGCCGGCGGCCCGTCGTCTCACGGCCTCCACCATCTCGCGGTGCTCCCGCTGGGCCTCGCCCAGGCGGGGCCCCGGCACGGCCTGAAAGAAGTGGCGCCGGATGCGATCCCAATGGTCGAACGCGATCCGCAGTTCGTCCAGGACCAGCGGCAGTCGCGCGATGCCGGCCAGTCGCAGGTGAAAGGCGGTGTTGGCGCGACCCCACTCGGCAATATCCCCCCCCTGGACGGTCTCGCCCAGCTTTGCCAACAGGATCTTCAGGGCCGCGAGGTCGTCCGCCTTCGCCAGCGTCGCCACCCGGGCCGCCGAGGCGGTCTCCAGGCCTTCGAGCAGGGCAAAAACGTCGTGCACCGAATTTTCGTCCAATGCGGCCACCTCCGCCCCCAGGTGCGGCCGGATCACCGCCAGGCGCTCGCTCGCCAGCCGCGCCACCGCTTCGCGCACCGGAATCGGGCTCACCCCGTGGCGGCGCGCCAATTCATCGATGTTGAGGTACTCCCCCGGCTTCAGCGCGTGCGTGAGGATCGCCCCCCGCAGCCAGGTGTGCACCTGCGCGGCCTTGGTGGGGGAACGGACCGGAATGGCCGGGAGCGCGCGGGACATGCCGGCAGGATGAAAAGGGGTTGACCTGGAGGCAATCATATATGATATACGATTTCCCGTGGTTCCCGTGCCGTCCCTGCCTTCCCCTCCTGCCGCCGCCCCGCTGATCGATCTCCGGCGCCTCTGCGTCCACACGATCACCACCAAGCCGTGGCCGATCGAGACCGCGGCCGCGAAGTTCGGCGCCGCCGGGGTCAAGGGCATCACCGTCTGGCGTGACACCCTCGCGGGGCGGGACGTCGCGGCGACCGGGCGCCTCCTGCGCGACCACGGCCTCGCCGTCGTCTCCCTGTGCCGCGGGGGGTTCTTTCCCGCGGCCACCGCCGCGGGGCGCACTGCGGCCCTCGACGACAACCGCCGCGCGATCGCGGAGGCCCAGGCGCTCGGCGCGCCGCTGATCGTGCTCGTATGCGGGGCGGTGCCCGGGCAGCCGCTGGTGGAATCCCGCCGGCAGATTCTCGATGGCATCGCCGATCTCCTGCCCGATTGCCGCGCGGCGGGCGTGAAACTCGCCATCGAACCACTGCACCCGATGTACGCCGACAACCGCTCGGCGGTGAACACCCTCGCGCAGGCCAACGACATGGTCGAGCAGCTGGCTTCGCCGAGCGTCGGGGTGGCCGTGGATGTTTATCACCTCTGGTGGGATCCCGCGCTGGAGGCCGAGATCGCCCGCTGCGGCCGGCTCGGCGCCCTCTTCGCCTACCACGTGTGCGACTGGCGCACGCCGACCGTCGACTTCCTCAATGATCGCGGGCTCATGGGGGAGGGCTGCATCCCGTTGCGCCAGATCCGCGCCTGGGTCGAGGCCACCGGCTTCCAGGGCTGCAACGAGGTCGAGGTGTTTTCCACGCGTCTCTGGGCCGCCGATCAGGACGAGTACCTGGCTCGCATCGTCCAGGCCTATCGCGACCACGTCTGAGCGCGCGGCGCGTCGGAATCCCCGATCTCCCTCCTGGCGCCGCCCTCCCTTTCCTCCTCCCGTCTTCTCACCTCCACCTTTCCACTCCATGAAAACGCATCGTGTCGGTATCATCATGAATGGCGTCACCGGACGCATGGGCACCAACCAGCACCTCATCCGCTCGATCAAGGCCATCATTGATCAGGGCGGCGTGAAGCTCTCCGACTCCGAGCTGATCCTGCCTGATCCCGTGCTCGTGGGCCGCAACGAGGCGAAACTGCAGGCCCTGGCGGCGCGCACCGGCGGGGCGCGCGTCACCACCCACCTCGACGCTGAACTCGCGAACCCCGCCAACCAGATCTACTTCGACGCCACCCTCACGGGTCAGCGCCCCATCGGTGTCCGCAAGGCGATCGCCGCGAAGAAACACATCTATTGCGAGAAACCCACCGCCACCACCGCCGCCGAGGCCCTGGCCCTGGCCCAGGAGGTCACCGCGGCCGGCCTCAAGAACGGCGTGGTGCAGGACAAACTCTGGCTGCCCGGCCTGCTCAAGTTGAAGTACCTGATCGATACCGGCTTCTTCGGCCGCATCCTCTCGGTGCGCGGCGAATTCGGCTACTGGGTCTTCACCGGCGAGTATGAAAAATTGCAACGGCCTTCGTGGAATTATCGCAAGGAGGACGACGGCGGCATCATCGTCGACATGCTCTGCCACTGGCAGTACGTGATCCAGAACCTCTTTGGTGAAATCAAGAGTCTCACCTGCCTGGGCGCCACCCACCTCCCGCAGCGGTGGGACGAAGCCGGCAAGCCTTACCCGTGCACCGCGGACGACTCGGCCTACGCGACCTTCGAATTGGTGAACGGAGTCATTTGCCAGTTCAACTCGTCGTGGGATGTCCGCGTGCGCCGCGACGATCTGCTCACGCTCCAGGTGGACGGCACGCACGGTTCTGCCGTGGCGGGCCTGCGCGATTGCACCGCCCAGCACCTCTCCGCCACGCCGCGCTGCGTGTGGAACCCGGACATCGACAGCCCGATCAAGTTCATCGACGGCTGGACCCGCGTGCCGGATCAGGGCGTCTATGACAACGCCTTCAAGGTGCAGTGGGAGCTCTTCCTCCGCCACGTGGTCACCGGCTCGCCGTTTCCGTGGAGTCTGCGCGAAGGCGCCAAGGGCGTGCAGCTCGCCGAACTCGGCCTCAAGTCGTGGGCGGAGCGTCGCTGGGTCGACGTGCCGGCGCTGTCCTAAACCGGATTATCTATCCCCGGCGGTCGCCGCCGCCCCGCGGGGCGGGCGGATTTTTGCACGGTTGGTCGCACGGTAGGAGCGGCTTTATGCCGCGATGGAAATCCGCCCGCGCGGAATCGCGGCATAAAGCCGCTCCTACAAAAGGGCTCCTACAAGAGGGCTCCGACAAGGGGGATTCGACAAGTCATTTTCGGGTCTGTTCGCCGTGCAAAAATCCGCTGTGCCCCGCGGGGCGGCTGACCGCTTGCGCGTTGCAACGTGGCGGCGAATCCGCCTCATTCACCGCCGATCCCACTCCCCCCGCGACCGGCCGGTGTCCGCTCTTCCCTTTTCATTCCCACCATGAGTCAGAATCCACCCCCTTCAAATCAACCCGCATCGCGTCGCTCAAGACGGCCGACGATTCCCGCGCCCATGTGGCGGCCCTGGGCCTGAACCTCCCCTGCGAAGACGCGATCGCGGCCGGCCCCGACTCGCCGCTGGCGCCGCTTCGGCGAGAGTGGGGCGAAGGTCATCTATGGCGGCGAGGCAATGGCGATCCGGCCCGACGGGCGGGCGAATCCCAACCAGCTGATGATCCTCGAGGAAAGCTCCTCGATCTCAGCGCGGGCTCGCCGTACTACAATCCGCACCTCCAGCGGCCCGCGGCGTATCCGCCAAGCGATGGCTACCAGCCGGCGCATGATCCGCTGATCGACGTGGCGCGGCAGATCAACGTCGTGCGGCAGGTGAAGGAGCACCTCGCGGGCCTGCGGCGGTCGAAGCCGGGCGTGCCCGCGCCGGTCGTGATTGGCACTGCCTACAGCTACCTGCAGGAGTACCTGCCGCATGTGGCCCAATACGCGGTGCGGCACGATTGGACCGACATGGTCGGCCTCGGGCGCGTGGTGCTCAGCTATCCCGAAAGGCTGGCCGATGCGACGACCAAGGGTGTGCTCGCGACCCGCTTCAATTGCCGGACCTTCAGCGATTGCACCACCGGTCCCCGCAACGGGCTCATCAGCGGCTGCTATCCCCTCGACGAATATTACAAGGCCAAGCCGGAGTATCACCAATTGAAGCAAATCAAGAAGGCGGCCGGGGTCTGAGCACGCTCGCGCCCGGCGCTCCCGGTCACCACACCCGCGCAGCCCCGAGCAGGGAAAGCGGTGCGTCCGGCGACAGGAGCGTCAGGCCGGCTTCCACGGACTGGGCGGCGAGCAGCCGGTCGAAAGGATCCGGGTGAACGCGCGGCAATTCCCCGCTGCGGTAGAGCGCGGCGTGCACCAGGGGCAAGGGCTGCAGTTGATGATAAGAGAGCTTCCCGGGGATCCATTGGCGCGGCGCGGCGGGCAGGGGGAGCCGGCCCGCCGAGTGCTTCAAGGTGATTTCCCAGATGCTCACGTCGCTGACGTAGAGTTCGCTGTTGGGATCGTCGAGGGCGGCGGTGGCCAGGGGCGAGAGCATCACCGGCTGCTGGGCCAGCCAGAGAAAGGTGCAGGTATCGAGCAGGTATTTCACAGGCCCCACTCCTTCAGTTCCCGCGCGGTGAGGGGAGCAAAGGCGGAGGCCGGAAACTCGAAGGGCGGGCCCTTGATCGTGCCCACCTTTGGTCGCCGCTTGGTCGCGGGTTTCCTGAGGGGGACCAGCATCGCCACCGCCGTCTTGCTGCGCGCGATGACAAACTCCCTGCCCTGCTCGACCTCGGCCAGGTAGCGGGAGAGATGGGTCTTGGCCTCATGGGTCGTGATCGTCGTCATGCCCGAAACGGTGCGGTGGGTGGCGAGGTTAGTCAACTTAGTCCAAGAAGAATGACCGGCGCGGGTGCGGCCATTCCCGGGTTCGCGGCGAAGTTTGCTCGCCCCCGCCGGGAGCGCGGGTGAATCTGCCGCCCAACCCGAACGCCTCCCGTGCACGAATCCTCGCGCCTGCGCGCCGTCCAGACTCCCATCATCCCCGTGATCGCGGATCTCATCCGCGCGCATCCCGGCACGATTTCGCTCGGGCAGGGCGTGGTGGGTTACGGACCTCCCGCCGGGGCGATGGCGCAGATCGAGCGATTTCTCGCGGAGGCCTCGAACCACAAATACCAGGCCGTCGCCGGGGTGCCGGAGTTGGTCGCCGCGCTGGAGGCGAAGCTCGCGGCGGAAAATCGCGTGCCCGTCGGAGCGGCGCCCGGCAACCGCGTGATGGTGACCGCCGGGGCCAACAACGCCTTTCTCGCCGCGTTGCTCGCCATCACGGATCCGGGCGACGAAGTGATCCTGCCCGTGCCGTATTATTTCAACCATGAGATGGCGATCACGATGGTGAATTGCCGGCCCGTGCTCGTGCCGACCGACGCGAACTACCAACTCGACGTTGCGGCCCTGCGGGCGGCGATCACGCCGCGGACGCGGGCGATCGTCACGGTGTCGCCCAACAACCCGACGGGCGCGGTCTATCCGGCGGGGGTATTGCGCGCAGTCAATGCGCTCTGCGCCGGGCACGGGATCTTTCATCTCAGCGACGAAGCCTACGACGCCTTCACCTATGACGGGGTGGAGCACTTCTCGCCGGCGTCGCTGGCCGGGGCGGCGGCGCACACGATTTCGCTCTATTCGATGTCAAAGGCCTACGGTTTCGCGAGCTGGCGCATCGGCTGGATGGTGTACCCGGAGAACCTCGAGTCGGCGCTGCGCAAGATCCAGGACACGATCATCATCTGCCCGCCGGTGATCTCGCAGTTTGCCGCGCTGGGGGCGCTCGCGGCCGGCCCCGGATTTGTCCGCGACCAGCTCAGGGGCATCACGGCAACACGCGGGCGGGTGCAGCGCGAGCTGGCCGGGTTGGTGGCCGAGGGTCTGGCCGAGGTGCCGTCAGCGCCGGGGGCATTCTATTTTCTGCTACGGGTACGATCGGCGCGGCCGCCCTTTGAGTTGGCGGAGCGGCTGATTCGCGAACACCGCGTCGCGGTGATTCCGGGGTCAGCGTTTGGTCTGGAACGGGGCTGTCACCTGCGCGTGGCCTACGGGGCGCTGTCGCCCGACACCGCCGCCGAAGGCGTCGGACGTCTGGTCGCGGGCCTGCGGGTGCTGACCGGGTAGGTGCGCGGCCGGGCCGGCCTCACCCCATGACGCGTTCCGGCCGGTTCGCGGGCAGGCCGGGCGTCTCGGTCTCATCGAGATATCTCGTCTCAATCCAAATCATAAACAGGTACTGCCCCAATTGCTGGGCCAGCATGACGAGCATGCCCCGTTGAATATGTTCGTGTCCCACCGTCAGCACATACCACGCGGTCGTCTGCACCAGGGAGGCAAGGTACATGGGGTGGTCGGTTAACGTGAAGGGAAACGCCACAATCCGGGTATAGGTCGACGGGATCTTCGCGTCCGGCTGGGTTCCGAGATGACGGCCATATAACACATTGTCGGTTCCCATGAGTCGGAAAAAGACATACGTCGTGCTGTAGGCGAAGGCCACCATGACGAGCGCGATCGGGAGGCGGTAGAGCGACGACAGATGGTGAACCAGGATGGCCCACGCCGCATTCACCGGGTGCGGCCCCGGCAGGATCATGAAATAGAGCCAAATCGGGCAGACGTGCACCATCACCTTGTCGAGATGGAAGATCCCGCGCAGGAATCGGCGCAACCCCGCCCTGCTCTCGGGCCCCTTTTGGCGCAGGACGGCGTGGTTGACGATCACATACGAATAGACCACCCGGGCCACCAGGGTGGGGGCAAGGGCCAGGAGGATCAACCGCCACTGATACGCTTCCAGGAAATGTTGCGGCATAAGGTAATCGCGGCCCGATCGCTGATAGAAAACGGGATCTTCCGGGAATTAAAGCCGGGAGTTCAGCGGGGCGATGAGGGGCGATGCACGAAGCTCGGAGGCAATGCGCCGGCCGGTCGCCCGTCAATCGGCGAGTTTTTTCACGCCTTTAATCCGGCCCAGGCGCGCACCCAGGTTTCCGGCGTGCCGAAGCCCCCGGGTTTGATGGCGAGAAGGAGCGGGCCGCGGGGTGTCGCGCCGCGCGAGAGGCTGAGGCCCGACTCGAGCTCGGCGTGGAACTCCAGGGCGGAGACGCCGAGCGTTCCGCAGAGGGCGAAGGCCGTTTCCCCGCCGGTGGCGAAAATGCGCGCGGTGCCCGTGGCCGTGATGATCGCGTGCGCGGCGAGGACGAACTCGCGCAGCAGCAGGGCGCTGTCGCGGCGCGTGGCCTCCACCAGCAGACCCGCGGCTCCGCCGGTCCGAAGGCTGGCGATGGCGGCGGCGATGGCCGGGCCCGGATCGCCGGCCTGTAGTGCGTAGACGGGTACGCCATGTTCGCGGGTGAGGCGGGCGGCCGCGGTGCGGTTGCCGGCATGGGCGCTGCCGCCCAGCAGCAGGACCGGACCGGGTGGAGGCAGGCTGGTCGCGGTGGCGGCGGGCGGGCGGGTTTCGGAGCGGCCGAGGGCCGCCACCGGCCGGGCCAGCGCGCCGGAGCCCACCGCCACCCACTCGCCGCCTCCGGTCATCCGGGCCACGGCGGCCGCCAGATCACCCTCTGTCGCCGCATCCGCCACGATCATGCGCCCGCCCCCCGTGTCGCCCAGGAGCCGCCGGAGGTTGCTCTCCCGGACTGGACTCACGGGGTCGTGGGCAAATTCCGTCTCGCTCAGCGGCACACCGTGCACGAGAAGCACGCCGTCGCGGACGGTCCGCCCCACGCTGGGATTGGCGGGGGAAAAGAGGATCCGGGCGGCGGGTAGATGCCGGGCGAGGGTGGCGACTTCGGCCGCGACGGGTCCGCGGAGGGTCGAATCGATTTTCTTGTAGACCAGGCGCGCGCCTTGGGCCGTGCCGCGGGCGATCGCGCGGTCCACCGTCGCCGCCGCCTCGGCGGGGGACGCATTGCGGGTCTCGGTGGTCACTCCCACCACTTCGTCGGTATCGTGGGCGGTCCAGTCGTGGGCCGAGAGCACCACCCGCACCCGGCGACCCGCGTGGTGAAAGGCGGCCGCGGCATCGAGGGCGCCGCTCAAATCGTCGGCGAGAAAATAGTCCTTCATCGGGAAGAGGGGGGTGGGGTCGGGCCGTGGGCCGTCAATCCGGCGGGGAGGACGGCGTGATCGCTCACGCGCAATTCATCGATCGCACCGGGAAACGGATGCCGCGCGTGCGTGTCGCTCCCCAGCGCGAGGGTGCCGGCGGTGTCACCCGGCAGCGCGCGCAGGTCGGCCAGGGCGGTCGCGCTTAGCACGCCATCGAGCCAGAGGCGCAGCACCCCGTCCGCGGAGTGGGTGACGGCGGCGTGGAACCAGTCGCCGCGGAGGAGGGGTTGGTCGGCGGCGAGGGTGGCGGTGAGCAGCGTGGCTGCGCCGCCGGGTGGGCCGTCGGGATTGGCAAATTCGACCCGGCGCGCCGCCGCGGTCGCCGGGCCCGGGGCCGGCGGGGCGAGGCCGGCGAGGACAAAGGTGTTCTCGCGCGGCCGCACGCTGAGGCGTGTCACCAGGTCGTCCTGCCCGCGGAGTCCGGTGCCGAGTTCGAAGATCACGCCTTCCTCGTCGGACTCCGGATCGAGGAGGAACCAGCCTTCGATGGTCCAGTCGCCGGCGCCGAGATTGAGCGGGGAAGCGGTGACCCGGGGAAACATCCGGCCGGAGCGTGGCGGTCCGTCGCCGCGGGCCCGCGTGGCGACGGGTTCGGGGGCGCGGCCGGACGGCTGGGTGGAGGCGGGTCGCAGGGCATTGCCCTTCCGACCCGGAACCAGGCGCCCGCCGACGCCGAGGGTCAGATCCAGTTGGAAGCGCCCGGTATCGCGCAGGACCGAGCCCGGGGGCCGGCCGGCGGGTTCGTCGAACAACCAATGGGCCACGGTTTCGGCGCGGCCGAAGGAAACGACGGAGAGCGCCAGCAGCAGGGGTACCGCGAGGCGTTTCCACCTCCGGCGTGCGCAGGCCTGCAAAGCGGATCTCATGTGGTGCGATCCCGCGAGATCGCCATCGTCGCGGCCAGTTGCAGGGCCAGCACCAGGCTGCGCGGATCCCCGGTGCCCCGGCCGGCGTTGGCGAAATCGGTGCCGTGTTCGACGGAGGTGCGGATGAAGGGCAGGCCGAGGGTGACGTTCACCCCCTGCCAGATACCCAGCATCTTGGCCGCGACGTGTCCCTGATCATGATACATCGCGATCGCCCCGTCGAACTCACCCTGCAGCGTGCGGAAGAAGACGGTATCGCCGGCATAAGGGCCGCTCACGCGGAAACCGCGGCGGTTGGCCTCGGCGACGGCCGGGGCGATGAATTCGATTTCCTCCCGGCCGAAAAGGCCGCCCTCACCGGCGTGCGGGTTGAGCCCGGCGACGGCGAGGTGGGGTTGTGCGACGCCGAGCTGGCGCAGGCCCGCGTGCGCGAGCTCCACCACCTGGAGAATGCGCTCGGGGCGCACGCGGACGATGGCCTCCGCGAGGGGAAGGTGGGTACTCACGTGGCAGATACGCAGCTTTCCCGCCACCAGCATCATCGTGACGGGTGGCCGGCCGGAGAGTTCGGCGAGGAGCTCCGTGTGCCCGTCGTAGGCAAACCCCGCGGCGTGCAGGGCGGCCTTGTTGATCGCCGAGGTGACGATCGCGTGGGTGTCACCGGCGAGGGTGAGCTCGACGGCGCGCCGGATCGACTCGTAGGCGGCGCGTCCCGTGGCGGCGCTGATCCGGCCACGCTCGAGCCGGGCGAGATCCACATTCTGGAGATCGACGACGTCGAGGACGCCGGGATCATCCGCGAGTTCGGTCATCCCGTTGATCGTGTGGACGGTGGCTGACACGCCGGTGAGGGCGAGGGCGGCGGCGATGACGCCAGCATCGCCGATCACGACCGGCCGGCACACCGCCCGGACCGCGGCATCGGTCAGGGCCCGGGTGATGAGCTCGGGCCCGCTGCCGGCGGCGTCGCCCAAGGTGACGGCGAGAATGGGTTTGGTCACGGAGGGAAGTTTGGGCGGGAGCCGCCGGGGAAGGCGAGTGCGGTGTGGGCGGGGCGGGCGGCGGCGGAGCCGGGGGGTGTCAAAGTCGATGGGCCAATCTTTCTCTTTGCTCTTTATCTTTCTCTTTCGTCAGGGTTTGCCCGCAGAAGAGAAAGATTAAGAGAAAGAAGAAAGAGAAAGACTACGAGGCGAGAGAACGACTTTGACACTGCCCTGCGGCGGCGGGGCCGGGGGTGCGCAGAAAGGTTGGCTTCGGATGACGGTTCCCGTTTTGTTGGCGGCATGTTTTCCCCGACTTGCCGCCGCGCCTGTCTCCTCGTCCTGGGTCTCGCCGCACTGGGCCTGGGCCACGCCCAGCCGGCCAAGCCGAACATCATTTTCATCCTGGCCGATGATCTGGGGTATGGCGAACCCGGCTCCTACGGGGAGAAGTTGATCCAGACGCCGCACCTCGACCGCATGGCGGCCGAGGGCATGCGCTTCACCCAATTCTACGCGGGCAACACGGTCTGCGCGCCGTCGCGCAGCGTGTTGATGACGGGGCAGCACATGGGCCACACCCGCGTGCGGGGCAATGGCGGGGGGCTGATGCAGTCGCTGCAGGCGGGCGACATCACGGTGGCGCGCGTGCTGCAGCAGGCGGGCTATGCGACCGGCCTGGTGGGAAAATGGGGCCTCGGCGAACTCGATCAGCCGGGCGAGCCGCGCCAGCAGGGCTTCGATTATTATTTTGGGTACTTGAACCAGACCCACGCCCACAACCACTTTCCGAATTTCCTGTGGCGGAATGGCGAAAAGGTGGCGGTGCCCAACGATCTGGTGCAAATCGGCCCGGTGACGGGGGCGGGGTATTCAAAGAACCGGGCCGCGTACGGCGACGACCTGCTGGCCGCGGATGCGCTCGACTACATCACGCGCCACCGCGACCGGCCTTTCTTCCTGTTCTATTCGATGGTGTCGCCGCACGCCAACAACGAGCGCTCGCGCGAACTGGGCGAGGGCAACGAGGTGCCCGACCAGGGGGCCTACCAGGGGCAGGCGTGGCACGACTCGATGAAGAATCACGCCGCGATGGTCACGCGATTAGACCAGGCCGTCGGCGACGTGTTCGCCCAGCTGAAGAAACTCAAGCTCGACGAGCGGACCCTCGTGATGTTCTCGAGCGACAACGGCCCGCACAAGGAAGGCGGTCCGAATTACGACCCGGTGTTCTTCACGGCCAGCGGCCCACTCCGGGGCATCAAGCGCAACCTGACCGACGGCGGCATTCGCGTGCCGTTCATCGCCCGCTGGCCGGGCCGGATCAAAGCCGCCACGACTTCGGCGCACGTGGGATATTTCGGCGACCTCATGGCCACGTGGGCCGAGGTGGGTGGCGCCACGCCGCCGCCGCGCATCGACAGCATCAGCCTGGTGCCGACCCTGCTGGGTCGCGGCGCCCAGCCGGATCACGAATACCTTTATTGGGAGTTCTATGAGCAGGGAGTCAGCCAGGCCCTGCTGCTGGACGGACGCTGGAAGGCGATTCGCCTGAAGAAGCTGAACGCCCCGATCGAGATCTACGACGTGACGAAGGATATCGGGGAAAAGGTCGACCTCGCGGGCCGTCACCCGGAAGTGGTGGCGCGGGCCGCGGCCCTGATGAAGTCGGCCCGCTACGACAACGAACACTGGAAATTCCCCACCGCGTCCTCGGGGAAGTGATACATCACCATCGGAAATGACCTTCGGGGCGTGGACCAAGGTCCAGCCCTACAGGGAGCGGGTGGTGTCGGGCACGGGGTGTAGGGCCGCACCTTGGTGCGCGCCAGGAAAAGGAGAACGAGGATCGGAACGAAGTTTGGGGCGTGGACCAAGGTCCAGCCCGACAGGGAAGGGGAGGTGGGAGGCCTTCGCGGCCCGGGCCAGGCCCGGCGGCTACCAACCGGCGGCCTGGCCGTCTTTCCGGCTTTCGCTGGCGCCCAGGTAGACCTTGTTCTTCGCGTCCCATTGGATCGCCTGGTAGCCGCCAAAGCCGCCGAGATCGGTGCGCAGGTCGTGGCCGCGGCGCTGCAGTTCCGCCTTGGTCTCCCAGGGCACGCCGTTTTCGAGGTTAACCCAGCCGCCGGTGCTCATGGTCGGCGTGTTGTAGTCGGTCGAGCCTTCGTGCTGCCAGCGCGCGGCATCGCCCGCTTCCTGCACGTTCATGCCAAAGTCGATCAGGTTGACCAGAATCTGCACGTGGCCCTGGGGCTGCATCGCGCCGCCCATCACGCCGAAGCTCAACCACGGGGCGCCATCCTTCATGACGAACGCCGGAATGATGGTGTGAAACGGCCGTTTGCCCGGCGCATAATCGTTGGCATGCCCGGGCTGGAGCGTGAACATCTCGCCGCGATCCTGGAAGCCGAAGCCGAGCCCCGGCACGACTACGCCGCTGCCCATGCCCCGATAATTGCTCTGAATGAGGGAGACCATGTTGCCGTCGGCGTCGGCGGTCGTGAGGTAAATGGTGTCACCGTGCTGGAGGGCGGGATGGCCGGCGTCATAGGTGCGGGCCGCCCGGTCCAGCTTGATCAGGGCCCGGCGCTGCGCCGCGTATTCCTTCGAGAGCAGGCCGGGCAGGGGGATTTGGGCAAACTTGGGATCGGCGTAAAACTTCGCGCGATCCTCGAACGCCAGCTTCTTGGCCTCGATCATCACGTGCAGGGCGTCGGGCGAATTGAAACCCATCGTGCGCAGGTCGTAACCCTCGAGGATATTCAGCATCTGCAGCGCGGCGATGCCCTGGCCGTTGGGCGGCAGTTCATAGACCTCGTAGCCGCGGTAGTTCACGGACACCGGCTTGACCCAGTCTGAGGTGTGCTGGGCGAAGTCGATTTTGCGCAGCCACCCGCCGTGCGTGAAGAAGAAGCGGTCCATCTGCTCGGCGATCGCCCCGCGGTAGAAGACCTCGCGCCCCCCGTCGCCGAGGGCGGCGAGGGTGCGGGCCAGATCGGGATTCTTGAAGATTTCGCCCTTGCGGGGCGCGTGTCCGTCGGGGGCGAAGGTGGCCTTGAAGCCGCCCGGCTCGGTGCTGAGCACCGGCACGCTGGCGTTCCAATAAAAGGCGATGAGTTCGCTGACGGGGAAACCTTCGCGGGCGTATTGGATGGCCGGCGCGAGCACGCGCGCCATGGGCAGGCGCCCGAATTTTTCGTGCAGTTTGAACCAGCCGTCGACAGCTCCGGGCACGGAGATGGGCAGCATGCCCCGCGACGGAATGGTGGTGCGCTTCAGCCTGGCCAGCTCGGCCATGAGGGTCTCGCGACTGAGGCCGAGAGGGGAGCGCCCGGAGGCGTTGAGGCCGTGCAGTTTTCTTGTCTTCGCCTCGTAAACAATGGCAAAGAGGTCGCCGCCGATGCCGTTGCTGACGGGTTCCATCAGGCCGAGGGCGGCGTTGGCGGCGATGGCGGCATCGACCGCGGAGCCCCCCTGCTTGAGGATCTCGAGGCCAATCTGCGTGGCGAGCGGCTGGCTGGTGCAGACCATGCCGTGCTGGGCGATGACCTCGGAGCGGGTGGCGAAGGCGTGTCCGGTGATGCGATCCACTTGGGCGAAGAGTTGGGAGGGAAACGCGCCTGCGAGGGCAAGGAGGAGCACGAGCGGGCCGCGCGGTGACAGAGGCATGCCGGACGCTGCACGCGCACCGGGGCGGGGTCAATCGGGCGGTGGCCGGGCTCGCGGAAGCGGGCCCCGGGGCGATCAGGGCGGTGTCAAAGTCGTTTGGCCAATTTTTCTCTTCGCTCTTTATCTTTCTCTTTCGTCAGGGTTTGCCCGCGGGAGAGAAAGATTAAGAGAAAGAAGAAAGAGAAAGACTACGAGGCGAGAGAACGACTTTGACCCTGCCCTGCGGGGCGGTGCGGTCGCCGCGAAACAGATTGCCCCCGGGGCGGCCGGGGCTGGTAGCGTGGCGGGTGATGAAACTTGTCTCCTGGAACGTCAATGGGGTGCGGGCGGCGCTCGGCAAAGGGCTGCTGGAATGGATGCAGGCCTCGCGGGCCGACGTCATCTGCCTGCAGGAGGTCAAGGCGACCGCGGGGGACGTGCACCACGTCGCGTGGCCCCGGGGCTACGAGGTCGTGTGGAACGCCGCGCAGAAGAAAGGCTACAGCGGCACGGCCCTCCTCACCCGGCGGCGACCGCTGGCCGTGACCCTGGGCGTCGGCTCGCCGGACCATGACGCCGAGGGCCGCGCCATCACGGCGGAGTTCGACGACTGCTATGTGATCGGCGTGTATGTGCCCAATGCGCAGCCCGAACTCGCCCGCCTCGATTTCCGGCAGGGCTGGGATCGCGCGCTGCTGGCCCACGCGAAGCGGCTGGCGCAGCGCAAGCCGGTGTTGGTCTGCGGCGATCTCAACGTGGCCCATGAGGAAATCGATCTGGCGCGCCCCAGGGAAAACGTCGGCAATCCGGGATTTTCGGACGAGGAACGGGCCGGATTCCGCCGCTACCTCGCGTCAGGATTTGTGGATACTTTTCGCGAGTTCGAAAAGGGTCCCGGGCACTACAGTTGGTGGACCTACCGGGCCGGGGCGCGCGAACGCAACATCGGCTGGCGCATCGATTACGTCATGGCGAGCGCGGCGCTGCGCCCCCGGCTTCAGCGCGCCTGGATCGAGCCCCACGTGCCCGGCAGCGATCATTGCCCGGTGGGGGTGGAGCTGAAGTGAGCCGCGCGGCTGGCGCGCGGCGCCCGCTGGGCTGCGGCGCGCGCACCGCGAGTAAACACCGGTCGTGCACTCGAAAAAATGCCTTGCTGGGCCCATCCGGCAAAACCGGATTCGTGGATGTGATTTTGATTGGGCAGGTGACCTCTATGACCGCGCAACCTTCTAACTCTGTTGACGGGCAATCTCTGCCAGCCAGTCTTTGAATCGTGCAGGGGAATAACAGCAACCTTTCGAACCGGTCATCGACGACCGATTTCCCGTGGACCGAAGAGCAGTTTGCAGAGTGCCTGCACCAAGCAGTCAAATCCTATTGGAAGAGTCGTGGTGGCCAATCCAAGTCCCAGACAAAAAGAGGCGTCAAAGATACTGGCACCCGCGGCGAGGTCACCGGTGGCCAACATCTGAACGCCGTCCTCACCCTGCTCGTTGAGATCGCCCGAGCCGCTGGATTTGCCGACGCCGAAATCAAGCTTAACGCAGGCATTGAGCTTCCCGGATTTTTCCGGCCGCAGAAACGTTGGGATATGATTGTCGTACGTGGTGATCGTCTCTGTGCCGCCCTCGAACTCAAATCTCAGGTCGGCAGTTTCGGTAATAATTTTAACAACCGGAGCGAGGAAGCGATCGGTACCTCCACCGACTTCTGGACTGCATTTCGGGAAGGCCGCATGGGCAAAGCCACACCCTGGCTCGGGTACTTTTTTTTTCTGGAGGATGCCGAGCAATCCACCCGACCGGTGGGACTGAAAAACAGCCTCTTCCCTCCATTCGAGATTTTCGAGGGCACCTCCTATGCCCAGCGCTACGCTATTCTTTGTGAACGGCTGGTGCTCGAACATAAGTACACGCGAACCGCCTTGATTCTGTCGCCTCGCGGACATGGCGGGAGATATTCCGAGCCCAATCTTCAGCTTGGTTTCCACGGCTTTGCCAAGGGGCTGCACGGCCATCTCATCGGCTGTCGATAACCCGTCTCCGATGGAGCTGCTCTTCTTTGAAACGAGTTGGCTGGATGTCTGGGAAGGCCGTGAACCGACCGAACCAGTGGGAGCCGTTTTTACCAAGCCGGAGGTGACCTCGCTCATTCTCGATCTGGCTGGATACGTGCCCGAAAACAGTCGACTGGCGGAACGTCGATTACTCGAACCAAGCTGCGGTGATGGCGCATTTCTCGCCGCCATCATTCGCCGATTGATTGCGTCGGAACGATGGCATTGCGCGCAAGTGAATTGGGAGGACCCGGCCCTCGCCCGCGCGTTGACCGCGTGCGACCTGAACAGTGGCTTCGTCGCCCTCGCTCGCGCGCAGGTAGCGGATTTGCTGCAGGCCGAAGGCTGCCCTCCGGCCCGCGCTCTCGCCCTCGGTGAACAATGGATCCTTCATGCCGATTTTCTGCTCACGAGTTGGCCGGATACTTTTGATTTCGTGATCGGCAATCCGCCGTATGTAAGGATCGAAGAGCTGCCCGCCAGGGTGCTGAGTCGCTATCGCGAGCTTTATCCAACCTGCACGGATCGCGCGGACTTGTATGTGGCGTTTTTTGAAAACGGCCTGCGCCTGCTCTCTATCAGCGGATGCCTGGCTTATATCTGCGCCAACCGTTTCGCCAAAAATCTCTATGGCCGGGGACTGCGTCGATTGATCGCCCGGGATTTTCACGTCCGCTACTATCTCAACCTCGAGCATACCCAACCTTTTGTGACCGAGGTTTCAGCCTACCCTTGCATCACGGTGCTGGATCGCCAGCGCGGTGGGCCCACCCGGGCCGCCACCTTGGAAAAGGCCGACGAAGCAACCCTCGCCTCTTACCGTCCGGGCAAAGTGAAACACGCCGCGTCCAGATATTCGGAATTTTCATCCTGGTACGAAAATGGCGAGGCGTGGACGGCAACCGAGCAAACGAGTTTCGACCTGCTCGCCGCCCTCGCCAGCCGTTGTCCCTTGCTCGAGGACTCGGCCGCCGAAACCAAAGTCGGCATCGGCGTTGCCACGGGGCTGGACCGGGTGTTTGTCCGTCAAGGGCTCGATGCCACCATCGAGCCGGAATGCCAGCTCCCACTGGTGGTGGCGGCGGATATCGCTCCCCAGGATTTAACGTGGTCCGATCATTATTTGATCAACCCCTACGAATCAGACGACGACGGTCGCTTGCGTGATCTGGCTGAATACCCCGGCTTGAAAGCCTATTTCGAAGCACACCGTGAAGCACTGATGAAACGGCATGTCGCCAGGAAACGAAACGAAGGCTGGTTTCGAACGATCGATCGGGTCACACCCGCACTCACGGGAAAAGCAAAACTCGTGATTCCGGATATTCAATCCGGCGGCGTGGTCGGTTATGATGACGGAAAATATTATCCCCATCACAACGTCTATTGGGTGACCTCCAAGGGTTGGAATTTACGCGTGATGCAGGCCTTGCTGCGCAGTCGGCTGGTGTTGGCTCAAATCCGGGCATTCTCCGTGCAAATGCGTGGTGGCTCCGTGCGCTATCAAGCCCAGGTCTTGCGCAAACTCCGCCTCCCGGCCGCCGCGACGATTTCCGCCGATCTCGCGCAAAAACTCGCTGCTGCTGCCGTGCAGCCAGACCAAACCGCGATCGACGAACTGGCGGCGGCGGCTTACGGTCTGTAATGGGCATGACAGCGGCGATCCATCGGGTTCGGGCGGAAACCTGAATCTCATGGCGAATGGTGGAACCCGCAGGGAAGAGGGTTGCGTTCTGTTGCAAGTTTCCGCCCGACCCCATTGATTGGGCGCATGGTCACGCAACTTCCGCGCCGTATTCCGGACGGCCGGGCAAAACCGCCGGCTTCGGTCGCGCATCGGGCGTCATGAACGAGGACCTCGCCGCGCTGAAGGCCCTGCTGCTGGGATCGCGCCCGCGGCGCACCCTGGCGGTGGCGGAGAGCATGACCGGCGGCCGGTTGCAGGCGCGCCTTACGGAAATATCGGGCGCCTCGGAATTCTTTCTCGGCGGCGTCACCGCTTATGCCCTTGACCAGAAGGTGGCCGTGCTCGGCGTCGACCGCGCCCATGCCGCCGCGGTCAATTGCGTGTCGGCGCAAGTGGCGGGCGAGATGGCGCTGGGGGTCTGCCGGTTGTTTGGGGCCGACCTCGGGGTCGCCACCACGGGTTATGCGGAACCCGCGCCGGCGCTGGGCGTGACGGTGCCGTTTGCCTGGATCGCGCTCGCGCAAGGTGCCGCCGTCCGGCGTTGCTGGCGATGGGAGGGTCCGGGCGCGACGCGGGTGGAGGCGCAGTCCCGGGTCGCGGCGGCGGCGTTGGCGGGACTGATCGCCGGGCTGCGGGAGGAGGGACCCCGCGGGGCTGACCCGGCGGGCGCTTAGCCGTAAAAATTCAATCGAGGTGGAGCGGCTTGACCCCAAGACGCTCGAAGTGAGAGCGAACGCACGCAGGCGCGTTGGGGTCAACGCGCCCCACCGTTCAGTGGTTTCCTGCTCACGGCTGAAACGCACTCCGAATCGTTGCGGCTTAGGTCCCGCCGCCGCGGGCGGCCCGGTCAGGTCACCGCGTTCTGGAAAAATTCGATCACCTCGCCGCCCGGTCCCTCGCAGAAGAAGAGCCGCACCGGCACCGGACCGGCCCCGTTGGTGGTGGCAATGGTGACATCCTGCGGCTCCACGGTGAGCTTCATCCCGGCCGCACGCACGCGGGCCGCGACCTCGTCGAGCCGCGTCGTGCGCAGGGCGAAGTGCGCGACGGAACCCTGGGGCGCGGCGACGTAGCCGGGTTCGTCGAACAGTTCGATGTAGTTGCCGTCGCCGGTATCCAGCATCACGGCACGATGGCCGGTGGCGCGGAGGTTCCAGGCAACCTTTTCGACGCAGCCCAGCACCTCGCGGTAGAAGGCGAGCGAGCGATCCCAGTCGGCGGTTTTCAGACAGACATGATGGAAACCGCCGGGGCCGAGGATGGGATTCATGCTACGGCGCGAGTCGCTGCACGAGCGCCATCAGGGGCTGCACTTCCGGCGGCGGCGGGACCCAGTCGCTGTACAGCAGTTCAGGCATCGTATAGCGGGTGTTATAGAGGATGAAATTGGCCTGATCGTTGCGGGAGATGTGGCCGGCCTTCACGGTGGCGCCGGCAAAGAGGCCCACCGACCTGGTGTAGGCCAGCATCGGCGTCCGCATGAGGGATTCATTGTTATTCTCGGCCTCGGCGAACTTGGGGCCGGCAACGGCCTTGGCGTCGACGCCGACGTTGAAGCGCTGGGTGAACAGGAGGCGCGAGGTGGTGTCGTCGGTGACGATGAAGATGCTCTCGATCGCCTTGGCGCCCAGTTGGAAGCCGAGGCTGGCCTCGGCGGCGTTGATGATCACGGGCAGGCTCCAGCGACCGCCGGGCTTCCGGACCATGATCACGCCGTAGCCGTCCTGCACCCCGAGCAGGAAGCCGGCCTTGAATTGGTTGAGGATGATGACGGCGCGGGCGTGCTGCCAGACCTTGGCGGGGATCGCGAGGTCGGGGCGCCGCTGAAATTCCTGCAAGATCGCTTCGCATGACCCGACGCGGGTAACGAGTTCGGCGCGGGTGAGCTCGGCGCGGGCGAGGGAGGCGCCAACGAGCGCCAGGAGCGACAGGATCAGGAGTTTCTTCATAACGATGCGAAGGTCAAAATCAGGCGCAGTGTATGCATGGGCCGGCTGGCTTGGAAAGCGCGGAGTGCGCGCGGTTCCCAACGGGGGTGCCTTTCCGAGTTGACGCCGGCGGAATTGAAGGGAGCGCAGGCACTCCTGCCTGCCGCCGGGCGCAGAGGCGGGCAGGAGTGCCCGCGCTCCCTTGGGCGCAACGCGGTTCCCAACGGCTTCATTCCAGCCCGCGGGCGGCCACGTCGTCCTCGTCCCAGCCCAGAAAGTGGCCCAGTTCGTGGAGATAGGTCAGGCGGACTTCCTCCTTGAAGAGTTCGGCGTCCTCCCCGGCAAAACTCCACAGGCTTTCGAGGTAGAGCAGGATTTGCGGCGGGGTGGGGTTGTCCTGGTCCATTTCCCTCCCGTGCGGGGCGCCGGTGAAGAGGCCCAGAATGTCGGGTTCAAAGCCCTCGGCCAGCACGTCGGGCGCCGGGGCGCGTTCGTAGTGGACGGCGACGCCCCGCGCGAGGGCGCGGATCTCGGGCGGGAGCTGACGCTGGGCCGCGCCGACGGCATCGGCGGCCAGGGGGGTGAGACGGGCGAGTGGCATGGGTTTTCCGATTAATGGGCCGGGGGCAGTTCCGTCGAAAGGTCGAGGTGCTCAAAACGCTCCCCGAGGAGCCACACCCCGCACGCCACTTCCCCCAGCAACACCACCAGCACGGCGAACGTGGCGATGACCACCGCCGCCACCGGTCCGAGCAACCACTGCCCGATGAAGATGAGCAGCGTGGCCAGGGCGACGGCGGGGACGAGGGCGAGCGCCATCGTGACCAGTTGGGCAAAGAAGAAGATCATGCGCTGACCGATGACCTCCGGACCGCCGCCGCGCGTCCGGCTGAGCTGGAACCAGCCGGGGAAGATCAGGGCGGCCGCGTTGGGGACGAGCAATTGCAGGGCGGCCAACCCCGGCGCGATGAGGGCAAGGCCGGTGGCGCCGGCGACGCGCAACGCGGGGGTGAGCCAGGCGAGGCCTTGGCCGGTGGGTTGAAACGCGAGGGCCGCGGTCAGCAGCACGAGCCAGAGGACGCCGGTGAGAATCGCGACCGGGGCGAGCAGTTCGCCCAGGACGATCTGCCAGCCCCGCAGGGGGTACGCTTTGAGCAGGTCCGCGTGGCCGAGGTCGCTGCGGATGTCCTGGCGCGCCAACTGCGGGCCGACGATCAGGGTGTAACCCCCCAGCGTCACGGCGATGCCGCCGATAGCGGCGAGGAGCGGCCGGGCGCCGGGTTGGGCCCCGAGCCAGAGACAACCCAGGGCGACAACGAGGGCGCTGGCGAGCAGCACGCGCCAGGTGAAATAGGGCCAGGACGAGAGGAGATTCTTCCAGAGAAACGCGATTTCCGGGCGCCCGGATGCGGCCAGCACGAAGGGTCCCGCCCGGCCCCGGGTGGGCGTGAAGCCGCGGCGACCGCCGGAGCGCCACGCGGCGACCCGGGCGCTGCGGAACTGCGCGTAGTCGACCGACGCATCTTCAAACGCCACCGCGGAGCGCACCACCCAGAGATAGTGGAGCAGGACCAGGGCAAAGGCGGGGCCCACGGCGCGCAGAAAGTGGGTGCCATCGATCGCCAGGAACGGTCCAAGCACGGTGCGAATCGGCCACAGCAGCCACGCCAGCGGCGGGGTCTCGGCCAGCGTGATGAACCAGGTGG
Source organism: Opitutales bacterium (assembly GCA_038249085.1). Taxonomy (GTDB): domain Bacteria; phylum Verrucomicrobiota; class Verrucomicrobiia; order Opitutales; family Opitutaceae; genus ER46. The sequence continues at coordinate 23,186 of JBBRWR010000091.1, forward strand.
TGAAGGGCCGCAGATCGGTGAGGTTACCCCCGTCGGGCGGATGCACGCCGGCCGGGAGGCGGCTGACCGCCGCCGCGACCAGCGCCGCCAGGGCGACCAGAATCAGGGTCCGGCGCCGCCAGGCCTGCAGGCCGAGATCGGCCAGACGGGTGAGGGTGAAGTTGGCCCCGCTGAAATGGAGATTCAGCGTGGAAAAGATGAACCACCACCCGACGGCGTGGGTGAACGCGTTGCCGCCCAACATGGACCAGCGGTTGGTGAACAACATCATGACGGAGGCCCCCAGCAGGCTGCGGAGCTGGCCGCTCAGCAGGCGGAAATGCACGAGGGTCCGCCGCTGGACCGGCGCGGGAAAGAGGAAGGCGATTTCCGCCTCGGTGAAGCCGAGGGCGGCGCGGCGGGTGGGCACGACCCACATGAAGGTGAAGAAGATCAGGAGGGCGAAGGAACCGATCGCGGCGATGACAGGCAGCCAGTCGATCGGGGCCGTAAGCTGGGCCGTCTGCATCAGCTCGGCGGCCTGGGCACCGGCCGCCCGGCTGCGCAGTCCCCCCGTGGGGCGGCCCACCTGGCGGAAAAAAAAGAAGTAGAAGTACGCGCAGCCCACGATGGCCCCAAGCAGGTACTTCGGCTGCCGCAGCCGCCGCCCGCGGGTCACGAACCAGTTGGCGAGTGACATCACTCGCAGATAAAGCAGCGCACCGAGCATGGTCAGAAGGCGGAGGTCAGAAGGCGGAGGTCAGAGGTCGGAGGTCGGAGAGGAACATTCGGAGTCAAATAGGAGAGGGGTCGGGGGCTGGCACGTTCTGATATCTGACCTCCGGCTTCTGACCGCTGATTTCCGGCCTCTGCGTCAAGTCTCCGATCCCCCCGTCGCGCGGATGAAGACTTCCTCGAGGTTGACGTTGGTCTCGCCGTTGCTGAAGCGGCCGGCGACTTCGCCGAGGGTGCCGTCGGCGATCTTCTCGCCCTGTTTCAGGATGAGCACGTGGGTGCAGACTTCCTCGAGCAGGTGGAGGAGGTGGGAACTCAGGACGATGGTCGCGCCGGCGCGGGCGCGCTTGACGATCGAATCCTTCATGCGGCGGATGCCGAGGGGGTCGAGGCCGGTCAGCGGCTCGTCGAAAAACATGACCTGGGGCTGGTGCAGGAGACCGCAGATGATCGCGAGTTTCTGCTTCATGCCGCGCGAGAGTTCCCCGGGCAATTGGTCCGCCTTGGCCGCGATCTCGAACTCCTCCAGCAGGGGCTGGGCAATCGCCTCATGGTCGGCCACCCCGTAGACTCGGGCGATGAAATTGAGATGCTGGCGCACGGTCAGGTATTCGAAAAGCCGCGGTTCGTCCGGGAAGAACGCCAGAGCGCGCTTGGCGGCCACGGGATCGGTCGCGAGGTCGTGCCCGGCGATCCGGATGGTGCCGGCGGTCGCGGGGATGATGCCCGCCAGGCAGCGCAGGGTGCTGGTCTTGCCCGCCCCGTTGGGGCCAACCAGACCCAGCACCTCGCCCGGTCCCACGGTCAACGACAGGTCGCGCACGGCGGTGAAGTCGCGGTAGCGTTTGGTGAGGGCGTGGACCTCGATCATCGGCGGGGAAGGTGCCGGCCGGCCCGCCCGGCCGCAAGCCCGCTCGCAGCGCCAGCGGCCTCCAGGGCGCATCTGTCGTATGGCGGTAGTGCCGCTGGGAGTAGCGCCGCGTCTCTGACCGGCGGGCGCCAGTCGAAGACTGGCGCTACGGGGAGGACCGAACTCAATGTCGCCGCCAACTGGGAGATAAGCCCGTTTCGGTCCACCCCCAGGGCGGGCGACGTTCCGGCCGGCGACGCGACGAGCCCGCTGGCGACGCGGCCACTATCCCGTAACTCCTGCCAGGGGGGTCCGTCTTGCTCCCTTGCCGCCCACCCCGTGGCCGGCAGTCAGTAACCTCAAAAACAACGTCAGTTGATTTCCATGAATATCCGCAAATTCGTCCTCTGCGCTGTCGCGTGTGGCGCGATGGCTTCGGTTTCACTCCTTCAGGCCCAGGAAGAAAAGAAGGGCAAGGGCGGCCGCGGCGGCATGCCAACCGTCGAGCAGCGCCTTGAGCGCCTCGAGCAGGCCGTCGGCAGCCTCACCGACACCCAAAAGGGCAAGATCAAGGATCTCTACGCCAAAGCGGCGGAACAGATGCAGGGTCTTTCTCAGGAGGAACGCCGCGAGAAGGGCATGGAGATCATGCGCGAGTCCGGGAAAGCCATCCGCGACGTGCTCACGGCTGACCAGCAGACCAAGTACGACGAGATGATGGCCCAGGGCCGCGGCAACCGCAGCAGCGGTGGCAAGGGTGGCAAAGGCAAGAAGGATAACTGAGTTATAACTTTGTCAGGGTTGGAGTTAGCAGCCGTCGCGGATCGCAGCCCGCGACGGCCTTTTTGTGTCCGGAGGAGCGGTTTCCTTTCGACTCGCCGCCGGCGGCGCGCAGGGTGGCGGCATGGCTGAAAGCACACGCGTGATCATCGTCGGGGGCGGGGCCGCGGGCTTCTTTGCGGCGATCGCGTGTGCGGAGACGCTGGGCCCGGCCGGCACCGTGACGCTCTACGAGGCGACCGCTCATCCGCTGGCCAAGGTGCGCGTCTCGGGGGGCGGGCGCTGCAACGTCACCCATGCGTGTTTCGAGCCGCGCGAGTTGGTGCGGCAATATCCGCGGGGCGGGCGCGAATTGCTCGGGGCCTTTCATCGCTGGCAGCCACGGGACACCGTCGCTTGGTTCGCCGCGCGCGGCGTCGAAACGAAGACCGAGGAAGACGGCCGGATGTTTCCCGTCACCGACGACTCGGCCACCATCGCCGACTGCCTGCTGCAGGCCGCGGAAAAAGCCGGGGTGAGGCTCGTGACCACCCTGGGGGTGCGCACCGCGGAGGCGGTTGGGCCCAACTCATTCTGGGTCACGCTCACCGACGGCACGGAGGTGCGCAGCGAACGGCTGCTGCTGGCGACCGGGGGCAACCGCTCGTCGGCGGGATTCACGATCGCGGAGAAGCTCGGGCACACGATCGAGCCGCTGCTGCCGTCGCTGTTCACCTTTCACCTCGACGACGCCCGGCTGATCGGACTCTCGGGGGTGGCGGTGGAAAACGCGACCGTCGGCGTGGCCGGCACGAAGCTGCGGCAAAGCGGGCCGATGCTGATCACGCATTGGGGCCTGAGCGGGCCGGCGGTGCTGAAGCTGTCGGCCTGGGGGGCGCGCGAGATGGCGGCGCGAAACTATGAGTTTCCCCTCACGGTCAACTTCGTGCCGCCCCACCAGCGCGACTCTCTGGTGCGGGAGCTCTCCGGCGTGCGGGAGAAAAACCCCCGCAAGCAGATCACGACCTGGAGTCCGGTGGCGATGCCGCAGCGCCTGTGGGAGCGCCTGGTCACCTCGGCCGGTATCGCCGCCACGACGCCGTGGACCGCGGTGGGCAACGCGGCGCTCAGCCAATTGGCGACGTTGCTTACGGCCGCCGAGTTCCAGGTCGTCGGCAAGAGCACGTTTAAGGAGGAATTTGTCACCTGCGGGGGCGTGCGGCTGGGCGAGGTGGACTTTCGCACGATGGAGAGCCGCCTCTGCCCGGGGCTGCATTTCGCCGGCGAGGTGCTCGACATCGACGGCGTGACCGGCGGCTTCAATTTCCAATCCGCCTGGACCACCGGCTGGCTCGCCGGCCAGGCCGCCGCCGGCGGGGCAGAGGTCAGCAGTCAGAAGACAGCGCCGGACAAAAGGGAGCCTTGCGGATCTGACCTCCGACTTCTGACCTCCGACCACTGACCTCCGACCACTGACCACTGACCACTGACCACTGACCACTGACCACTGATCTCCGACCTCCGCCCTCCGATCTCCGGCTTCCGCCCTCTGGCATGCCTTCCTACCTCCAGCTCCTTCTGCTCGTCCTGCCGGTTTTCGCCGTGATCGGCGTGGGCGTGGGCGTGCGGCGGGTGCATTGGATCGAGGGCGAGGCGGAGACCAGCCTCATCCGGCTGGCCGTGAACGTGTGTTATCCCTGCCTGATCTTCGAATCGGTGGCGGGCAACGCGGCGCTGCGTGCGCCGGGCAACCTGCTGCTGCCCCCGCTGCTCGGCTTTGCGGTCACCAGCTTGGGGATACACGCGGGCCTGCTGGTGGCGCGCGCCCTCGGGCTGCAGGTCGGCTCCGGGTTGCGGACGTTCGCGCTGGCCGTTGGCATCACCAATTACGGTTACCTGCCGCTCCCGATCATGGAGGGCATCTGGGGGCCGGAGAGCCGCGCCGTGCTCCTGGTGCACAACGTCGGCGTCGAGGTGGCGATCTGGACGGTGGGGCTCCTGGTGCTGAGCGGTGAATCGCTGCGCTCGGGCTGGCGGCGGTTGGTGAGCCCGATCGTGATCACGCTGGTGCTCGCGGTGGCCTGCAACCTCGCCGGTCTCACGCCGCACCTGCCGCAGGTCCTGACGGACACGATCCACGCGCTCGGCGTGTGTGCGATCCCGCTCGGGCTCGTCATGACGGGCGTGAGCCTGGCGAACTATGTCGACCGGCCGCGGGAACTCTTCGACGCCAAGGTGAGCGTGGCGGCGATGGCGCTGCGGTTGGGTGTGCTGCCGGTCGCAATTTTGCTGCTGGCGCGCTACCTGCCCTGCTCGGTGGAATTGAAACGGGTGCTGGTGGTGCAGGCCGCGATGCCCACGGCGATGGTGTCGGTGATCCTCGCGCGGCTCTACGGCGGCCACCCGCGCACCGCCGTGCAAATAGTCCTGGGCACCACCGCGCTCGGGATTTTGGTCATCCCCCTGTGGTTGCGCGCCGGGATGGCGTGGGTGGGCCCGTGACCGGGTGCTTCTGCGAGTTGGCGGCGACTTCCCGGTGGGCGCGGTGCCCTCACCGCGCGGCCCGGCGGGGGACGATACATCGCGGGGTGAGGGCACCCCGCCTACAACCGCCAACTTGCAGATGCGCCCGCCCGTGACCGGGTGCTTCATTCGCAATGGGTCCGATACCCCGGAGCTTGCTCCGGCTTCGGAACGTAGTTGGCGCGGAGCAATGGTCCGGGGAGCGCCGGCGTCTCGCCGGCAGCCCTCGGCGTCCCGCCGAGGGCATCGGAGGCTGCGGCGAGACGCCGCCGCCAGCACCCGAGACGGGTGCCTGTCTGCCGTGGCGGCACAGGCAGGCGCTCCCCGGACCAGAACTGGAGACGGTGGCACATGGGTTTTCGGTAATGCCCCGGAGCTTGCTCCCGGGTGCTTCCTTCCGGCTGGCAATCGAACCCACAACTTGAGAAACCACCGGCATGAATTGCGCTCGAACGGGGCGGTGGAGGGCGTCGTCCGGCCTTCGGTCGACCGGCCCGAGCCCGGCCCCAACCAATCGACGGTGCCAGCTGCTCCTGATGAAATGAACCCCATCGCTCTCCTCCTCCTGTTCGGGTCGATCGGCTTTACGCTCGGGGGCTGCGCGAACCACACTCCCGCCCCATCCGACGTTGCCCCGGCCATCCAGTGGCAGCGCTGGGAGGGGAGCCTGACGGCGGCCAAGACGCCCGCCCGGCCCTATGCCGGGGTGGAGGTCGACGTCCACTTCTCCGGACCGGGCGGCCGCACCCTGGAGGTGCCGGCGTTCTGGGACGAGGAGCGCGGATTCCGTTTTCGGGCCGCCTTTCCCGCGGTCGGGCTCTGGCGCTGGCGGACGACCTGCAACGACCCGACGGATACGGGGCTGCAGGGCCAAAGCGGGGCGGTCCGGGTCGGGGCGTACGCGGGAGACAACGCGTTCTTTCGCCACGGTGACCTGCGGGTGAGCGCGGATCGGCGCTACCTGATCCACGCGGATGGCACCCCCTTCCTCTGGATGGGCGACACCGCCTGGAACACGGCGTGGAAGTCGACGGCCGCGGAGTGGCGCGAATACGTCGACACACGGGCGCGCCAGCGCTTCAACGTGCTGCAGGTGGTGGCCACGGGTCTGGGCAGCAAGACGGCGCCGCCGCCCGGCCGTTCGCCCTTCCACCCCGACGGTTCGCCGGATGCCGTCGTCTGGCGGGAGCTGGAAGACAAAATCGCCTGCGCCAACGATCGCGGCGTGATGGTGTTGCTGGTGGGCGTGGGCAAGTCGCACGCGGGCTACGAGGCGCCACAACGGTCCCCGGCCTTCGCCCGATACCTCGCGGGCCGGTTGGCGGGGCACCTGGTCATCTTCTCCCCGAGCATGGATCAACGCCTCGAGCCCGTGAACGAGGAGTCGGGGGCGCGGCTGCATCGGCTGACGAATCATCTGATCACGCAGCATCCGGGCACGCATCTGGACACCGCGCGCCGGTATCACGATGCCGATTACACGGATTTCTGCGGCCTGCAAAGCGGGCATCACAGCGGCCGGCTGGAGCCGGCCTATGCCGCCGCGCGGGAGTGGACGTTGGAGATGTGGCGCCGGCCGCCGGTCAAGCCGGTGATCAATATCGAGACGATGTACGACGCCCGCGGGAACGATCGGGGGCCCAATTGGCGGGAACAGGATGTGCGCAAACTCGGCTGGATCGCGTGGCTGTCGGGTTCGCGCGGATACACCTACGGGGCGGGCGACATCCCCCCCAAGGTGCCGGCCGGCGCCGGCGGCGTCTGGCGTTTCTCGGACCATCCCGCCGCCTATGACCATTGGCGCAAGGCCATGCTCTGGCCGAGCGCCGGGCAGATGACGCACCTGCGCGATTTCTTTGCCGGCATCGACTGGTGGCGCCTGGTGCCCGCGCCCGACCTGGTCAAAAACCAGGCGGACGATCCGCGCCACAAGATGGCCGTCTCGTCGGCGGCGGCGGGCGACTTGCTCGTCGCGTATCTGCCCGACAACGCGGAGATCGTCCTCGATCTTTCGCAGCTGCGACCCGGACTCTCCGCGCGCTGGTTCAACCCCGTGACCGGGCGCAGCGAGCCGGCCAGCATCCGGCTTGAGCCGGCGACCGCCGTGACGCTGCGCCGGCCCGGCGGCTGGTCGGATGCCACCCTGCTCCTGACCACGGCCAAATGAATTTTCCCTTCGCCCGCGCGTTCCGTCTTTGCCTCGCCCTCTCGCTTTGCGTCTTCGCGCCGCTCGCCGCCGCCCCCGCGAGGCCATCGCCCGCCGCGCCGCATTCCGCCTCCGCGTCCGCGTGGGCCAACCTCCCGCCGCACCCGCGCCTCTTCGCCTCCGCCGACCAGTGGCAGGCCCTCCGCGCTCGTCTTGCCCTCTCGGCTCCCAACCTGGCTGCGCTCCCCACGCCCGCGTCCCCGGCCGCCGACCCGGTCACCGCCCGCCTCTTCGTCGTCATCCGCGATCGCGCCGAAGCGATCCTCAAGCTTCCCCCCGTCAAGGTCACCCAGCGCCAACGGGGCGCCCTGGCCGGCACGATCCTTGAGCCGGCCCGCGAGATTCAGCGCCGCGTCCTCGCTCTCGCCGCCACCGCGCGACTGACCGGCGAGACCCGTTTCCGCGACCGCGCCCTCGTCGAGCTCCGCCTGCTCACCGATCTCCCCGACTGGAATCCCGCCGTCTTTCTCGACACGGCCGAGGCCACACTCGCCGTCGCCGTCGGTTACGACTGGCTCTACGACACGCTCACCCCCGCCGAACGCGACCCGCTTGCCACCGCCCTCATCGAGAAAGGTCTGCGCGCCTCCTTCGACGCGCCCGCCAAATTTCTCTCGTGGGTGCGTGGCACCAATAACTGGAACCAGGTCTGCCATGGCGCCCTCGTTATTGGCGCCCTCGCCGTCGCCGACCGCGATCCCGCCCTCGCGCAACGCATCGTCCAACGCGCCGTCGCCGAACTCCACTCCTCCGCCAAAGCCTACGCCCCCGACGGCATCTATCCCGAGGGCCCCATGTATTGGGCTTACGGCACGACTTTCCACGTCGCCATGCTCTCCGCGCTCGAGACTGCCCTGGGCGATCGCTGCGGCCTCGATACCTTTCCCGGTTTCCTCGCCACCCCGGACTACCTGAACCAAGTCACCGCGCCCAGCGGCGACACGTTCAACTACGCCGACGCCTCGCTGCACCGCAGCTTTGAGCCCGCGCTTTTCTGGTTCGCGCGTCGCCTCCGGCAGCCCGCCACCCTGCGCTGGGAACTCGATCACCTTGACCAACTCACCGCCCCCTCTTCCCCCGCTTCCACCGTCGCCCGCTCCCGCCACCTCCCGTTCGCTCTCCTCTGGTGGGACCCGGCGCTGCCCGGTCTTCCTTCCGCCGCCCCGCCGGCGCTCCACTGGAAGGGCGACGGCTCCGTCCCCCTCGCGGTCCATCGCACTGCCTGGTTCGACCCGCGTGCCGTCTACGTCGCCATCAAAGGCGGCCGGGCCGGCCTTTCCCATGCGCACATGGATGTCGGCTCCTTCATCCTCGAAGCCGACGGCGTCCGCTGGGCCGTCGATCCGGGTTCCCAATCCTACACGACGGCCTACCAAGCCGGCATCGACTCCACGCTTTGGAGTTTCAAACAGGATAGCCCGCGTTGGACCATTTTCCGCCTCGGCTCCGAAGGCCACAACCTCCTCCGCTTCGACGGCGCGCCGCAACGGGTCGCCGCCTTCGCGCCCATCACGCGCTTCGTCTCCACCGGTCCCACGCCGCATACCCAACTCGACCTCACCGCCGTCTCGGGCGACGCCGTGAAATCCGCCCGCCGCGGCATCATGCTGCTCCCGGACCGTCGCGTCCTCTTTCAAGACGAATGGACCGCCGCCGCCCGCGCCACCACCGCCACGTGGCAATGGCTCACGACCGCCGACATCGCGCTCGAGCCCCACGGCGCCGTCCTCCGTCAAAACCGCGCCACGCTCCGTCTCCGCCTCCTCGAGCCTGCCGATGCCACGCTCGCCGTCGAAGACCCCGCCCACCTCCTGCAATCGCACGACGAACCCAACCCCGGCCTCCGTCGCCTCGTCGTCCGCACCACGACACCCGCCGCCACCGCCGCCCGCTTTGTGATCCTCGCCGAGCCCGGCTCCGCGCAACCCGCCGCCCACACATCGCCCTTCACCGTCCGCGCCCTCGAAGCCTGGTGACGTTTCCTCCGCCGCGTCGGCTGGCGTCCTGCCACCACCCTTCGCACTGGGTCGGATTTTTGGCTAAACCCGGCTCGACCCCGGCAGCTCCAGTTTCCTGGTAATAATTCCGGGCGGCTCGGTCTCATGCCCCCGACCGCCCCCCGCTGGGACGCCCGTTATTGCCATCAGCAGACTGCCCCCGTTCGGATCGCCCCGGCCAAACTGCTCGCGTAGTCGCGCGGGACCCATCGTCAACGCCGCCCGCTGCAGGACCCCCGCCCAGTCCGGGAACGAAATTGGAGTGCGACCCCCCGGGCGAAGCGGCTTCGGCAATACCCAGACTCGCACTTGAGCCTTCGCCGGGCGGAAATGTCACGCCGCCCTTAAGCCCAAATTCGGGTATGGCCGGCCGCATCTGTCGATTGGCGGTGAGGCCGCTGGGAGTAGCGCCGCGTCTCTGACCGGCGGGCGCCAGTCGAAGACTGGCGGTACGGGGAGGACCGGGCTCAACGCCCCCGTCAAACCTGGAGATGGGCCTTAGCCTTTGGGTAGGGCGTGGACTCCGCTCCGCGCCGGATCCCGTGCGCCCTGGCCTTGGGGTAGGGCGTGGACTCCGTTCCGCGCCGGCTCGGGCGTTGCCGTGAATACGCGGGGAAACGCGGCTATCATATCAATCCCTTGAAATGATCCTGGAAAACGCAGTTTGAACCGAACGCTGAAAAAAGGGTCAGGTTTTACCCTTTACCTTGACCGGTGGCGGCGCACTTGAAGGCGACGACGGATGTGCGCAACGGTTGGTTGGCGGAGCGGCTGGACATGGGATCAGGAGTGTACGTGAGCAA
>JBBRWR010000092.1:0-32357 GCA_038249085.1 Opitutales bacterium
AGATCTTCACCCCCATCTTGTTTGTGTGGCTGCCCGCCGCCATTCTGCTCTTGGGGATTTGGTGTGGCGGGGTGCCGCCACCCCGCGCCTCAGATCACCCGTGCTTCCGGTGGCGCCAGCCGCGCGATCGCCGCCATGACCCTCACCCTCGACAACGTCGACGACTGGCGCGAAAGCGCCGACGCCCCCGCCGTGCCCCCCCCCCCCCGGCCCCCCCCCCCCCCCCCCCCCGCCGCGCGGAACCGCCCCGTCCGGCCGCCCCGCCGGGTACGCGCATCGGGCTGAACCCGGAGCGCCCGTGACCGATCCCGTGCCATCCGGCGCCCACGGCAACCTCAGTTTTGCGCTGTTCGTGCAGCCGTATCTGGTACTGCGGGAGATTGTGCAGGTGATCGCCAGGGTTTTCCCGCCCCGCATCACAGTGCGAGCCGTCGTGCCGGCGGATCTGTGGCCGATCCGCGGCGATCCGGCGGAGATTCACCAGGCCCTGATCAACGTGCTGCTCAACGCCCGCGCCGCGATGCCGAAACGCGGTCACCTGATCCTTAAAGCAAAGAACGCCGCGAGGCGGAAGGGCTCCTCCAACCCGTTCTGCAACGGACACACGGGCGATCAGGTGGAAGTCGCGATCAGTCACACCGGCTTCGGCCTCTACGAGAGGCCCCTGCAGGAGAGCGTGGGCGTTCGCCTCGCCCATGTCGCCCGCGTGCTGAACGGTCACGGCGGCTTTGCGCAAATCCTCTCGCGCGCCGGCCGGCCGACCACGCTGACTCTTCACTTTCCCCGGGCTGAAATCGCACCCGTCTCCGGCCACCTCGTCGTCCCGCCCGGGCGAAATCAGGCAAAGTTTATCCTGCTCGTCGATGACGACGAGACTCGTCTCGAATCGAACCGGCAGATTCTCGGGTCCGCCGGATACCAGGTGTACGTCGCGCGTGACGGGGGCGAAGCGTTTGCGCTGTTGATGCGCTGCCGTTCCGAGATCGACCTGGTCCTCTTCGATCTCGCGATGCCGGGCATGAACGGCTTCACCTTCATGTGGGCCCTGCGCCGCAGCAACCCAAGCCTGCGCGTGATGGTCGCAACGGACCGTGGGACCAAGGACCGTCGCTGCGAACTCGAACGTCTGGGCGTGCGGCAGGTGCTGGTGAAGCCTTTCATTTCCCAGCAACTACTGGACGCCGTTTCCCGGGCGCGCGTGGAACCGGTCCAGTGCGAGCCGGACTTGTTTCAAGTTGAAGTGGCGGCCAACGGATCTGCCTAAATGCCGTGACCGTCGGAAGGTATCCCGAAACCAGGGATCGCCCTGTGAGCGCGGTGCCCTCACCGCGCGGCCCGGCGGGGACGACCGATCGCGGGGTGGGGGCACCCCGCCTACACCCGCCAACGCGGAGCTGCGTGGAGACGGGTTGGCATTTCGCGATGGGTCCGATACCCCGGAGCTTGCTCCGGGGTTCTTCATTTTCGGGCGGGGGCGGTTTTCACCACTTCGGATGATGTCGCCGATTCTTCACGTTCCACTTGATCCGAATACTTTCCCTGCACGGCGAGGCCGTTGCACCGGGCCCGGTGTAACAGTGCGGCCTGCGCGGCGGTGACGTGAGCGGGCTCGCCACCCCAGGTTTTCATCGCCGCGTCCTGCAACGCGCGTCCAAAGGAAAAGCTCAACTTCCACGGCCCGCCGCCGGCCCGGCAGATGGCGTTCAACCGTTCCGTCGCGGCGACGTCACTTTGCCCGCCCGAAAGAAAGACGACGCCGGGAACCGCGGCGGGCACGGCACGGCGCAGGCAACGAATCGTGGCCGCGGCCATCTCCTCCCCGCCGGCCTGCTGCGGACAAGTGTTGCCCGACAGCACCATTCCCGTCTTGAGCAGCATTGCCTCCAGCACGACGCGATGCTCGAACAGCGCGGCAAAAACCGCTTGCAAAACGAGGCTCGTGACTTCTTCGCACTGGGCCAGCGTGTGATCGCCCTCCAGCAAGACCTCCGGCTCGACGATCGGCACCAACCCGGCCTCCTGGCTGCTCGCGGCGAAGCAGGCGAGGCCCCGCGCGTTGGCGCGGATGCAAGTCGCCGTCGGCCGGCCCGCGCCGAGCGCGATCACCGCGCGCCACTTGGTAAAACGCGCGCCGAGTTCCCGATGAACTGCGAGCCTTTCCCGCAACCCGTCGAGCCCGCGCGTGATTTTTTCCCCGGGAAAATTAGCCAGGCCGATGGTGCCACCGTCGACCTTGATGCCCGGAATGATGCCCTGGGCCACGAGGGCTGCCGGCAGCGTCACGCCCGCGTCGGTCTTTTGGTGCAGCGTCTCGTCAAAGAGGATCGCGCCACTGATGAACTCCCCCAGACCCGGCGTCGTGCACAACAGTCCGCGGTACGCCCGGCGCTGCTCCGCGGTGGACGCGATGTTGAGGGCCGCGAACCGCTTCCCGATGGTCGGAAAACTCTCGTCGGCCGCGAGGATGCCTTTGCCCGGGGCGACGAGCGCCGCGGCGGTCGATTCCATGGTGGAGGTGGTGGTCATAAAACTCGTGGAGATCCATCCGCCGGTTTTTGCACCCAGTCGGAATCGCTGACCCTAAAGTCGGCCCGTGGGGTGGCGGCGGTGGCCGATTCCGGCCTGATAAGTTCCGCCCGCCCCGGCACGGACTGGTCCCGCCCCGATCCCGGGATCGCGTCCAGCACGGCATCCTGCCGGTCGGCATTCGACTCGCCGGTCACTTCACGCTTCGCCTGCTCATAATCCGCCTGCCGCACGTCCCAAGTGGACCGGCCGGCCTTCACGGCCAGTTCGCGCGAGCGTTTCCGCGCCGCTTCGCGCGTGACCGGGCCAGCCCCGGTGAAGTTGCCGGGCCAAACCCGTTGGCCGAATAGTGTCTCGTTCACGTCGGTGCCAGCTTATGGCGGGACGACGGTGGCCGCCATGGGGTGTTACCCCCCATGAAAATCGCCCCCCACCGGTGCCGGCGCCGCGAGGGCTTCAAACCCATGCCGCGTCAGGCCCACGGCCGCGGGCCGGCACGGTGCTACGATCGATCCACTTTGCGCAATTTCGCGACGATTTTGGGAAGCTTGTACCAAGCGAAGCGACCTCAGCCCATCGAGCATCAGCCATCGGTCATCTGGGATTTTCAAGCCAGGTGCGATTCCCGTAAGTGCTTCCGATCGGAAACGCAGCGGATCGGAAATTCCGGGATTTTAGCTGCCCGAGGCCCGCTTTCACGATTTCCGAGAACCTTTCGTTGCGCTGCCGCGGCAGGAAACATTCGGGTTAGACCCCATACGATTGCTCCGGGAATCCGGCTATCTTTTCTCATGCTCCATAATACCACCCTACTCTATGGCAGAAAACTTGGTGCGACGGACGGCGAGATCGGCCAGGTGAAGGACTTCTATTTTGACGACATGACGTGGAAGCTTCGCTACATCGTGGCCGACACGGGTTCCTGGCTGACAGGGCGCCAGGTGCTGCTCTCGCACCATGCCTTCGGGCCGGAGGCCTTTGGTCGGGTGGCGGGAGCCACTGATCCCCTCCGCGTCAACCTGACCCGGAAGCAGATCGAAGACAGTCCCTCGACTGATGCCCACCGACCCATCTCGCGCCAATTCGAGGACGAATACCATCGTTACTACGGCTACGCGACCTACTGGCAGGAAGGCGGGGCTTGGAGTGGAGCCAGCTTTCCCGTGGTCCTCGCGCCGCCCCTCCCGGCGGGCCGGCCGCATCATGGGCACAACCAGCGGGATGACGTTCATCTGCGCAGCACCAAGTCGACGACCGGCTACAGCCTGCACGCCACCGACGGAGAAATCGGCTCGGTGAGCGGCTATATCGTGGATGGAGAGACCTGGGAGATCCGCGAATTGGTCGTCGAAACCGGTCATTGGTACGCGGGCAAGACGATCTACGTCGCGACCAAGAATATCACCCGGGTGAGTTACGATCATTCCAGCGTCTTCGTAAATCTCACCAAGGAGAACGTCACGGAAACCCCGCCGCACGAGGTCGCGCAGACCGACGCAAAGCAGCACTGATCCGTCCGTGAACCGCGCCGAACTTTGGCGGAAAGTTCGGGCGGCCCCCGGCGGAAACTTTCGGAGCCGCACGCTGAGCCACCCATGAAGACGAGCCCCGGCGCCGGCCAACCAGCTGAGCCGTCGATGCTCGTCGACGTGCCCAAACTCATCACCGCCTATTTTGCGGAGACGCCCGATCCCGGGGTGCCGGCACAACGCGTGGCCTTCGGGACGTCGGGCCATCGCGGCTCCGCGTTGACCAGGACGTTCAACGAAGGGCATGTCCTGGCGATAAGCCAGGCGATCTGCCTCTACCGCCAGGCCCACCACATCGACGGTCCGCTCTTTCTGGGCCGGGACCCGCACGCGCTTTCCACGCCGGCGCATGGCACCGCCCTCGAGGTGTTGGCCGCCAACGGAGTGGAGGTCATGATCGCGGCCGGCGACGAGTACACTCCGACTCCGGTGATTTCGTGGGCCATCCTGACCCATAATCGCGACCGTCCCCGCGGACGGGCGGATGGCATCGTCATCACGCCGTCACACAATCCGCCGCACGACGGCGGCTTCAAATACAACCCGCCCCACGGCGGGCCGGCGGAGCGGGACGTGACCGCCTGGATCGAAGCGAAAGCGAACGAGTTTCTCGCCAATGGGCTGCGGGGCGTGAAGCGCGTCCCGTCTGCGCAGGCCCGCCGCGCCGCCACGACACACGACCATGATTTTCTGCACGCCTACATCGCGGACCTGGGCCAGGTGATCGACCTCGACGCGATTCGCGGCGCCAGCCTCACGCTGGGCGTCGATCCGCTCGGCGGCGCGAGCGTGCATTATTGGGCGCCCATCGCCGAGCGCTACGGCCTGAATCTCACGGTCGTCAACCCTGCGGTCGATCCGACCTTCCGCTTCATGACGGTCGACTGGGACGGCCAGATTCGCATGGATCCGTCGTCGCCCTACGCGATGGCGCGCTTGATCGGCCTGCAAGACCGTTTTGATCTTTCGTGGGCGTGCGACCCCGATTCGGACCGGCACGGGATTGTCACCCGGGGGGCGGGCCTCCTGCCGCCCAATCACTATCTGTCGGTCGCGGTTTCCTATCTTTTTCAGCACCGGCCGCAGTGGCGGAACGATGCCGCGATCGGCAAGACCGTGGTGACGACCGGGATGATCGACCGCGTGGCGGCGAAGCAGGGCCGCCGGCTCCACGAGGTGCCGGTGGGTTTCAAGTGGTTTGTAGCCGGCCTGCTCGACGGTTCGCTCGGCTTCGGCGGTGAGGAAAGCGCCGGGGCGTCATTCTCCCGCTTGGACGGGAGCGTCTGGACGACGGACAAGGACGGCATCATCCCCGCGCTGCTGGCGGCCGAGATCACGGCAAGACTCGGGCGCGACCCGGGCGAACTCTACCGCGATCTTACCCGCGAATTTGGTGAGCCGTGTTACGACCGCGTGGAGGCGGCGGCCACCGCGGACCAAAAAACCGCGCTCGCGCAGCTTTCGCCCACCCAGCTCAAAGTCACCGAGCTGGCCGGAGAAGAAATCGAAGCGCTGCTGACCCACGCCCCCGGCAACGGCGCGCCGATCGGGGGACTGAAGGCCGTGACGGCCAACGGGTGGTTCGCCGCCCGCCCCTCCGGGACCGAAGCCATCTATAAAATTTATGCGGAGAGTTTCCGCGATGAAGCGCATTTGCGCCGACTGCTCGCGGAGGCGCAGACCGTGGTTGACGCGGTCCTGACGCCGGCACCCAATCGTCGCCCGCCCGCCGCGGCGTCGAGCCGCTAACCCATGACGGCAAGCGAAGCGGTCGGCGCAGGACGCGATGAAGGAGATCCCAACTCATGCCTGAAAAAAAAGCACCCGACGGATTTGAAGCCCTGACCCAACTCGCCCTCGACCTGCGTTGGTCGTGGGATCACAGCACGGACGAAATCTGGCGGGAACTCGATCCCAGGCTTTGGAACCTCACCCGGCATCCGTGTTGTGTCCTGCAGACCGCGTCCCGCAACGCGGTCGAGCGCAAACTGGCCGAGCCGGGGTTCCGCGCCAAGGTGGACGCCCTCGTGGAGACCCGGCGGCAGGAAGCCACTGCGCCGGCCTGGTTTCAGCAGCAACATCCGCAGACTCCTTTGACCTGCGTGGCCTACTTCAGCATGGAGTTCATGTTGAGCGGGGCGCTGCCGATCTATTCGGGCGGGTTGGGCAATGTCGCCGGCGATCAACTCAAGGCCGCCAGTGACCTGGGCGTGCCGGTCGTCGGCGTGGGCCTGCTCTATCAACAAGGCTATTTTCGCCAGGTGATCGACCAGGACGGAGCGCAACAAGCCCTCTTCCCCTACAACGACCCCGGGCAGTTGCCGATCACGCCCTTGCGCTTGCCGAACGGCGAGTGGCTGCGGCTGGAAATCGCGCTTCCCGGTTTCTCCGTCTGGTTGCGCACCTGGCAGGTTCAGGTCGGCCGCGTGAAACTTTTTCTGCTGGATAGCAACGACGCGGCGAACTTTCCCGCCCATCGCGGCATCACCAGCGAACTCTACGGCGGCGGACCCGAACTGCGACTCAAGCAGGAGATGGTCCTCGGCATGGGTGGCTGGCGCCTCCTGCAAGCCCTCGGCCTCAAACCGGAAGTATGCCACCTCAATGAAGGGCACGCGGCCTTCGCCGTCCTGGAGCGGGCGCGCACTTTCATGGCGGAGAACGGGCAGCCATTCGACGTCGCGCTGGCGGCGACGCGCGCCGGAAACCTCTTCACCACGCACACGGCCGTCGCGGCGGGCTTCGACCGCTTCGCCCCGGCGCTCATGGCGCCATACTTCGACCGCTATGCCACGGAAAAACTCGGCGTCACTCTCCGCGACCTGCTGGCCCTGGGCCGGTTGAATCCGGACGATGCGGCAGAGAGTTTCAACATGGCCTATCTCGCCATTCGCGGCAGCGGGGCGGTGAACGGCGTCAGCCGCCTCCACGGCCAGGTGAGCCGGCAGCTTTTCGCGCCGCTCTTTCCCCACTGGCCGCGGCCCGACGTACCGGTCGGGCATGTCACCAATGGCGTCCATGTGCCGACGTGGGACTCGGCGGAGGCGGACGACCTTTGGACGGAAGCGTGCGGCAAGGACCGCTGGCTGGGCGCCACGGAGAAACTGGGGCGTGACATCCGACAGGTCACCGACGCGCGGCTGTGGCAGTTGCGCAGGGTCAGCCGGAAAGGGGTGGTCGACTACGCCCGCGAACACGTCGCCCGCGACATGGCGGCCGCCGGCGCCACGCCCGAAGCCATCGAGCGGACGAAGCAACGCCTGAACCCGGACGTGCTGACCCTCGGCTTCGCGCGGCGCTTCGCCACCTACAAGCGGACGAACCTGCTGCTGCACGATCCGGACCGGTTGGCTCGCCTGCTCGGCAATCCGCAACGCCCGGTCCAACTGATCATCGCGGGCAAGGCGCATCCGGCGGATACCGCCGGCCAGGCCATGATTCGGGAGTGGACGCACTTCATCCGCAGCGGTCCGACGCATCCCCCGGTGATCTTCCTGGCCGACTACGACATGCTGATGGCCGAATATCTCGTGCAGGGTGTGGATGTCTGGATCAACACGCCGCGCCGGCCGTGGGAGGCGAGCGGCACGAGCGGCATGAAGGTGCTCGTCAACGGCGGCCTGAATCTTTCGGAACTGGACGGCTGGTGGGCCGAGGCCTTTGCGCCGGACGTAGGCTGGGCCCTGGGCGACGGCCGGGAACACGGCGAAGATCCGGCGTGGGACGCCGCCGAGGCGGAGGCCCTCTACGAACGGCTCGAACACGAGGTGATTCCGGAGTTCTACACGCGCGACGACCGCGGCATCCCGGTGGCGTGGGTCGCCCGGGTGCGCGAAAGCATGGCGCGGCTGACGCCGCGATTCTCCGCCAATCGCACGGTGCGCGAATACACGGAGAACCATTACCTCCCGGCCGCCGCGGCCTACCGGCAACGCGCCGCCGACCAAGGTGCCGCCGCCCGGGCCACGGTCGAATGGCGACACGCCCTCGGGCAGAAGTGGTCCGGGCTGAGTTTTGGCGCATCGCAAGTGACGCGGGAGGGAGATCAGCACGCCTTCGAGATCGAAATCCGTCTCCCCGGTCTCGATGCGAACGCGGTGCGGGCCGAACTCTATGCCGACGGCACCGACGGGACGGATCCCGTGCGCCAGGAGATGACGCGGGTACGTGACCGAGACGGCGCCGCGGAGGGCGGGGTGTACCGTGCCACGGTTGCCGCGAATCGGCCTGCCTCCGACTTCACCGTCCGGCTGATCCCGCATCGTGAGGGATCGTCGGTTCCGCTGGAAGCCGGCCAAATCCTGTGGCAGCGGTGATCCTAAAAGGCGCAGTTGGAACCACGGAGGCACAGAGGGCACAGAGAGAAATCAGGTCGCCGATCCGATTCACCCACGGGGTGAAGCAGCCTTTGAGGCGGAGTTTCCCCAACTGCCATTCTTTGTGATCTCTGTGTCTCTGTGGTCAATTTCATCTGCGGAATTTAGGATGATACGCCTCACCGCACCAGGGCGCGCGCCACACGCTTCAAGGTGAGGCCCTGGGCCAAAATGGAAAAGATGACGACGATGTAGGTCACGCCCAGGACGATCTCGCGCTCGCGACCGGCGGGCAGGGACAGCGCCAGCGCGACGGAAATGCCGCCCCGCAATCCTCCCCACGTCATGATGGCCACGGTGCCGCGGATGAATTTCTTGCGCCTCCCCATCAAGGCCACGGGCAGCGCCACGCTGATCCAGCGAGCCAGCAGGATGGCCGGGATGGCGAGCAGTCCGGCGAAGAACAGTGCGCGGGTGAAGGCCAGCACCAGGATCTCCAGTCCGATCAGCACGAAGAGCAGCGCGTTCAGGATCTCGTCGATCAGTTCCCAGAAGGCATCGAGATTCTGGCGCGTCGTGTCGCTCATCGCAAAACGCCGGCCGTGATTGCCGATGAACAATCCCGCCACCACGACGGCGATGGGACCGCTGACGTGAATCGCCGCGGCCAGCGCGTAGCCGCCCATCACGAGCGCCAGCGTCAGCATCACTTCCACCCGGTAATTATCCACACTCTTCAGCAGGCGATAAACGATCCACCCGATGACGAGTCCAAACCCCGCCCCACCCACCGCTTCCTCGACGAACAGAAGTCCGATGTGGCCCGCCGACACTTGCTGACCGGTCAAGGCGATTTCGCCCAGGACGATGAACGCGACCACACCGATCCCGTCGTTGAACAGCGACTCCCCCGCGATCTGGATCTCCAGGCTGGGCGGCACTTTCGCTTCCTTGAGAATCCCGATCACCGCCACCGGATCAGTGGGAGAGATCAAGGCCCCGAAGAGGAGGCACCACGGGTAGCCCAGGTCGAGCCCGAGCCCGCCCAGCGCAAAATAAATCAGCGTGCCGAAGACAAAGAGGGAAATGACCACGCCCGCGACCGACAGCGTGGCAATGACCCCGCGGTGCTCGGCGAGATCATTCAGGTTGATGTGCAGGGCTCCGGCAAAAAGCAGAAACGACAGCATCCCCTGCATCAGCGTTTGATCGAAATCGATCTGCCGCAACAAATGCTCGGCACTGGCGTGGACCCAGGGTTCGAACCGACCCACCCCAATCAGCCCGAGCGAGACCAGCAGGGCGATCAACATCACGCCGATGGTGGCCGGCAGCTTGAAGTAGCGGAAATTCAGATAACTGAAGATGGCGGTCAGCGAGATGAGAATCGCGATGATTTGAAAGATGGTCACCGGGCGACAGCGTCGCGCCGTTCCGGCGCAAAGGGAAGCGTCTTGGCCGGCGATCCGGGCCCGAGGGTGCATCTCCAAGTTGGCGGTTGTAGGCGGGGTGCCCCCACCCCGCGATCGGTCGACCCCGCCGGGCCGCGCGGTGAGGGCACCGCGCCCACCTGGACGTCACCGCCAACCTCGCAGATGCACCCCAGGCTCGACCTCGGCTGCTCTCGCGAAGGCGCCGGACCGGTGCAACGGCCAGCCGCTTCAACCCTTGGGCGATCCGACGCTTCGTCGCCGTAGCCACGGACGAGGCCCGCGCGGGCCCCCGCTCCCCGGGCAGCGTCTCACCGGGTTACACCCCATACCACCGGCCGGCCCGGTCGCCTATAGTCCGAGGATTAGATGCCGCAAGCCGCTCGGTTAAACAAACTCATCGGGCGTCTACTGGCCCGCACCTCCGGGTGCCGTTTCCGCACCGTCCCTCGTCTCAGAAAAAAATCTTGAAACCGATCCTCAACCTCGTCGCCAGCGCGATCCTCGCCAGTGGCGTTTCCCTCACCACGTGGGCGCAGTCCGAACCCGTCACCGTGCTCGATCCCCTCACCGTCACTGCCTCCAAGCCGCGCATCGGCGCGCAGGTCGCCTTCGACGAATACATCAACATCGAGCTTAAAAACTTTCAGGACGAGAGCCTCGGCCGGATCACCGACCTGGGCATCGACCTGATCAACGGCCGCATTGTCGTGGTGCTGGTGGAGTGCGACAAGTCGTTGGGGGTTGAGGGCAAGGTGGTGTCGGTGCCACCGCTGGCGCTGGTGCCCGATCTGATCAACCGAACTTACCGCCTCAACGCCAGCCCGGAGACGTTCAAGTCCGCCGCCGCCGTCGACCTCGCGACGTGGGAAACGGCCGGGCGGAGCCAACGCGTGGCCGCGGCCTATCAGCTGTTCGGTCAGGAGCCGTATTTCCTGCAGGAAGGCGACACCGCCAGCAAGACGGATGCGCGTCCTCTCGTGCCGCTCGGCTATGTCGAGCGCGCCAGCAAGATCGTCGATGTGCCGGTGGGGAATAGGGAGGGCCAGGAACTCGGCAAGGTGTGGTCCCTCACCATGGACATCACACAGGGTCGCATTCTTTCCGTCATCGTGCTGGCCCCGGGCAATTTCAAGACCAAGAGCGTCGTGCCGGCCATGGCCCTCAGTTGGAACGAAAAACGTGACGCCCTCGTGATCGACGACAGCAAATTGGAGTTTGCGAAGGAGCCCCGCTATATCTTCACCGACGCTTCCTTCGGCCAGGAAGCCTACTCCCATGAGGAATCTTACAAGGGACCGAAAAACAGCTACACCCGGGTGCAGGGCTACAGCTACCGCGACGTCGACCAGACGATGAACATCAACACGAATATCCGGAAATCCAAGATCAACGCCCGGAACGTGGAAGTCGGCACGCTCAACGACCGCATCACATTGCGCGGCTGGGTTGACACCGCCGACGACAAGCGCCGGGTTGGTGAAATTGCCATCGCGGCCTCCCGCGTGGAACTCGTGGACAACCAGCTCAAGGTGGGCAAGCCGGTGACGATCAACCAGGCGCAACCGCCTCATTCCCGCGCCTCGACTCCCGTCTGACTCTTCCCGACGAGCGCCATCCCGCTGACCCTGCCACCATCGCCGCAACCCAACCGAACCAGGATATCTTCATTTAACCTCCCGATCCTCTAATCAGCACTGGAACCATCAACTCATGTTAAACTGGGCCCTCACTTTCCTCGTCGTGGCGATCATCGCCGCCGTTTTCGGCTTCACCGGCATTGCCGGCGCCGCCACCGACATCGCGAAGACACTCTTCTTTGTCTTTCTCATCCTGCTTGTGATCTCCGCCATCGTGCACGTCGTACGCGGTGGCTCGCCGTAGTAAAATAAGAAGGCCGTCGTGAGACGGCCTTTTTTGTTTTCGATGATCCCCGGAGCTTGCGCCAGGGCATGGTCGAAAATCCACGTACCGCCCTCTCCAATACTGGTCCGGGGTATCCGACCCATCGCGAATGAATCGCAGGGGCGAACCCCCCGGGTTCGGATTGGCCGGGCGGGGCGGCGGCGCGGGGCCGGGGCAAAGTCGATTGGCCAATCTTTCGCTTTGTTCTTTATCTTTCTCTTTCGTCAGGGCTTGTCCGCGGGAGAGAAAGATTAAGAGAAGAAAGAGAAAGACTACGGGGCGAGAGAAAGACTTTGACCCTGCCCGGGGGCGGCGGCGCGGGGCCGGGTTACACCCCATCGTGCCTCAGCCCCGACCTCGGTAATCTCGTCCGTTATATGCATTTCTCCCTTCGCTCCCCACTCGCCGCTAACCTCCTGCCAACGAGCGCGGCGTCCGCCCGCTGCGCCCCCCGGAGTCTCCGCAGGACTTCCAGCCCACTCACGCTCGGCGCCGTCCTCGCGCTCGCCGCCCTTCCCGGCGCCGCGCTGGCTCAATTCACCGACCCGTTCAACAGCATCGACCCCGCGTGGGTGAAGAATCGTTATGACCCGGCGGTTTTCGGCACCGCGTCATTTCTCGGCGACAACCGGCTTATCCTCACTATCGACCAGAGCGGCAGCACCGCCAACCGGGATGTAACGTTTAGCGATTCGTTCTACAATATCCAAGGCCGCGAACGCGCCGGGGGGATCAGCGGACCCTGGAACCTCAGCGCCCAGGTCTACGTCGCATCGTCGTTCAACACCGGCACGGGCCCGCTCGTGCAAGCCGATCTCTGGGGGCACACCGGCACGGACCCCGACGGCGGCGCCTACTTGGAGCTCGGGTTCACCAATGCCAGTCCGACCACTCCGCTCAACCCCGCTGCGGGCGATCGCTCATTTCGATTTCAGGCCTTGGACATCCACACCGGGAACTGGATCAACCTCGGCCTGCCCGTCGGATTCACCTTCGACGCCTGGCACACGCTTGCCGGCACCTCGACCGGCAGCGGGTTTGAATATTTCATCGACGGCGCCCTCATGCTCAGCACCTCCACGACGCAGAGCAATGATCTCCTCAGCGCCATGATCCAGGGCTACAACTTCGGCGAAGCGGGCAGCTACTCCGTTCATTGGGACAACGTCACCGCGAGCGCCGTCCCCGAGCCCGCGACCACTGCGCTCATCGCGGCCTTGGTGATCTTCGGTCTCGTCAACTGGCGCCGCCGCCGCCAGCCGGCCTGAGTTGGTCCGGTCCACGAGTGCCGCGGTGCGCCGCGACCCGGACCCGATCACCACCTCGGAGAGGGTTGTTTTCCGGGCCGGTCCTGGCCTGGGCCCACGCTACGTCTGGAATTTCTGCGCCATGATCGCCGCCCGGTTCCACCACGCGCACCGCCGCGATTGGAACCTCACGAACCCGTGCGAGCAGCCCGAACTGCACGCGGACCTCCCGGACAAGCACCAGGGCCATCCTGATCGTTCGAAGCACCAATCACAGCGAAGCCGACGCGCCAGCGCCAAGCGCCAATTCCGCCCCGCCGCCGTGGCCGCGCGTATTCCGGGTAGGTCTCAAACAAATACCGCGCCGCGTCGAAACCCGGGCGCGGCCACTGCCACTCGAGGGGCCGCGGAACCGGCCCGCCGGTCTTCACCGACTCACGCGCGAGGGCGAGGATGCGGGAACCGAAGCGCACGTGCGGCTTCGCGGCGGCGAGGCCACGAATTATCGATAATGGTTGGACTCCCCGGTCAGAGTGTGTTTCGGGGTGTTCTCAGTCTGCCCAATCTGGTTCAGATTGACGATCAACATGGACCCTCTCCTCGACTCTCCCGGCGACGCCATTTACCAGCTCCGCACCACGGCGCCAGGTCCCGCCGGCAGCCTGCCGCTCGAGGCCAGCCAACTCCGCCACCTGAGCAGCGGTGACCTCTTCGGTCTCACCCAAAACGCCGGCATGGGCTGGAACCCGGCGCTGCTCCGGGGAAAACAATTTCTCATCCTGAGCACGCAGGGCGGCATCCGCGCCCCCGACGGCACTCCCATCGCCCTCGGTTATCACACCGGCCATTGGGAGGTCGGTCTGTTGATGGAGGAAGCCGCCCGCACCTTCAGCGCCGCCGGCGCAATCCCGTTCGCCGCTTACGTCAGCGATCCCTGCGACGGCCGCACCAACGGCACCGCCGGCATGCTCGACAGCCTCGCCTACCGCAATGACGCCGCGATCGTGCTCCGCCGCCTCATCCGGTCGCTGCCCACGCGCCGGGGCGTGCTCGGCGTCGCCACCTGCGACAAGGGTCTGCCCGCGATGGTAATGGCCCTCGCCGGCACCCCGGACCTGCCCACGGTGCTCGTCCCGGGCGGCGTCACGCTGCTCGCCGAGGAGGCCGAGGATGCCGGCAAGGTGCAATCGCTGGCGACGCGTTTCGCCCGCGACGAGGTGACGCTGGACTACGCCCTTGAGATGGGTTGCAAGGCCTGCGGCTCCCCCGGCGGCGGCTGTCAGTTCATGGGCACGGCCGCGACCAGCCAGGTGGTGGCCGAGGCGCTCGGTCTTACCCTGCCGCATGGCGCCCTCAGTCCCTCCGGCGCCGAAATCTGGCGCGACCTGGCCCGCCGTTCGGCGCGGGCGCTGCTCGCCCTCGAGCAAGGCGGCGTCACCACCCGCGACATCCTGACCGCGGATGCGATCCACAACGCCATGGTCGTGCATGCCGCCGTGGGCGGTTCCACCAACCTGACGCTGCACCTCCCCGCCATCGCGCACGCCGCCGGCCTGCAGCGCCCCACCGTCGACGACTGGACCCGGATCAACCGCGCCGTGCCGCGCCTCGTTGATGTGCTGCCCAACGGCCCCACCCACTACGCCACCGTGCAGGTGTTTCTCGCCGGCGGCGTGCCCGAGGTGATGCTGCACCTGCGCGACGCGGACCTGCTCCGGCTCGATGCCCGCACCGTGAGCGGCCGCACCCTCGGCGAAAATCTCGCCTGGTGGGAAAACTCCGAACGCCGCCGCCGGCTCCGCGAGAAGCTGCACACCCTCGATGGGATCGATCCCGACAACGTGATCATGAGCCCCGCCCGCGCCACGGCGCGCGGCCTCACGAGCACGATCACCTTCCTGCGCGGCAACCTCGCTCCGGCGGGCGCTCTGGTGAAGAGCACCGCCATCGCGCCGGATCTGCTCGGAGCCGACGGCGTCTACCGGCAGGAGGGACCGGCCCGCGTTTTCACGAGCGAAGCCACGGCCATCGCCGCGCTCAAATCCACCCGGGTGAAGCCGGGTGACGTGATGGTCCTGATGGGGATCGGGCCGGGCAGCGGCATGCCGGAGACCTACCAGATCACCTCCGCCCTGAAGTACGTGAAGGACGGGCAGCGAATCGCGCTGGTCACCGACGGCCGGTTCTCGGGGGTCTCAACCGGCGCGTGCATCGGGCACGTGAGTCCCGAGGCCTGGGCCGATGGTCCGATCGCCTGCGTGCGCGACGGCGACCTCATCCGTCTGATCGTCGACACCCGCACGCTCGAGGGGACCGTGGAGGTCGTCGGCGTGGAGGCCGCCGCCTTCGCCGCCCGCGGCCGCCATCCGAATCTTCAACCCGATCCGCGCGTGCCCGCCGACACCCGCCTCTGGGCCGCGCTGCAAAACGCCGCCGGCGGCACCTGGGGGGGTTGTGTCTACGACGCCGACCGCGTCGCCCATCTGCTCGCCCTCGGCCTGGCCGCTGAACAAGAAGGCAAGACGCCCCGGTAACGCATCCCCGGACCAGGCTCCGGCGCATTTTATCTTGCGCGGGATCAATGCCACCGCCGCCACCGCGATCGTCGCCACCAAAGTCTGACCCCGTCCGCCCGACCTACTTCACCGGTTTGCCGTCCGGTTTCTCTCCCTCCGCGTCGCGCTCCTTCTGCCGGCGGCGGTAGCGCTCCTCCCACATGCTCTCCACGGCCCGCCGACTCCCCAGCCCGAAGGCGAGGACGAAGCTCAGCGCCAGGGCGCCGAACGCCAGCAGAAAGGCGCCCGTCACGATCGTGACCGCAATCTCCATTTGGACGAGGGCGATGGCCGTGGCCACGACCAAAATGGCCGCCCGCACGATTCGCCCCACCAATTGCGCCCGTTCAAACTCCTCCTGCTGCAACGCCCGCTGCACCGCCCGCGCCACGCCCGACGCCACCGCCACCCCAATCAGAAGGATCACCCCCGCCGTCATCAATTGGGGAACGAGCAGCACCAGCCGATCCAACAGGCGCGACAGCACGTCCAATTTCCAGATGGCGACCGCGTTGTCCAAAAAGACGAGGAACAGCAGCACGCCAAAGGTCTTGCCCACCAATTCGAACAACGAGTGGCGCACATCGCCCTTCTCCAGGGCCCGGCCCCAGGCCATCCGGCCGATCACCCGATCCAGCCGCATCAGGACCAGCATCCGCACGATGAATTTTGAACCGATCCAACCCACGACGAGGCCCAGCAGCAGGACAAAAAGTCCGGCGAGCAGCGTCGGGACGTAGCCCGTGAGGGTCGCCATCAGGTCACGAACCGACTCGAGAGGTTTTTCATTCATAAGTTACCCAGGTCAGGAGATCCACCGCTTGGGGTTGGCGGCCATTTCATACACGGTAATCACCGGCCGGCTGGTGCGGTCGCTCAGCTCTTGCGGCGGCGAAAAGCCCAGCAATTGTTCCAGCAGGCCGGCATCGGTGCCGCCCACCACAAAGACATCGGCATCGCCGGCGTGGCGCAGCAAGCCGGTCACGATGTCATTGGCCTGGGCGACCTGCTGGTCAGACGGCCGGCAGCGTTCGCCCAACTCCTGCGCCATGTTCTGCCGGGTCCGTTCCAGTTTCTCGGCCGTGGCGGACGGGGGCAACACGTGCACCACCCGCACGTCGGTTTCGTTTTCCGCCCCAAACGCCGTCGCCAAATCCACACTGAGGTTGGAGTGCGGACCCGACTCGTAGGCGAGCAACACCTTGGAGATTTTCTTGGGCCAGCGTTCCGCGGTCACCACCATGACTTGGGCGGGCGCCGATCGCACCACCCGATCCACGATGGTGGCCGCCAGGCGGGCGAACAGGCCGACGCGCCGGCTGCGACCCATCACGATCAGATTACAGCGTTCCTCCAGCGCCGTCTCCGTGATGCCAAAGCTGGTCCGGTGGGAAACCTTGACCACCACCGAGACGGGAACCCCGCCCAGCGCCATGCCCGCCACGACCCGCTCAAGATTGGTCCTCACCCGCCGGGCCTGATCGAGGCCCTGCGCCAGGAGATCGCGATCGGGCACCTCGACCACCGAGAGGGCGATGAGTTCGCCATCGTAATGCCGGGCGACGGTGGCGGCCGCCTGCAGCATGATCTCCGCGCGCCGCAGATTGCCGATACAGGCCAGGATGCGGTATTCGCGGCGTTCAGCCGCTTCCCGCACGGCGACGAGTTGGGCATAGGCGTGATCCCGCTTGCGCGAGTAGCCGTAAAACACGCCCAGACCCAGGCCGATCCACACCGCCGCGCTCAGCCAGGCCAGCGGACTATAAAAGAAAAGGAACACGGCCAGCGCGACCTGCAGGAGGATGCCGACAATCGGCACGAACGGCACCCACGGCACGCGGAAACCGCGCGCCAGGTCCGGGCGCTTCTTGCGCAACGCGATCAGCGCCAGCTGCACCTGGATGAACAGCAGCAGGAACATGATGTTCGCCGCGCTCGCCACTGCTTCGATCGGCAGCGCGACCACCATCAGGATACTCAAGCCGCCCGACACCAGAATGGACCAGTGGGGCGTTTTCCGCAGCGGATGAATGCTGCCAAACCAGGAGGGCAGGTTGCGATCCCGTCCCATCGCGAACGAGACCCGCGACGACGAATAGATCGTCGCGTTCAGCGCACTGATCGTCGAAAAAAGTCCGCCGAGCAGGATCATGACATCGCCGCCGCGGAAGAAACTTTTCGCCACGTTGACGAGGGCGGTCTCCTTGTGGAGGCCCAGGTACTGCCAGCTCGACATGCCTTCCGGACGTATCGCGCCCAGCGCCGCAAAGGCCACCAGGAGGTAGATCGGCACGACAATGATCAGCGAGAGGAAGATCGCCTTGGGCACGTTCCGCTCGGGTTCGCGCACTTCTTCGCTGCACTGGGCGATGATTTCATAACCCTCGAACGCAATGAAAGTGAGACCCATCGCGATGAACACGTGGCCGAAGCCGTTCGGCATGAAATCCCCGGTGAACGTCGACTGCCAGTCCGGCCGGCTGAGCGTGATCCAGATGCCAAAGCCCACGAACACCGCCAGCAGCACGATCTTTCCCATCGTCACGAAATTCCCCGCACTGCCGGCCTCGGACGCCCCGCGGTAATTGATATAGGAGAAGATCACGACCACCAAAACCGCCATCCATTGCTCCACCGGCAGCAGCGGCAGGCTCAGATGCTCCAGGCCGATCAGGGGCAACACTTCCTTGCCGTAGGCTCCGAACCCCAGCGCGTACAGCGCGCACGCCACCACATAGGCAAACCACGACATCCAGCCGCTCATGAACCCCTGCGGATCCTTCAACCCGGTCTTGACGTAGAGATAGCCACCGCCGGCGCTGTGAAAGGAGGATCCCAACTCGGCATAAGCCGCCGCCGCGAAGAGGGTGACGATGCCGTTGAGCAGAAAGACCAGGAGCAGCGCCGGGCCGGCGACTCCCGCGGCGATGCCCGTCAGGACGAAGATGCCCGCTCCGATCATCGCCCCGACGCCGATCATTGTGATGTCGAACAGCCGCATCTCGCGACTCAGGCGAACCTCGGCAACTGGGGAGGACATCGGTGATAGGGTGGGCTCGAAAAACCGCTTTCAGACCGGCGCACCGGCGCTACCTTGGCGGAAAACGCAGCCTGCCGATGGCTTCATGAAGTTGGCAATCCTGAAAGGCGCGGTGCCGATCTGGCGCACGGCGGATTTTTGCACGGTGAACCGGCCCGAAAATGACTTGTCTTATTCCTCTTGTAGGAGCGGCTTTATGCCGCGATTCAGCGCGTGCGAAATTCCATCGCGGCATAAAGCCGCTCCTACCGCGCGACCGACCGTGCAAAAAATCCGCCGTGGATCTGGCGGGCGCATCTGTCGAATGGCGGTGATGCCTCAGGGAGTAGCGCCGCGTCTCTGACCGGCGGGCGCCCGTCGAAGCCCGGCGGCAGGTCAGAAAAACATCGCTTCACTCAGCGCGGCCTCGGGGGAAAGCAGGCTGACCGCTGCCGAAAGATTCGTCCGCCCGCCGCCTAAATCCGCCTCGAAACGCGCCTGGGCGGTGGCGAGATCGCCCTGCCACCGGAAAAATTTCTCGTCACTCGTGTAGGCGAACTGCACCGCCAGACGGCCACCCTCCCCTGCGCCCAGCGGGGCGGTGCCCAGTTCCAGGCGGTCGGCCTCCGCGCCGCAGGCCGTGAGGCGGCGCCGCAACCACGCCAGCAACACCCGCGCCTCGGCCGCCAGCGCCGCCCCATGTTCCACGCGGACGGACTGCAAGCCGTCCACCAGCGCCGCCGGGGCGTAGACCGAGAGAAACTGTCCGATGCTCTGCCGCACGGGCAGCAACCGGCAGTAGACGAGATCCCGCGTCGCATGCGGGTTGGGCCACGGGTACGTCAGCGCATCCACCGGCGCGATCGCGCTGTCCAGCAGCACCCGCTTCGCCTTGCTCAGCAGATAACGGTAGTCCGCCAGCCGGCCGCTGGCCGAGAAGCGGTGCGCCCAGTAGAACAGGGGCAGGTCGGTCGACAGGCAGATCGACACCTGGTTCTCGAGATACGCCCGCGCACTGCGCGAATAGCTGAGCATCACGAATTCGACGCAGCGCTTGTCGGACTTCGACTTGCCCAGAAAACATTCGCCATAGATCTTCGCCCGGATCTCCGGCGCCGGCACGTCGGTGTTCAGCGGACACAGGACCACGATGCGCCCCGGATAGCGGCGCGAAAAACGGACGACGGTGGCAAATTGCACCGCGGCATCGTCGGGCGTCGTGTTAAGGCCGAGGTGGAGCACGAAGTTGACCTGCGTGGCCTTCGCATCGTCCGCCGCGAGGGTGGGCCGACCCTCGGCGTCACCATCGGTCCACATCTCCGCCAGCTTCTTGCCGATGGCGCCGACGGGGACATCCAGGCCGGGCAGGGCGTCGAAAATCGCGGGCATGGCGGATCAAGGCTGCCGCCAGCAATGACCCTCGCGGGCCAGCAACGCCGCGGAACTCGGCGGCCCCCACCCGCCCGCCGCATAGGAATCCATCCCGGCCCGGCCGACCCCGCGCCAGTAATCCAGCACCGGGGTGTACAATTTCCACGAAGCCTCCGCCTCGTCGCCGCGGATGAAGAGCGTGCCGTCCCCGATCATGGCGTCGAGGACCAGCCGTTCGTACGCCTCCGCGGTGTTCGAGCCGAAGGTGGTCGCATAGCGGAAACTCATCTTGACCGGTTGGGTCCGGGTTTCGAGGCCGGGCACTTTCGTGTTCAGGATGAGGCTCAGACCCTCGTCGGGCTGGATTTGAAACGAGAGGGTGTTGGCCGCGAGGTCAAAGCGGGCCGTCTCGCCGGCGAAGAGCGTCCCCGGGGGGCGGCGGAAATTGATCGCGATTTCCGAGACCCGGCGGGCCATGCGTTTGCCCGAGCGCAGATAGAACGGCACCCCCTGCCAGCGCCAGTTGTTGATCGAGAGGCGCAGCGCCGCATAGGTCTCGGTGCCGGAGTGCGGGGCGATGCCCTCCTCCTCGACGTAGCCCGGCACCGACCCGCCTGCCACCATGCCCGCCGCGTACTGCGCCCGCGCCACGTCGCCGCCCGGGCCGATCGTGAGCGGCTGGATCGCGTTCAGCACCTTGACTTTCTCGTCGCGGATCGCCTCGGCTGCGAGCGAACCCGGTGGCTCCATCGCCGTCAGCGCGAGCAATTGCATGGTGTGATTCTGGATCATGTCGCGCAGGCAGCCGCTCTGCTCGTAATAACCGCCGCGCGTGCCCACCCCCACCTCCTCGGCGACCGTGATCTGCACGCTGGCGATGAAGTTCCGGTTCCACAGCGGCTCGAAAATCGCGTTGGCGAAGCGCTGGACGAGCAGATCCTGCACCGTCTCCTTGCCCAGGTAGTGGTCGATGCGATACACCTGTTGCTCGTCAAACACGGCGCGAATGGTCGCATTGAGCTCCCGCGCCGAGGTGAGGTCCTTGCCAAATGGCTTCTCGATGATCACCTTCGCGTGCAACGGCGATCCCCGGTGCTTCGCCGCGAGCCCGCTCGCCCCCAGGTTCACCACGATCGGCGCAAAGACCGACGGCGGAGTCGAGACGTAGAACAGGCGCTGCAGGTCCCGGCCGAGCTTCTGCTCGATGCCGTCGATGTGGGCGGCGAGGCGATCGAACGCCTCCTTCTCATCGTAGCCGCCGGCCACATAGGTCGTGTGCGCCGCCACCCGCTCCCAGACTTTCGGGTCGAGCTCCCGCCGCGAGAACTCCCGGATCGCCCCCGCCGCGAGGGTGCGAAACTCCTCGTCGGGAATCGGCTTCCGCCCGTAGCCGACGAGGAAGAAGTCGGCCGGCAGGAGGTTGTCACAACTGAGATTGTAAACCGCCGGGATGAGCTTGCGCGCGGTGAGGTCACCGGAAGCGCCGAAGATGACCACCACCGTCGGCGGCGCACCGCGGTGCTGGCTGAGCCCGTGCAGGAAAGGGTGACGCGGTGAGTCGGCCATGTGAGGGATGTTTTCCGGGCAGAACCGGGGGCGGGCAAGGGAAATGACGGCGCGCTCCTCCAGGCGGGCGCGTCGGTCGTAGGGCATTGATGCCTTCGGGGGTAACGCCGCGTCGCTGACCGGCGGGCGCCGGTCGAAGACTGGCGCTACGGGGGATAACGAGCACAATGCACTGGCAACCTGGAGATGCGCCTCGGCTCGCCTCAGCCGTAACGATTCAAACGGAGTGCGTTTCAGCCGGGAGAAGGAAACCACTGAACGGTGGGGCGCGTTGACCCCAACGCGCCTTCGGGCGTTCGCTCTCACCTCGAGCGTCTTGGGGTCAAGCCGCTCCACCGCGACTGAATTTCTACGGCTCAGGGCCGGAAGTGTTTCGAGAACAGCGGTACGTTCTCGAAATGCCGGACCTCCGGCGGAGGCGGCGCCTCGTCCGGGCCGGCACCGTTCGGGGCCGAAGTCACCTCGACCACATCGAAGCGAAACGTGCGGGGTTTCTCGCGCAGCCGGCGCAGGTACGCCGCGATCGCCCGGCGCAACACCCGTTTCTTGCGCCGATCCACGGCATGGAAGCCCGACACCAGCGCGCCCGCCGCCCGCGTCTTCACCTCGACAAAGACCAGCACCTCCCCGTCGCGGCAAACGAGATCAATCTCCTCCCGGCGGTCGCGGGGATTCCGCCAGTTGCGCGCGACAATCCCGAACCCCCGCTCTCCCCGCAGCCAGTCGGCGGCCCGCTGCTCCCCCCGTCCGCCGATGTTCGGGCGCAGGGATCGGGGGATCAGAAGTTCGAGCAGCCAGCGCAACATGGAGGAGGAGCGAAATTGCTTACAGGGACGGCGGACAATTCTCATTGCGGCACTCCGGACCGGCTTTGACAATCCAGGACCCGACTCCAACGCTCTCCCCTCTTCCGCCCATGGCATCCTCTTCTCTTGCCAGCACCCTGCGCCGCTCCCTGCTCATCAAGGTCATTTCCAAGCCGGCTCCGAGCCGGGAGGACGTTGCCTCCGTGATCGAACTCACCGCGGCCAAGGTGGTCGAAGCGCTGCAGGCCCAGTCCATGACCTTTTACCTCGTGGAAGGAAACGAGATCGCGTTCAAGCAGGTGTATTATTCCCCCACGCTCTGGGCGGGTGACCCGACCAAGGAGAAGAAATTTCAGGACACCGCGGCCATGCTGCTCGCGATGAAGGTTCCGGTGGGCAAGGGCATCGTGGGCAGGGTCGTCGAAACCGGAGAGCCGGTGTTTTTCCGCAACTCCGAGAGCCAGGCGCCGTTCATGGCCTCGATGACCCAGACGACGGGGTTCGAGGTCCGTTCCATGCTCACCGTGCCCCTCAAGAGCACGATCACGCTCGGCGCCATTCAGGTGCTCAACAAGGAACTCTCCGCCGGCACCGACGGCGAATTCACCGAGAAGGACCTCGGCCTGCTGAAAGAGGTCGCGGAGTACTCCGCCACCCTGATCCACCGCATGGTGGACCCGAAATTCGTCCCCAACGCGGAGGACACCGCCCGCTTCATCGCCAAACTCACCGACCTGCCCCTCTTCAGCAAGATTGAGGAAATCGAGATCGACGAAAAGCTCATCGAGGTCACCGGCGATGCGATCATCCGGCGCGAGGGGATCTTCCCGCACAAGCGCATGAGTCCAAACTCGGTCGCGGTGGTGATGGTCAACCCGCTCGACTATGCGAAGCGCGAATCGTTTTCGATGACCACGGAGTCGTCGATTGAGGAGGTCAGCGTCGTCTCGGCCACCCTCTTCGAGGAGCTCCTGAAAAAATTCTTCAAGGACTCCAAGGCCGGACCCGCGACTCCGGACGACGTCGACATCAGCGCCGTCGCCGACGTCATCAGCACCGCCTATTCCGAGGACGGAGGCGCGGGCGCCATCAGCTCCGCCGAGCTCGAGAGCGAGGACTCCGCCCCCATCATCCAGCTCACCAACCGGATCATCGAGGACGCCTATGTTTCCGGCGCCTCCGACATCCACATCGAGCCGATGGAAAAGGATCTCCTCATCCGCTACCGGATCGACGGGCTTTGCCAGGAAAAGCTGCGGCTCCCAAAACAGGTGGCCAACGCGATGGTCACGCGCCTGAAGATCATGTGCAACCTCGACATCTCCGAGCGCCGGTTGCCGCAGGACGGACGCATCGTGTTCAAGAAATACACGAAGAAGAACATCGACATCGATCTGCGCGTGGCGACCGGCCCGATGAACCATGGCGAGAAGGTCGTCATGCGGATCCTCGACAAGACCAAGAGCACGCTGCCGCTGCCGGCGCTGGGTTTCTCCGAGGAGAACCTCGCCAAGTACCGCGAGTGCATCCGGCAGCCGTACGGCATGATTCTCCACTGCGGTCCGACCGGCTCCGGCAAGTCGATGACCCTCTACTCCGCCCTCGGCGAGGTGAACACGCCCGACGTGAACATCCAGACGGCCGAGGATCCGATCGAATACACGCTCGCCGGCATCAACCAGATGCAGATGAGCCGCCAGATTGGCCTCACCTTCGAGCGCGCGCTGCGTTGCTACCTCCGCATGGACCCCGACATCATCCTCGTCGGCGAAATCCGCGACAAGGAGACCGCGCAAATCGCCGTCGAGGCCGCCCTCACCGGTCACTTGCTCGTCTCCACCCTGCACACCAACGATGCGCCGTCCACCGTCTCCCGGATCGGCGAAATGGGGGTCGAACCCTTCAACATCTCCGCCTCGCTCATCTGCGTTTGCGCCCAGCGTCTGCTCCGCCGCGTCTGCAAGAACTGCAAGGTTCCCTACGACCCGCAGGGCCGCGAAAAGGAAATCATTCAGAAGGCGCTCAACTGGAGCGGTCAGATCTACAAGGCCAACCCGCAGGGCTGCCCCACGTGCAGCGGCACCGGTTACAAGGGCCGCGTCGGCATCCATGAATTGATGGTCAACAGCGAGGAACTCACCGAAGGCATCAACAAGGAGGTCGAGGTCGCGCAACTCAAGCGCATCGCCATGAAAAACGGCATGAAGACGCTCCACCAGGATTCGATGCTCAAGGTGAAACAGGGACTGACGACTGTGGAAGAGGCCCTGAGCAACGTGCCGCCCGATCTGATCCTGTAGCACCAATCGCCTTGGGGCTTTGGATTTTTGGTGGGGCGCGGACCCGGCCTATTTCTTGGGTGCGCTGGCGGGCGGAAACCCGGCCAGGAGTCGCATTGCCGGGCGAAAATCCCCATGCCGTCGCAGGACCTCCCGCAGCACCAATTCGGCCGCATTCCGGTCTCCCGCCGCCATGAACTCCCGGGCCAGCGCGACCACGCTCTCCGCCCGCGCCTGATCCCCGGTCAAGGTCAGCCGCGTCGCCGCCAGCAAACCGGGCACATCGCCGGCGGCCTGGTGCGCGCGCATTTGGGCCAGCGGGCTTTCCGTCGCGGCGATCGGCGGCGCCAGGTCATTTTCCGCTGCGGCGCTCGTGTCGCCCCCCGCCGGGTCCCACTCCCGCCATGACGCCTGGGCCGCGGCGTGCTCCGGCGTACGCCGCACAATCTCCCGCACCAGCAGCAGCGCCGTCGCCTTGTCTCCCGTCGCAAAAGCCTCCCGCGCCACCTCCAGCAGGGCGTTGCCGCGCGCCGTCTCCCCATTGAGATAAAGCCGGGCCGCAATCACCAGTTGCCGGGGCTCCCCCAGCGCCACGGCCACCTTCACCTGGGCAAGACCAATCGGAGCCTCCTGGCGGACCAACCAAGCCGGCGCGGGCACCAGGTTTTGGGCCTGCGCAATGTGGCGGCCGGCCTCGGCCCAATGCTTCGCCGCCAGCAATGACTCCAAACGCCGCAGGAAGAGGACCTCCGAAGTGGCCGCCGCCGCGGCGGCGGCCGGCTCCGCCGGCACCGCCGGCGTTCGGGCCAGCAGGCGCAATTTCACCTCCGCGGCACTCATCTGCAGCCACTTGCTGGCGGGATAAGCGCGCGACGCGAGCTCGATGAGATCACGCGCCGCCTCCAGGTGTTCCGCCCGCATCATCGCCTGAATGCTGCCGCGCAGGATTTTCAGGGGCCACGGCCGCGTGCGCAGGAACTCCGTCAGCGCCTGCTGCGGGACCTCCTCCTGGCTGCGGGCCGCCTCGATCAACCGCTGCAACCAGGCATGCACCAGTTTTTCCCATGCGTTCTTGTCCGCCGGGACCGGTATGGACTCGTAAATCCGGGCGGCGGCCTCCCACTCGCCGCGCTCCAAGTGGACATCGAGGAGGAGAAACTGGAAACGCCCCAGGGAAAATCCCCGCTCGCGGGCGGCGGCGGCACATTGCTCCAGCAGGGGCAGATTGCCGATCTCGGCCAACGGCGTCGCGACCAGCACCAGATTCTCGACCGAGCCGCTGAACCGGAAAATGTAATCGTCCAGGGCCGCCTTGGCCGCGGCGTCGCGTCCCGCCAGCGCCTCCTGGGTGACGGCATACCCCAGCGCGTCAGGTTCCCCCGGGGAGCGCTCGCGCAACTCCGCCAAGGCGCGGTCCATGTCCTCGTATCGTCCGGCCGCGCGAAACGCCCGCACGTCCAGGCGGGCCACCCGTTTCAAATCCGCTCCGGCCCGGGCCCGCCATTCCGCCAGCAGCGCGATGGCCTCGGGCGAGCGCCCGAGCGCCACCAGCGACAGCACGCGATGTTCATCCCGCGTCTCCCCCGATTCCGTCTCGGCCAGGGCCAGGGCCTCGGCGTGCCGTTCCGCCGCCGTCAGCGCGGCATAGCGCCGACCCGCCAGCCAGCGGGCATCGACCACGGGACCGTCCCGCATCACTTCCGGCAGGAACCGGGCGCAGATCTCCGCCGCGACCTCATGTTCCTCCCCTTGGGCCAGGATATTGAACCAGGCCTCCAAGTACGACCGCCCGGGGTAGCCGCTCTCCAGTCCTTCCTCGAGGACCTTGAGCGCAAAGGCCCGCTGGTTGGTCAATTGATAATATTGCGCCAGCATCAGCCGACCCCGCAATTCCCGCGGCGAACGGGTCAGTCCGTACTTCAGGAGGTTCGCCGCGTCGTGCCACTTGCCGCCCCGGGCGAGTTCCATCCCCTGGGTGATCGCCGCCTGACCGCGCTTTTCCGCGATCGCCGCCCGCCGCAGCGGGTACAGCAGGGCATCCGTGTAGGTGAGCTGTGAGTACGGGTTGCGTTCCCAGATCCAGAACCCGGCGGTCGCCAGCGCCACCCAGCCCGTCAGCGCCATCATCACCCCCAGAATCAGGAGCCCGCGCACGCTGAGCGCGAGGCCGTCCTCGCGATTTCCCTCGTGGCGGTTGTAAAGTCCAAACAGGCCGAAATACCACCGGCCCTGGACGACCT
Organism: Opitutales bacterium; assembly: GCA_038249085.1. Classification (GTDB taxonomy): domain Bacteria; phylum Verrucomicrobiota; class Verrucomicrobiia; order Opitutales; family Opitutaceae; genus ER46. The sequence goes on from JBBRWR010000092.1 coordinate 26,790, forward strand.
TGGAGGCCCCCCAGAGAAACTTGATGCGCCGCGCCTTCATCCGGTCGCGACTCCGCCCGACTCGGGCATCACCGCGTCCGCGGCCGTCCGCGCCCCCCGCACCGAATCGGCGATGTTCGGCGCGTGCGCCTCGGGTTCGCCCCGCTCCTGGTTGAACCGCATCGAGACGGTCTTCGACACGCCGCGCTCCTCCATCGTCACGCCGTAGATGGCCTGCGCGGCCGACACCGTCCGCTTGTTGTGGGTGATGATGATGAACTGGGAGTCGTCCACGAACTTCTTCAGGAGATCCGTGAAGCGCCCGATGTTGGACTCGTCGAGCGGCGCGTCGAGTTCGTCGAGCAGACAGAACGGCGAGGGCTTCACCATGTAGAGCGCAAAGAGCAGCGCGACCGCGGTGAGCGTCTTCTGCCCGCCGGAGAGCAGCGTGATGCCCTTCAGTTTGGTGCCGGGCGGCTGCGCCACGATCTCGATGCCGCTCTCGAGAATATCCTCCGCCTGGATCAACTCGAGGTGGGCCCGTCCTCCGCCAAAGAGCGTGTGGAAGGTGTACTCGAAGTTCTTCCGAATCTGTTCAAACGTGATTTGGAATTGCTGCAGGGAGGTCTGGTTGATCTCGTCGATCGCCTTGATGAGTGCGGCCTTCGCCGTGGTGAGATCATGCACCTGCCCGGAGAGGAAGTCGTACCGCTGCTTGAGTTCCGCGTACTCTTCGATGGCGACGAGGTTGACCGCCCCCATGCTCGCGAGGCGCTGCCGCAGGGCGTCGACCTCCGCCTTGATCACCGCCCAATCCGTCGAGGCGAACGCCTGCAGGTCGTCCCCGGTCGGCTCGCCCCGGACCTCCTTTTTCTTGCGCCGGCGTCGGGTTGCCGGCTCCGGGCCCTCGGTCGCGGGCGTGCCTTCTGTCGCCGCCGGCATCGCGGCCGCCGCCGCAACCGCGTCCCCGGCCTCGTCCTCTTCCTCGTCGAGATCGAGGGGCTTCAACCCCTCCGGTTCGTCGTCGGACCGCCACAATTGCATTCGCCAGTCCACGGTCGCCACCGCGGTCTGGAATTCCCGCAGAACTTCGTCGGCGAGAAACTGCCCGCGCTGGCGGTTCTCCGCCAACCGCACCTCGTGCGCGCTCAGCTCCTCATGGGCCGTCTCGGATTCCTCCCGCACCGCATGCTGCGCCGACTCGAGTCCGTTGATCGCCCGCTCCACTTCGACCAGCTCGATGCGCACCTTCTCGACCTGCCCCTGCGCCACCGTCAGCGTCGCGGCGAGCTGCCCCGCCCGGGCGCGCTGCCCGGTCGACTCGCGCTCGAGCGCCCCGGTTTGCTCGGTCCAGGCCTCGATCTCCGTCTGGCGCTGGCCGAGTAATTCACCCAATTGCTGCCGCCGGCGCTCCATCTCGCCCAGGCCCCGGTCGATGACCTCCACTTTCTGGCGCCGCTCGGCCAGCTCGAGGCGCGCCTGTGCCAGGGATTCGCGCTTCACATCGCGGTCGGTCCGCACTTCCACGATGCGGGTCTCGAGCAGGCGAATCTTCTCCCGCTGCGCGATGGCGGCGGCATCGGCCGCGGCGAGCCCGGCCTGGGCCTTTTCCCAACGGGCATGCGCTTCGTTGCGGGCCTGTTCGAGCGTCGTGAGTTCGTTTTCCATCCGGGTCCGCCGGTGGGTGATGTCCTCGAGGTTGCGCTGGGCACTGCGTTGCTCCGCCTGCACCGAGGCGAGGTTCTGCGTCGCGGCGAGGACCTCCGTCCGGCGCTGTTCGAGGGTCTGCTCGGCCTCGGTCAGGCGCGCCGTGAGGACATCGATCGCCGCCTTCTGCTCGTCATGCGCCTTCTGATCCTCCACCAGCGCCCGGGCGGTCTCCCGCAGATCGATCTCGCGCTGCACGATGCTGTGCGCCGCGCGCCGGCTGCTGTGATGGCCGCCGAAAATGAGGCCGCGGCGATCCACCAGATCACCCTTGCGCGTGGCCACCGCCAGAAAGGGGAAGGCCGGGTTCGCCTTCCAGAACTCCAGGAACGCGCCCAGATCGTCCGCGATATACGATTCCCGCAGGATGCCCAGGGCCGGGTGCCCCGGCTCCGTGTCGCTGAGCGCGCGGACCGCCGGCACCAGCCCGGGCGGCAATTCGAAGAATCCTTCCGTCCGCAACCCGATCTCGGTCACCCGCAGCACCGCGGAGCCGATCTGGTCGGCCTCGAGCTGCGCCAGGATCCGCTGGGCCGTGGCCAGATCGGCCACACTGATCGCCTCAGCCGCCGTCCCGAGGATCGCCTCCACGGCCTTGCCGAATTCCGGCTGCACCGCCAGACCCTGCATGATCGGCGCCACCTTCGCCCCGGCCAGGGCGGCGTCGAGCCGGCCCTGGAGCACCGCCTTCGCGCCCTCGCCGAAACCCTCCCATTTCTCCTGCAATTGCTGGAGGAGCCGCAGCCGGGCCGTCCGCTGTGCGAGGTGACGGTCGATTTCCTGCAGCTTGCGCTGGGCCTCGCGAAAGTCGCGGGTCAGATCGGTGATCACCTGCTGGGCGGTCACGGTTTCCCCCTGGGCCCGCGACTTCTCCACCGTGGCCTCCTCCACGCGCGCTTCCGCTTCCGCCCCCAGCTGGGTGGCCGCGGTCTCCTGCTGGCGCACGCCGTCGAGTTCCTGCGCCACCGAGTCGTGCTTGTGCACACTCGTCTTCTGGTCGACCTCGTAGCCCGAGCAATCGGTGCGGAGCCGCGCCACCGTGCTCTCCAGCTGCAACAGCTGAAATTTTGCCTGATGGAGTTCCTGTTCCAGCCGGCTCAACTCACCCTCGACGATCGCCTGCTCGCGATTGCGTTGCTGGTAGACCGCGTCGCTGCCGCCCAGCAACTCCAGCTGCAGCTGCTTGTCCTGCGCTCCCGTGTCGACCTGCGCCGAGACCTCGCGCAATTGCATCTCCACTTCATCGAGATTGCCCCGCGACGACGCCAGCCGGTCCTCGAGCCCGCTGCGCTTGATCTGGGCGAGGTTGGCCGCGTTCTCCGCCGCCTCTTTCTGCGACCGCAAATCGTAAACCGCCTGCTGCGCGTCCTGCACCCGCTGGTTGAGCCGGCCACGATGCCCGCGCTGCGCCCCCAACGACGTCTCCTGCCGCTCGAAATCCGCGCGCCGGGCCTCCGCCGCCGCCCGCAGGATCCCCACCCTGGCCTCGAGTTCCCCGAGCGTCGCCGTCAACTGCGCGTGGTTGTACCCGCTCCAGGCCAGCGCGAGATGGCGCAGCCGGTGATGGAGCCGCTTGTAACGCATCGCCTTCGCCGCCTGCCGGCGCAGACTGCCGATCTGGCGCGCCACCTCGCCGATGACGTCGGCCACCCGGGCGAGATTCTGGTCGGTCAGGGCAAGCTTCTGCATCGCCTCCCGCCGCTGCGATTTGTACTTCGTGATCCCCGCCGCCTCCTCGAAGACCGAACGCCGCTCTTCCGGCTTCGAGGACAGGATTTGGTCGATCTGCCCCTGGGCCATGATCGAATAGCTCGTCCGGCCCACCCCCGTGTCCATGAAAAGCTTCTGGATGTCCTTCAACCGGCACGCCTGGCCGTTGAAGGAATACTCGCTCTGACCGTCGCGGTGCACCCGGCGCGTGATCTCGATCTCGTGATACTCGCTCCCCAATTGCTTCTCACACTCCGTCAGGATGAGCGTCACCTCGCAGAGCTGGGCCGGCTTGCGCGTGTCGGCTCCCTCGAAGATGACATCCTGCATCTTGCCGCCCCGCAGCGCTTTGGCGCTTTGCTCGCCCAGCACCCAGCGAATCGAATCCGCGATGTTGGATTTGCCGCAGCCGTTGGGACCCACGACCGCCGTGACCCCGGGTTCGAAACGAAGAGTGGTGGGATCTGCGAAGCTTTTAAAGCCGTGCAGCTTGAGCGCCTTGAGATACATGCAAATGGGAAACGGCCGATTCAAGGGGGGTGGCCCCGTCCCGCAATGGAAAAACCTGCGAGATTGTTCACCGGGCATTCACCACTCCGCGCAGTGGGCTGCGCCAGCCCCCTTTCCGGCAACCCGTCTCCCCCGCAAGACAGCGTCAAAGTCGTTCTCTCGCCCCGCAATCTTTCTCTTTCCTCTTTCTCTTAATCTTTCTCACCCCCGGACAAACCCTGACGAAAGAGTACCGAGCGAAGCGACATCAGCCAAGATAAAGAGGTACGAGAAAGATTGGCCAGTCGACTTTGACACTGTCTCTGTCTCCCCATGCCCTCCACCCGACTCTCGCGCGGCGTTGTCACCGCCGCATTTTCCGCCGCGCTGTTCACCACCGCGCTCAGCGCCGCCCCGCACCTGCCCGGCATCGACGCCGCGATGCAGGACATGATCGCCCGGCACGAGATCGCCGGCGCGATCACCGTCGTCGCCACCAAGGAGGCCACCCTTCACCTGGCCACCACTGGCCACGCTGATCTCGCCAACGGACGCCCCATGACCCCCGACACCCTCTTCTGGATCGCCTCGATGACCAAGCCCGTGACGGGCACCGCCATCATGATGCTCGTGGACGAGGGCAGGCTCAGCCTCACCGATCCCGTGGCGAAGTTCATCCCGGAGTTTGCCCAGCTGAAGACCCCCTCCGGGCAACCCGCCAACCTCACCCTCACCCACCTCCTCACGCACACCTCCGGTCTCGGTGAGGCCACCGGCCCGGCCGCGCAGGCCGCCCGCACGCTCGCTGACCTCGTGCCGGTCTGGCTCGCGGCTAAGATGCAGTACGAACCCGGCGCCAAGTGGAAATACACGCAGTCGGGCATCAACCTCGCCGGCCGGATCGTCGAGGTCGTCAGCGGGATGTCCTTCGATGCTTTCCTCCAAAAGCGCCTCTTCGACCCGCTCGGCCTGAAGGACACGACCTTCTATCCCACCGCGGTCCAGCGAAGTCGGCTGGCGACGGCCTACGCCCGCAACCCCGAGACTGGGCAACTTGCGCCCGTGCCGCCCCGCGCCGACTTCGGCACGCGCGACCGCCCGCCGCAGGGCAACGGCGGTCTCTATTCCACGGCTACGGACTACACGCGGTTTTGCCAGATGCTGCTCAACAACGGCACGCTCGATGGCCGGCGTTACCTCAGCGCGGCTGCCGTCCAGGCCCTCTCGTCCGTCCACACGGGCGACCTGCCCACCGGGTTCTTCCAGACCGAAGCCTTCGGCCGTCACGGAGCAAACTACGGTTGGGGCATCGGCACGTGCGTCCTGCGCACGCCGCATGACGGCGTCGCCGCGATGCTCTCACCCGGTTCCTTCGGCCACGGTGGCGCCTGGGGCACGCAGGCGTGGATCGATCCGACGAAGGGCGTTATCTACGTGCTCATGGTGCAACGGGCCAACTTTCCCAACAGCGACGCCAGCGAGGTCCGTCGTGTCTTTCAGGATACGGCCGCGCGGGCGCTGGCCCGATAGGCGGCCTTGGTTTTCCCATTGCGTGTTCCCGTCCCCTTCCCGGCGAACGGGCGCATCTGGCGGTTGAAGGTGATACCTCTGAAAGTAGCGCCGCGTCTCTGACCGGCGGGGGCCCCACGAAGACAGGCGCCCCCCGGGGGGCCGGGCGCAAAT